>JBKQTE010000077.1:0-39417 GCA_052143315.1 Acidimicrobiales bacterium | reverse complement strand
CGAGTTCCTTGTGCGACTAGCCCGAGCGCCCGATCCGGGTGTCGTCAGCCTCTTTGCCTGAGCTCCCGCTCGTCGTCACGGCTCATTCGCCGTTGAACGAGTAGTCCTGCCCCGCTATCCAAGTACGACGGATCATGAAGGAGATGCGTGTGGCGGAATTCGTCGCACGCAGCTTCCGCAGAGCGGAGAGCATCAGCCACTGCCTCCCTTCCGACCAGGGGGTCGTCGGTAGCGGGATTCAGCATCACGACATCGGGAGCCAGCTCCGATACCGCGGCGTCAACATCATGCGCGCGGGATGCCGCAAAGAATCGCTCGACTGCGTTCACGATCAAATAATGGCAACCGCGAGCCCTCACAGGCAACCGGTGCTCAGAATCGGGCAGGCCGTTGCTGGCAGAGACATCGCAGCTACCCGCCTCCTTGCCGTGGTCGGTAGTTCCGGCTCGGTCCAACGTCAGCTCCCGGATCAAGCGACCGTCGTCAGCCCTGAATTCACCCTCCCTGCCCACCGTTGGGGTGTCGACGAAGGTGATCGCCGGCCAGCCCTGAGACAGACATCGCGAGGTCTTCACCGACGGTCACCTCCGGTCCGCGCTCACATTCTGAGAAACTGCCTGCTACAATCTTATGACAGTAGCTATCAAATAGGAGCAACCACCATGAAGAACCTCGGAGCGCGTCGATGGTGGGCGCTCGGAGCGGTGACGTTGGCAGTCCTGGCGGTGGGATTGGACGGCACCGTGCTCAGCGTGGCCCTGCCGACGCTCTCGAAGGCGCTCCACGCATCGGAATCCGACCTCCAATGGTTCTCGTCTCTCTACCTCCTGGTGTTGGCGGCCTCGATGCTCCCCGCGGGCCTGTTGGGCGACCGCTACGGGCACAAGAAGGTCCTCCTTACCTCCCTCGCGCTGTTCGGGCTGGGATCTGCAGCGTGCGGGTACTCGACGTCGGTCGGTGAGTTCATGGCGGCTCGAGTACTCATGGGAGTGGCTGGGGCGGGGGTGATCGTGATGGCGATCTCCTCCCTCACCGTCCTGTTCAGCAAGGAGGAGCGGCCAAAGGCCGTCGGTGTGTGGGCTTCGGCCAACTTTCTGGCCCTCCCGATCGGCCCCATCCTCGGGGGGTGGCTGCTCACGCACTACTGGTGGGGCTGGGTATTCCTGATCAACGTCCCCGTCGCCGTGATCGGCCTGGCCGCTGCCACTGCACTCATACCGGAGTCCCGAGCATCGGAGAGCCCCGGCTTCGATCCCGTCGGGGTGGCCGCCTCGGCTGCCGGGCTGGTGGCGGTCACGTACGGGCTGATCAGGGCGGGCCAAGACGGTTGGAGCAACGACGGTGCACTGCTCATGATCCTCGCCGGCCTGGTGATCCTCGTGGGGTTCTTCGCCTGGGAACGCCAGTTGACACGTGAGCCCGGTGGCCAACCACTGCTCGACCTGACCCTGTTCGATTCGGCGTCGTTCACCTGGGGCGTGATCCTGGCGGCAGTGGCGGTTCTCGCCATGATCGGCGTCCTGTTCACCATGCCGCAGTACTTCCAGGGTGTACTCGGAACGGATCCGATCGGTTCGGGCCTGCGCCTCTTGTCGCTGATCGCCGGGCTCGTGGTCGGTGCGGTTCCCGCCGCCCGGCTCGCCAGCCTGGTCGGCGCCAAGATCGCCGTTGCGATCGGCTTTGTCCTTCTCGCCGTCGGACTGTTCATCGGATCAACGACGACCGTCGAATCGAGCGGCCTCTTTGTCCTGACATGGATGGGCATCGTCGGACTTGGAATGGGGATCGCCATGGCCACCTCGTCGTCGGCCGCACTCGTCGAACTGTCCGAGGAGCACAGCGGTGTCGGTTCAGCCGTACTGCAAGCGGTCAACAAGACCGGCGCTCCGTTCGGCACGGCGATCCTCGGCAGCGTGCTCAGCGCCGGTTACCTCGCCCACCTCAGCCTGTCGGGGCTGCCGGGACCTGCAGCGGCCGCTGTCCGCCAAAGCGTCTTCGGAGGCGTCGCCGTCGCCCAACAGCTCCATTCGGCGGCGCTGCTCGCTTCGGTCCGCGCTGCCTTTGTACACGGCATGGACAGAGCACTTCTGGTGTCAGCCAGCATCGCACTGGGGGGCGCCGTGCTGGCGGTGCTCTTTCTCCCGAAGGCCAATGTCTCCATGTCTATCGGGCATGCCGGTGCGGAAAGAGAGGGTCAGACTGTTGGCGCGCAATGAACAGCACCCGGTCGGTCTACGCGAGCGCAAGAAGGCGAAGACGCGCTCTGCCATCCAAGCGCACGCTCTTCGGCTCTTCCGGGAGCATGGTTATGACGCCACTACCATCCAGCAGATCATCAAGGAGGCAGAGGTCTCCGAAAGCACGTTCTTTCGGTACTTCCCGACTAAGGCCGACGTCGTCCTGTTCGACGACCTGGACCCGCTCATCGTCGACCTCTTCCGGATGCAGCCTCCGGAGCTCAGCCCGCTCCAGGCGCTGCGTGGCACCTTCCAAGGCGCATTCGGTCAGTTGTCGACCCAAGAGGTCGCCGACCAGATGGATCGGATGCAGCTCAGCATCTCCGTGCCGGAGCTGCGCTCGGCGATCCTGGATCAGTTCGCTGGAGCGATGCACCTCCTGGCCGAAGTGCTCGCCGAGCGTACGGGACGAAGGCCGGACGATCTCGGCATTCGCACCGTGGCCGGGGCAGTGGTAGGAGTCGCAATAGCCGTCATGTTCGCCGTAGCCGATGACCCGACCAAGGATCTCGCCACGCTGTTGGATGAGTCGTTGGCCTGCCTCGACGGGGGAATGGACCTGTGAGTAGGCATCGGCCTGACGTAGGGTTGGTCATGGACAGACCGCAGCCGACGCGTGAGCAGGTGGTGGTGGCGACTGCCCGTACCGCCGCAACAATGCGCCTGCAGGGGGTTCCCGTCAATGTCTACGAGACCACTGCCGCTCTGGTGATCGTTGCCCCGCTCCCAGCGGTCACGGCTGACGACGTGACTGTTCAGTTGCGGCCGGGAACACTTCGTTTTCAGGCCCTGCTTCGTAGCGCCGGTCCGCGGACATATCTACTCCACGAGTGGGAATATGGTGGCTACGAGCGGGAGGTCGAGCTTCCTGACGGATTCGGCGGCCGCGTCGAGGCGAGCCTCGCAAATGGCCAATTGGCCGTGCGGGTGCTGCGGGGCGAGGTCACCGAATCGATTACCATCCACCCGACTTCGCCGTAGCTCGTTCGGCTTCAGCAGGTTCCAACTCGCATGAGCCAGCCCAGGCGGAATCTGCGCTAGATGTCCTCCCAGAACTCGTCGAACTGGTAGGTGTCAGCCTGGTAGACGGTCACTTCGGTGACTTTCCCGTTGTGGATCTCGAACTCGACCGCGGTGATCAGATCCATAGCCTTGCCGTTCCTTGTCGCGGTCTCCCGCTGAAGGACCACCGCCCGCTCCGGTTCGCTGAGCACGTCCAAGACCTCGATCTTGAACGTGCTGTCACTGAGTGCCTTCAGCTGCGCCAAAAAGCCAAGTACGGCTTCCGGGCCTTTGTAGTGGCCGGCGAGGCTGCTTCGCCCTGGCTCATGCCATACCACGTCTTCCGCCATGACCACTCGCAAAAGGTCCAGGTCACCTGATTCGAAATCCTGGTACGTCCTTAGTATCAACGCCTTGTAAGCATCCTCTGCCATCACGTTCCCCTCCCTTCCCCTCGGTCCTTCCTCCACTTTCGTTCCTTGTTGGCCGCGTGCCAAGAGGCGAATGTCACAACCCACGGAGCGCGCGATAGAAGTCTCCCTTCGTGACCGCCCTCAGACACTCACCCCTCAGAGGGCTTCGCCGGAACAGAGACCAGCTGTCCGCTGGTGACGGATCAATGGTCGTTGGAGCCGTTGGCCCAGGGGGCGGCCGCGAATCAGACGGCGCGCCGAAGGCCGGTTCGGGCGCGGCGTCGTTGGGGCTGCTCGCCGTCGTTCGGTGTGCCCATACCCGGCAGGTTTGTGGCTGTCGCGCCGACGACGAGAGAATGGCTGTTCCATGAGCCGCTTCTTTGACGTGTTGGGTCGGGGTGTCGTACGCCTCCGCTGGGTGGTGGTGAGCGTCTGGATCGTCGGATCGGTTGCGGCGGTCAGCTCGCTGCCGACCTTGGCGAGCCAAGTCAACGACAACAATGGGGCCTTCTTGCCAGCCAGTGCGCCGAGCAACCAGGCGGCCCTCCTGGCCGAGCCGCTGATCGGTCCGGACACCCACAGCCAGGTGCCCATCGTGGCGGTCACATCCGATTCCAGCCTGAATGCCGCCGACCAGACGGCGCTCAAGGACGTCCTGGCTCGGTTGGACAAGGTGCCCTCGGAGTTGTCCGCCCAGTTCCTCGGGACCTCGCCAGACAACAGGGCGGCGGAACTCCTGTTCGTGTCGTCGACCTCGCCCTTCAATGAGGGAGAGGGCACCACCCTCATCGACGATCTGAACTCCGTCCTCGCCCGCGTCCCGTTGCCGGCCGACCTGCAGATGCATCTGGCCGGACAGCTGGCCACCAACGCCGCCGCCCAGCAGCAGTCGGCCAAGCAGGGCGAGAACATCCAAGATGCCTCGATCCTCTTCATCATCGCCTTGCTGTTGCTCATCTTCCGGTCGTTGTTGGCACCGCTCGTCACGCTCCTCCCTGCCGCGCTCGTCCTCGTCGTGTCAGGGTCGTTCATCGGTGCCCTGGGCAGCGCCGGTGTCCTCCAGATCTCGTTCTTCACCCAGATCCTGCTGATCGTCCTCATCCTGGGGGCGGGGACCGACTATGGCCTCTTCCTGGTCTTCCGGGTGCGCGAGCAGCTGCTTGCCGGAAGTGAGCCCAAGGCGGCCGTGACCTACGCCGTGCGACGAGTGGGCGAGTCCATCTCCGCCTCGGCGGCGACAGTCATCGTGGCCCTCCTGACGCTGTTGGCGGCCAGCTTCGGCCTCTATCACGACCTGGGGGTGCCCCTGGCCATCGGCATCGCCACGATGCTGGTGGCGGGACTGACCCTCCTCCCGGCCCTGTTGGCCATCCTGGGTAGGGCGGTGTTCTGGCCGACCAAGACCCTGCCCCGCGACCGCTCCGACGGCATTTGGGGCCGCATAGCCGCCCGGCTGGTACGCCGACCCGTCTTGACCCTGGCCCTCGGGGTGGTCGTCCTGGGTACCGTGGCGTTGTTCGCCCTGGGTTTCGTGCCGACGGGGTTCGGTGGGGACGTGTCCGCGCCGGCCGGCACCGACGCCGCCAAGGGCAATGCCGCCGTGGCGGCACACTTCCCCGAAGCGAGCGCCAACCCGACGAACGTCGTCATGCGCTTCGCCACGTCGGTCTGGGATGACCCACATCAGCTGGAGACGGCCACCACCGGACTGCGCGACAGCCGGTATTTCTCCACGATCTCCGGACCCCTCGACCCCAACGGAGCCACGCTTACCCCCGCCGAGCTGTCATCGATCTACCAGCTGGTCCACCCCTTCGGCCCGGCCCAGGAACTAGTCACCAAACCCCTCGTGCCTCCGGTCGGCTCCGACATCTCGGCCGCCGTCTACGTCACCTACCTGGCCACGGCCCGCTACATCAGCGCCGACGGGCACACGGTGCAGTGGGAGACCGGGTTGGCCGCAGGCAACGGCGGGAGCACGGCCGCCATTGCCGCCGTTCCCGGCCTCCGATCGGCGGTTGCCGACGTTGCCCGGAAGGCGGGAGCCGACGCCAGTGGCGTGGCCGGGGAGGCGCCGGCCCTCTACGACGTGAGCTCCATCTCCGAAAACGACGTGGGCAAGATCGTGCCCATTGCCATTGTGGCCATCGGTCTCGTGCTGGCACTCGTGCTCCGCAGCCTCGTCGCGCCCCTGTACCTGATCCTGAGCGTTCTCCTCTCCTACCTGGCGTCGCTCGGCATCTCGGTCATCGTGTTCATGAAGATCTCCGGTCAGGCAGGCATCATTTTCCTCTTACCGTTCTTGATGTTCATCTTCCTGTTGGCCCTGGGCGAGGATTACAACATCCTCGTCATGACCCGGATCCGGGAGGAGGCCAGAAAGGATGCCCTGCGCCGGGCGGTCGTGCGGGCGGTGGGGGCTACCGGTCCGACGGTGACCTCGGCCGGACTCGTCCTCGCCGGAACATTCGTCGTGCTCGCGGTGGTCGGTGGTTCCGGACAGGGCAACGGGGAGATCCGGGTCATCGGGTTCGGACTGGCGGTCGGCATCCTGCTCGACACGTTCGTCGTGCGGACCGTGCTGGTGCCCTCCACCGTCGAGCTCTTGGGCCGCTGGAACTGGTGGCCCTCGCGCATGGGCCAGCGCACAGCGGCCGATGACCTCGCGAGCCCCGAGCTGCTTGACGACGGCACCACTCGGTCAGCCGCCGGACCAGCCGGTGACGGGCGGGTCGAGAGCGGCGGTGCTGGCCGGGACGCGTCGGCACGGGAGACGGCCGCGGATTCCGGGAAAGAACCGCCGCCATGACCTGGGGGGACCGGAAGGCGGGTCAGCCCCCGGAGCGGTCCACTCTTCTGCTCCCGAGCAGGTACTGGATGACCTGGCAGTCCGACTGGGTGGACCTAGGATCAGCTTGTGGCCGGAATGCTGGAGTTCGACGGCCTGAGCCGCCGGTTCGGCCCGGTGACCGCACTCGACGATCTGAGCTTTTCGGTCCCTTCCGGCCAGGTCGTGGGCTTCCTTGGTCCAAACGGCGCCGGCAAGACCACGACGATGCGGGCCATTTTCGGGCTCACCGACCTCGAAGCCGGGTCGGTTCGGTGGAACGGCGTGCCGGTTGGGGCCACCCAGCGCCGGCGCTTCGGCTACATGCCAGAGGAGCGGGGCCTGTACCCGAACATGCTCGTGGCAGACGAGCTTGAGTACCTTGGACGGTTACACGGAATGGACAGGCGTAGCGCTGCTATTTCCACCAAGAAGTGGCTTGAGCGCCTGGACGTGGGCGACCGCGCCACCAGCAAGGTCGAGACCCTGTCGCATGGCAACCAGCAGCGCGTGCAGCTGGCGGCGGCCCTGGTGCACGACCCCGAGATGCTGGTGCTGGACGAACCACTTTCCGGACTCGATCCGACCGGCATCGACGCCATCGGCCAGGTGCTCGTCGAGCAGGCACGCGCCGGCCGATGCGTACTGTTCTCGAGCCACCAGCTCGACCTGGTCGAAGACCTGTGCGAGTCGGTAGCCATCATCGACCGTGGTCGGCTGGTGGCGAGAGGGACGGTCGACGAACTGTCGACGAGCGGCGCGCGGCGCCTCGCCGTCCGGGTGGACGGAGACCGCCAAGGGTCGTGGGCGGAGGGGATTGCAGGCGTGACCGTTTCGGAGATTGACGGGGGCGAAGTACGTCTCGTCCTCGACGGTTCCACAGACAGTGATGTGGTGCTGGATGCGGCGCGCTCCGCCGGGCACGTCACCGAATTCGCCTTCGAACGCCGTCGCCTGTCCGAGGTGTTCAGAGAGGCCGTGGGCCAGTGAAGGCGCTACCTTTCATCCTTGCCGCCGTTGCGGTGGTTCTGCTCGTCCGCTTCGGCTTACGCCGCAAAGGCCAGGGGCGATCGTCACAGCTCAGGGTGTTCACGGGCGGACTACGCGACAGGCGGCTCCTCGGAGACACCGGACTTGTGGCCGGGCGCGAGATCCGGGAGCGGGTCCGTGGCCGCACATTTCGAGTGGTCACCCTCATCCTCTTCGCCGTGGTGGCGGCGGCCGTGATCATCCCCACCATCCACACTGATACGACCACACGACAAAGGGTGGGGATCGTCGCCGGCTCGCCGGCTCTCGACGAGGAGCTGCAGAAGCTGGCCACAACCGTGGGACTGCCCGTAGAGCTGGTGCGCGAGACTGACCTGAGCATCGCTCGCGCTGCGTTGATTGCTGGCAACCTCAACATGGTGGTCGACAGCAGCGGGACCATCCTCGTAGAGAACCCCGTTTCGGACACCGACACCTCCACCGGAGCCCGGTATGTGCGAGCCGTCGCCACGACCTTCGGAGCGCAGCAGGCTTTCGCCCGAGCCGGCCTGACCCCAGCGCAGACGGCCGCGGTCGCCGAGGCCAAGCCGTGGCCAGTCGAGAGCGTCCATCCAGGCAAAAATGCCACCACGACGGAGGAGGCGACGGCGCTGATCGGCGTCATCCTCATATTCATCGTCCTGACCCAGTACCTCTCCTGGATCTTGATGGGCGTCATGGAGGAGAAGGCGAGCCGCGTCATCGAGGTCCTGCTCGCCACGGTGCGGCCGGGCCAGCTGCTGGCGGGCAAACTGGCGGGCATCGGCGCTGTAGCCCTCTTGCAAGCCTTGTCCCTGGTGGCATTCGCGCTGGTGCTGGCCGAGGTGGTCGGCGCCAACCTCGTGCACGGAGCGGCGCCGCTTGTCGTGGTGGCCACCCTTGTCTGGCTCGTCCTCGGGTACGCCTTCTACAGCTGGGTGTATGCCGCCGCCGGATCCCTGGCGGAACGCCAGGACCAGGTGCAGAGCTTGGCATTGCCGCTGGCCGCACCGCTCATCTTCGGCTACATCGTCTCGCTCATCGGAGTCAGCTCAGGCAGTGCCTCGCTTCTCGTCAAGGTCCTCGCCTACCTGCCTCCCACCGCCCCCTTCGCCATGCCGACATTGGTCGGGTTCGGGGAGGTCACCTGGTGGCAGTTTCTGCTGTCGGTTGCTCTGAGCGTCGTGTGCACCGTGTTGGTGGCGCGGGTGGCAGCCCGCGTCTATCGCACGGCCGTGTTGCGAACCGGCGGGCGAGTACGGTTGCGTGAGTTGGTCCCGACTCTGGGCAAGTGAGGCTTGGCGCGGTCAGCAAGCAGTACGTCGAGCCGCTATCCAAGTGAATGGCTGCACCGCCCCCGCCGGTGTTGCGTGGACTTCCCGACGGTGCTCCACGACGTCGAACTCACTTCCGAGGACCGCACCAAGCTCCTCGGCGCTGTACCGAGTCACTGGTAGCCCGGAGCGCCACTCTGGACCGTCTGGTGCGAAGGTGCCGATGATGACCGATCCACTGGGGGCGACGGCGAAGCGTAGGACTTCACGGTAACGCTCGATCTCTGCCCCGGCGAGAAAGTGGAAGACGGCCCGGTCGTGCCAAAGGTCGTAGCTTCGGGTCGGCTCCCAGGAGAGGAGATCTGCTGCGATCCAGGCCACTCGGGCGCTATTGCCAACTCGTCCACGGGCTGCTTCCAGTACGGCCTCGGAGATATCGAGAACGGTCAGATCGGTGAACCTCTTGGCGAGCAGCCGGTCCACAAGGACCGATGCACCGCCACCGATGTCGATAACTCTGGATGCCGGTGCTAGGCAGAGCACATCAATAAGATCCAGCGACACGACCGGTTCAGGCTGGTACCAACTCACGGCCTCCGGGTCGTTGGCTTCGTAGACGTGCTTCCAATGGATCGCGCGCTGAACAGCCGTCGAAGGTCGGTCGGTCACACGCCGAAGCCTAGCGACGATCGAGGTGAGCGGATCCTCGGATGTGGAACGTAAGGCGTGATGGTTCCTATCCGTTGACGGAAGAGGGGCGCAGGCAGTTCGTTCTGAAGCCCGAGGACAAGAGGGACTTCACCGCCCTCTTCTTTTGACATTTCCCTGGTATGCCTGAGGCACCAGGCGACCACGTCGAGAGACAAGGTGGACTCGTGCGTCTCGCCGTCCCGGGCCCCGCGGTCGTTGACGGCGACCGCTCCGATCGGTGGCAGCCAACGAGTGGGTCCGGGAGCGAGGCGGCAGTACCCGGGATGGCCGGCGGGCGCATCGCTATAACGTGCATCCCGATGGCCGATTCCGGAGCGGGGCGACTGCGACGACTCGCTGAGGAGCTCGAAGAGACCGGGCTGCACCTCGAAGGCGCCGGAGCCGCCCGGGAGATCCTGGTGGAAGAGATCGACCTGGCCCTTCGTCCGCCTATCCACGAACGCCGGGCGGCGAGCGCCGGCACGATCTTGGAGCCAGCTGCGGAGCCGGCTTCGTGGGCATCTGGGACACAGCTCGAGATCACTCGGACTCCCCTTGCCGAACAGCCCCTTGGGGCCGCCCGTCGTTTCGCCGACGGGCTCTCGAGCTGGCTCCTGCGCCGTACCGACGGCCCGAACGAATGGATCGTGTTCGATCGCCCTGCGGGCTCGGAACGCGACCTCGTCGTGCTCGCCAGCGTCTTCGACGCGACCATCGTCCAGCGGCATCCCGCCGGATCGGTCCGGGTCGTGGGGCGTTTCGGCGTGCTTCGCTGGGAGGGCATCTGCTGGCACCACGAGCCGCCGGTGGGCAGCTGGGTCGACACCTTCGCTTCTGGCTCGACCTACGGCGATCCGGGGGTGCTCAAGGCGATGCTCGAGTTCGCGGTCCACGACCTCGGCTCCCTCGGCATCGGCGCGTTGCTCGTCTACCGACCCGTTGCTGACCACGGCCCCCCGGTCGAGGAGCGGCTTCCTACGCCGCCGCCCCTGAGGATTCGCAGGGCCTCGCACCTTGCCCCGCTCCGCCACGCCCTGGCACAGGTCGACGGCGCCGCCATGTTCGACGCCGACGGCGTGCTCCGCCAGCTCGGCGTGCGGCTGGTGCCCACTGCTCTTGCCGAAGAGCGTGTTGAGCCGCTCGGAGGCACCCGGCACACGTCTGGGCGCCGCTACAGCTACGACGACCCGTTCGCCACCGTGATCGCCGTGAGCGAGGACGGTCCGGTTTCGGTCCTCCGACAGGGCGCCGTGCTCGGCCATTCGTCTGACGGCGGTTGATCATTCGGGGGCGGGTGTGAACGTCACTCCTGGAGGAGCCCGCTCTGGCGGACCCAGTACCCCAATTCCCAGGGCCAGCGTTCCGCGAGGACATCCCCGATCGCAGGGTCGGATCCGTGCCAGAACGTTCAACGAGTTGACCTCTGGAGCCCAGCTCGGCGAACGCCGACTCGGCGTTCAAGCGCATCCCGGCCCGCACAGAACGCCGCAACAGAACGACGATCGTTGCCAGCGCAAGTCCAGCGCAGAACGGCACATCTCGCAGTGGTTCACCAGTGGAAACAGGGATCGGGCCAAACCTCACGGGCCGGTGTCGGCAGCGACAATCCCGACCGTCGATCCGGAGCCGAGGCGCATCCGTTCGAATCCGGGGTCCGGTGCAGATCCATTCCCGACGGGCAGTCAATCCCTGGCCGGGGCCTCGGAAAAAAGAGACACCACTAGGTGTATTATGGTGCTGTGGGACGAACTCAGATCTACCTCGGCGATGCCGAACTGGAGCTACTTGACCGTGTGGCCCGAACGACCGGGGCGTCGCGCTCGGAGCTGGTCCGACGAGCCGTACGGAACACCTTCGGCGAGAAGACCAAGGCCGAGCGCCTTCAAGCCCTTGACGCGAGCGCCGGGGCATTTCGCGGTCGGCGTCTGACCGGCGCGGACTACGTAGATGTGCTTCGTGGCGACCTGAACGAACGCTTGAACCGACAGGGCCTTGGGTGAAGCTGCTGGATACAAGCGTCGCCATCGATCATCTTCGTGGCGCCAAGCCAGCGGTCGATCTTCTCCGACGGCTCGTTGACGAAGAAGAACCGGTGATCTCCAGCGAAGTTGTCCGCTTTGAACTCCTCGCTGGCGTACGAGCCAAGGAGATCGATGCTGTGGAGCAGTTCTTTTCGGCCGTCACCTGGGTCCCCGTCCACGAAAGCATCTCCCGCACCGCCGGTGAGCTAGCTCGGCAGCACCGACGTGCCAACGTTGGGATCGACGACGCCGACTACCTGATCGCCGCCACTGCGTTGGTGCTCGACGCGGACCTGTTGACGATGAACGTCCGTCATTTCCCGATGCTCACCGGCCTTCGTCCGGCCTACTGACGTCCACCGGCCAGGGCTGAGCCGGAACGACACGGCGGCCCCTCATTGAGCCGAATGGACTCGACCCCGGATCAGCCATCGCCAGCATCCCGTCGCATCGAACGGCGCGACATGACTGCGGTCCTCGGCCGCCGTCGGGCAGCGCAGAACGGCAGGGCGGGAGAGCTCGAAATCTGCAAGCTCGCTCCGCTTTGGGTGTCATGAGGCACGAAGCGAGCCGGTGGACTGCGGCACCCCCGGCTGTGGCTGCGGGAACGTTCTGAGGCATTGCCACACGGGCCATACCCCGAGAACCTTTTCCAGAATCAGCCGACGTCAGCTTTGGCCGGTAATTGGCAAGTCGCAACTGACACGGCGTCGCCCCAACGCTGGGAGAACCATTTCTTGGCGGCTTGCTCAGTGGACGGAGTGCACGCCGACACGCTGACCAACACCTGGTTCTTGTCGATACCGACCCCGTAGATGGTGATTCCCGATTTGGCGGCGGCGTTCCACTGTGCGGTTACTCTGGCGTTGAGGTCGCCCAGGCATGAACTTGAGCGCGACGTCACCTCGAACGTGACGGTGATGCCGGACGGATAGGCCGCTCTCACCTCAGCTTCGAGCGAAGGGTCATGAACGGTCTCGAGAACGACGAGATGTGAATTGATCTCGACCGCGGATTCACCCGCGGTCGCGGGGGCGACTACTACCTCCCCAAAGACGGTCGGATACTGGGAGGCCAGGGCATTTGGAACCGCATCGAGGATCTGGGCCCCAGTCGGCCAAGTGGGTGTCGGGCTGACGGGAGCGAGACTCGTTGTCAGAGCGCAACTGGTAGGCAGCTCGCTCGGTGCCGATTTCGTTGGGGCAGCTTTGGCCGATGCTGGCGTGGCTGCGGGGCCCGATGAGCAGCCGGCCAGTACAGCTGCCGCCAAAGTGACCGCAACCAACATGGCAATTGAACCGATACGCACACTGCCGGACACGGCCCCAGCATCTCAGAGATTCCGTTCCCGATCGTGCCGTAGGCAGCAGAACAGGCGTAATGGTTCGACCGTGGACGAGACCGGACAGCAACTGTTCCCGACCGTCCAACCCGGTCGGTCCAACAGAGTGGTGTCCGAGAAAAAGCCCGACCCGAGGCCGACCGTGGCCGCGGGATTTGGCCACCCGCTCCGGATCGATGCCGGAGGGGTGGGGCGGTGACGCGCGGGCGGTCCGCCGAACCCCGCCCCGTCAGCCGGCGTCGACGGCGAGCCGGCAAGCCCGGCGTACCTTCGGGCACGAAGCCCGCCGCCCGCCGCCCGCCGCGTCGGCCTGGCAGGCGGTGCAGGCCCACTCGCCGCCCGGCGCCCGCCAGAGCATCGAGCCGCAGGCCTCGCAGCGCCGGCGTCCCTCGCTGCACTCCCAGCCGGCGTACCGCTTGGAGGACAGGGGACAGCCCCGTCCGTGGCACACCGCCCAGGCATCGTCGCCCACCAGACCGTCGACCGGGCAGATCTCGGTGCACTGCATGCAGTCGTTGCACAGCAGTGGGTCGATCACGTAGACCACCGGAAAGCCGGTCGTCTGGGAGATCGCTCCGGTCGGACAGGCGGACTCGCAGGCACCACAGCCCAGGCACTCGTCCTCGTCGACCTGGAGGCTCACGGCTAGCCCCTGGCGACCGCGGCCGGCGTGGTTCCGGCTGCGTCGAAGATCGCCTGCAACGTCCCCATGTAACGGTAGAACTTGTCCTGCCCGACGGCGTCGGGGGCTCGCACCTCGAAGGGCACACTGGCGATCGACAGGCTGTTGAGGGTCTGAGCGGCATCGGCCCGGCCGTTCGCTTCGATCGAGCGGATCATCGCGCGCCACGCCTCGATCGGACCGCTGAGGACCACTTCGGGTGCGAAGGTGTCCTCATCGGTGCGGCCCACTGCCACGATGTCGTACCCGTCGAGAACGATGCCGAACAGCTCGGACGACCCGTCGTCGGCGACGATCTCGATTCCGAAGCGGAGATCGGCGATCCCCAGGCGCTCCATGGCCGGCCGGTCGGTCTTGGCCCTGCGGATCAGCTCTGAGAACCACAGGTCCGAGGGGAACTCGCTGGCAGTGGGGGACGTCACGCCGCCACCTCGGCCTTGGCTCCGGGGACGCCGTCGATGAGCACGTCCGGCAGGTGCAGCCGGCCGCGCCGGTCCAGCCCGGCGTGCTGGCATCGCTTCAGGTACTCGCCGATGATCTGTCGCCGCATGATGTCGCCGGCGGCCACCCCCAGCTCGGCTGCCTGGGCGACGCCGCCCGCCGCCAGAATGGCGGTGGGTTCGACGATCTCCGGGGTGGCGAAGATCATCGAGATGATCTCCTCGCCCTTGTCGAGGTAGGCGTGGAAGTCCTCGGCGACCAGCGGGTCGCGCTCCAGCCGGTAGCGGAGGTGCATGGTGCCGTAGGCGACGTGCCTCGCCTCGTCCTGCATGCAGAGCCGGAAGATCTGCTGCTCGACCGGCGACGGCGCCAGTGCTTCGCCGGCGCGGAAGAGCGACAGGACGATGCCCTCGCCGAGTAGGTGCATGAGCGCGGAGCCCTCGTCGTAGGTCTCGGCGTCGAGGATCAGCTGCAGGAAGCGCTCGACCACCGCCGAGGCCCGTCCGAGACCGCCACCGTTGGCCAGGGCGCGCTTGCGGAACACCTCGGTGTGGCGGGCCTCGTCCATCACCTGGGTGCAGAGGAACATCTTGGCCTCGACGAAGTCGTGGTTGATCCTCCACAACCACTTGGCCGGGAAGTCGGCCGCCACCATCTCCACCTCGGAGAGGACGGTGGCCAGCTGGCACATGGCGTGCTCGAGGTCAGGGTCGAGCTCGGGAAGGTCTGCCCAGGGGATGTCCCGCGTGGCACTCCACTGGCGGCTGACCGCCTCCTCATAGAGGTCGAGGACGTTGTCCGACCAGACCTCGGCCTTGTCGTTGATGGTGTACCCGAGATCCGGCACGTCGGGATCGATGTCGGAGCCCCGCGGTGCCATGGTGCGGCGCGGGGCGTGGTCGGGAACCTCGCCGTAGGTGCCGATGGCGATGTCGCGCATGGTGAGGCCCGTCTTGCTGGGCTTGGCGTGGACGCCCCACTCCGAGCGGCCGTTGCGGAGCCAGCCGAGGTCGAACTCCCCCCGTGCCGACCGGTCGAGATAGTCGAGATCGAGACCCAGTGCCATCGTTGCCCTCCGTACGCTCGTGGTCCGAAGGACCCCACTCCGGTGGAGATGCAATGAGACAGCTGGTGCCTTATTGTCTCTCCGTAGTGGAGGCTAAGGAGGGACTCCGGTCGCCACCAGGGCCGAAAGTCCCTTTCGCGGCCTTCGCAACGGGCGATGGCGGGTTCGAGCGCCCGAATCCAGCCGGCCAGACCCGCCGCGTCACTGGTCGGACGGAAGGACGGGCATGGGCATGGGCACCCGAGCCACCACCACGTCCGGTCGGCGGCGCAAGGCGCTGGCCAGGGCCAGGTCGATCTGGTTGTGGAGGAGGCGGTATCGGAGCCTCCCGGGAATGACCACCGGGATGAGCACCACCACCTGGCGGTCCGTTCGCTGGCGCAGGTCGTCGACCAGTCCGACGATTGGCTGCACGATCGACGAGAAGTCGGTGTGCAGGACGCGCAGCGGCACTCCCGGGTCCCACTCCCGCCACCGTCGCTCGACATCGGCCTCCGGCAGGCCCACCAGCTCCCCGTCGAAGACGACCGTCACCGCCATCACCTCGTCCCCGAGCGACAGCGCTTCGGACAGTGCGTGCTGGGTCAGGCGGGAGACACTGGTCACCGGTACCACCACCAGGGTCTGTTTCCGTTCCGGACGGGCGGGAACGAGCCCGGTCCCCAGCGCCCGGCTGGCCTTCGCGTAGTAGCGCTCGATCCGGGTGAACAGCAGGATGAGGAGGGGTATCGTCACGACGACGACCCATGCGCCCTCGAGGAACTTGGAGACGAGGAAGATCAGGGTGGCGGCCGCGGTCAGGGTGGCCCCGACGGCGTTGATGGTGGCCCGGCGGCGCCAGCCGGCGACGCGGGTCCGGTACCAGTGCAGCACCAGGCCTGACTGGGACAGCGTGAAACCGATGAACACCCCGATGGCGAAGAGGGGGATGAGCTCGTTGGTATTGCCGCCCACCGCGACCAGCAGCAACCCGGAGAAGATCGCCAGTACCCAGACCCCGTTGCCGAAGACCTGCCGGCTGTCCCGGACACCGAAGAGGTGCGGCAGGTAGTTGTCCCTCGAGAGGAGGCTGGTGAGCACGGGAAGCCCGCCGAACGAGGTGTTGGCGGCGAGCGCCAGGACCAGGGTGATGGTGAGCGAGACGATGTAGTAGGCCCAGTGACGCCCGACGGCCTCCGCCATGATCTGGCTGAGCACCGTCTGGTTCGTCCTCGGCTGGACGTGGAACTTGTTGCTGAGCACGGCCAGGCCGAGCAGCATCGAGGCCAGGATCACCCCCAGCATCAGCTCGGTCCGCTTGGCCCGGACGACCCTGGGCACCCTGAAGAGCGGGACCCCGTTGGCGATGGCCTCCACGCCGGTTAGCGCGCTGCAACCGGCCGAGAACGCCTTCAACACCAACAGGGCGGTGATGGCCTCTACCGTGTGGCTCGCCACCAGTGACCGCCCCGTCTGCTGGGTGTGCAGCCCGAGCGGATGGACCAGCCCGATGGCGATGATGGCCAGCAGCCCGACGATGAACAGGAGCGTCGGGATCAGGAACGCTCGCGCCCCCTCGCCCAGCCCCCGGAGGTTGAGTGCCGTGATCAGCAGGAGGATGCCCAGGCCGATCGGGACCGTGTAGGGCGTCGCGGAAGGGAAGGCGGAGGTGAGCTGGCCCACACCGGCGGCGATGGAGACCGCCACGGTCAACGTGTAGTCGACGATGAGCGCGGCCCCGGCCAGCTTGCTGGCCTGGGGCCCGAAGTTGTCGCGGGTGACGGCGTAGGCGCCACCGCCGTGCGGGTAGGCGTCGATCACCTGCCGGTACGAGATCACCAGGATGATCAGGAGCACGACGATGGCGATGGTGATCGGCAGGATCAGATGCAGGGATGACGTCCCGGCCGCGGCCAGGACGACCAGGATCGCTTCGGGCCCGTAGGCCACCGACGTGAGGGCGTCGAGTGAGAGCGCCGAGAGACCCTCGACCGGGGTGATCTGCTCCTTGGAGGACTCCTTGGCGGAGAGGGCAGGTCCGATGAGGACCCGCCGGACCCGCTCGAAGGTGCTCATCGGCCCGGCCCTTCGTGCGGGGTCACGCGACTCACGTGCAGAGACACTACGAGAAGAAACCCGGTCCTCAGGACCGTCGACGACACCCGGCCGCCTGTCGGCCGGGTCGACCTGAGGTCAGGAGGACGACGGTGTGAGCACGAACTCGTCGAGGTCGGGCTGGAGCGTCCAGGTCCAGTAGTCCACCAGGCGCCAGGGCGACAGGATGTAGATCCGGCCCTCGTCGTTCCGGTACCAGCTGTGCCGGATCGACGGGTGCGACCACACCATGGTGTCGAGCTCGGCCTGCAGGCGCTCGTTGTACTCGTCGTGGACGTCCTGACGGCACTCGATGGCGGCGTGGCCGTCGGTGAGCAGGATAGCCAGGCAGCCCATGATGTAGCGGGTCTGGCACTCGGAGTGGAAGATCAGGCTCCCACCGTGGGCCAGGTTGGTGCCGGGGCCGTAGAGGCAGAAGAAGTTGGGGAAGTTGGGGACGGTGATGCCCAGGTAGGCGGTGGGTCGGTCCCCCCACTGCTCGGCCAGCACCGCCCCGTCCCGCCCCACGATCTCCATCGGCCACAGGTACCGGTTGGCGTGGAAGCCGGTGGCGTAGACGATGACGTCGACCTCGTGCTCGCTCCCGTCGGCCGTCGCGACCCCGGTGGCGGTGACGGCGACGATCGGGTCGGTGACCAGCTCGACGTCGTCACGGGTGAGCGCCCCCAGCCAGCTGCCGTTGTCCTGCAGGGTGCGCTTCCCGAGGCAGACGTAGTCAGGCACCACCTTGGCCAGCAGGTCGGGATCGTCGCCGACCTGGTCGGCCATCCACTGGGTGAACACCTCACGGGCGGCGTCGTTGATGGCGCTGATCGACCGGCTTTGGTCGGGCCATCCGGGGTCGACCCGCATGGCGGGGAGCCCGCCGTCGCAGGCCGGCCAGAACAGCAGCAGCCGGTACCAACGCCCGTAGAACGGAAGGTGCCGGAAGGCCCACCGGGCGCCCGGGGCGATCCGGTCGTGGTAGTGGGGATTGGGGAACATCCACGGGGCGGTCCGCTGGAACACCGTCACCCGCTCCGCCTCCGGGGCGATGGTGGGGACGATCTGGAAGGCGCTGGCCCCGGTGCCGATCACCGCCACCCGTTTGCCGTGGAGGTCGGTTCCCTCTACCCACTCGGCCGAGTGCATGGCCAGGCCCTCGAACGCGTCGATGCCGGGGATGTCCGGCAGGCGCGGACGGTTCAGCTGGCCGACGGCGCTGATGACGGCGTCGGCGGCCACCGTCCTCCGCACCCCCTCCGGAGACCGGACCTCCACCGACCACCGGGCCGACGTCCCGTCCCACTCGGCGCGGACGACCTCGGTCCCGAACTGCACGTGGTCGGCCACCCCGAACTCGTGCATGCACGTCTCGAAGTACCGCTGCAGTTCGGGCTGCTCGGCGAAGAACTGGGTCCACTCGTCGCTGGGGGCGAACGAGTAGCAGTAGAAGTGGTTGCCTACGTCGACCCGGCAGCCCGGGTAGCGGTTCTCCCACCAGGTGCCGCCAGGCCCGTCGTTCTTCTCGATCACCGTGTAGGAGATGCCGGCCCGGCCCAGGCGTACGGCGGCCAGCAGGCCGGACATGCCGGCACCGACGATCACCACCTGGAAGTCGTGCCGGGTGGCCTCGGGAACGGTGTCCACCCAGTGGAGGTCCCGGCCGTCACGGCCGTCGAGCTCGAGCTCCTCCAGCAGGAGGGGCACATACTCCCCGGGCACCTCGCCGGCCACTAGGTGGTTCATCATCGCCAGGACGGCCTCCGGAGAGGGAGGGGCGGGCAGGACGCAGCCGCCGTCGCGGTAGGTGGCAATGACCTCCAGCGCCCGGGCCCGTACGGCGGCCTGGTCCTCCGGGGTCATGAACCCCTGGACCTCGTTCAGGTAGATGCCGGCCGGGCCCGGGAGCTCGTCGAGGATCGACGGGTCCCCGGTCATGTGCACCATCGACAGCAGCAGGGTGGGCACGCTCACGTCCTCGAGGGCGGCGGCGATGGCCTCGTCGCCGTCGGTGATCACCTCTCCGGCGAAGCGGTGGCGCTCGGACATCGGTCCTCCCTTGGTGCGGCCGATCCGGGCAAGGGCGCCGGTCACCGTCGGCCGATCAACCTACAACAGTTGCTTTACGTTACCGGCGCCCGTTACCGTCCTCGGGTGGACAGCGCCCTTCGACCACCCGGCACCGGCTCGCCGGCACGTCGGCGTCCGGGCCCCTCGCCGGAGGCGGCCCGCAGTGCCCTGCTTTCGGTGGCCGAGCGCCTGTTCGCCGAGCGGGGGATCCACGGGGTGTCGCTCCGGGAGATCGCCGAGGAGGCCGGGCAGCGCAACAACGCCGCGGTGCAGTACCACTTCGGGGGGCGCGACGACCTGGTCCGGGTGCTCTTCGAACGCGGGTTCGTCCGGCTGGACCGGCGACGGGCCGGCATACTGGCGGAGCTCGATGCCGCCGGACGCGGCTCCGAGCTCGAGGGGCTGGTGAGAGCACTGGTCGTCCCCTTCACCGAGGCCATGGGCACCAGGTCGGGGGGCACCTGGATCCGGCTGGTGGCCCGAATGCACGAGGACCCCCGGTTCAACCCCTTCGGCCAGAACTCCGACGACCGGCACCCGTACACCGCCGGCGAGGAGGTCACCGCAGCCACCCGGGAGGTGGCGGTCCGCATCCAGGCGGCGCTGGGTCTTGACCGGGCGCAGGCCATGGCCCGGTTCTTCATCACCACCACCATGGTCGTCCACGTCGTGGCGGACCGGGAGGCACTGGCCGTGGCCGGGGCCGCCGGCACCATCGAGCCGCCCGGCGCCCTGGCCACCAGCCTGGTGCAGGCGGCCCTGGCGGTCCTGCGGCGATGACCGAGCGCGGTACCGACGATCCAACCAGGGAGGAACAGACCGTGACGCATCCCGGGGTCGAGCTGATCAGCGCCTTTCTGGCCGACGCCCACCTGCTGGACGGGCCCATCGACGAGCAGCGCGCTGCCATGGAGGCGGCCTCGGCGGGTTCCCCGGCTCCGGAGGGGATCACCGTGGAGGCCACCGTCCTCGGGGGGCGCCCGGCCGAGTGGCTGGTGCCCCACGGCACCGGCCGCCAGCTGGTGGTGCTCTACCTGCACGGTGGCGGCTACTGCTCGGGGTCGGTGAACACCCACCGCGGTCTCGCCGGTCGGATCGCCCTGGCCGCCGGCGGCGCGGTGGCGGCCCTCGACTACCGGCTGGCCCCCGAGCACCCGTTCCCGGCCGCCATCGACGACGTGGTGGCCGCCTACCGGCACCTGCTCGGGCTCGGCGTAGCCCCGGAGCGGATCGCGCTGGCCGGCGACTCGGCCGGGGGCGGCCTGGCCATCGCCGCCCTGCTCGCCCTCCAGGCCGGGGGGACGGCCCTGCCGGCGGCGGTGGTGTGCCTCTCGCCGTGGGTCGACCTGACCCAGTCGGCACCGTCCTACCAGCGGGTGGGGGAGCGGGACCCGATGGTCAGCAAGGGGGCCCTCGACGCCCTGGCCGACGCCTACCTGTCGGGCGCCGACCCGCGGGACGCCCTGGCGTCGCCGCTGTTCGCCCCCGACCTGTCCGGCCTGCCGCCGCTCCGCATCGAGGTCGGCGAGCTCGAGGTGCTGGCCGACGACGCCACCCGTCTGGCCGAGGCGGCCAGGGCGGCCGGGGTGGAGACCACCCTGACCGAGTGGCCGGGGATGATCCACGTGTTCCAGGCCTTTCCGGGCGAGGTGCTCCCCGAGTCGGACGAGAGCGTGGCCGCCATCGGGCGGTTCCTCTCATCCCACCTGGGGACCGCGGCGCCCGCGCCGACCGAGCAGGGGGTGCCGTCATGAAGGAGCTGGGCGACAAGGTGGCGGTGGTCACCGGGGCCGGCAGCGGCATCGGCCGGGCGCTGGCCCGTCGCCTCGCCGGCGAGGGCATGCAGGTGGCGGCCGCCGACATCGACGCCGACGCCCTGGACGAGACGGTGGCCCTGCTGGAGTCGGACGCCCCCGGCGGCGCAGTGCTGGGCCGGTTGGTCGACGTGAGCGACGCCGCCGACGTCGACGCCCTGGCCGGCTCCGTCTTCTCCGCCTGGGGCCGGGTCGACGTGTTGTGCAACAACGCCGGGGTCTTCGTCGGCGGGTTCCTCTGGGACCGGCCCGACGCCGACTTCCGGTTCGTACTGGGCGCCAACCTGTGGGGCATCCTCCACGGCATCCGTGCCTTCGTCCCCCGGATGATCGCCCAGGGCACCGAGGGCCACATCGTGAACACCTCGTCGGTGGCCGGCCTCTTCGGCTCCCCGTACGGCGGGCCCTACGCCATCTCGAAGTTCGCCGCCTTCGCCGCCACCGAGACGCTGGCCGGCGACCTGGCCGCCATCGGCTCGCCCCTCAAGGTGTCGGTGCTCTGCCCGGGCATGATCGACACCAACATCGCCTCCTCCGACCGACTGCGGCCCGAGTCCCTGGTGACCGAGCTGACCGAGGACCAGCAGTTCGTCAGCCGGTACCTGTCGGAGGCAGTCGCCTCGGGCATGGCCCCGTCCGAGGTGGCCGGGATGGTGGTGGACGCCATCCGGGAGGAGCGGTTCCTCGTGCTCACCCATCGGGCCTACGGGCCGCAGCTGGTGGCCCGAGCCGAGGCCCTGGCCGCCGGCCGGCTCCCGGACCTGCCCGACTTCGTATGACCGCCGCGGGGCTCGAAGGCGGGAAAATTGGTTACATCTGCCACGCAAGGTGAGTGGTGACTCACGGTACGGAACAGTGCCTTGCCTAAGTGGCGAATGCGCCTTGACAGGGCTGCCCGATCAATGGCATCACTGCATCAACGGTATTGGCGGAGGAACGTTTTGATGAGTCGAATGACCACCACATCCGGTGGAGGGCGGTTCGTCATGGTCGTAAGCGGATGACTGTGACGACTGCGCCACCGGTGGACCGGCGAAGGTCTATTAACCATGGGCGACCCAGGCTGCACGAGCGGGATGACATTCTCGGCGAGTGCGAGGCCATCTTCAGTCGCGCCCTGCCGGTGGTCAGCACCTGCATCGTCATCGAGGGGCCTTGGGGCTCGGGTCGGACCGCCCTGTTCAACGCCGTCTGCGAGGTGGCGGGCGATACCGGCGCCGTGGTGCTGCGAGCACGCGGCGGCGAACTCGAGAAGAGGAGCCCCCTCGGCATCCTGGGCCGGTTCATCGAGTCGGCCACCACCCTGGCCGTCCAGCGGGGGGCCAGCCCCGAGCTGACCGACCAGCTCGACACCCTGGTGGGTACCGTCACCGCCACGCCTCTCGACGTGCCGCGCATCAGCGCCCGGTTCTACGCACTGGTGGTCGCCCTTCGGGAACTGGCACCGGTGCTGCTGGCCGTCGACGACGCCGACCTCGCCGATCGCGAAACGCTGGCCGTGCTTCAGTATGTGGCTCGACGCCTCGAGCGTCGCGACATCTGGCTGCTGGTCAGCACCCGGCCGCTGTCACCGGGGGTCGGGCTCCGACCGGTGGATGCGCTCCTCACCGAGCCCGGGACGCGGCTCTTCTCGCTCGAGCCGCTCCGGTCGGAGAGCGTGCGAGCGATCCTGGCCGAGTACTTCGGCCAGGATCCCGATCCTGCTCTGGTGACCGCCTGTCGCGAGGTGACCGGGGGAAAGCCGTTCTTCCTCAACGCCCTGCTGGCCTCCCTGGGCAGCAAGCGACCACAACCCACCGCCGACCTGGCCGGCCGGGTCGGCGACCTGCCGGCCCCGAGGATCACGCAGATCGTCCTCGGTCGGCTCTCCCTCCTACCGGTGGCTGCCTCGGACCTGCTCCAAGCGGCCGCCATCCTGGGGGACGGGGCCGACCCCACCGTGGCCCGACGCCTGGCGAAGATCGATCCGCTGGCGGCGGAGCGGGCGCTGGATGCCGCCGCCCAGATGGAGCTCCTCGAGCACGGTCGTCCCATCGTCTTCAGCTCCCCGCTGATCCGCTCCGCCGTCTACCAGGACATCCCGACCGCCCGACGGTCGCAGCTCCACCACCGCGCCGCCCAGCTGCTGGCTGAGCACGGCTTCCGCGAGTCCGCCGTCGCCCGCCACCTTCTGGCCACCGAGCCAGGGGGGGAGCCCGACACCGCCGCCTGGCTTCAGCAGGTGGGCCGGTCCGCTCTGGCCTCCGGCGACTGCGATCTGGCCCTGCGGTGCCTTGGAAGGGCACTGGCCGAACCCCCGCCGATCGACCGGCGGGGTGGTGTGTACCTTGACTTGGCCTCGGCCGAACTGGCCCGGAAGAGCCCGGCTGCCCTGGCTCACTTCCGGCGGGCGGTCCAGGTGGGAGGGGCCGAGGACGGCGAGATCGTGCGGGTGGCGGTGGAGCTGTTGCGGGGGCTGGTGGACCCGCCCGAGGTGAAGGCCGAGGCGCTGCTGGCCGTGCGGGCCGTGGCCGGGCACCTCCAGGGTGTCCAGCGCGAGCTGCAGATCGAGTTCGAGCTGGCCCTGAGCATGGCGTCCAGCCATCCGGCCCAGTTGAGCCGCGGACTCGGTCGGCTCGAGCTGCTGCTCTCCCAGCCGGGCGACAACCAGCTCGCTGCCCCCCGAATGGCCCGGACCTTCATCACCATCCACCGGATCGGCGAGGTGTCGGGGATCACCGCCGACGAGGTGGCCGACACCCTGGGGACCATCATCGACGCCGGGCAGCTGGTCGGCCAGGACCCGGTGGCCACCAAAGTGCAGACCATGGCCTGTTACGGGCTGCTGTGCGCCGACCGGTTCGAGCAGGTGGACCATCTGCTCCGGGCGGCACATGAGCAGGCCCGCAGCCAAGGGCTCTTGCGGGAGGAGCTGGACCTGTCGCTTCTCTCGACCGTCTCGTTCCTGTGGCAGGGGTCCTTGACCGCCGCCGAGAACGACGGTCGTCACGGCCGCAACCTGGTCGCCCAGCTCGGCGGCGGTCAGTGGGGACGTCCGTCCTTGGGGCTGGTCGATGCCCTCGTCCGTCAGGGCCGGGTGGTCGACGCCCTCAAGTACAGCGACGACCTGGCCCCCGAGGAGATCGAGGACCCGATCATCCGGGCGGCTGCTCGCGGTGTGCTGGGTCGACTGCTGATGGCCCAGGGCCTCGTACCGCGTGCCGTGACCGAGTTCCTCGGGGCCGGCGAGAACATCGTCGGGGCCGGCATCCTCAACCCGGCCTTCAACACCTGGCGGACAGACGCGGCAATGGCCCTGGCCGCCCTGCAGGCCTGGGACGAGGCCGCGTCCCTGGCCGACGAGCACGTGCGGTTGGCCCGCTCCTTCGGCGCGGTCCGGACCATCGGGATCGGTCTCCGAGCCCAGGCAGCCGCCACGCCCGACCTGTCGGCCAGGATCGAGCGCCTCACCGAGGCCGTTGACCTGCTCGAGCCGTCCCCTGCCCGCCTCGAAGCCGCCTCGGCGCTGATCGAGCTGGGCACGGCCCTGGTCGACGCCAAGGAGAAGGAAGGTGCCCGGAGCGTCCTGCGCCGTGGTGCCAACCTCGCCTCGGTCTGCGGGGCCCATCAGTTGGTGGAGGCGGCCGGGACCCAGCTGCGGGCCGCCGGGGCCCGGCCCCGGCGACTCGGTACCATCGGCGCCGACTCCCTCACCCCGGCTGAGATGCGGGTGGTCCGGCTGGCGGCCGACGGTAAGACCAACCAGGGCATCGCCGAGGCGCTCTACGTCACCGTCAAGACCGTCGAGGGCCACCTGGCCAAGGCCTACCGGAAGCTGGGCGTCGAGTCACGCCGGGACCTGTCCTCGGCGCTCGACAGCGGGGTGGACGTGAACCCGACGCTGATCGAGACCGAGGCGAGCTGAGCCTCCCTTCCGCGCCGGCGGCGGCGTGGACCACCCCACCGTCGACGACTGGGGCCCCGGGGTAAAGGGAACGGCTCTGTCGCCGGCAGCTGTCGCACCAGGGTGGCCTGGGCGGCCACGCCGACCTTCTCGACGGTGGTGGGGCTGTCGGCCTGAACCGGGCGGTGAACGGCTGACCGGGCACCAGGGTGGTCCGGACCGGACCGTGGCACAGCCGTCGAGTCACGCCGGGACCTGTCCTCGGCGCTCGACAGCGGGGTGGACGTGAACCCGACGCTGATCGAGACCGAGGCGAGCTGAGCCTCCCCGCCGCGCCGGCGGCGGGGGAGTCTGCAGCGGGGATATCGGCGCGGCGGGGAGGCTTAGGTGCCGACCTGCACCCAGTACTGGTCGCCGTCGAGTACGTGCTGCGACGCCTCCCAGTCGGCGAGGGCGGATTCGGCGGCGTTGATCTGGGACGGCGGGGCCAGCACCATGGACCCGCCGGTGGCCTGGGAGGCACCCTGGTAGGTGGAGGCGAAGGGGTACTCGTCGCACCACGGCCTGACCCAGAACATCTGGAAGAACCCGGAGCAGCCGGCGTCGGCGTTGGCCTGGACGATGGCGGCGTTGGAGGTGAACGCCAGTGGTGGGCCGGCGCCCTCGAGACCCCACTGCGGCGACTCGTTCTGCTGGTCGTTGGCTACCTGCCAGGCGACCCGGCCGTCGGAGGGCGAGTCCTCGGAGAGCCCTGTGAAGGTGGGGATGCTCTGGGGGAAGACGCAGCCGGCCTGGGCCGCGCCCCGCACGCTGTCGCACCGGAGCACCGGCGTGGACCACCCCACCGTCGACGACTGGGGCCCCGGGGTGAAGGGAAGGGCTATGGCCGGCAGCTGTGGCACCAGGGTGGCCTGGGTGGCCACGCCGACCATGTCGACGGTGGTGGCGCTGTCGGTCCAGGTGAACTGGGCGGTGAACGGCTGACCGGGGACCAGGGTGGCCTGGACCGGGGTGACCGTGGCACAGGCGTCGGAACAGGTCGGGGCGAGCGTGACAGAGTAGTAGGGCAGCTGTCCCGATCCCGGCTGGAGCACCACCGTGGCGTTCTCCACCCACGACCGACCAGGGCCTGCCACGTCGACCACGTCGACCACGTCGAGCGTGAAGGCGACCGGGAGGAGCCCGTCCTCCAGCGACTGGGAGACGGAGAACGTCCCGGACAGGCAGGCGGCGGTCCGGGTCAGGTACCAGGTGTTGTCCGGGCTGGCCGGGCAGAGAGGGCTGGAGGCCGGGGCCGGCTCGCCGGTGGAGGCCGGCGGCGGGACACTGTCGGCCTGGGCCACCGCTGCCTCCACCTCACTGGTCAGCTGGGGGGCCTGGGCGGCGGTGTACGGGGGGTTGCTCGTCTGAGGGGTCTCCCCCTGGCCCACCAGGTCGGTGTAGGACTCCGGCGAGTAGCCGTCACCGTTGAACAGGATGGTCTGGGCGGCGGGGCTGGCCAGGTCCGTCGCCGGGACGGTCCACGAATAGTGGTCGGTGCCGGTGAGGGTCGGGATGGCCGAGTCGACGGTCGTCCAGGTGAAGTCGGTGCCGGTGCCGGCGTACTGCAGCAGCTGGTCGTTCTCGATCAGGTAGTCGGCGCAGATCGGTGACGCGTTGCCGGTGTCCCAGCACGGCACCCCGGTGGCCCCGGTGGCGATGAACACTCGGCGGAAGGCGAACGGGGTGGCGAAGTCGGCGCCGTAGGTGATGCTCCCGTCCGCGTTGACCTGCACCGATGGTGCGGTGATGTCCTGGTCGTCGGGCAGCGGGGTGGTGGTGGCCACCACCTGGTTGCTGGCCGGCGAGACGTTGCCGGAGCTGCCCAGTGTCGTCACCGTGAACGTGTCCGTGTCGAGCCCCGGTTGGAGCCCCTGCACGGTGACGGTGGTCAGCGAGGCGGGTACCTGCAGGATCGGCGTGCCGTTCTCGCTGACGACGTAGCCGGCCACGCTCTCGTCGGTGGCGGTGGCGGGACTCCACTCAAGGGTGGCGGTGGTGAAGGAGGTGGCGGTCACGGCCAGGGTCCAAGGGGCGGTGGGAAGGACGGTGGTGGCCGAGGCGGTGGTCACCTGAAGGCTCTGGCTGGGCCCCGACTCGTTGCCCGCCGCGTCACGGGCCTCCACCGTGAAGGTCTCCGTGCTCGACGGGGCGAGCCCGGAGACGGTGTACTCGAGGGTGTTGGCGTCGACCGATCCCAGCCAGGTTGTCCCCTCGTAGACGTCGTAGGCGACCACCGGGGCGGCGACACCGTACGACGAGTTCCACTGGAGCTGTACCTGAGTACTGGACTGGCCCTGGTCGGACTGGCCCGGGCCGAAGCCCCCTCCCGGTCCTCCCTGTCCTCCCTGTCCCTGTCCTCCCTGTCCCTGTCCTCCCTGTCCTCCCTGTCCTCCCTGTCCTGACTCGGTCAGATCGGTCGGGGCGCTCGGCGGTGCGGAGCCGTCGGTGTCGCCGGGCAGGCTCTGCTGCTGTTCATCGGCCCAGTACGCGGCGGGGGGAAGTGTGTCGTAGGGGTTGGCTGGGACCGCGTCGGTCACGTAGATGTACCCGGCATTGCGGGACTTGCTCAGGGAGATGACCTGCTCCATCTGGGCCTGGGTGGCCGTGCCGTAGACGATGTGCCAGAACTTGTTGGGGTCGGTCGACGACCACGAGAGCGGCTGGTAGGCCTCGGCGGCCGACACCGGGTCGCCGGTGTAGTCCCCGTAGCTGCCCTCGAAGGTGACCAGCACGTCGGCGGCGTTCTCGTAGCACTGGGGGACGGCGGTGCCCGGGTTGATCACCGTGGTGGCCCCGGGGTGGGCCTGCTTGACGTAGGCGGTGAGGGCGGCATACTCGTCCGCGTACTCGTCCGAGGATGGCGTCGGACCGCACTGGTTGGTGCCCTCGTCGAAGAAGATGCCGTCGATGTCGGGCCCGTAGAACTGGTACCAGGCGTTGATGTCGGCCTCGGCCTGCGGCAACCACGCCTGCAGGCCGGTCTGCCCTGCCCGGGTCAGCAGGCCGTCCGGATGGCCGGTGATGGGGCTGCCCAGGTAGCCGGTGTCGACGTAGCCGAGCACCTTGTCACCTTGGGCATGGGCCTGGTCGATGGCCGTCGTCCATCCCGGGTCCGCCTGGGAGTTCGGGCCGCTGTCGACGTTGGCCACCACCATCCCCACCGTGCCGGGCTGGGAGCTGTCGAGCTGGGTCCACGCCCCCGGGTCGGCGGTGGGGTCGATGTAGGCGGGCACGGCCAGGTGCTGGGCGATGGCCGTGGTCCCGTCCGCTCCGACGTCGGCCCCGGTGACCCCCCCGCGGAACGGGAGCACGGCGAGCAGGCAGAGGACGGCGAGCAGCAGGGCCCGCCGGTGTCGCTGGGCCGGAAGCGCGGTCATCGGGGGTGAATCCAGGGAGAACCATCCATACCGGTCAGCCTAGGAATACTCCCAATAGGTGACCACCCTGGATCTAGGTGTGGAGGACCCCTGCGATGGCGGAATGACCCCTCGACACGCAGAGTGAATATGCCGCCGAAGATGCCCCCAAAGCCTGTAATTCCGCGAACGGTTTGTTACGGTGATGGACGAGGACCTGTGAGGCGCCGTCAGTGACGGCGGGGGACCCGATCCGACAGAGGAGCTTTAGCATGCCGTTACCAGGCAGGGTAGTGGCGGTGGGGGCGGCATCGATGGTGCTGTTACTCGCCGTGCTCGGGGGCTCGGGTGTCTTCACCTCCGCCCCGACATCGACCGACGCGATCGGCAAGAGCGTTTCTATTGTCACGCACAGTGGCATACCGTTTTCCTCCGCTTGCGGGAATCAGAACAAGGGACATTGTCGCCATGCCGCCAGCGACCCCAAGGTGCCGGCGGACACGACCACCACCGCGGCCGCCTCCCAGCCGGGCCTCGGTCCCACCTCCGGGAGGGGGAGGAGCGGTGGAGGCACCACGACCACCACAGCCACTCCCACCACGACGCCGACGACCACCACTCCCACCACGACGCCCACGACCACCACTCCCACGACGACGCCCACGATCACGGTCCCGACTCAGCCACTGACGCCCGGCAGCTGGTGGCAGCCCGGAGCGGGCGCCATCCGATGGCAGTGGGAGATCGATCACCCGCTGAGCCTGACCAACGCTACCGACATGGGCACGAACGACACGCTGCCGGACCGCTCACCCGCACCGGCCCCGACCGTCTACGACATCGACGCCGTCCTGAACCCGGCCAGCACCGTCGCAGGGCTCCATGCTCTCGGTGACAAGGCCATCTGTTACATCGAGGTGGGCACGGCCGGCAACTACTACAACGCGGCGGAGGAGGGCGTCTCCACCACCTACTACGCACAGCTCAGCGCGGCGGGCGACCTTGGTGGCTCTCTGAGCGGCTACCCCGAGTCGTTCATCGACATCAACCAGCCGAGCGCCGTGGCCATCGTCGAGGCGATGATCCAGCAACAGTGCGCCGCCAAGGGCTTCGACGGCGTGGAGACGGACCTCGACGAGACGTTCGGTGGGAACGAGGGAGCGACCCCGTGGACGATCACCCAGGCCCAGGAGGTCACCTACCTCGACACCCTGGCCAACTACATGCATGGCCTGGGCCTCGAGTGGACGGCGAAGAACCCCGATGACACCGGGAGCGCCAGCTTCGCGGACGCCATCGAGCCCGAGGCCGACAGCGTGATCACAGAGCAGTGCAACCAGTACGGCACCTGTGGCTACCTCGATAGCTTCCTCTATGGAGGCAAGGCGGTGTTCAACGCCGAGTACAGCATGGCTACGAGCACCTTCTGCCCGCTGGACATTGCCGCAGGGATCAACGGGGCGGAATTCCCTGAGAGCTTGAACGGGAGCCGCAGCCCCTGCCAATGATCCGCTGGCTCTCACCGGCGACTCCGACCGACGAACGTGGCTCTCCGGGGGCCGCGCCCCGGGGGCCGCGCCGGCCCTGCCGCTGAACGGGCGGGGCCGGGCCGGCTACCCGGGCTACTCGACGGTGACCGTCTTGGCCAGGTTGCGGGGCCGGTCGACGTCGTGGCCGAGGGCCTGGGCCAGCCAGTAGGCCAGAAACTGGAGGGGCAGGGCGTCGACGACAGGGGACAGCAGTGGCTCGACCGCCGGCACCCACAGCATGTGGTCGGCCAGCTCGGCCGTCTCGTCGTCACCGTCGTTCCCCACCAGGACCACGGTGGCCCCCCGACTCTTGACCTCCTGGATGTTGGAGCACATCTTCTCCCACAGATGGTTGCGGGTGGCCACGCCGACCACCACCGTGCCCGGCTCGATCAGGGCGATCGGGCCGTGCTTCAGCTCGCCGGCCGGGTAGCCCTCCGCCCGCAGGTAGGAGATCTCCTTCAGCTTGAGGGCGCCCTCCATGGCCACCGGATGGCCTACGTGGCGGCCGAGGAAGAAGAAGTCGCGGCTGTCGGCCAGGGCCTCGGCCACCTCGGCCACGTCCTTGGTCCGCTTGAGCGTCACGTCCAGGGCGGAGGGGAGCTCCAGCAGCTGGGCCATCATGGCGGCGATCCGCTCGGGGGGGAGGGATCCCCGGGCCTGGGCCAGCACCAACGCCAGCAGATCGAGGGCGACGATCTGGGTGAGGTGCGTCTTGGTGGCGGCCACGCCCACCTCCGGTCCGGCCCGCGTGTAGAGGACGCCGTCGGCTTCGCGAGCCATGGACGAGCCCACCACGTTGGAGACCACCAGGGTCTTGGCGCCCCTACCCCTGGCCTCCCGGAGGCCTTGCAGGGTGTCGACCGTCTCCCCCGACTGGCTCACGCCGATGGTCAGCGTCCGGTCGTGCAGGATCGGCTGCCGGTAGCGGAACTCGCTGGCGATATCGACCTCGGTGGGGAGGCCGGCCCACTGCTCGATGGCGAACTTGGCCACCAGGCCGGCATGGTACGAGCTCCCGCAGGCGACGATGCAGACCCGCTCGATCGAGCGTAGATCGTCGGCGCCGAGCCCGGCGGCCTCGTCGAGGACCAGGGTCCCGTCGGCCTTCAATCGGTGGCGCAGGGTGGCCGCCACCGCCTCCGGCTGCTCGTGGATCTCCTTGGTCATGAAGTCGTCGTAGCCCCCCTGCCGCGTCGCCGCCGCCTCCCAGTCGACGGTCAGGGCGGTCGGCTCGGCCCGGTGGCCGTCGAGGGTGGTCACCCGCAACGTCCCGGGCCGGAGCTCGACCAGCTGGTCGTCCTCGAGAGCGAAGAGGCGGCGGGTCGAACCGAGCAGGGCCGGGATGTCCGAAGCCAGGTAGGAAGCGCCGTCGGCCACCCCCACGATGAGGGGGGAGATCCGCCGGGCCCCCACCACCAGGTCGGGCTGGTCGAGATGGACGACCGCCACTGCGAAGGTGCCACGGACCCGCCGGAGGGCGCGCCGCACTGCGTCGGTCAGCGACACGCCGGTCACCGTCTCCGCCTCGATCAGGTGGGCCAGGACCTCCGAGTCGGTCTCTGACGCCATCACGTGGCCGTCGGCCGACAGCTCGGCCGACAGCTCGGCGTGGTTCTCGATGATGCCGTTGTGGACCACCGCCAGGCGACCGGCGCAGTCGAGGTGGGGGTGGGCGTTCCGTTCGGTGGGCTTGCCGTGCGTTGCCCACCGGGTATGACCGATGCCGGTGGCGTTGGCCGGAGGGGCGTCGTCGTCGAAGGCACGGAGGTCGCCCACCGAGTGGGTCCCCTCGGCGGCCCGCCGGCGCCACAGGCCGTCGGCGGTGACCAGTGCCACCCCCGCCGAGTCGTATCCCCGGTACTCCAGCCGGGCCAGTCCGTCGAGGAGGAGGGGGAGGGCGTCTTCGGCACCGGTGACTCCGATGATTCCGCACATGTCGTTACCTACCTGACTGCCAGAGGGCCGCGACGGCCTCGGCGATGGATGTGGTGGGGACCCATTGGAGGTGGCGGCGGAGCAGGCCGATGTTGGCCTGCTGCCACGGCACGGCCGCCGAACGCTGGGATCCCCCGGACGACTCGAAGACATCTCCCTCGAACCCGGCGGCGTCGGCCAGCAGCTCGACCATGGAGCGACACGACATGGCCACGCCCCGCCCCACGTTGAGGACAGGGTGGGTCTCGGAGCTCCGGACCACCCCGAGGGCGGCGGTGACGACGTCCGTGGTGGCGAGGAAGTCGCGATGGGGCCAGAGCGACCCGAGGGTGATCGACGTCTGGCGGGTGACGAGAGCCCGCTCGAGCTCCCGGACGGCGGTGCCGGCTAGCGAGGTGGCGGGCGACCCCGGCCCCACCGGGTTGAAGACCCGGAGGACGGTGGCACGGATGTCCCCTTTGGCTACGTGGTCGGTGACCAGCTCGGTGCCTTCCAGCTTGGTCCGCCCGTATGGGCCGCACGGGCGGGCCGGCGCCGTCTCCTTGATGGGGATGCCCTCCGGCTGTTGGCCGTACTCGGCCGCCGAGCCCATGTGGATGAACGCCACCGGGTCGTACCGGGACAGGGCCTGCACCAGCTTGTGGACCACCTGCACGTTGACCGCCTCCAGCTGGTCCGGCGACCCAGAGGTGCAGCCCACGCAGTTGATGACCACGTCGGGCCGGCTCGACTGGAGCAGCGCGTCGTAGTCGCGCACCGTGGAGGACACCAGGTCCATCTCCTGCCAGGTGGTGGTGGCGCCGGTCGGCCGGCGCGGCGGGTGGCCGCTGACCGCCACCACCCGGTCCGGCTCGGCCCCCTGCTCCAGGGCACCGTGGATCTGGCTCCCGAGGAAGCCGTTGGCGCCGAGGAGCAGGTAGGTGGTCATCGCACGCCCGGAAGTAGGCGTGGACCCAGGACGTCGAACTCCCGGTTGGCCTGGTCGTAGTCGTCGGGTCGACCGATGTCGAGCCAGAAGCCGTCAAAGTGGTAGCTGGCCGGCAGGGTGCCACGCTCGATGAGGTCGAGCATCAGCTCGTCGAAGCCGTAAGGGAGGCCGGGGGTATAGCGCTCGAGGTGGCGCTTGCTGACCCCGTAGATCCCCATGCTCACCGAGTAGGAGAGCGGAGGCTTCTCGGTGAAGTTGGTGACGTGGCGGTCGGCCACGTCGAGCACCCCGAAGTCGACCTGGTGGACGCGCTCGTAGGTGGCGACGGTGAGGGGCGCTCCGGAAGCGACGTGGTTGTCCATCAGATCGGCGTAGTCCAGGTCGGTCAGGATGTCGCCGTTCATGAGCAGGAAGTGATCGGGCAGGCGGTCGAGGACCATCAGGGCCGGCCCGACGGTGCCGAGTGGCGACTCCTCGTGGACGTAGTCCACTTCGATGCCCCACTGGGAGCCGTCCCCCACGTAGGCGCGGATCAGCTGGCCCAGGTGGCCGATGGCGAGCGTGGCCCGCGTAAAGCCCTTGGACGCCAGCTGGCGGAGCACGATCTCGAGGATCGAGTACTCCTCCCCGATCGGGACCAAAGGCTTCGGGATGACGGTGGTGTAGGGGCGGAGGCGGACCCCCTTCCCCCCGGCCAGGATCACCACATGGGTGGTGTCGCGGCTGGACGGTGGCTTGAGGACACTCAATTCGTGCATGGCGGGCCCCTTTCTGGGCAGTGGATCAGACGTTGTACTGGTCGGGCTTGTACTGGCTGAGGTTCGCCGGGTCGGAGAACCACTCGATGGTCGAGCGCAGCCCCTCTTCCAGGGTGTGCTCGGGCTTCCACGACGCCGCAGACTGGATGGCGGAGCTGTCGGAGACCAGCCGGGTCACCTCGGAGCGCTCCGGGCGGAGGCGCTCGTCGTCGACGCGGATCTCCACGGTGGTGTCCATCAGGTCGGCGATCAGCTGGACGGTGTCGGCCACCGAGATCTCGTGCCCGGAGCCGGCGTTGAAGGTCCGGCCCACCACGTTCTCCAGCGGCGCGTCGAGCATCGCCTCGAACGCCCGGGCGGTGTCGAGCACGAAGTTGAAGTCACGCGTCGGCGTCAGCGATCCGAGGGCGATCTCCCGCCGGCCGGCGGCCAGTTGGGAGATGACCGTCGGGATGACCGCCCGGGCCGACTGGCGTGGCCCGTAGGTGTTGAACGGGCGCAGGGTGATCACCGGCAGGTCGAAGCTCAGGTGGTAGCTCTCGGCCAGCTTGTCGGCGGCCACCTTGGACGCCGAGTAGGGCGACTGGGCCTGGAGCGGGTGGTCCTCGGCGATGGGGACGATGCGGGCGCTGCCGTAGACCTCGCTGGTCGAGGTGCACACCACCCTCGACGTTCCGAGGGTCCTGGCCGCCTCGAGCACGTTGAGGGTGCCGCCGGCGTTGGTCTCGAGGTAGGACCAGGGGGCCTGGTACGAGTAGGGGATGGCGATGAGGGCGGCCAGGTGGCAGACCATGTCGGCCCCGGTCATCAGGGTCAGGACCGAGTTGCGATCGCGGACGTCGCCGGGGATGACCTCGATGGCGTCCAGGGTGTCGGCGTCGAGGGTGTCGAGCCACCCCCACGACCCGAACGAGTTGTACTGGACCATGGCCCGCACCGGATGGCCGGATGCAACCAGGGTCTGGGCCAGGTGGGAGCCGATGAATCCGTCGGTTCCGGTGATGGCAACGGTGGTGGTCATGGGTATCGGGTCGCTTTCGGTCGGGAACGGGGTCAGTAGATCAGGGGCGAAGTGAGGACGCGGCAGGCCAGGACGGCCAGGACGACGACCGCCATCCCGGTAGCGCAGAGCAGGGCGGTGATGCCGGTGGCGGCGGTGATATGGCCGTGGGCGGGACGGTTCACCGCCAGGATGGTGCCGAGGACGGCGAAGGTGGCGCCCCAGATGGCGAGCACCATCTTGATGTGCCCGGCCGACTCGACCAACAGGGCCAGGAAGAACAGCACCCCGAGGGTCCCGACCGCCGCCAGGAGGAGGGGGACCATGACGGCGTGCCTGGCGTCGGCGATCTCGACCCCGGCCACCGAGAAGAGGGCCAGCACCGCCACGTAGGTGCCAACCGACCGGAGCAGCGCCAACCGGACCCGGCGGCCGAACTGGCGAAGCTCGGAAGATCTCCGCATGGCGCCCGCGGCCCGGCTCTGGAAGGAGCGGAGGTGCCACTCCATCAGCCCGAGGGTCAGCAGCAGGGGCCACACGGCGATCACCAAGGCTCCGCCGGTGCCGTTGGCCTCGGAGGCGAATCCGATGAAGACGGAGGTGAGGAGACCGCAGCCCAGTCCGTAGACCAGGAAGAGCCCGGCCCGACGACGGTCGGCCGAGAGCAGCGACGGCCAGTGCCAACGACGGCGGAAGACGTAGCGGTTGGCCACCACCGCCACCAGCGCCCCGGTGGCCACCACCGTCCACGAGGCCTGGCGGTGGGAGAGCGTCGGCCCGGCGAACCCCTGGGCCAGCAGGGAGCCGACGGCCGCCGGCAGCATGCACAGCGCCAGCAGCCACTCGGCCCGGTGGAAGAGGAGGACACCACTGGCGGCGATGTAGGCGGCCAGGGCCACGGCCACCACCACGTTCGACATGCCGCCGCCCAGGAGCCGCCGGACGGCCAGGGCGAAGCCCAGGGCGACGACGACGGTGACCACGATGGAGCCCAGGGCGAGCAGGGCGTCGCTCCGGTCGTCCTGGCGCCCCCGCAGCGTCCAGGCCACCACGGCCACCAGCTGGCTCGTGGCCCAGGCTGTGGTCAGCCCGACCGGGAGCACCCACCACCGGGGGACGATGGAGAAGCCGGTCACCGCCACGGTGAACAGCAGTGCCGGGACGGCGTAGAGAGCACCACGAAGGAGGTCGATCGGTCCGCCCATCGGCTGGCGGGCCGGCGTTGGAGACTCGCCCTGGCGGAAGGGCAGCTGGCGGTAGACCGCCCGGGCGGCGGCGAAGACGTCGGGAAAACCGAAGGTGTCGGTGGCTACCCGGGTGCTCATCCCGTAGGTCTCCAGCCGAGCGGCTATCTCGAGGGGGTCGACGGCCGCCGTGCAGATGGCCATCAGTTGCGGGTCGCCCTCCATCCAGCTCATGAGGGCCGACTCGTCGCCGACATCGTCCTGGCGGACCGGTCCGTCGGTGGCGGTGGTCATGCCGCTCCGATCGGCAGCAGGGTGCGCCGGGGGGGCGGGTTGCCGATGGGGGTGTCCGACACCCTCCGGGCGGCCGGGGCGGGGCGAGCGTCGACCTGCTGGCGGGAGCGGTCCTGGTCCCGCTCGAGCACCGGGGCACTGGTGATCCTGCCGGTCACCTCGCGGTAGAGGTCGCCGAAGATGGCCAGGCTCTGCTCGAGGGTGAACATCGACAGGATCCGGTTCCGGGCCGCGTGCCCGATGGTCCGCCGCAGCCGGGCGTCCCCCAGCAGCTGCAAGCAGGCCTCGGCGGTCGCCTCGGGGTTCTGGGGAGGCACGATCAGGCCGGCGTCGCCCGACGCCTCGCGCACCCCACCCACGTCGGTGGCGATGGTCGGCATACCGGACGCCATCGCCTCGATCAGCGTGTAGGGGAACCCCTCGGAGATGCTGGTCAGGAGGACGATGTGCCCGGCGTGGTAGGCGTCCACCACCGAGTCCGCCCGCCCTTCGAAGGTGGCCGACCCGGCCAGGTCCAGTGCGTCCCGGAGGGACACGCACCGGTCGAGGTACGACTGGTTCTCGGCCGAGGCGGCGCCGAAGATCCGGAGGCGGGCGGCCGGCAGCGCCCGGTGGACCAGCTGGAACGAGCGGAGCAGCGTCTCGACGTCCTTCAGCGGGTCGATCCGGCCGAGCCACACCAGGGTGGGCACGTCCGGCTCGGACGGGCAGGTAAGGAAGTCGGAGGCGTCGACGCCGTTGTAGATCGGGTGGATCCGCTCGGCTGCCGCCCCGTTGGCCGTCTGCCAGTAGCGGTTGTACTCGCTGCCCGGGGCGATGGCACTGGCGATCTCGTAGCCGGCCCAGGTGATCCGCTTGAAGAACCGGAGCATGAAGCTCCGGACGGCGTGGGGGTACGCCCCCGGGCCGTAGGCCAGGTACCGCTCCCGAAGGTAGATGCCGTGCTCGCTGAGGACCAGCGGGGTCTGACGGGCCCAGTGGGCGCCGAGCGCCGGGAGGATGGAGAGGCCGTTCGAAGTGGCGTGGCACAGGTCGGCCTCGGGCGGGGCGGCGAAGAGCGGGCGGAGCTGGTGCTCGATCAGGTTGAGGACGACGGTGGCGTCGGCCACGGTGACCGGCACCGGGGGGGCGTCGACGCCGCGGTCGGTGGTGGCGGCGCCTCGCATGGCGTCGAGCAGCACCTGGAGAGTCTGGTCGCACCGGAGGGCCCCCACCATCGGGGTCTGCTGCGACAGATCGAAGAGCTGGTGCAGCGCGTCGAGGAAGAGCTCCCTGCCGTCGGCCTCGACTATCGAGACGGCCAACTGCTCGACGACGGACCGGAGGGCAGCCGACTTGCGGACGGAGCGAGGGGCGAGGCGAGCCGATCCCCACAACGCGATGGGGTGGAGCCCGGTGACGTTGTCCGGGAGCTCCCAGGTGGGCTCATCGTTGTCGGTACCGGTGATCGAGTGCAGCGAGAAACGGTGGGGAGCCAGCCCGCGCACCAGCTGGTCGCACCAGACACTGACCCCGCCCGGGTGGTACGGGTAGGTGCCTTCCGCCAGCAGCGCGATGTCCACGGTATCAACCGAGCCGGACCCGGGGGCCGGCCGTTGGTGTCGGAGAGTGGGCGAGCGTATTCATTTGCTGAGGAGCGTAAGGAGCAGGTCGTCGTGTGAACACCCCGGACTTTCGTACCGCCGATCCACCCCGGCACTTGCCTCACCGGCGGTTGACCCGAGCGACAACTCCATCGACCCGGGTAAGAGCGGGGGCCTACCCTTGGAGTTGGAACACCATCGCCGGGCAGGCGTGCCGGGACCGTGGCGGCACACCGTCGCGGCACGTCCCGTAGGTGCACGTCGAGCGGCTGCCGGCTGACCATCTGTGGTCGGGGCGGTCGGGCGGTGCGGGGGATCGACCGGGGAAACACCCGGGTCGGGCACGACCATGGCCCTGAAATTGCAGGGTAGTGGGAGGGGCCTCTCCGGCTTACTCTGCCGACAGCATCGACGCGCAACGGGCGCGAGCAGCGGCAGGGAGAGCTAGCAATGAACCGGTCCGGATGGTCAATCGTGAAGGTGACGGTCGCGTGTGCGATGGTCGCGGCATTGCTGTCGGTGGTGGCCCACGCCGCAGCGGCGAGCGCCCCGGTACAGCTCGACCTCAAGGTGCTGTTGGTCGGTGACGGAGCGTCCGACCCGACCACCGCGGCGTGGCAGTCGGCCCTGAGCCAGGAGGGTGTCCCCTACACCCTGGCCACCGCCGCTGGGACGTACGGTGCCGAGACGGTCACCCTCCCGGCACTGACCACCGGGTCCACCGGCAACTTCAACGGTGTGGTGATCGCCGACTCCCCGTTCGGCTTCGCCACCGGTCAGCTCACCGCGCTCGACACCTACGAGTCCACCTTCGGTGTCCGCCAGATCGACGGCTACTCCTACCCGTCACCGGTTCTCGCACAGACCGACATATCGGCCCTCACCCTTGACGGCACCACCGGTCAGCTGACCGCCGCCGGCCTGGCGGCGCTGCCCAGCCTGGCCGGCCCGATCCCGTTCAGCACCGGCACCCTCGGCTACCCGGCCACGGTCACCGCCGGGGCGCCGTTCACCCCGTGGCTGGAAGACGCCGCCGGTCAGGTGCTGGGCGGGGTCTACCAGCACCCGAGCACCGACCCCCAGGCGGGGGTGTCCGAGCTCAGCCTCAACTTCGACTACAACGCATCGATGCTGCAGTGGCAGCTGCTGGCGCCCGGGCTGATCAACTGGGTGACTCTAGGTACTCATCTCGGCCTCGACCGCAACTACGTCGAGGTGGACATCGACGACACCTTCACGCCGGACAACGCCTGGAGCACCGCGGTCCACGACAACGACTACTCCGACGCCGACTCGCTGCGCATGAACGGCCAGGACGTGGTCACCGCGGCGGACTGGTCTAACCCGACCCAGGAGGCCAGCCCGGCTGCCCGCCCGGCCGGCGAGCCGTCCACGCCGTTCCGCCTGGACCAGCTGTTCAACTACGGCGGCAGCATCGAGTACCAGGACGGTGAGCTGTACCTGCCGGGCGAGCCGAACCCGGGCCCCGACCCGGTGCTGGCGGGCTTCCAGGCCACCGACCCGGCCACGGGCAAGCCGTACTCGGACGACTTCGGCTGGCTGAGCCACACCTACGACACCCCGTACCTGGACGTGGGCTGCGCCAGCCAGGACTACATTGAGGCGGAGCTGAACGAGAACACCAGCGATGCCACCGCGGCACCGGGCGCGCTCCTCCCGGCGGCCGACGTCTCGGGCGTGCCGGGCACCGGCGGCCTGGGTCTGACCACGCAGACCATCGCCGCCGGCGCCACCGACGTGGCCAACCCCCTCGGCACCTACAACCCACAGGTCTTCGTGCCCGGCAACCACTCCGGCTTCGCCGACCTGGTGCCGGGCACCCCGGCCACGGTCGACCCGCCGGACCTGGACGCCGCCGACGCCACCGCCGGAGGCGGGTCGCTCGGGGCGGGCACCTACGAGTACGCGGTGACCGACCAGTTCAACGGGGCCGACTCG
>JBKQTE010000076.1:0-11943 GCA_052143315.1 Acidimicrobiales bacterium | reverse complement strand
GAGCGTCTCCGCGGGTCCGTCGGCCACATCGGCGACGGCCACCATGCCGGTGGGCCGGACCCGGATCACCGGCTCCCCTGACACCCCGTTGCGACGGCCGTACTCCTCGGCAGCCCGCTCGCCCGCTTGGTCATCGGCGTCTAGGACGGGCGGGTCGGGGGAAGCCCGAGCTTGCGGTGGTCCCACGAGACCGTCCGCTCGACGTTGAGCTTGGCCACGATGCGCTTGTTGAGCATGGTCTCCACGAACGGGCGCAACTCGTCGGTGTAGTCGCCGTAGTAGCGCTGGAACAGGTTGACGCCCAGCTCCCACATCTTGTCGGGGTCGTCGACGATCTCGGCCGTGCCCACCAGCTCCACGCCGCGGAGCTCCTCGTAGTAGTCGCCGTCCTCGAACATGCAGGTGAGGCGCGGGTCACGCCCGAGGTTGACCGCCTTCTGGGCCTTGGCCTTGGTCTCGACGGCGAGGGAGCCACCGAGGAACCCGTACCACATGGCCACCGCGTGGATGGAGCCGTCGTGGTTGAGGGTGCACATGGTCATCGGCCGCCGCTCGTGGAGGAAGGCGTCGATCTCCTCCGGGGTCATCTTGACCACGTCGCGTTGCTTCACCCCGTGACCCATCTGTTGCCGCGGCGTGTCCGGTCCTTGCTCGCTCATCGCTCCCCTTCGGTCGGCTGGTCGCCGGGGCGGCCTCACCCGATGTTCGGGCTCCCGGGCGAGCGTACCGGGGGAAAGGGGGTGGCGACGTCAGTACTCGCCGGGGAAGCGGACCTTGGGCACCGGCTGGTGGCGCCGGACCGCCTCCGCCCGGAGACGGGGGCGCAGCCGGCGTCCCGAGTCCAGGAACCCGGCGGCCACCCTGGCCTTCCCCCCGGGCAGGCTCCAGCCGCCCAGGGCCCGGTCGACCCGGAACACCCGGTCCTCCGGGTCGAACCGACCGGCGAAGGTCCGGTTCTCCTGCCCGGTGAACCGTTCCCCGTGGACGTGGAAGGTGACGCAGGCGTCCAGCCCGTCGGTGAGGCCGTCCACGGACGGCCAGGGTGCCCCGGGCCCCACCTGGAGGGTGAAGCCCTCGGGGTGGATGGCCGGCGTCACCACCGGCACCACCAGCGGGAACCCGTCGGCATCGACCACCGTGAGGTCGCACCACGGCAGTGACGCCAGTGCGTAGCGGGCGGCCTCGCTCCACGACCCGGGAGCCGGCCGCCACGCCGGCGGCGGGGTGCCGCCCGGGGCCGGGTCCGACTCCGGCCAGCTCCGCTCGGGTGAGGTCCAGACCTCCGGGTCGCCGACCAGGGAGCGGTCCTCCCACCCGAGGATCCGAACCGGGGTGATCTCCACCCAGATCCGGGCGTAGTACCAGGCCATGCGCCGGAGGACGGAGCGGGGCAGACCCTTGGTGGCGTCGGGCAGCTTGGCCAGGGACACCCGGACGTAGCGGTCGGCGTTGGCCTGCAGATCGGCGTCCCGGACGGCCGCCATCCCCTGCACGGCCACCACCGGGCCCCCGGTGCCAGCCCCCACCGGATCGGCGAAGAGGAGGCAGACTCGCGGGTTGCGGCGCGCCCGCTCGGCCTTGGTCGGATAGGTGAGGCCGGTGGAGACGTCGAGGGTGCCCTCGCCGACATACGGGGTGGCGGGCACCGTCACCGGCGCGCCGGTGACGGTGAGGCTGGCGTACTCGGCGGTGATCGCCGACGAGAACACCGGGGTGAGGTCGCCGGGCCAGGGGAGCGGGCCGTCCACGGGGGGTTCGGAGGTGCCGGTCTCAGACCGGCAGCCGCCGGGCGGCGCCGGGCGCCTGGGTGGGCATGGTCTGGACGGTCGGGACGGTCAGGGGCGGTGGATTTCCGAGCAGGGAGGCCTCGTTCTGGTTGTCCGGGCACTCGGCCGCCACCACCGGGCCGTTCTCCGAGGTGGGAGGCATGGGCGGGACCGAGGTGTTCGAGCCCTTCAGGTTGAGCGTCGAGGTGAGGTCACCGACCGTCTTCCGGCGCCAGGCCGAGATGTTCGGGCACTGGATGCCGAAGCGCTCCTCGAGCAGCCGGATCTGCGAGGTGTGGTCGAAGGTGTCCGAGTTGACGTAGCCGCCACGGCTGAAGGGGGAGACCACCAGCAGCGGCACCCGGAACCCCAGCCCGATCGGCCCTTCGATCCCCCCGGACTGCGACGGCTCGAGGTTGCCGACCACGAACTCGCCGGCGGTGCCGGCCGGGGCCACCGGTGGGGGCACGTGGTCGAAGAAGCCGCCGTTCTCGTCGTAGGACACGATCAGCACCGTCTTGGCCCATACCGTGGGATTGGCGGTCAGTGCCTGGAGGATCTGGCTGATCATCACCTCGCCGTTCAGCGGGGCGGCCGACGGGTGCTCCGACTCCACGAGGGAGGGGACCACGTAGCTCACCGAGGGAAGGGTGCCGTTGGTGACGTCGGCGGTGAACTCGTCGGGCCACACCGGGAGGAACGCCTTGTTGTAGAGGGCCGTTCCGGCCGTCAGGAACTGCTTGAAGTACAGCAGGGCGTTGAACCCGATGGCCAGGTTGTCGTTGATCAGGGAGCCGACTGACGTGCCCGGGGGTTGGTAGACCTTCCAGCTCACCCCTTTGTCCTCGAGCAGCTCGGGCACCGTCCCCCACGAGCAGCTGCCCACCGCGGCGGCGGCCTCCGCCCCGAAGTTGGGCGTCTCCAGGACCGGCCCGCCCTGGGCGCCGGTGGGATCGATCATCCCCGACAGCCACGTCACCCGGTTGGGCATGGTGGGCCCGATCACCGAGCAGTGGTAGGCGTCGCCGATGGTGAAGGCGTCGGCCACCGCGTAGCGGAACGGCATGTCCTGTCGGGTGAGGTAGCCCATGACCAGGGGCCCCTGGGCAGCACCGTCGTTGGAGGCCTGGCTGTGGGTGCTCACGAAGGCGTCCATGGCGCCGTGGTTCCAGCTCTGGTGCTGGGGTATCCACGAGTGCACCGGGATGTCCGAGTTCCCGGCGCACTGGGCCATGGCGGTGGCCACGTCGAGGTGGTAGGGGAGCAGGGTGTCGGCGTGGGAGGCGGCGCCCGGATCGGTGCTCTGCGGCCACGCCTGGGCGAACACCCCGTTGTCGCCCGCCGGGTGGTCGTCGAAACCCCGGACCCCGGGGTAGACGCCGAAGTAGTGGTCGAAGGAGCGGTTCTCCAGCATCAGCAGCACCACGTGCTCCACGGCCCCCAGGTCGGAGCCGGCGGGAGGGGTGGTGGCGGCGTTGACGACCACCGACGAGCCACCGCAGGCCTCGAGGAGGGCGCCGGCCCCGAGGCCGATGCCACCGGCGAGGAACCCTCGGCGGGTGAGTGACGGACCATCCATGGGAACCTCCTCGGTGGCGCCGGCTGTCCGACGCCGGGGACGGGGTGTGCGGTGTGGCGGTAACCCTACCCACCAGTCGGATGCCCGGTCGGGACCGCCGATGCCGGCGCCCTGACGGGAACCCGGCCTGGTCGGGACCCGGCCCCCGAACCCGGCCCTGCCGAGGGAGCTCCCCGGGCCCCGATGCCCGTAGGCTGGCCCTATGCCGTTGTCGATCACCGCCTCCGATCCGCGGATCCCCAGGGTCCACGCCCGGAGGCTCCCGCAGCCCAACCGGCGGGAGCTGGCCAAGCGGAGCGCGGTCATCGCCGAGGTGACGGCCAAGCGCTTCAGCGGGGTGGCCCTGCGCCAGGTCCGCCACGCCCGCCGCGGGCCGCTGCCCCTGGCCGTCCTGGCCCGGCCCCTGCGGAGGTCGTTCGAGGACCTCGGTGGTACCTACATGAAGTTCGGCCAGCTGGTGGCGTCCTCACCCGGGGTGTTCGGCGAGGAGTTCGCCGACGAGTTCCGGACCTGCCTCGACACCGGCCCGGTGGTGCCGTTCGAGACGGTCCGCGATGTCATCGAGACCGACCTGGGCATGCCCCTCCACGAGGCCTTCTCCCACTTCGACACGGTGCCGATCGGCCGAGCCTCGATCGCCGTGGTGCACCGCGCCACCACGACCGACGGGACCAACGTGGCCGTCAAGGTGCTGCGTCCGGGCATCGAGGCCAACGTGGCGGTCGACCTCGACCTCCTGCAGCCCCTGCTGGAGCTGGTGGCCCGCCAGACCGGCGACCAGTCGGCCGGAACGCTCATGCAGCTCTTCTCGGGGTTCCGCGAGCAGATCGGCGAGGAGCTCGACCTCCGCAACGAGGCCCGGGCCATGGCGGCCTTCCGTCTGCTCCTCGACGAGGTCGACCTGCCGCTCATGGTGGTGCCCGAGCCGTTCCCCGAGCTGTCGGGCCCCAACGTGCTGACCATGGAGTTCCTCGACGGCGTCCCCATCGACGACCTGGCCGGGGCGGCCAAGTTCGGCGTCGACCCGGCACCGCTGGTCGAGCAGGTGGTGCGGGCGTTCTTCCTCACCACGGTGCGGTGGGGGGCCTTCCACGGCGATGTCCACGCCGGCAACATGTTGCTTCTCCGCGACGGCCGGATCGGCGTCATCGACTGGGGCATCGTCGGGCGCCTCGACCCGGAGACCCACTACTTCTTCATCCGGCTCCTGGCCGCCGCTCTCGGAGACGAGGAGGCCTGGGGCGACATCGCCGCCCATCTGACCCGCACCTACGGGCCGGCCATGCAGCGGGGCCTGGGACTGTCGGACGAGGACCTGGCCACCTTCATCCGCAGCCTGATCGAGCCGGTGTTGAACCGGCCGTTCGGCGAGGTCAGCCTGGCGTCGCTGATTCAGGCGCCGCAGGTGCAGGCGGCCAAGGCGCAGGGCATCGAGGCCCACAACCGTTCGATGAAGGCGGTGGTGGGCCGCCTCCGGGCCCAACGCCAGCTCCGGCGCCTGGCCGACGAGTCGGGGGGGACCGACTCCGACTTCGACCGGGGCACCTTCCTGCTGGGCAAGCAGCTCATGTACTTCGAGCGCTACGGCAAGATGTTCCTGTCCAACGTCCCGCTCCTCCACGACCGGGAGTTCTTCGAGACCCTGCTGGCCTCGGCGCCGGAGCCCACCCGGGCTCCGGCCATCCCCCCCACCCCGAGGCGCCCGTGAGGGTGTGCTTCGTCTGCACCGGCAACATCTGCCGCTCGCCGGTCGCCGACGTCGTCCTCCGCCGGTTGGCAGCCGACACCCCGCTCACCGACGGCACCACCCTGGCCGACCACCTCGAGGTTGACAGCGCCGGCACCGGAAACTGGCACGCCGGCGAACCCATGGACCCCCGGGCCGCGGCGGTGCTGGCCGCCCATGGCTACGTGGATCACGGCCACCGGGCCCGGGCCTTCGAGGCCGGGTGGTTCGACCGGTACGACCTGGTGGTGGCCGTGGCCCGGTCCCACCAGCAGACGCTGCGGGGTCTGGCCCGGAACCGGGTCGGCGGCGGGGACGACCACGACACCAAGCTGGTGCTCCTTCGCTCGTACGACCGGAGAGCCGGCGGCGAGGTGGACGTCCCCGACCCGTACTACGGCGAGTACGCCGACTTCGAGGCCTGCCTGGCCATGGTCGAGACGGCGTGCCGGGGCCTGGTCGAAGTGCTGGCGGCGACGGTCGACGGGCGGCCGGCGGTTCAGGCTCCCGACGGGTCGAGCGTCATCAGCGACCCGGCCTCGTAGGCCCGCATCCGCTCGTAGACGTCGCGCAGCGCGTCCCGGCGTGACCGGTCGTTGGCCAGGTTGACCAGCTCGTCCGGATCGGTGTCGTGGTCGTACCACTCGTGGTCGTTGTCGTCGAAGGCGCAGTCCGCGTCGAACAGCTTGCGGCCGGGCGCCCTCCCCCACAGCCCGGTGGACGGTTTGCCGCCGCCCACGCCGTAGTAGCGGCCGTACTTGGTGCGGCCGTCGTAGAAGCCGCGCACCGCGTAGCGCACCCGGTTGAGGTTCTCGGTCTGGGCGGAGTCCTGGGCGAACAGGACGTGGTCGCGCACGCGGGCCGAGGGGTCGGCCAGCACCGGGGAGAGGTCGGCGCCCTGCACGGTCGGTCCGAGCACCGACGGGGACACGCCTCCCAGGGCACAGATGGTGGCGGCCAGGTCCACATGCGAGCCCAGCGCCGCGGTGACCGAGCCGGCGGTGGTCACGCCTGGCACTCTCACGTAGAGCGGCACCCGCATGATCTCGTCGTAGACGAACGGGCCCTTCGACCTCAGCCCGTGCGACCCGCACATGTCGCCGTGGTCGGAGGTGAAGATGATGGCGGTGTCGTCCCAGCCACCCGAGACCTCCAGGGCGGAGAGCACCGTGCCCAGGCTCCGGTCGGCCAGTCGGTGCAGGTGGAGGTAGTAGTCGAGGTGGCGTAGCCATGCCCCCTTGTCGGTGGGGTCGATGGTGCCGTAGAGGCTGTGCTGCTGGTCCCAGCGCCACTGCCGGTGGGCCTCTGGCTTGGTGTGGAGATCGTCGTGGAAGTTGGCCGGCAGGGTGTCGAACACCTCGTCGTAGGGGTCACCGAAGACCGGGAGCGGGTCGTCCTCCTTCCAGGCTGCCGACTCCAGGATGGAGCGCACCCCGGCCACGTCGTCCGGGTGCCGCTCCTCGTAGCCGGGCTGGTCGATGGGGAACCACATGACGTCGTGGGGGTTGACCAGCGCCACGGTGAGGAACCAGGGGTGGTCCCCGGCGGTGCCGCCGTCGGCCTCGGGGACGGCGTGTTGCCGGAGCCAGTGGGCGGCGTTGGAGGCGATCAGCGGGTCGAAGTGCACCCCGGTGCCGGCCCACCCCATGAAGTGGCGGTCGTTGCCGTCCCAGTCGGCGAAGCCGTACGCCTCCATGTCGGGGGTGGGGGAGTGAGACAGGTGCCACTTGCCGATGTAGGACGACCGGTAGCCGGCGCCGTCGAGCAGCGACCCCAGGGTGGGCACGGCCGGGTCCAGCTGATGGTGCTCCGGCATGATGATGTTGTCCACCACCCCGTGGCCGGGCAGGTAGCGGCCGGTGAAGAGGCTGGCCCGGCTGGGCGAGCACGGGGACGAGTGGGTGAAGTACTCGGTGAACTCAAGTCCCTCGGCGCGGAGCCGGTCCCGCCACGGCAACGAGACATCGTCCGGCAGCCACGAGCGCTGGCGCTCCTGGTCGGACACCACCAGCAGGATGTTCGGGCGCCTGGCACCCGACCCGTTCCCGCTGCCCCCCACGGTCCCGTCGCCCATCTCCGACCTCCAGTCCCCGCGCCACCCCGATCCGTCTGGTGGCCAACGTATCCCTGCCGAGGCCCGTTGGCACCCAAAAGTGAAATGTGTTCTACTTTTCGCCGTTCGAGAGTTTCGACGCATCGAGGGGGAGGTTCGGATGACCGAGAGCGAAGCGCTGCACGCAAGCCACGTCCTTGAGTACCCGTACTCGCGATCGGTGGGACCGGTGATCGGCGCCTTCCTCACCGGCCTGCGGGACGGCAGGCTCTTCGGGGTCCGGGGCGCCGGGGGCTCGGTGATCGTGCCCCCCACCGAGTACGACCCCACGACCGGGGAGGACACCGATGAGCTGGTCGAGGTCGGGCCGGGCGGCGTGGTCCGGTCGTGGGCGTGGGTCTCCCACCCACTGCCCAAGCATCCGCTGAGCATCCCGTTCGCCTGGGCCCTGATCACCTTGGACGGGGCGGACACCGCCATGCTCCATGCGGTGGACGCCGGTGGACCGGACGGCATCGCCACCGGCGATCGGGTCACCGCCCGCTTCCGGCCCGAGGCCGAGCGCGTCGGTGCCATGGCCGACATCGAGGCGTTCGTGCCGGAGGGGGGTGCCTGATGGCCCCGGACACGACCACCGAGGAGCGGGGCCCGGTGACCACCCTGGCCACCCCCATCCGGCTCGAATTCGACTTCACCCCTGGTATCGCCCAGTCCAAGTTCCTCCGGGGGCTCGAGCGGGGAACGTTCATGGGCCAACGGTGCGCCACCTGCGGCAAGGTCTACGTGCCGTCGCGGGGCTCGTGCCCGACCGACGGGGTGCCCACCACCGAGGACGTGGAGCTGTCCAATGTGGGCACCGTCACCACCTACTGCGTGGTCAACGTCCCCTTCGCCGGGCAGTCCATCGAGATCCCCTACATCTGCGCCCAGGTCCTGCTGGACGGGGCCAACCTGTCGTTCATGGGGCTCATCCAGGAAGTCCCCACCGATCAGATCCGGATGGGCATGCGGGTCGAGGCGGTCTGGGTGGAACCCGACGAGCTGACACCGTCGCTGGCGTCGGTTCGCTACTTCCGGCCCAACGGCGAGCCCGATGCCGACTACGAGACCTACAAGGAGTACCTGTGAGCTCCGCCGCCGGTCGCACCGTCCGGCCTGTGTCGATCGCCTCGTTCGCCCAGGCCCAGAACGTCCGGCGCGACGACGAGCACAACGAGGTCGAGATGCTCCTGCCGGTGATCGCCGAGGTCTTCGGCAACATCGGCATCACCAAGGACGACGTGGACTTCATCTGCTCCGGCTCGACCGACTACCTGATCGGTGGCCCCTTCAGCTTCGTCATGGCCCTCGACGCCGTCGGCGTGTGGCCGCCCCGGTCCGAGAGCCACGTGGAGATGGACGGGGCCTGGGCCCTCTACGAGGCGTGGGTGCTGCTGCAGGAGGGCGAGATCGACGCCGCCCTGGTCTACTCCTTCGGCCGGTCGTCGCTGGGCAACCTCAACGAGATCCTGGCCCTACAGCTCGACCCCTACTACGTGGCCCCGCTGTGGCCCGATCCGGTGAGCCTGGCCGCCCTGCAGGCCCGTTCCCTCATCGACTCGGGCAAGGCCAGCGAGGCCGACTTCGCCGCCGTGGCCTCCCGCAGCCGCCGGGACGCCCTGTCCAACCCCAAGGCCCAGGTGGCCAACGACACCGCCGCGGAGACGCTGCTGGAGGACGAGTACGTGGTCTCGCCCCTACGCCGTCACGCGCTGCCCCCGATCACCGACGGGGCGGCCGCCATCGTGCTGGCCGCCGGGGACAGGGCCCGGCAGTGGTCGGACAGGCCGGTGTGGATCACCGGCTTCGACCACCGGATGGAGACCCACTCGCTCGGGGCCCGTGACCTCACCTCGTCGCCGTCGACGGCCAAGGCGGCCGGCCTGGCCGGCGTGGCCGACGGGCCGGTGGACGTGGCCGAGATCCACGCGCCCTACGCCCACCAGGAGCTCATCGTCAGAGAGGCGCTCGGCCTCGACGACTCGGTGACGATCAATCCTTCGGGCGGCGCCCTGGCCGCCAACCCGATCATGTCGGCCGGGCTCATCCGCATCGGCGAGGCGGCTGCCCGCATCGCCTCCGGCGACGCCAGGCGGGCGGTGGCCCACGCCACCTCCGGGCCCTGCCTCCAACAGAACCTCGTCTGCGTCCTGGAGGGTGAGTGATGGCAGAACGTTGTGCGGTCATCGGGGTGGGCCAGACCCACCACAAGGCCAAGCGGACCGACGTGTCCATCGCCGGTCTGGTCCGCGAGGCGGCCAAGGCGGCCCTGGAGGACGCCGATCTGACCTGGACGGACATCGACGCGGTGGTCATCGGGAAGGCCCCGGACATGTTCGAGGGCAACATGATGCCCGAGCTCTATCTGGCCCCCGCCCTGGGGGCGGTGGGCAAGCCGATGTTCCGGGTGCACACCGCCGGCTCCGTGGGCGGGTCGACCGCCCTGGTGGCCGCCCACCTGATCAAGTCGGGCATCCACCAGCGGGTGCTCACCGTGGCCTACGAGAAGCAGTCGGACTCGGACGCCATGTGGGCCCTGTCGGTGCCCCAGCCGTTCGCCGCCCCCCTGCTGGCCGGGGCCGGTGGGTACTTCGCCCCGCATATCCGGGCCTACATGCGGCGCTCAGGGGCGCCCGAGTACATCGGGCGGATGGTGGCGGTCAAGGACCGCCAGAACGCCATGCGCAACCCGTATGCCCACCTCCACCTGGCCGACATCGACATGAAGATGGTGGAGGAGTCCATGATGCTGTGGGACCCCCTCCGCTACCTCGAGGCCTGCCCGTCGTCGGACGGGGCCGCCGCCATGGTGCTGGCCGCCGAGGGCTCGCTGTCCGGGGGGTACCCGCCGGCGTGGATCCACGGGACGGCCATGCGCTCGGAGCCGACCATGTTCGCCGGGCGCGACCAGGTCAACCCGCAGGCCGGCCGGGACTGCTCCGCCGACGTCTACGCCCAGGCCGGCGTCACCAACCCCCGGGCCGAGCTCGACGTGGCCGAGGTCTACGTGCCGTTCAGCTGGTACGAGCCGATGTGGTTGGAGAACCTCGGGTTCTGCGAGCTGGGGGACGGGTGGAAGCTGACCGAGTCGGGGGCCACCGCCTTCGACGGTGACATCCCGTGGAACCCGTCCGGCGGCGTGCTGTCGTCCAACCCGATCGGGGCCTCGGGCATGCTCCGCTTTCTCGAGGTGGCCATGCAGGTCCGGGGCCAGGCCGGCGAGCACCAGGTGGACGGGGCCCGCAAGGCCCTGGGCCAGGCGTACGGTGGCGGCTCGCAGTTCTTCAGCATGTGGGTGGTCGGCAGCGACAAGCCCTGACCCGGGGCGCTGGCGACCAGCCGGGTCAGTCCGACCAGAACTCGGCGATCTCCGGGGCCAGTGCCGCCGCCTGGGCGTGCCCGGCACGGGCGGCGGCGGCCCTGCGGGCGGGGTCGAGCGGGTTGACGCCCATGGCCCCTACGGCGGCGTGGTCGGGATAGACCACGGCCACGCTGCCGGTGGCCTCGATGAGCGGGATGCCGGCGATGTCGAGGCGCATGGGGGAGAGCACCAGTACCCGGTCGAAGCCGGCGGCCAGGTCGGCGTTGTCGGCCGAGCGCACCCCTCCGTCGATGTACCGGTGCCCGTCGATGGTGGTCGGCGGCCACACCCCGGGCACCGCGCAGCTGGCGGCCACCGCCTCCACCAGGGAGACGCCCGACCCGGCGTCGAAGACGGCGGTCTCCCCCGACTGCGCATCGACGGCGATGATGCGGAGCATCCGTCGGGGCCAGTCGGGGGACGGCAGCCGGGCCGCCACCACCGCCAGCCGCTCCGCCTCCGGGATGGTGTCGGCGGCCAGGGCGAGGGCGCCGATGCGGAGGTGGCGCTCGGTGGGGTCCCCCTCGGTGGAGAGCATCTCCTCGAAGATCTCGGTCACGGTGTCGGAGTCGAGGTTCGCCGCCCGCTCGGGCGAGGCGCCCGGGTCGATCAGCTGCTCGTCGTAGAGGGCGGCCGGGTCGGCCCCCTGTGCCACCCGTGCCCCCACCACCGCACCGGCCGAGGTGCCGACGACCAGGTCGGCAGTGTCCGCCGGCCGGACGCCCTTGTCGGCCAGACCGGCCAGCACGCCCACCTCCCACCCGATGCCGGTCAGGCCTCCTCCGGCCAGCACCAGTGCCCTCGTCGTCGACGCCATGCCCATCACTCTGGCCATCCGGACCCCGGCGCGCAACCGCGCCGGGTCAGGTCATGGCGGACGGGGCTCAGGTGCCGAAGACGTCCTTGCCGAAGGTGGCGGACACGGTGTTCGCCTGGCCGAGCTTGGCCAGACCGAAGATGGTCTCGATGGTGGCCAGCGAGGAGTAGTGGTTGTACGGCACCGTCGAGACGGTGCCGGGCCGGATGAACGGGGAGAGCAGGACGGTGCCGATGCGGCCGCCACCGGGGCCGTTCTCCCCCGGATCGGCCGCCGCCGGGCCGGCCATCTCGTTGCAGCACGAGGTGGAGTCGGCGGTGTCGGCCTCGTCGAAGGTCACCTCGAGCAGGCCGTCGTCCTTGAAGGCGGGCGAGCCGGTGATGATCGGCACCCACTGCTGCAGGAAGGCGTCGATGTTGACGAAGGGCGACGCCGATCCCACCTGGTTGATGCAGGGGGCGTCGTGGCCGTCGTCGCACAGGTTGGGGGTGATGAAGCTGAAATTCGGGGTGGTGGCCACCGAACCGAGGTCGGTTACCAGTCCGGTGACCCCGGCCGGTGTGCCCGCCGGCATGGCCCCACCGGTGTCGCCGAGCGGCACC
>JBKQTE010000075.1:0-10447 GCA_052143315.1 Acidimicrobiales bacterium | reverse complement strand
GGGGCCAACAGGTCGTTGCTGTCGAAGATCCCCCCCACCCAGCCCAGCAGCTGCGGCGGTGGCGGTCGGGTGCCGAGTGGCGTGTTGGCCGGAATGGCGTAGACCGGCTCGACCATCTCGATGGGGGAGAGGTTGCCGACGATCTGCGCGACCAGCGCCCGGGTGGTCTGGTCCTTGATCTGCACGCTGCTGAGTACTTCACCGAACGACCCGACGATCAGGCGGTCGGAGGAGGCGGAGGCCTGCAGCAGCGAGTTCTGCCACCCGCTGCACTCGTCGGTGCCGGGGTCGAGGTAGCTGGCGAACTGGTCCCTCAGACGTTCCAGGCCGACCAGTGTGACCTTCCCTCCAACCGGGATCTGAACGGTGACCAGGCGAATCAGGCAGTACTGGGACCGGACGCCGGGCGGATTGAGCTGGAACCCGCCCGCCGTCGTCAGCCCGCCGGGTGGGTCGGCGTTGGTGGTGGCGATGAACTCCGGGAGCTGCGCCGGTGACACCGACCGGATGTAGGCGAAGGCGAAGGAGCCCGGGTACCGCCGCACCGTGTCGAGCGAGCCGAACCACTGCCCGAAGGTGTTGCTGTCGATGGAGGGGTTGGTGGCCACCAGCGTCCGAGCGGTGGCCAGCACGTCGGCGTCGCGCTGGAGCGCCATGTTGAGGGTGTCGGCGATCCCGGTGGCCGATGTGTCGAACGCACGTTGGTCTTCGGTCTGCACCGCCGAGCGCCACGAGTTGGCGGCCAAGAACGAGCCCACGGTGCCGACCATCAGGAGGATGACGATCAGGTAGATCGACACGGTTCCCGGCGCCCGGCGGGGCGTCTCGGTGGCGGCGGGGTCGGCGCCGAGGTCGTCGAAGACGATGGCGTCGCCGGTCGCCGAGGCCGCCAAGCCGCGCTCCACCCGCCCGGCTGTCCCGGTGACCTCGTCGTCAGATCCCCGTTGCGACTCGCTTCCCACCCGCGCCCCCTGCCTGTTGGCCGTGCCCACCACGGGCTGCGCCCCTCGTCGCAACCGTGTTCAACCGGAGACCCTCCCGTGGGACCCCGACTGTGAATGCCCGCGCACCTGGCCACGTATCACTACGCGGCGTCGTTGAGACGGGACACCTGTTCACTGCTCAGCTCCACCAGCGTAGCCCCGCAATTCTCCTCGAGATGGGTCGCCGACGATGTACCCGGAATCGGGAGCGTCACCGGCGAACGGTGGAGCAGCCACGACAGGGCGACCTGGGAGGGCGTGGCCCCGGTGGCCCTGACGATGTCGTCGACCGGCCCGCCCGGCCTGGCCAGGCGTCCGGAGGCGATGGGGAACCAGGGGATGAAGCCGAGCCCCTCGGCCTCGCAGTAGGCGAGCACGTCCTCTGAGCTGCGGTCGGTCAGGTTGTAGAGGTTCTGCACGCTGACCACCGGGACCGTGTCCCGGGCCGCCCTGATCTCGTCCACCGACACCTGTGACAGGCCGACGTGCCGGACCTTGCCCTCGGCGACGAGGCCGGCGAGCAGGCCGAACTGCTCCTCGGCGGGCACCTGGGGGTCGATCCGGTGGAGCTGGAAGAGGTCGATCCGCTCGACGCCGAGACGGCGCAGGCTCATCTCGCACTCCTGGCGCAGGTACTCGGGGCGACCGACGGGGTGCCAGGCGCCCGGTCCGGTCCGGACCAGACCGGCCTTGGTGGCGATGACCAGCTGGTCGGGGTAGGGGTGGAGGGCCTCCCGGATGATCTCCTCGCTGACATACGGCCCGTACGAGTCGGCGGTGTCGATGAAGTCGACGCCCAGCTCGACCGCCCGGCGCAGGACCCGCACGCACCCGGCCCGGTCGGCCGGCTCGCCCCAGACGCCCGGCCCGGTGATCTGCATGGCACCGTAGCCGAGGCGGTGGACGGTGAGGTCACCCAAGGCGAAGGTGCCCGAACGGTCGACGGGGCGGGCGCTCGTGGCGGTGGTGGTTGTGGTGGCGGTTGTGTCGGGCATGGATCCTCCAGGAGTTAGGGCGGCGGACAGCGATGCGGCGTTCCCGCGGTTCTACCCGGGGCGACGGCGGGCCCGATCACTCCCCGTCGACCGGAGCCGCTGGGCGTCGGTGACACCAGGGCGTGCGGGGTAACCTCCCACGGGGCATGAGGGAAACCACGGGTGGACACCAGGTGGCCGGCGGCGCCACCCATGCGGACGCCGGCGCCCGGCGTCTCCCGTCCCACCGGGTCGTCCTGCTCCACGTGGCAGTCATCACCGCCTACCTGGCTATCTCCCTCGTCCTGTGGTGGCGGGTGTGGATCACCGGCCACCCGTCCTCGGCGATCACCTGTCCCTGTGGCGATCCCTCGCAGGAGCTGTGGTGGCTGCAGTGGCTCCCCTGGGCCATCCTCCACGGCCACAACCCGTTCTTCAGCCATGCCATGAATGCCGGGATGGGCGGGGTGAACGGTTTGGCCAACCCCTCGGTGTACCTTCCTGCCACCGTGGCGGCACCGATCACCCTCGCCTTCGGACCCATCGCGTCGTTCAACGTCATGGCCACCCTGACACCGGTCTTCTCGGGCTGGTGCATGTTCGTCCTCTTCCGCCGGTTGACCTCCTTCGTGCCGGGGCAGGTGTTGGCTGGGGCGCTGTGGGGGTTCTCGCCGTTCGTGGTCGGCAACCTCCCGTACGGTCGGCTCAACCTGGTGACCGGGTTCTTCGTGCCGCTGGCCGCCCTCGTCTGCGTCACGCTCGTCCAGGGGAGTCGCCGAGCGCCCTGGGGCGACGCCCAGGACGGAGGGTTCCCGACCCGCTCCGACCACACCGCGGTCGCGCTCGGGCTGGCGCTGGCCGGGCTGATCATCGCCGAGTTCTTCGTGAGCACCGAATTCCTGGTCGATTCGGCTCTGATGGGCGGCGTCGCCGTCCTGACGGCCGTCGCCGTGGCGTGCCGCCACCTGTGGAGACGCCGGCGCCGGATCGTGATCGGCGCGGTCGTAGCCGGCGGGGTGTCGGCCCTGGTGCTGGCCTACCCGGCCTGGTACGCCAGCGCCGGACCGGCCACCGTGACCGGTGACATCTGGTCCCACAACGGGCTGGGGCTCGGCGGGTCCGGGGTGCTCGCACCCGGCCCCTATGTGCATTCGACGGGGATCCTCGTCGAAACCGTCGGCTACTTCGGTCCTGGCGGTCCAGACTTCATGTACCTGGGGATCCCGCTGGTGGTGTTGCTGGCCGTCTCGGCGGTGCGCTGGTATCGCCGGCCCCTGGCGTGGGTGCTGGTGGTCACTGGCGTGGTGGCGTGGGTGTTCACACTCGGCCAGCCGATCCATGGCTCACGGTGGCCGTGGGGCTATATGGCACAGCTGCCGCTCCTATCCAAGGTCCAACCCCAGCGATTCGCCGACTTCGTGATGTTCGCCGCGGCCGGGCTGCTCGCCGTCTCGCTCGACGCCTGGCTACCGGTGGTGGCCGCCCTGGCGTCTCGACACCGTGGCGGGCGGGCCGGTCGCCCGTCTGCGGTGGTGGCGACGACCGAGCACGCCCGTCGGACTGCCGCTGTCGTCCTAGCGGCAGTCGGTTTGGCGGTACTGGTCCCGATCGCCGCCACCTACACGGTGTTCGTCGAGCACCCCGAACCCACACCGGAGTGGTACGAGACCGCTTCCCGCTCCCTGCCCCAGGGGACCACGGTGCTGTCCATTCCGGTGCCGACCCTGTTCCCCACCGATGCCATGGTGTGGCAGGCGCAAGACAATTTTCGGTTCGATATCGTCGGCGGCTACGCGGTGGTCCCCGGTCGGGACGGCCACACCGACTCGCTCCGAGCACCGTTCCTCGGGGCGACGGGCCTCATCGATCATCTGGCCTTCGCCACCCTGCCGGCATCGACGACCCCGGGCACCCGCACATCCGACGTTCGCCACCAGCTGCACTCGTGGGGAGTGGACGTGGTCGTGGTGTCGGCTCCGAGTCTCCAGCCGACGTTCGCTGCCACCTACCTGACCGCCGTGTTGGGCCGCCCACCGATCTACCAGTACCAGGCATGGGTCTGGTACGGGCTCGGCTCGGCCGCGCCCCGACCACTGACCACGTCGGAGATGCTCCACTGCTCGTCGGTGGCCAGGACGTCGACCGATCCGCTGGCTGGGCCGACATGCGTGTTGGCCGGGACGGATCCGATTCCGGCACCTTGACCCGTGGGGGCCGGCCGCCCCTACCGGCGGCGGTAGACGGGCGGTCGCTCCTCGGCCCGGGCGGCCTTCATCTCGGCGTAGTCGCCGGAGGCGAACACCATCGACTGGGCCACCGCCTCTTCGTTGATGGACCGCTGCACCTCCGCCGAGGCCAGGTTGGCGATGGTGCGCCGGGCCATCTTGACGGTGAAGGCCGGCGCCGAGGCGATCTTCCCGGCGATCTCCAGGGCCATCTCGTCGAGCTCGGCCTCGTCGGCGGCCAGACGGCTGACCACGCCGTGTCCGAGCGCCTCGTGGGCGTCCATGACCCGGCCGGTGAGGGCTAGGTCGCTGGCCAGGCCGTGACCGGCCATCTGGAACAGCCGGGCCACCCCGCCCGAGTCGGGGATCACGCCGTGGGCCACCTCCGGGAGCATCATTCTGGTGTCGGCCGTGGCCACCCGGATGTCGCACAGCAGGGCCCGCTCGAAGGCGCCGCCCACCACCCAACCCTTGAGGGCGCAGATGATCGGGCAGGGCATGGTGAGGAACATCTGGGTCGGTCGGTGCCCCCGCTCGATGAACTCGAGGTCGGAGATGTCCTCCACCCGGACACCGATCTGGGCGGTGTCCCGCCCCGAGGAGAACGACTTCCCCTCGCCGCGCCAGACGATGGCCCGCAGTTCGGGGGTGGCGTGCAGCTCGGCCAGGACCTCCCACAGGCGCCGGTCCATCTCGTCGCTCATGGCGTTGTGCTTCTCCGGGCGGTTGTTGGTCACCACGGCGATGGGGCCGTCGATCTCCACCCGCACCAGGCGGCGATCGGCCTCGGTCAGTTCGCTCATCGGGGTGGTCCTTTCGATGGGCTCGATGGGCCGGACTCGCCGAAGGGCGGCCGTCCCAGCTGCTGGCGGATCGGAGTGAAGGGCGGCTGCACGGTGTGGCGGCGCTGCCAGTTGGCCCCGTCCACCACCAGCGAGTGGCCGCTGATGTAGGTGGCGAAGGGGGAGCACAGGTAGGTGGCCGCCCAGGCCAGCTCGCGGGGGAAGCCGACCCGACCGGCCGGCACCCGCGAGTCCTGGCCGACGTACTTTCCGGGTACGGCGGCGATGTCCGCTGTCTCGTCCTCGTGGGGCATCAGCCCCGGCACCAGGCCGTTGACCCGGATGCCGTACGGGGCCCACTCGACGGCGAGGGTCTCGACCATGTTCTTGACGCCGGCCTTGGCCGCCGCCGAGTGGGCGAACCCCGGCCCGCCGGTCCAGGCGTAGGAGGCGCCCACGTCGACGATGGCGCCGTCCCGTCCGGCTGGGATGAGCCGGCGGGCCAGCTCCCGTGAACAGAAGAAGGTGCCGTTCAACACGATGTCCACCACCGTGCGCCAGGCGTTCGGGCTCATGTCCTCGGCCGGCACCGGGAAGTTGCCGGCGGCGTTGTTGATCAGCACGTCGATGGGGCCGAGCTCGGCCTCGGCCACGTCGAAGGCAGCGGCGATCGAATCGGGGTCACGGATGTCGCACGCCGAGGACCAGGCCGTCGCCCCGGTGGCCTCCACGGCGTCCACGCCGGCGGCTCGGTGCTCCGCGTTCCGGCTCAGGATGCCGACGGTGGCACCGAGGCGCCCGAACTCGACGGCGATGGCCTTGCCCAGTCCGGTGCCACCCCCGGTGACCATGACCACGGAACCGTCGTAGGTACCGGGTGCCAGGGCGGATGCACCGAGCGGCGGGGGTGGCCGGAGGCCGGGCGGGGTCATGGGAGCGCAGCCTACCGACGGGGCGCCGGTCCATCCCGCCGCCGCTCCCGGGACGCCCGGTGGCCGGCAGCCTTGCCGGCCGGCGCTTGCCGACGGACGCCTTGCCGGCCGGCACCGAGGCCGGCGGGTGATGGGACCGGAACTGGTGCCATCACCCGCCGGGTCAGACGGGTACTGCCGACCTCAAGGTGGCGTTCAGCCGGCCACTCCGATGCGCCGCCGACGGCGGACGAACACGACCGCCCCTCCGCCGACGAGCAGCGCCGCCAGCGGGAGCAGGAGGACGTTGGGGGTCTCGGGGGTACCGGTCCCGGGTGTGGGGCTGAGGGTCACGGTGAGGATGCTCCGGTACAGGGCCGGGTCGTTGGCCGAGACGGTCCAGGTCGGGGCCCCGCCCTGGCCGTCTCCGAGGACGGCGCCGTCCACCGGCACCGGCTTCGGCGTGCTGTAGCCCGAGTAGACCATGGTGAGCGTACCGTCCGGGTTCTGCACCACGGTCGGGGAGTACGCCCGTCCGGCGAAGTAGGCGCTGATGCCCAGCGGGTCGTCGTGGCCACCGGCCAGGGCCGCGTCCTGCTGTTGGCGGGCGGAGAAGGTGTAGTCGGTGCTCTCCACCACCGTCGGCTGCGTCCAGTGCACGCCGTCGGTGGACGACGTGTAGAAGATCTGGTTGAACGCATCGCTGTCGCCGTCGGACTCCCAGGCACCGGAGTCGAACATCCCGATGCTCCCGTCGGGGTTCTGGACGATCGTCCCCCGGGTGCCCACGAAGCGCAGCTCCGGGTTGTCGGTGGCGCCCTGGGCCAGATTCTGGGTCGACGGGTAGGCCTGGCCGGCGGGGTTGTTGATGTCGGTGAGATGGCTCGGGTCGGTCCCGCTGATGGCGCCGAGGTCGGTGAAGTTCACCCCGTCGGTGGTGTACGCCGCCCGCAGCACGGTCAGGTCCTCGTTGTTCTTGAACAGCGTCTTCGGCTTGGTACTGCCCTCGCCGATGGTGGCGAGGAGGGCCGACGGTGCCACGGCCGCTCCCGGTCCGCCGACATCGTTGCCGGCGGCAACGGTGCCGGTGCCGCCGGAGCAGCCGGAGAACGTCCCCGCCGAGTAGGCGGTGCAGGTCACGTTCTGGGGTGTGGTGGACGCGGTGCTCCCGAGGTAGATCGAGAACGACCCGCTGGCCGGGATGGGCTGGGTGGGCGTGGTCGACGGGGTCATGGTGATGGTGCTGGCCGGCAGCGTCACCGCCGTGGCCACGGTTCCCTCGATGTAGTAGTTGAGGATCTTCTCGCCGTAGATGATCACCGTCGAGCCCGAGGGTGCCCCCGGGTAGTTGATCGAGCTGGGGACGGTGCCGACGATCCCGTCCGGGGCGACGAGGCCGTTGGTCTGCTGGGCGCCGCCCGGCTGCCCGGTGTCGCTGGGCAGGACCGAGTCGCTGGTCACCGCGTCGTTGGTGCTCACCGCCACGCCACCGGCGTGGGTGGTGGTGCAGTTCTGCAGCTGGGTGCCGGCGCTGTTGACGTTGACGCAGTAGACGGTGGCCCCGTCGACGTAGAAGCGCCCGGGGACGTTGGCCGTGGCGATGGCGCTCAGGGCGGCATTGAGCGAGAGGCTCACGCCACCGTTCTCGAGTGGAGTGTTCGGCCCGGCAGGAATGGTGACCGCCGCGCTGGCGTCCGCCAGGACCTGCACCAGCGGGTCGCCCGAGGCGACCGACAGCCCTCCGGCGTTGGCGGTGGTGCAGCCGGTCAGCGAGGTGCCGCCGGCGCCAGTGCAGGTGATGACCGAAGCCGAGGGGGACGCGGCGTTGAGATCCTCGAACTGGCCCGGACCCACCTGCTCGGCGCCGGTGCCCAGGGTGGTCACCGGGATGGTGACGGCGGAACCGCCGGTGGCCGGCACCGAGGCGCCGCCCGAGGCGAAGGTGTCCGGGTCGACGCCGACCGACTCGGTCGGGGACAGGCCGGCCACCGGGTTGGACGCCGTCGGGTTGACGGAGTGGACCAGCAGGCCGACCCCCACGTTGTCGCCGGCGGGTCGGTTCACCGTGTACAGGTAGGAGTTGCCTCCCACCGTCATCACGAAGGGGTGGCCCTGGCCGTTGTCGTTGGTGTCCCCGGTCGGGCAGTAGTTCTCGGGGTTCTGCTCGAGGGCCTTGCCGGCGTAGGTCCAGCTGTTGCCGCCATCGGTGGAGCGGGCCACCACGATCCCCTCTTCGGTGTCCTTGGGCCGGTAGTCGAAGTAGCCGGTCAGGTGGCCCTGGGCGGAGTCACCCGGCGTCTGGGTCACGAACGGGAAGTAGTACGGCGACATGGGCAGGGTGGTGCCGGCCGGCTCCGATGCCTGGGTTCCGCTCTCCGGGGCCGGACCGCCGGACGTGCAGTAGGCGGACACCGGCCCGGGCGTGCCCACCACACCGGTGGCGTAGGGGGTGCCGGTCGGTGCGTTAGCAGCCGGATAGACCGACAGGTTGGGATAGCCGCCGGCCTGAGTCGGCGTGCCGCCAGGCGTGTAGGTGGGAAGGCTCAGGCTGTAGGGCGCCCCGACGGTGGGGTCACCCTGCGACAGCGTCCACGGTCCGTTCTCCACCGTGTCGAGGCCCGGGCTCCCGGGTGTGTAGGTGGTGTTGCCGGCGGCTCCGGCCAGCTGGGTGCCGGCCGCCTGTGCCAGGGGTGTCATCACGACGGCCAGGGCGGCGGCCACGGTGAGGGTGCGCTTGCGACGGATCATGTCGGCTTGTTCCTTTGTTCGGCAGGTGCGAAAGGGGAGAGGGAGGGTTAAGGAGGGAAAAAAGGTGGCGAGATCGACGAGGCCCGGGGTCAGGCGACCCGGTAGCGACGACGGAAGGCGACGTACCCGCCGATCAGTGTGATCCCGAGGACGGGCAGGAGGACCACGTACGGTGTCTCCGGGGTCCCGCTGCCGGGAGTCACCGGAGCGAATGTCAGGCCCTTGAAGTCCGTGCCGGTGGGGGCAGTGGCCAGGGTCGAGGCCGTGCCGCTCAGTGTCCCGCCGAACCCGCTGGAGTCGGTGATGCCGTAGAGGACGGTGTTGTTGCCGGCGGAGGCTGACGTGGCCCCAGTGACGTACAGGCTGGCCACACCGTTGCTGACGCTGACGGCGATACCGACCGCCAAGGGGACGGTGATCGAGCCGGTGGCCGTCCACACGCCCGACTCGAGCGAGTACTTCTCGACGGCGTTGGGCTCACCGGCGGTGGCGCCGTTCGAGCCGTCGGCCACGTACAGCGTGTCGGGCTGGGTGGCCCCCGAGCCGAGGGTGGCGAAGGCGAACTGGTCGGGACCGAAATTAGCCGGAAGGTTGGCGCCGCTGAGGAGCGCAGTGGTGGTCTGGGTGCCACTGGTCGGCAGCCCGGAGCCCACCGAGTAGATGTTCTTCGTGGTCGACTCGTACAGCTGGCCGTTGTACACCTGGACCTCGTGGGTCTTGTCAGCGGTGAGGAAGGTGTTCCCCGAGGTCCCGTCGGTGGTGACACCGGTCCCGCCGCCGGATCCGGTGTAGATCAACCCTCCGGTAAGGGCCGTGGTGGCGGACCTGAAGTTGTTCGCCTCCACGGTGCTGTTGGTGATGGACGTCGACGTGTCCACCGTGCCGCTGGGCGAGACGATGGCCACGGTCCGCGGCGTGTTGGCGGCCGAGGTGATCGAGGCGACTCCGGGGACGGCGTCGTAGCCGGTGGCGATCAGCGACTGCCCGTCGGCCGACTGGGTGAGCAAGCCGTCGTTCAGCGCAGCCCCGCTCTCGGTCAGGGCGTGGGTGGACCCGCTGTCCGCGATCGGCAAGGCCACCGAAAAGCCGCTCGGCGTACCCGAGGTGCTGTAGTCCACGAGATCGACCGCTTGCGCGGCACTCGAGGTCCCCTGGGTCTCGTAGATGACCAGGTCCCCAGTGGTGAAGCTGCCGGCGGCGAAGGCGGGCGAGGCCAGACCGAACAGGGAACCTCCGACGGCGAGTGCGGCGGTGACCACGGTGACGGTGGTGCGGGATCGACGAATGCGGTGCACGGGACTCCAATCAATGGGTCGAGCTGCAGCTCTTGAAGGTCGCAGCACTTGGGGGGCAACTTAGGAAGCCCCTATGAACCCGACGACACGCTTGGTTGAACTCGGGATGATCTTCACGCGGCGCGTTCGCGGCGCGTTCGCGACGACCGTGTGAACTGGCACGGAGCGAAGTTGGACTACCACAGGGAGTGCAACCAACGCTCGCAAGATCGGTCCGGAGCGCCCTTTTCGACCCCCGGAGGCGCTCGGGTAGCCTCGTGGTCCGTGGACTTCGACCTCTCGCCCGAACTGACCGCCCTCCAGGAGAGCGTGCGGCGCCTGGCTCAGGACAAGGTCAAGCCCCGGGCCAGGGAGATCGACACCACCGGGGAGTACCCCCAGGATCTGTTCGATGCCTTCCGGGATGCCGACCTGCTGGGACTGTGCCTGCCCACCGAGCTGGGGGGGTCGGGGGCGGGGATCCTCGGGCTGACCATCGCCATCGAGGAGGTGGCCAAGTACTCCAGCACCGCCGCCCTCATGCTGCTGC
>JBKQTE010000074.1:0-57862 GCA_052143315.1 Acidimicrobiales bacterium | reverse complement strand
CGTGGCCGGCGTGCTGTGGTCGGTCATGCAGTTCGTCGGGGGGGTGGTGGTGAGCCACCCGCACCGCCACCACTCGAGCCGCAACGGCACCTTTGCCACCGTGCTGGGCCTCATGTGGTGGCTGGCCCTCGGTACCACGGTGGCGGTGCTGGCCGCCGAGTGCAACGTGGTGCTGGCGCGGCGCCTGTGGCCGCGCTCGCTCCGTCGGGCTCGGTCGGCCGCCGACGCCGAGCCGCCGCGGGAGCCCGAGCCGGCCGAGTCGGCCGGGCCGTCCTGAGCCGCCCAACGGGCGGGCCGCCGGAACGGGCCTGGCGACACTGCCCGCCAGGGTCAGTGGGAGATCCAGGCCTCGGGCTTCTCGGTCAGCAGGACCACAGACCGGGGCAGCTGGCCGGCCACGATGTCGGCCAGGGTGACCTTCTCCAGCACCGACCGGAGGCTCGATCGCACGGCGATCCACACCTGCTGCAGGTGCTCGGCGGCGCCCTCGTAGCTGGCGGCCTCGGGCCGGAGCCCGCGCACCTCGGCCAGGGGCCCGTCGAGCGGCCGGATGATGTCGGCGACGGTGATCTCCTTGGGTCCGCGGGCCAGCCGGTAGCCTCCCTCGGCCCCCCGCTGGCTGCGGAGCAGGCCGGCCCGGCGGAGGTCGTTCAGGATGCTCTCGAGGAACTTCGGGGGGAGGCCCTGGGCGTTGGCCAGCGACTCGGCGGTGACCGCCTGGTCTCCGGCGGCGGCGACAGTACACATGGCCCGGACGGCATAGTCGACCTTGGCGGAGATGTACACGTCAAGGAGTCTGCCACGGCACTGCGTGATGACGGCGCCTCCGCCGCGCCACAACGTTGCATGGGCGGCGGTGGGCGTGCCTAGCGCGTCTGCAGGCGCCCGGCCAGGGCCGCCCTGGCCGCCGGCCACTCGTCGGCCAGCATGGAGAAGGTGGCGGTGTCGCGGACCGCACCGTCGGCCCCCGGCCGCTCCGACCGGATGATCCCGTCGAGCCGGCAGCCGACCCGTTCGATGGCCCGCCGGGACCGCTGGTTGCGGGCGTCGGTCTGGATCCGCACCACCCGCACCCGCCAGGTGTCGAAGGCGTGGCCCAGCATCAGCAGCTTCGCCTCGGTGTTGAGCGGGGAGCGCTGGGCGGAGGGGGCCAGCCACGTGTACCCAATGTTGGCCGAGTCGGGACCCGGACCCCGACGTCCCGCCTCGGGGCCGGGCCGCGAGGTGGACCAGTCCCAGTGCTCGAGGTCGTAGAAGCGGGTGGCGCCCACCACCCGGCCGGTGTCGAGGCTCCGGGTGACGAACGGCACCTGTCCCCCCTGACAGCGGGCGGCGACCGCCCTCTCCACGTAGGCGGCCATGGTCACCCGGTCGGACGGGATCGGAGTGAAGGTGAAGGTCGCTCGATCTTCGGTGGCGGCGGCCAGCAGCTCGTCGACGTGGTCGGGCGACATCGGCTCGAGGTGGACGTGGCGACCCCGGAGAGAGAACAGCTCGGGCATCCGCCCATTGTCGCCGATCGGCCCGACGACTCCGATCGGCTCGGCCTACTTCAGCAGCCGCGACAGGCGCCGGTCGGCCAGCGGCCGGCCCCCGGTCTGGCAGGTGGGGCAGTACTGCATGGACTTGGTGGCGAAGGAGACCTGACGGACGGTGTCCCCGCACACCGGGCAGGGGAGCCCGGTCCGCCCGTGGACCTGCATGGAGCGCTTCTTGTCGCCCTTCAGCTGGGAGGCGGCCAGCGGTCCGGCCCGCTCCACCGCGGTGCCGAGCACACCGACGAGTGCCCCGTGGAGGCGGTCGACCTCCGAGCGGTCCAGCGCCGCCGCCAGCTTGAAGGGGGACAGGCCGGCGGCGTGCAGGGCCTCGTCCGAGTAGGCGTTGCCGACTCCTGCGATCAGCCCCTGGGTGGTGAGGGCCGTCTTGAGGGTGGCGCGCACCCCGCCCAGCAGGTCGGCCAGCCGGTCGGCGGTGAATTCGGGGCCGAGCGGGTCGATCCCCAGGCGGGCCACTCCCTCTACCTCCTCGGGCGACGCCACCACCCAGAGGGCCAGGCGCTTCTCCGTCCCCGCCTCGGTGATGTCGAAGCCCGAACCGTCGGCCAGCCCCAGGCGGAGGGCCAGGGGACCCTTCCTCCCCGGCCGGACCGGGGTGGACGGCAGGTCCTCGTACCACCGGATCCAACCGCTGCGGGCCAGATGGGCCACCAGCCACACCCCGTCGAGGTCGAGGCAGACGTACTTCCCCCGGCGCTGGCACCCGGTGGCGGTCCGGCCCACCAGGGACCCGAGGGCAGGGGTCACCGTCTTGAGCGCCGAGAAGGAGGCGAGCTCGCACCGGTCCAGGCGGTGGCCCGAGACCCGGCCGGCCAGGTACCGGGTCAGGGTCTCCACCTCGGGGAGCTCGGGCACACAACCATTGTGGACCCAGGTCGACCGTAGTATCTGGCAGACCCATCCCGGCCTTTCCCGCCGTTCCGCCGTCGATCCGACCCCACGAGGGAGCTCCCGTTGTTCCGCCCGGTCCCCACCGAAGCCGATTTCACCGCCGTCGAGACCGAGGAGCTGGCCCGGTGGGAGCGCCACCGTGTCTTCGAGCGCTCGGTCGAGCTGCGGGCCGGCGCCGAGCCGTGGGTGTTCTACGAGGGTCCGCCCACGGCCAACGGGCGTCCGGGCCTCCACCACGTCTGGGCCCGGGTGTACAAGGACCTCTTCTGCCGGTACCGGACCATGCGGGGCTACTCGGTGCCCCGGAAGGCCGGGTGGGACACCCATGGCCTTCCGGTGGAGGTGGAGGTGGAGAAGCAGCTGGGCATCACGGCCAAGCGGCAGATCGAGGAGGACGTCGGCATCGCCGAATTCACCCGGCTCTGCCGCCAGTCGGTCCGCAACTATGTCGACGAGTGGAAGACCCTGACCGGGCGGATCGGCTACTGGATCGACATCGACGACGCCTACTGGACCTTCTCGCCGGAGTACGTCGAGGCCACCTGGTGGAACCTCAAGCGCATCTGGGACGAGGAGCTGCTGTACGAGGACATCAAAGTGGTGCCCTACTGCCCGCGATGCGGCACGGCTCTGTCCAGCCACGAGCTGGGCCAGCCCGACGTCTACCGCCCGGTGGTGGACGAGTCGGCCTACGTGCGCTTCCCCCTGACCGACGAGGGGGAGGCGGCTGGTCGCCTCCGGGACGCCCTGGGCCGGGACTCCCTCGACGGGCTGTCGCTGGTGGCCTGGACCACCACCCCGTGGACGCTGCTGTCCAACACCGGACTGGCCGTGGGGCCCGGCCTCGCCTACGCGGTGGTCGGTGCCGACATCGTCGCCGCCGACCTGGTCGGCCAGGTGTTCGGCGAGGAGGCGGTGGTGGCATCCTCGGTGGCCGGGTCGGACCTGGTCGGGCTCCGCTACCGCCGCCCCTTCGACGACGTCGAGGTGCCGCCGGCGACGTCGGGGGACGGATGGCGGGTCGTCCCCGGCGAGTTCGTGGAGGCCGACGAGGGGACCGGCATCGTTCACCTGGCGCCGGCCTTCGGGGAGGTCGACCGGCAGGTCGGCCGGGAGCAGGGCCTCCCCACCCTCAACCCGGTGGGCCCGGACGGGGCCTTCACCACCCAGGTGCCGTGGCTGCAGAGCCGCCCGGTGCGAGACGCCAACGGCGTCGTCAACGACCGGCTCGAGGCCGCCGGCCTGCTCGTCCGCCGGCAGGCCTACGAGCACTCCTACCCGCACTGCTGGCGGTGCGGCACCGCCCTCATCTACTGGGGCAAGCCGAGCTGGTACATCCGGACCTCCGCCCGCAAGGCGGAGCTGGTGGCGGAGAACCGGACCGTCGGGTGGCATCCCGAGTACATCCGGGACGGTCGCATGGGGGAGTGGCTGTCCAATAACGTCGACTGGGCCCTGTCGCGTGACCGCTTCTGGGGGACCCCGCTGCCCATCTGGCGGTGCGCCGAGGGCCACGTCCGGTGCGTCGGCTCCCTGGCGGAGCTGTCGGAGCTGGTGGGCCGGGACGTCCACGACGTCGACCCCCACCGCCCGGACATCGACGAGGTGGCCTTCGCCTGCCCCGACTGCGCCCCCGGGGCCAGCGGCACCATCCCCGAGATGCGCCGGGTGGAGCCGGTCATCGACGCCTGGTTCGACTCGGGCTCGATGCCGTCGGCCCAGTGGGGCTACCCGGTGACCCCCGGCTCCGAGGAGCGGTTCGTCTACCCGGCCGACTTCGTCTGCGAGGCCATCGACCAGACCCGGGGATGGTTCTACTCGCTGCTGGCCGTCAACACCCTGGTGCGCGATCGGGCCCCGTACCGCAACGTGCTGTGCCTGGGCCACATTGTCGACGCCGACGGCCGGAAGATGTCCAAGTCGGTCGGGAACGTCATCGACCCCTGGGAGATCCTGGACACCCGGGGTGCCGACCCGCTGCGGTGGTGGATGTTCTCCCAGGGCTCCCCGTGGACGCCCACCCGGGTGAGCTTCGAGGTGATCGACACCGCCATGCGGGACACCCTCCTCACCCTGTGGAACACCTGGTCGTTCTTCACCACCTACGCCTCCCTCAACGGGTTCGACCCGGTCGACCCGGCCATCCCGCCCCCCGCCGACCGGTCGGTGCTCGACCGGTGGATGCGCTCGCGCCTGCACGCCACGGTGGCCGACGTCACCGCCTCCCTGGACGGGTACGACCCGTTCCCGGCCGCCGGCGCCGTCGCCGAGCTCGTCGACGACGTGTCCAACTGGTACGTCCGCCGCAGCCGACGTCGCTTCTGGAGGACCGACCCGGGGGCCGACCCGGCCGACTCGTTGGGGGCCCAGGCGACCCTCCACGAGACCCTGGTGACGGTGGCGCGGCTGCTGGCCCCGATGACCCCGTTCGTGGCCGACCGCATGTGGCGCGACCTCACCGGGGCGGCCGAGGACGACTCGGTGCACCTGGCCGACTGGCCCGTCGTCGACGCCGATGCCGTCGACGACGGGCTGGAGTCCGGCATGGCCCTGGCCCGGCGGCTGTCGTCGCTCGGCCGCGCCGCCCGCTCGGAGGCCGGGGTGAAGGTCCGCCAGCCGCTGGCCCGGGCTCTGGTCTACCTGCCGCCCGGCTCCCCGGTCCTGCCGTCGGGGATCGTCGAGGACGAGCTGAACGTCGACGTGGTGGAGGCGACCGCCGAGCTCGGTGACGTGCTCACCTACGAGCTGGTGCCCAACTTCAAGCTGCTCGGCCCGCGACTCGGGTCCAAGGTCCAGCAGCTGCGGGCCGCCATGGGCTCGGTGGACGCCGCCGCGGCCGCTGCCGACCTGGGCGACGGTCGCCCGGTGGTGGTCCGGTTGGACGGCGGCCCGGTCGAGCTGACCGGCGACGAGGTGGAGCTGCGGGTCCGGGCCCAGCCCGGGTTCGCGGTGTCGCGCGACGGCGCCGAGGTGGTCGCCCTCGACCTGGCCCTCGACGACGATCTCCGAGGCCGCGGGCTGGTGCGCGAGGTGATCAGGAACGTCCAGGACCTGCGGAAGGCCTCGGGCCTGGAGGTCTCCGACTGGATCCATCTCCATGTGGTCGGGCTGGACGACCTGGCTGACCAGTTCGAGGTGATCGGCCGCGAGGTCCTGGCCCGGACCGTCTCCATCGGCGCCCCCGAGCACGGGGCCGACGGCACCACCTTCGAGCTCGACGACGGGGAGGCCGTCCGCCAGGTCACCGTCTGGATCTCCAAGGCGTGACGGCGACGGGGGGAGCCGGGACGGGTGGGGAGACGGAGGGGACAGCCCGGGAGGAGTACGTCCTGGCCATCGACCTCGGCACCGGCGGGCCCAAGGTGGCGGTGGTGTCGACCACCGGGACCATCGTGGCCCACGGCTTCGCCCCGGTGGCCCTCCACCTGCTGAAGGGAGGCGGGGCCGAGCAGGACCCGGACGAGTGGTGGTCGGCCATCCGGGCCGCCGCCGCCCAGGCGATGGCCGGTGCCGGCGTCGACCCCGGACGGTTCGTCGGCGTCGGCTGCACCGCCCAGTGGTCGGGCACGGTGGCGGTGGGGGAGGACGGCAGGCCGTTGATGCGCGCCGTCACCTGGCTGGACTCCCGTGGGAACAAGGCCATCCGCGAGGTGGTCGGCGGCCCGGTCGACGTCCTCGGCTACGACCCCCGGAAGATCCTCCGGTGGGTACGGACCACTGGCGGAGCCCCCGGCCTGTCGGGGAAGGACCCGACGGCCCACATCCTCTTCATCCGGGACGAGCTCCCCGACGTCTACCGCCGGACCACCACCTTCCTCGAGCCGGTCGACTTCCTGAACCTGCGGCTCACCGGTCGGACGTGTGCCTCGTTCGACTCCATCGCCTGCCACTGGGTCACCGACAACCGGGACGCGGACCGGGTGACCTACGACGACAGGCTGCTGGCCATCACCGGGTTGGACCGGGCCAAGCTCCCCGAGCTGGTACCGCCGGGATCGGTGATCGGCGCCCTCACCGCCCCGGCCGCCGCCGACCTGGGGCTGCCGGCCGGGGTGGCGGTGACGGTCGGGTCGGGCGACGTCCACTCGGCGGTGTTCGGCTCCGGCGCGGTGGCCGACTTCGACGCCCACCTCTACATCGGCACCTCGTCGTGGATCTCGGCCCACGTCCCCTTCAAGAGGACCTCGGTCACCACCAACGTCGCCTCCATACCGGCGTCGCTGGCCGGCAAGTACGTGATCGTCGACGAGCACGAGACGGCCGGCGCCTGCCTCGCCTTCGTGCGGGACACCCTGGGCTTCGCCGACGACTTCGCCACCCTCGACGAGATGGCGGACCGGGTGGCGCCGGGGAGCGGCCGGGTGGTCTTCACGCCCTGGCTCAACGGCGAGCGCTCGCCGGTGGACGACCACACCATCCGGGGCGGCTTCCACAACCTGTCGCTGTCCACCTCGCGGGCCGAGATGGTCCGGTCGGTCTACGAGGGGGTGGCCTTCAACTCGAGGTGGCTGCTGGCGGCGGTGGAGAGGTTTGCCGGCCGCCGCCTCGACTCGCTCGCCTTCATCGGCGGCGGGGCCGGCTCCGAGCCGTGGTGCCAGATCCACGCCGACGTCCTGGACCGCCAGATCCGCCAGGTGGCCGACCCGGTGCTGGCCAATGTACGCGGCGCCGCCCTGATCACCCTGGTGGCGCTGGGCAGGGTCGCCGCCGCCGACATCCCCGCCATGGTCGAGGTCCGGCGGGTCTTCACCCCGGATCCCTCCACCCGGGAGACGTACGACGGGCTGTACGCCGAGTTCCGGGCCCTGTACAAGCAGACCAAGGGGATCCACCGGCGGCTGAACCGCTTCTGAGGCCGCGGGGATGACGACGGCTTGTCCGGTGTGCCACGGTGTGTGGCCACCGGGTTGGGCGGCCCTGCGACCGACCGCGGCACCGCATCTCAAGGGGGACACCATGGACTCGTCCGACCTCGACTTCGTCATGGACGTACTGGAAAGCGAGCTCCGCCCGTACCGGCAGAGCCACCACACCTACACCCGGCTGCCCGCCGAGGGACGGGCCCGGGCGGACATCCTGAAGGAGATCCGGGAGCTCACCGGAAGGGAGGAGGCCAAGTGGCGTGATGGGTTCGCCTCCGGGGCGGTCTACCACGGCGACCAGGGCCACATCGACTTCCTCAACGAGGTCTACGCCCTCAACTCCCAGGCCAACCCGCTCCACCCCGACCTCTGGCCCAGCGCGGTGAAGTTCGAGTCGGAGATCGTGGCTATGACCGCCGCCATGCTGGGCGGCGGCGAGGAAGGCCTCCCCACGGTGTCGGGAACGGTGTCCTCGGGCGGGACCGAGTCGATCATGCTGGCCATGCGCACCTACCGCGACCAGGCCCGGGCCGAGCGGGGGATCACCGAGCCGGAGATGGTGGTGCCACTCAGCGCCCACGCCGCCTTCGACAAGGCATCCCACTACTTCGACATCGCCACGGTGCCCGTGCCCCTCGGTCCCGACTGGCGGGCCGACGTGTCGGCGGTGGAGGCGGCCATCAACGAGAACACGGTGGCGGTAGTGGGTTCTGCCCCCGGCTTCCCCCACGGGGTCGTCGACCCCATCGAGGAGATGTCGGAGCTGGCCCGAGAGGCCGGGGTGGGCTTCCACACCGACTGCTGCCTGGGGGGCTTCGTGCTGCCGTGGGCGGAGAGGCTCGGCTACCCGGTGCCGCCGTTCGACTTCCGGCTGCCCGGGGTGACCTCCATCTCCGCCGACACCCACAAGTTCGGGTACGCCGCCAAGGGCACCTCGGTGGTGCTGTACCGGACCCCCGAGCTCCGCCTCCACCAGTACTACCGCACCGCCACCTGGATGGGCGGCCTCTACTACTCGCCCACCTTCGCCGGGAGCCGCCCCGGGGGGCTGTCCGCCGAGTGCTGGGCGGCCATGGTGGCCTTCGGCGAGGAGGGCTACCTGGCCGCCACCCGGGCCATCCTCGAGTCGGCCGCCACCATCCGCCGGGGGGTCGAGGCCATCCCCGAGCTGACCGTCCTGGGTGACCCGCTGTGGGTGATCGCCTTCGCCTCCGACACCCTCGACGTGTACGGGATCACCGACCAGATGGGCCGGCGGGGCTGGAGCCTCAACGGCCTGCAGCGGCCGGCCGCCGTCCACATCTGTGTGACCCTCCGCCACACCCAGCCGGGGGTGGCCGACCGGTTCGTGCGCGATCTGGAGGAGTCGGTGGAGGCCCTGCGGGGCGCCCCCGGCACCCGGGGGGTGATGGCCCCCATCTACGGGATGACCGGAACGGTGGACACCCGGGCCACCGTCGAGGAGCTTCTCGGCCGCTACGCCGACCTCATGTTCAAGACCACCTGACCGGAGCCAGGATCGAGGCGGACGTAGCCGTCAGGGTGATTGATGCTTGCGTACGCCCGCAATCGCGCGTCGAGGGCGGTCGAGGGTCGGCCGCCTACGGGGACGATTCGGCTCTGACCGATCCGTCCTCTTCATCGTCGGCGACCACGGGAGTGGTCAGTGGAGCTCCGTCCTGCCACGGACGGACGTAGAACAGCCAGAAGACTGCGGACGCGAGCAGGGTGGCGCAAAGGACCCAGCCAAGGGCGGTGGTTCCGAGACCCACGTACTTCAGGCCGGAGGCGAAGATGACAAACGCGATGGCCGGCCGGATGTACTTGTCCGGGGCTCTGGAGGAGAGGAAGGCGCCCACCACGACAGCCGGGACGCTTCCGATGACGATCGACGTGGTGACCGAGAACTCGACATGTCCGAAGGTGAGGGCGCCGAGTGCGGCGGCGACAGTCAGTGGGACCGCCTGCGTGAGGTCGGTGCCCACCAGCTGGTTGGCACCGAGCATCGGGTAGAGGAAGAGGAGCATCACGATCATCAGCGATCCTGAGCCGACCGAGGTCATTCCGACGATGAGCCCGCCGACCATGCCGATCAGAACGGTGGGGACTGGCCTGATCACGAGGTCGTGGACCGCTGCCTGGCGTTGGTGCCCGGCCCGACGGTCGAGGAAGTACCGGAGCACCATGGACGCCGCCCCGACCAGGAGTGCGGCTCCCAGTGCACGCTCGATGTTGGCCTGTGAAGCCTTGGCGTGCCCCATGAGATGGAGCAGGTAGGCGCCGAGAAAGGCCATCGGTACGGATCCGGCCACCATCCATCCGACCAGGCGGAAATTCACTGTCTTCTTGGACATGTGGACGGCTGCCCCGAACGGTCGCATGAAGACGGCGGCGACCAGGTCGCTGGAGATGGCCGTCGATGGCTTGACGCTGAACAGGAGGATCAGCATCGGCGTCATCAGCGCCCCGCCCCCTGCTCCGGTCAGTCCGACCAGAAACCCGACCACGGCGCTTCCCAGGACGATGTATGGATCGATACTCATGGATGTCCTTGCACGGGATCGGTGCGGTTCGTGGTCAGGCCGAGGATGCAATCTACCGGGCCCGGTAGACCATGGGTCTACTCGGGTGCGGTCGTGCGACCCGGCGACCGGAGTTGCAGGGCGGTTCGGCACGTGCCGATGGGCCCGACCGCCCGGGCCACGATCACTTCGCCGGGCGCCATCACGTACCGGTCGGATCCGAAGACCCCCAAGAGCCGGGACCCGGCACCGTCGCCGTGGCGGGCGTCTCACTAGTTCTGGTGAACACCACGTCCCCCTGAGCGACGGTGTCAGCCGCCCGGCTCGGAGGCCCCCGAAGCACCCAGGCCACGGCCACGGCCACCATCCCACCGGCCAGCGGTCCCACCACGTAGACCCACCACCCACTCCAGTCGCCGCTGACCAGCGCCGGACCGAGGGACCGGGCCGGGTTCATCGAGGCCCCGGTGACCGGCGCCGCCCACAGCCCGGCCAGGGCGATGTACGCGCCTATGGCGATGGCGGCGTGGGCCCCCACGTTGCGGGCACCGGAGGCGGTGCCGAGGATGACGCTGATCAGCCCGAGGGTGAGCACCATCTCGATGACGGCGGCCTTGCCCAGCGGGGTGGCGCCCGGGAGGGTGGCCCCGAGGTGGGCGACGTTGCCGAACATGGCCCGCAGGAAGAGGGCGGCCGCCACCGCCCCCACCATCTGGCACGCCACGTAGCCGGGCACCTTCGCCCAGGGAAAGTTGCCCCTGGCCGCGAACGACAGCGTCACCGCCGGGTTGAGGTGGGCCCCGCTCACCATCCCCATGAAGTAGATGATGGCCATCACCATCAGGCCCGGGGTCACCGCCCTGGCGTCGAGGGAGACCGAGCCGGGGTGGACGCCGTTCACCACCGGCCCCCCGGAGGCCGCCACCACCAGCAGGAACGTACCGAACACCTCGGCGAACTGGCGGCGCCACTCGTAGGCCCGGTCGAACGGGCGCAGCACCCACGGGGGCTCGGAGCGGAGCGGCCCCCGGGTGTCGAGGGCGACGTGGACGACGGTCTCGTCGGGGTGCTCGTCGTGGTCGGCGTCCGGGCTCATCCGGTGATCGTAATTCCGGGACCTGGCCGGGACGTCCCGGGGCTCCGCGGCCGGCTCATCCGGCGACGACGTCGGCCGGGCGACCGACGTCGTCCGCCCGGGCGCGGTTGGCCGCGCTGACCACCGCGCTCAAGGAGGCGTCGAGGATGCTCGAGTCCATCCCCACGCCCCACCAGGTGGTGCCGTCGGGCGCTTCCGCCTCGATGTAGGCGACGGCGGAGGCCTCGCTGCCGGAGGTGAGGGCGTGCTCGCGGTAGTCCTTCACCTCGAACACCACCCCCAACTCCCTTCGCAAGGCGGCCACCAGGGCGTCGATCGGGCCGTTCCCCTCGCCCATGGCCGTTCGGGGGTGCCCGTCGACCAGCAGCTGGGCGGTGACCGTGGTCCGCTTGCCGCCGGTGGTCACCTCGCTGCCGATCAACCGGACCCCGGCCTCGTCGGGCAGGTAGGTGCTGGCGAAGACGTCCCACATCTCGTCGGGCTGGATCACCGTGCCGCTGCCCTCGGTGACCGCCTGGACCTGCTTGGAGAACTCCACCTGGAGTTTGCGGGGCAGGTCGAGGCCGTGCTCGGCGTCCATGATGTAGGCGACGCCGCCCTTGCCCGACTGGCTGTTCACCTGGATGATCGCCTGGTAGGTCCGGCCGGTGTGCTTCGGGTCGATGGGCAGGTACGGGACCTCCCACCGCTCGTAGTCGTCCCCGATGGCGGCGAACCCCTTCTTGATGGCGTCCTGGTGGGAGCCGGAGAAGGCGGTGTACACCAGGTCGCCGACGTAGGGGTGCCGCGGGTGGACGGGCATCCGGGTGGCGTACTCGGCGATCCGCCGGACCTTTTCGACGTCCCCGAAGTCCAGGGCCGGGTCGACGCCCTGGGAGAAGAGGTTCATGGCCAGGGTGACCACGTCGACGTTGCCGGTGCGCTCGCCGTTGCCGAACAGGGTGCCCTCGACCCGATCGGCGCCGGCCAGCACCGCCAGCTCGGCGGCGGCCACCGCCGTGCCCCGGTCGTTGTGGGGATGGAGGCTGAGGATCACCGAGTCGCGGTTGGCGATGGTGCGGCCGAACCACTCGATGACGTCGGCGTAGACGTTGGGGGTGTACATCTCCACGGTGGCCGGCAGATTGAGGATGATGGGCCGCTCGGGGGTCGGCTCGATCACCTCCATCACCGCCTGGCAGATCTCCACCGCGAACTCGGGCTCGGTGCCGGTGAAGCTCTCGGGCGAGTACTCGTACCGGATGTCGGTGCCCGGCACCGTCGACTCGAACTTTCTGCACAGGTGGGCGGCGTTGACGGCGATGTCGACGATGCCGGCCCGGTCGAGGCCGAACACCACCCGCCGCTGCAGCTCCGAGGTGGAGTTGTAGAAGTGGACGATGGCCCTCGGGGCGCCCTGCAGCGACTCGAAGGTGCGTTCGATCAGCTCCTGCCGGCACTGGACCAGCACCTGGATGGTCACGTCGTCGGGGATCAGCCCCTCGTCGATGATCTGGCGCTGGAAGTCGAAGTCGGTCTGGGAGGCCGAGGGGAACCCGACTTCGATCTCCTTGAACCCGATGTCGACCAGGGCCTTGAACAGCGTGAGCTTCCGCTCCGAGTCCATCGGGTCGACCAGGGCCTGGTTGCCGTCGCGGAGGTCGACACTGGCCCAGCGGGGCGCCTTGGTGAGCTGTCGGTCGGGCCAGGTGCGATCGGCCAGTTGTAAGGGGAGGTGGGGGCGGTAGAGGCCGTACGGCATGGGCGAGACGTCACAGGGCAGCTCGAGACGGTGCCCGGCGTGTGGGGTGTCCGCTGGGGTCCTTGGTTCGCTGCTCATTGCTGCTCCCTTGTCGTGGTGCGGGTCGGTCGCCCGGCCCAGTGCCTGTCGCTCGGTGTCCTGCCCGGCTCGGCCATACCGGCCCGCCCCAACAAAAAACCCCCTGGCCTTTCGGCTCAGGAGGTTGCGGACGAACGCGATGTGGCGTTCGTCGTCAGGTAAGAAGGAGGTCCGAGGTCGGTGCACGATGCATGATGGCTTCCATCGTGCCAGTACCGTCCGGATCCGTCAAGGCACCGGCGCCGCGTCGAGGGCGGGGTGACGACCCTCCGATGTTGTCGGCCAGCACCATCGATGTCAACGGAACTGCCGTCCCGGACGTGAACAGGGGTATGGGCAGCAGGGGTATGGGCAGCAGAAACATGGGCTCGGCGGGAAGGGCTTGCCGGCTGGGGATGGCATCGGCCCTGGTGGCAGTGGGCGTCCTTGGTGGCGCGGTTTCGGCCACCGCCGCGCCTCGGACGACGCCGGCGATCAGCGTGGACACGTCGGCGACGCCGCCCGGCTGGCTGCCGGTGGCCTACGGCGACGCCCAGCTGTCGGTGCCGGCCGACTGGAGGCTCGAGCGGAGCGAGGGGTGCCCCGGGGCCGGCGGCGCCGCCGGGTTGGTGTCGCTCGGTACTCCGCCACCCGGCACCTTCAGCTGCCCGGCCGAGCTGGCCGCTGCCAGCTCCTTGCTGATCGAGCCGCTCGTCTCGCCGGGGCTGTCGTCGAGCGGCCAGAAGCCGGTGGTGGTGAACGGCATCGAGGTGTACGCGCAGTTCGGGGCGCCGGGGTCGGGTGGGTACCAGGTACCGTCCCTGGGGGTGCAGGTCGAGGCCTCCGGTCCCTTGTCCGCCCGGATCCTGGCCACGCTGACCCGTTCGCCCCGGGCAGTGGCGTTCGCCCCCGGACGGGCACCGGCGGTGCCCGCCACGTGGCACCGGCTCTCCTTCGGGGGCGTCAGCCTGTCGGTGCCGGCCGCCTGGCCGGTGGAGACGGCGACCAGCTGGAGCGACGGCTGCTCGCCGTTGCGCCTCTCGTTGGGCACGACATCGGTGGAGCTGAACTGGGGCCGGCGGATGTTGGCGCTCCCCTGTCCGATGCTGGTGGGCCCCGGTCCCATCACCGCTCCGGTCGACGGGGTCGTCGTCGACCCGGGTCGGTACGGTCCCCTCGACTCGAGCGGTGGCACCGGACCGTGCACACGGGTCGGTGGCCTGACCGCCTGCCCGACCACCACCGACCTCTACGGGGTGTTGGTGCTCTCCGTAACGGTGCCGGGGTCGGCCCGGCCGGTGGCGGTCGAGATCGGGTTGGCGGGCACCGGCGTGACCGCCCGCACCATCCTCCGCTCGCTGAGGCCGGCCGGGTAGCCCGGGCTCAGATGCGCTCGAAGTTGCGGGCCAGCTCCCACTCGGTCACCACCTGGTTGGCCTTGGACCACTCCTGCCGGGCGGTGTTGAGCAGGTGGTGGTGGACCTCGGCGCCGAACGCCTCGGCCGCCACCTCGCTGGAGTCCAGCCCGTCGATGGCCTCCACCAGGGTGGACGGGATCCTCGGGATGTCGGGTGCCACGTAGGCGCTGCCCTCGAAGGCCGGCTCCAGCTCCAGTTGGTGGTCGATGCCCCACAGACCGCCGGCGATCGTCGCGGCCAGGGCGATGTAGGGGTTGACGTCGGCGCCGGCGACCCGGCACTCGACGCGGCGCCCTTCGCCGGAGCCGACGGCGCGAAAGCCACAGGTCCGGTTGTCCTCGCCCCACACCGCCGCCGTCGGGGCCCAGGAGCCGGGGACGTAGCGGCGGTACGAGTTCACGTAGGGGGCGAAGCACCACGCCAGCTGCCGGGCACTGTGCAGCTGGCCGGCCAAGAACTGCCTTCCGTTCTCGGAGAAGCCCGACGGGTGGGTGTCGTCGGGCCCCGGTGCCATGAGGGGCACGCCGGTGGAGGCGTCCCACAGGCTGGCGTGGATGTGGCACGAGGAACCGGCCTGGTCCATCGACCACTTGGCCATGAAGGTGGCGGCCCGCCCGTGCTGGGAGGCGATCTCCTTGACACCGTTCTTGAACACCAGGTGCCGGTCGGCCATCTCGAGGGCACCGCTGTAGGTGACGTTGATCTCGTGCTGGCCGGTGCCCGCCCCGCCCTTGGAGGACTCGACGGGTATGCCGGCCTCGAGCATCTGGTTGCGGATCAGCCCGACGATGTACTCGTCCCTGGAGGTCTGCAGGAGCTGGTAGTTCTCGATGGTGTCGGCGTGCGGCCTGATCCCGTGCCAGTGCTTCTCGGTGGCCTCGGCGAAGGACTCGAGGAAGAGGTAGAACTCGATCTCGGTGGCGCACCTGACGTCCAGGCCGTGCTCGGCGGCCCGCTCCAGCTGGCGCTGGAGGATGCGACGGGGCGACACCTCGACCGGGACCCCGTCGGCGGTCAGCAGGTCGCACAGGACGAGGACGCTCCCCGGCAGCCACGGCAACGGCCGGACGGTACGGGGGTCGATGACGGCGTTGAGGTCGCCGAACCCGCTGTCCCAGCTGGCGAACTGGTAGCCCGGGAGCGGGTCCATGTCCACGTCGACGGTCAGCAGGTAGTCGCAGACCTCGATCCCGTGGTCCTGGACGTGGTCGAGGAAGAAGGTCCCTGTCACCCGCTTGCCGACCGGCCGGCCCTGCAGGTCCGGGAAGGCCACCACCACCGTGTCGACATCGCCCGATCGAATCTGGTGGGGCAGGGTTTCGAGGGTGATCATCCCAGCACTCTGACCCAGGGCGGACGTGGCGTCCAGCGCTACCCGGGCGTCACCTAGGGGGCGGTGATGCCGCCGTCGACCACCAGGGCCGAGCCGGTGACGGCGGCGCTCGGGGTCGGCCAGCCCGCGCACCACCGGCGGCCTGCCCGGCCGGCGCGATACTCCTCCCATGTCGCCGGCCGGACCACGCCCCCAGATCGGCCTCGAGGCGCTGGCCGCCTACACCGACATGAAGGCCTACACCGACGGGAAGAACGTCTTCGTGTCCGCCGCGTGAGCGTACCGACCCCGTCCGCGGTGGCGGTGGTCACCGGGGCCAGCCGCGGGCTGGGGGCCGGGCTGGCCGCTAGCTTCGCGGCGGCCGGCCTGCGCCTCGGCCTCTGCGCCCGGTCGCTGCCCCGGGTGCCCGAGGGCGCCGATGCGCTCGCCCGGTCGGTCGACGTCACCGACGCCGGGTCCGTCGACGGCTTCGCCGCCGATGTCGCCGTCCGGTTCGGGCGCATCGACCTCTGGGTCAACAACGCCGGCGTGCTCGAGCCCATCGGACCCCTGGCCGACGCCGATCCCGGGGCGCTCCGCCATCATGTCGCCGTCAACGTGGACGGGGTGGTCTTCGGCACCCGGGCCTTCGCCCGCCATGTCCGCCGTCGTCCCGGCGGCGGGGTGCTGGTCAACCTCTCTTCCGGTGCCGGTCGCAACCCCTACGAGGGGTGGGCGGCGTACTGCGCCTCGAAGGCGGCGGTCGACATGCTCACCGACGTGGTGGCGCTGGAGGAACGGGCGCACGGCCTGCGGGCCTACGCCCTGGCGCCCGGCCTGGTCGACACCGACATGCAGGCGCTGATCCGCTCCACGCCGGAAGAGTCGTTCCCGTCCGTGGAGCGCTTCCATCGGGCGTACCGGGACGGGGCGTTCAACTCGGCCGCCTGGGTGGGTGCCTACATCCTCGGTCTGGTCGCCGACGGCGGTGGTGGCGACGACGTACGGGTACGGGTCCCGGACCAGCCACGGGAGGGCTGACCGGCGCCAGCACCAAGGTCGGCACCAAGGTCGGCAGGCTGTCGAAAGGAGCTCCGGATGGGTGGTGCCCGCTCCACCGGTCCGGGACGGGGCACGGCGGCGTGGAGCCGGGCCGGGGCAGGTAACGTCATTCACCATGTCAGACCGCTCGCGCAAGTTCGCCAAGCCCGCAGCCGCCGTTGGCGTCCTCGCCACCATGGCCAGCGTGTGGTGGTTTGCGCTGCGACCCCGCCGGAAGGGCAAGATCGAAAAGTAGCTGCACGGCTCCGCCGCGGTGGGTGCCGTGCCGGACCCGCCGGGCCGGTGGCGCCGCCGGGCCGCCCGGTAGCCTCGGTCGGTGGCCCTGGCCTCCCTCCGTCCCCTCCGCTCGCGCAACTTCGCCCTGGTCTGGTCGGCCGCGCTGGTGTCCAACGTCGGCACCTGGATGCAGACCGTCGCCCTGGGGATCCTGGTCTACGCCCGTACCCACCAACCCGGGTGGACCGGGCTGGTGGCCGCCGCCGCCTTCGTCCCGCTCGGCCTGCTGTCGCCGGTGGGCGGCGTTCTGGCCGACCGTTTCGACCGGCGCCGGTGGCTGATCGTCACCACGCTCGGGGAGACGGCGTGCGCGGTCCTGTTGACGGCGCTGGTCGCCACCGACCATGTCGAGCCGGGTCTCGTGGTGGTGGTGGCCATGGTGGGTGGGGCCGCCGGCGCCCTCGGGTTCCCCTCCTACCAGGCCATGCTGCCCGACCTGGTGCCGGCGTCGGACCTGCTCGGAGCCGTGTCCCTGTCCTCGGCCCAGTTCAACCTGGGCCGGGTGATCGGACCGGCCGCCGCCGGGCTGGCTCTCCTGCACCACGACTACGCGGTGGCCTTCGGCGCCAACGCCGCTTCGTTCCTGGCGGTGGTGGTCGCCCTCAGCCTGGTCCGCCTGCCTCCCCAGCCAGTGGCGGCCGGGGACGCCGGCATCCGGGAGCGCCTGCGTCAGGGTGTTCGGACCGCCCGGGAGGAGGACGGGTGTAGGAGCGCCATCATCCTGATCTCGATCGTGGCCTTGCTGGCCTCGCCGTTCATCGCCCTGGTGCCGGCGATGTCGGCGGCCCTCGGCCACGGTTCGGGTGGGACGGCCGCACTGGTGACCGCCCAAGGGGTGGGGGCGGTGCTCGGGGCGCTCGCGCTCCCGTCCCTGGCGGAGCGTTTCGGGAGGCGGCGGGTGGTGCTCGTTGCGCTGTTCGTGCTGCCGTTGCTGCTGGTCACCTACGGTGCAGCGCCCACCCTGTGGTGGTCGGTCGCCGCCTTCACCCTGGTCGGCGCCGGCTATATCGCCGTTCTGACCGGGCTCAACACCGTGGTGCAACTGCGGGCGCCGAAGGCGTCCCGGGGCAGGGTGCTCGGTCTGTACATGATGGCCCTCGGCATCGTCTACCCGATCGGCGCCGTGGTGCAGGGCCTGATCGCCGACCGTACCGGCATCCGCGGGGTCACCGCGGGTGGAGCCGTCGCCCTCCTGGTCGTGCTGGTGGGGTGCGCCGCCTTGCGACCAGGGCTGCTCGCCGCCCTCGGTGACCTGCCGCCGGCCGGCACCCGGGTCGGCGCCCGGGTGCCGGTACCCGTGATGCTCCCCACCGAGGAGCTGCCGTGAACCCGTCGAACGGTGGCCCGAAGGTGGAGGTCCTCACCCCCACCGAGGCCGAGAACGGCCAGCGGCGGGCGGCCGGGGCGCTGGCGGCGGCCGGGCTGGGTCCTGGCGACCGGGTGGCCTTCTGCCTCCCGTCGTCCGCCTCCCTGCTGTGCGCCGTCGGTGGGGCACTGCGCAGCGGCGTGATCCCGGTGCTGCTCAACGCCACCCTGCTGGCCGCCGAGCGCCAGGAGCTGCTGGCCGACGCCCGACCGCGGCTGACGGTGACCGACCGGCCCGGCCTGGCCGCCCTCGATGACGGGTCGCCGATGGACCTGGCCCCGTACCCGCTCGGTCGACCCATGCACTACACCTCCGGGACCACCGGGCGGTCCAAGGGCGTGTGGTCGGGGGTGTGGGACACCGGGGTCGCCGAGCGGGCCTTCCGGGACGAGGCCGACCTCTGGTCGTTCGGGCCCGACGACGTCCACCTGGTGTGCTCGCCGATGTACCACTCGGTGTCGATCCGGTTCTCCCTGGGGACCCTGCTGCGGGGCGGCACCTGCGTGATCCTGGGGCGCTTCGAGGCGGGTGCCGCCCTCGGGGCGCTGACCGGGTCAGCCGGTCCGGTCCCCACCACCACCTTCATGGCCCCGTCGGCCCTGCAACGCCTGCTGGCCCTGGGGCCGGCGCTGCCCGACCGGTTCGGGGCGCTCCGCCTCCTCGTCCACGCCGGCTCCCCGTGCCCGGCGCCGGTGAAGCAGGCAGCCATGGACCGGGTCGGTGCCGGGGTGCTGTGGGAGTTCTACGGGTCCACCGAGGGCCAGTTCACCGTGTGCTCGCCGGAGGAGTGGTCGTCACGGCCCGGCACCGTCGGCCGGGCCCGTCCGGGGCGGCGCCTCGAGGTCGACGACGACGGGACGGTGTGGTGCCACGCCCCCGACTTCGCCGCCTTCGAGTACTGGGGGGACCCGGTGAAGACGGCCGCCGCCTGGCGGGACGGGGCCTTCACCGTCGGGGACCTCGGCCGGCTCGACGGCGACGGCTACCTGTTCCTCGACGGTCGGCGCGACGACCTGATCATCAGCGGGGGGGTGAACGTGTACCCGGCCGAGGTCGAGGCCGCCCTCTGCGAGGTGCCCGGGGTGGGCACCGTAGCCGTCTTCGGCCTCGACCACGAGCGCTGGGGGCAGCAGGTGTGCGCGGCGGTGGTCCCCGACAGCTCGGAGGACGGGCAGGTGCCCGAGCGGCTGGTCGCCGCCCTCCGCCGGGCGGCCTCCGAACGCTTGGCCGGCTACAAGCGGCCCAAGGAGTACTACATGGTGGACGAGGTGCCCACCACCGCCACCGGCAAGTTCCAGCGGTCGCGGATCGCCGCCCGGTTGGATGCACGCCACGGCCGGGGACACGACAGAATGGCCCCATGACTCCGACCGACGCCGGGCCGCCGCTGGCCACCGTCAACCCCGCCACCGGGGAGCTGCTCGAGTCGTTCGAGCCCTACGGTGCCGCCGAGGTGGAGCGGCGCCTGGCGGCGGCAGCCTCGGCCGCCGCCCGGTGGGCCACCACCGGGTTCGACGAGCGGGCCCGACTGCTGGTGACGGTGGCCGAGCTCCTCGAGGGGGAGCTGCCGGACATCGCCCACGTGATCAGCACCGAGATGGGCAAGCCGTTCGCCCAGGCCAAGGGGGAGGTGGCCAAGTGCGCCTCGGGCTTCCGCTGGTTCGCCGAGCACGGCGAGGGCTTCCTCACCGACGAGGAGGTGACCGTCGACGCCTCGCTGGGCCTGGTCACCTACCAGCCGCTGGGGCCGGTGCTGGCCATCATGCCGTGGAACTTCCCGCTGTGGCAGGTGGTGCGCTTCGCCGCCCCGGCGCTGATGGCTGGCAACGTCGGCATCCTCAAGCACTCGCCGAACGTCAGCCGTTGCGCCCTGCTGATCGAGGACCTGTTCCGGCGGGCCGGCGGCCCAGAGGGCGTCTTCCAGACCCTGCTCATCGGGACCGACCAGGTGCCGGCCATCATCGCCGACCCGCGGGTCAAGGCGGTCACCCTGACCGGAAGCGTGGGCGCCGGGCGGGCGGTGGCCGCCCAGGCCGGCGCCGCCATCAAGAAGGTGGTGCTGGAGCTGGGGGGCAGCGACCCCTTCATCGTGCTGCCGTCGGCCGACCTCGACCGTGCCGCCCAGGTGGGGGTGGACGCCCGCATGCAGAACGCCGGGCAGTCGTGCATCGCCGCCAAGCGGTTCATCCTCCACGAGGAGATCGCCGACGACTTCATCGAGGCCTTTGTGAAGAAGACCGCGGCCCTCTCGGTGGGCGACCCCTTCGACCCGGCCACCGAGGTGGGGCCGCTGGTCACCGCCGCCGCCCGGGACACCATCGAGGCGCAGGTGGAGGACGCCCGGGCCCATGGGGCCGCCATCCTGTGCGGCGGTGAGCGGGCGGTCGGCCCGGAGGGGCCGGACAAGGCGGGCTACTTCTACCGCCCGACGGTGATCACCGGAATCACGCCGGAGATGCGCATCGCCACCGAGGAGGTCTTCGGACCGGTGGCGCTGGTCTACCGGGCGGCCAGCGCCGCCGAGGCCCTGGCCATCGCCAACGGCACCGACTTCGGCCTCGGCTCCAGCGTCTGGACCGACGACCCCGACGAGCAGGAGCTGTTCGTCAAGGGGCTCGAGGCCGGGCAGGTGTTCGTCAACGGCATGGTCGTCTCCCTGCCCGCCCTGCCGTTCGGGGGCATCAAGAGCTCGGGGATCGGCCGCGAGCTCTCCTTCCACGGCATCCGCGAGTTCTGCAACATCAAGTCCGTGTGGGTGGCCTGACCGGCTCCGGTCCGGGGACGGCCGTGGCCCGGCAGACTGGTCCGGTGCGCTCCTACCTCGACCACGCCGCCACCACGCCCATGCTCCCCGAGGCGGTGGAGGCCATGCTGCCGTACCTGACCGGCGCGTTCGGTAACCCGTCGGGCAGCCACGCCGACTCCCGCCGGGCCCGGGTGGCGGTGGACGACGCCCGGGAGCGGATGGCCGACCTGGTCGGCGCCGACCTCGGCGAGGTGGTCTTCACCGGCAGCGGCACCGAGGCCGACAACCTGGCCGTGGCCGGCACGCTCGGTACCCGGGCCTCGGCCGTCGGCGGGCCCGGGGTGATGGTGTGCTCGGCCATGGAGCACCACGCCGTCCTGGCCAGCGCCCGGGCGGTGTGCGCCCGTTCCCGGCTCGAGCTGCGCCAGGTACCGTCGGACGCCGGCGGCCTGGTCGACCTAGCGGCGCTGGCCGAGGCGTGCACCCCCGAAGTCGGGCTGGTGTCGGTGATGGCCGTCAACAACGAGATCGGCACCGTCCAACCGCTGGAGGAGGTCGCCGCCCTGGTGCGGCGGCGTGCCCCCGGGGCCGTCCTCCACACCGACGCCGTCCAGGGCGCCCCGTGGCTCGACCTGTCCGAGGTCACCGCCCTGGCCGACCTGACGGTGCTGAGCGCCCACAAGTTCGGCGGCCCGAAGGGCGTGGGAGCCCTGGTGGTCCGGGACGGCGTGCGGATCGACGCCGTGACCCACGGCGGTGGACAGGAGCGGGAGCGGCGGAGCGGCACGCACAACGTGGCCGGCATCGTGGCCATGGCCACCGCCCTGGCCGTCACCGTGGAGCGCCGGGAGGAGACCGCCCGACGGGTGCGCGGACTCCGGGACCGGCTGGTCGACGGCCTGGTGGCCGCCGTCCCCGGCGCCACCGAGACCGGGGACCGCGGCGTCACGGTGCCGGGGATCGCCCACGTCCGCTTCGCCGGGGTGGAGGGCGAGGCGCTGGTCATCCTGCTGGACGAGGCGGGGGTGTCGGTCTCCGCCGGGTCGGCCTGCTCGAGCGGGGCACTCGAGCCGAGCCATGTCCTGGCCTCCATGGGGCTCGGGCCCGAGGCGGCCCGGAGCGGCATCCGCTTCTCGCTGGGGTCGACCTCCACTGCCGCCGACGTGGACCTGGTGCTGGCCGTCGTGCCCGACCTGGTCAGCGGGCTGCGAAACTAGGGCGGTGCGCGTCCTGGTTGCCATGTCCGGAGGGGTCGACTCGTCGGTCGCCGCCGCCCTCCTGGTCGAGGAGCTCGGACCGGCCCGGGTGGTGGGGGCGACCCTCAAGCTGTGGGGCGGCTCGTCCGACTCGGGCTGCTGCTCGGTGGCCGACGTGGAGGACGCCCGACGGGTGGCCGACCAGCTGGGCATCGTCCACCACGTCTTCAACTTCACGTCGGAGTTCGAGGAGCGGGTGGTGGCACCGTACGTCGAGGGCCACGCCGCCGGCCGCACCCCCAACCCGTGCATCGAGTGCAACCGGCACCTCAAGTTCGACCGCCTGCTCGACCGGGCCGGCGACCTCGGCTTCGACGCCGTGGCCACCGGCCACCACGCCCGGCGCTCCACCACCGACGACGGGCGCCACCAGCTGATGCGGGGCGCCGACCCGAAGAAGGACCAGTCGTACGTGCTGTCCATGCTGGGCCAGGACCAGCTGGCCCGGTCGCTCTTCCCGGTGGGGGAGCTGACCAAGGCGGCGGTGCGGGACGAGGCCGCCCGGCTTGGCCTGCGCACCGCGGCCAAGCCCGACAGCCAGGATGTCTGCTTCATCCGGTCCGACGAGGGCCGTGAGGGCTTCCTCGGGGCCAGGTTCCCGCTGCACCCGGGCAGGCTGGTCGACCACCGCACCGGCGCCGACCTCGGCCCGGTCGGGGCGGTGGAGCTGGTCACCGTGGGCCAGCGCCGGGGGATGGGCCACGGCGATGACGGCCGCCGCCGCTACGTGACGGCGGTGGACGTCCCGTCCCGGCGGGTCCGGGTCGGCCCCCCCGAGTCGGCCGACAGCCCGGCGGTCGACCTCCACACGGTGACCTGGGTGGACCGGGCCCGGCTCCAGGCCGGACCGGACGCCGTGGAGGCGGTGGCCCAGTGCAGCGCCCACGGCCGCCCGGTGGCCTGCACCCTCCGGCGGACCGGGCCGGACGGCCTGTCGGTGACCTTCGCGACCCGGCAGCGCCGGATCGCCCCCGGCCAGACGGTGGCCCTCTACGACCCGACCGACCGCGACCGGGTCATCGGCTCGGGAGTGGCGGCGTGAGCCCCCCGGGGGACCAGGATCCACCCGGCCGGGGGGGTCACGAGCCGGCCGGACGTGCCGCCGAGCTGCGCGACCTGATCAGGTACCACAACGACCTGTACTACCGGCAGGACGCCCCCGAGATCCCCGACGCCGAGTACGACGCCCTGGTGCGTGAGCTGCGGGACATCGAGGCCGAGTACCCCGACCTGGCGGTGCCCGGCACTCCCACCGGCGAGGTGGGAGCGGCGCCGTCGACCCTCTTCGCCCCGGTGACCCACCGGGTGCCGATGATGAGCCTCGACAACGCCTTCGGTCCCGAGGAGCTCCAGGCCTGGGCCGACCGGCTGGCCAAGCGCCTCCCGCCCGGCACCACCTGCGTCTGCGAGCTGAAGATCGACGGGCTGGCCATGTCCCTCACCTACCTCGACGGCCGGTACGACCGGGCGGCCACCCGGGGGGACGGCCGCACCGGTGAGGACGTCACCGCCAACGTGGCCACCATCGCCGACATCCCCCGCGTCATCGCCCCCGCCGCCGGGCCGCCCCCGGCGGTGCTCGAGGTCAGGGGCGAGGTGTACATGCCGATCGCCGCCTTCGAGGAGCTGAACCGTCGCCAGCGCGAGGCCGGACTGCGGCCGTTCGTCAACCCCCGCAACTCGGCGGCCGGTTCGCTGCGCCAGAAGGACGCCGCCGTCACCGCCACCCGGGCCCTGTCCTTCTGGGCCTACCAGGTGGGGGACCTGGTCCCGCCGACCGGCGGAGTCCTGCCCGAGGAGCTGACCACCTCGCAAGCCGCCACCCTCGACTGGCTGTCCCGGGCCGGCTTCCCGGTGAACCCTGAGCACCGGGCGGTGCGCGGCCTCGACGAGGCGCTGGCCTTCTGCCGCCACTGGGAGGAGCACCGCCACGATCTCGGCTACGAGATCGACGGCGTGGTGATCAAGGTCGACGACCTGGCCATCCAGGCGGAGCTCGGGTCGACCTCGCGGGCGCCGCGGTGGGCGATCGCCTACAAGTTCCCCCCCGAGGAGCGCACCACCTCCCTCGTGGCCATCGAGGTGTCGATCGGGCGCACCGGCAAGGCCACCCCGTTCGCCGTGCTCGAGCCGGTCTTCGTGGGCGGGTCGACGGTGTCGCTGGCCACTCTCCACAACCAGGACCAGGTGGCGGCCAAGGACGTCCGCCCGGGCGACACGGTGATCGTCCGGAAGGCCGGGGACGTCATCCCCGAGGTGGTGGGACCGCTGCTGGGACCCGGACGGAAGCGCCGGCCCAGGGCGTGGACCTTCCCGACCACCTGCCCGAGCTGCGGCGCGCCGCTGACCCGGCTGGCGGGGGAGAGCGACACCTTCTGCACCAACCTCGACTGCCCCGCCCAGCGGGTCCAGCGCATCGCCCACTTCGCCTCGCGCTCGGCCATGGACATCGAGGGGCTGGGGGAGCAGCGGGTCGAGCACCTGGTGGCACGGGGGGTGCTGTCCGACGTGGCCGACCTCTACCGGTTCACGCCCGCCTCCTTCGAGGGCCTCGAGGGCTTCGGCGAGCGGTCGATCGCCAACCTGCTGGGCGCCATCGACGAGTCGCGGGGGCGGCCGCTCAGCCGGGTGCTCATCGGGCTCGGCATCCGCCACCTGGGCCAGGTCGGCTCGACGGCGCTGGCCCGGGCCTTCGGCACGCTGGACGCCATCGTGTCGGCCGGCGAGCACTCGCTGGCGGCGGTGGACGGGGTGGGGCCGGTGATCGCCGCCAGCGTGGTGGACTGGTTCGGCTCCGAGGTCAACCGCGGGGTGGTGGACCGGCTGGCCGCGGCCGGCGTCAACTTCGAGGAGCCCGGCGGGGGGCCCGGGTCAGAGGGGCGGCCCGGCGTGGCCCAGACCCTGGCCGGCAGGTCGGTGGTGGTGACCGGCACGCTGGAGGGCTACACCCGGGAGGAGGCCGAGGAGGCCATCCAGGCCCGGGGCGGCAAGTCGCCGGGCACGGTGTCGAAGAAGACCTTCGCAGTGGTGGTGGGCGAGGCTCCCGGCGCCTCCAAGGTGGCCAAGGCCGAGCGGCTGGGGGTCCCGATGCTCGACGGGGCGGCCTTCGGCGCCCTGCTGGAGACCGGGGAGCTGCCTCCGGGGGGGTAGTTGGCGGCGCCCGGCGAGGAGCCCGGGCGGGGCGGCACCCTCCACCGCGAAGGCCGGCGAGGTCGGTACGCTGTCGGTCAGAATGCCGAGCATCACCGACTCCATCGGGCGTGTCCTCGGCGACCGCTACCGACTCGTCTCCCCCCTGGGCACCGGTGCCTCCGCGCACGTCTACCTGGCCGACGACGTGTCGCTCCACCGGCGGGTCGCCATCAAGGTCCTCCACCCGGCCCTGGCCGGGGACACGGCCTTCCTCAAGCGGTTCCGGGCCGAGGCCCGGGCGGTGGCCGCCCTCAACCACCCCAACATCCTGCAGGTCTTCGACTGGGGCGAGCAGGACGGCACCCCCTACCTGGTGCTGGAGTACCTGGCCGGGGGCAGCCTGCGCCAGGTCTACGACACCGGCACCCTGCTCACCCCCGAGCAGGCGGTGCACATCGGCATCCAGGCCGCCGCCGGGCTCGACTACGCCCACCGTCGGGGCCTGGTCCACCGCGACATCAAGCCGGCCAACCTCCTCTTCGACGCCGACGGCCGGCTCCGGATCGCCGACTTCGGCCTGGCCCGGGCGCTGGCCGAGGCGGCCTGGACCGAGCCCGACGGCGCCATCCTGGGGACGGCCCGGTACGCGGCGCCCGAGCAGGTGGAGGGGTACGCCCTCGACGGCAGGGCCGACGTCTACGGGCTGGCCATCGTCCTCTTCGAGGGGGTCACCGGCCAGGCCCCGTTCGTGGGCGACACCACCGTGGCCACCCTGATGGCCCGGGTGGGCACCCTGCTCCCCGAGCACGAGGCGCTGGGCCCGCTCAACGACGTGCTGGTCTGGGCGGCGGCCCCCGAGCCCGAGGAGCGCCTCGACGCCGCCGCCTTCGCCCTACGGCTCAAGACCCTTGCCGAGCTGTTGCCGGAGCCAGGACCGCTGCCGTTGATCGACACGGCGCCGGTGGAGGACGCCGGCGTCAAGGTCGATATGGACAAGGCGCTGGTGTGGCCCACCCGCCGGGCCCCCGAGCCCGCCGGCCCGGACGCCACCGAGCTCGGCGTGCCCGCCGTCAAAGCCGTGCCCGCCACCAAGGCCGTGCCCGCCACCCAGGCGGAGGCCGTGCCGGCGAAGGTGGACGACGATGGCGCCGACGAGGGGGTGGCCACCGGCAAGCGCCGACGGTGGCCATGGCTGGTGGCCATCGCCTTGGTGGCGATGGCGCTGGTGGCCGGGGGCCTGGCCCTGGCTGTCCACCAAAAGCTCTTCACCCCCAGCCATCCGATCCCGTCCCTGGTGGGCAGGACGGTCCCGGCCGCCGTGCGGGCGACCGCCCCCGACCACTTCACCGTGCGCCAGGCCGGCACGGCGTACAGCCTCGCCCTGGCGTCCGGGCTGATCATCAGCCAGCAGCCGTCGGCGAGGACCGGCACCAGGGCCACCATGGCCAAGCAGGGCACCACTATCTCGGTGGTGGTCTCCAAGGGGCTGCCCCCGGTGGCCATCCCGTCCGACCTGGGCACCTTCTCGGACTGCGGCGACGCCATCAAGGCACTGGCCGCCATCCACCTGGTGGGGGTCTGCCCGCCGTCGGCCGCCCAGTACAGCTCCACGGTGCAGGCCGGTTATGTGCTCGGCTCCACCCCGACCGGCAGCGCCCCCTACGGCTCGACGGTGACCATCGTCATCTCCAAGGGCCACGCCCCGGTCCCCGTTCCGGCGGTGACCGGCACCGGCACCACCTACACCGCCGCCGCCGCCGCCATCACCGCCGCCGGCCTGGTCCCGGCGGAGAACCGGGAGTACAACCCGACCGTGCCCACCGGCCAGGTGATCGACACGGTGCCGCCGGCGTCGGCCGGGCCGGTGCCCTACGGTTCGACGGTCACCGTCGACGTGTCGCTGGGTCCGCAGCCGGTGACCATCCCCGACGTGGTTGGGCACTCGCTGTCGTCGGCCGTCAACGCCCTGCAGGCCCTGGGGCTGACGGTGAACACCTATGGCCCGGGCTCCAACGGTGTCGTCATCGTCACCACCCCCGGTGCCGGTACCTCGGTGCTGCCGGGCACCACGGTGAACGTCTACTTCGCGTGACCGCCCCCGGCGCCGTCTGCGAGCTGTGCGAGGCGGCCAGGATCACCCGGTGGTTCTACGAGGACGACGTCTGCTGGGTGGCCGACTGCGAGGTCTGCGACGTCCCCATGGTGGTGTGGAAGCGGCACGGCGCCCGGCCCCCGGAGGCCGAGGTCGTGCACATGCTGGCCCATCTGGGGACGGTGGCCGACGAGCGGCTGGGTGCCGGGGTGTGGAGGTTCGACCGGGTGATGCGCCAGATCCCCGACCACTTCCACGCCCACGCCCGCGATCCCGACTGGTGGTTCCGCCGCTTCGCCCGGAGGTGAGCCCCCGGCCGGTCGAGTTGACCTTGGCGTCACCTCCTGCCAACGTGGGCGGACGCTTGCCGGGGACGGTCCAGAGGATCGGGGCCGACGACATCGAACAGGGGGTTGCGGACATGGGTGCACTGGACGGACGGGTGGCCGTCATCACCGGCGCCGGACGGGGCATCGGCCGCCAGCACGCACTGCTCTTCGCCTCGGAGGGCGCCAAGGTGGTGGTCAACGACCTGGGCGGCGCCGTCGACGGCTCCGGGGACGACCGGTCCCCGGCCCAGCAGGTGGTGGACGAGATCGCCGCCGCCGGCGGCCAGGCCGTCGCCAACGCCGACGACATCACCGACTGGGATGGCGGGAAGCGGCTGGTCGACACCGCCGTCGAGACCTACGGGGACCTCCACGTGCTGGTGAACAACGCCGGCATCCTGCGCGACCGGGTGCTGGTGAACATGACCGAGGCCGAGTGGGACTCGGTGATCCACGTCCACCTGAAGGGCCACTTCGTCCCCACCCGTCACGCCGCCGCCTACTGGCGCCAGCGGACCAAGGACGGTGTCGAGGTGAAGGCGTCGGTGATCAACACCTCTTCGACCTCCGGGCTGCTCGGCAATCCCGGGCAGACCAACTATGGGGCGGCCAAGGCGGGGATCGCCGCCTTCACCACCATCGCCGCCCAGGAGCTGGGCCGTTACGGCATCCGGGTGAACGCCATCGCCCCCGCCGCCCGCACCCGGATGACCGAGCAGACACCGGGGCTGTCGGAGATCGTCCAGGCCCCCGCCGACGCCTCGGCCTTCGACAGCTGGGCGCCGGCCAACGTCTCGCCGCTGGTGGCCTACCTGGCCACCGAGGACAGCCCGGCGACCGGCAAGGTCTACTTCGTCCAGGGTGGGAAGATCCGCCTGTTCCAGCCGTGGACGATGACCGAGACGCTGGAGAAGAACGACCGTTGGACGGTGGCCGAGCTCCAGGCGGAGATGCACCGGCTCGGCGGCTGATCGTGGCGCCGGTCGGGGGGACCGGTCCGGCGGGCACCGCACAGGGGCTCGACAGTGCCGAGGCCATCGAGGCCGAGGCCATGATCAGCGGGACCGGCGCCGGCGCCGAGGGCGGGATCGTCGTCCCCTGGCCGTTGTTCTTCCGCCACCGTCTGCACCGGAAGGTGCGCAGCTCGGACCGGTACCAGTGGTGGGTGCTGTGGACGGTGCTGGCCGGGCTGCTGTCGGTCAACATCACCTTCACCGTCTTTGTCGTGGCCCTCCCCCGGGTGGCCCACCAGCTCCACACCACGGTGACCACCCTGACCTGGACCTCCACCGGCCCGCTGCTGGCCTTCGGGGTCGCCGCCCCCATCCTGGGCAAGGTGGGCGACATGGGCGGCTACCGTCGCCTCTACCTGTGGGGGCTGCTCGGGGCGGCGGTCTGCGTGATCCTCACCGCCTCGGCCCCCACGGCGGGCGTGCTCATCGCCGCCAGGGTGCTCGACGGGGTGGAGGGGGCGGCCACCGGGGCCGCCTCGATGGCCCTGGTCCTCCAGGTCTTCTCCGCCGAGGACCGGGTCAAGGCCATGGGGTGGTGGGCCCTGGTCGGGGCGGGCGGTCCGGTGATCGGGGTGACCGTCGGGGCGCCGATCATCCAGTACTGGGGCTGGCGGGCCCTGTTCTGGGGCGAGCTGCCGCTGATGGCCGCCGCCGCCGCCCTGGCCCTGGTGGTGCTGCCAGGCCGCCATCGTGGCGCCGGGGTCCCCGACGGCGGCGCCGACGGTGTGTCGCCGGGGGCGCCCCGCCCGTCGCTCGACTGGGCCGGGTCGTTGACGCTGGCGGCGTCGGTGACCGCCGGGCTCCTGGCCCTCAACCAGGCGCCTTCCTCGGGCTTCACCTCGCCACCGGTGCTGGGGCTGGCGGTTGCCTGCGTGGCGGCCGGCGCCGCCTTCGTCGCCCAGGAGCGGCGGAGCGCCCATCCGTTGATCCCGCTGCGCTACTTCGGGATGCGGAACTTCACCTTCCCGCTGGGGGCGAGGGCCCTGACCAACTTCGCCTACATGGGGGGCTTCTTCCTCTTCCCGCTGCTGATGGAGGGCATCTACGGCTACAGCGAGACCAGGGCCGGACTGGTGTCGACGGCGAGGCCGCTGCTCTTCTCGGTGGTGGCACCGGTGGCCGGCTACACCGCGGTGGTGGTGGGGGAGCGGCTCTCCACCGTGGTCGGCGCCTGCGTGCTGGCCGGGTCCATGGCCGTCTTCACCCAGCTGGGTGCCCGTCCATCGCTGGTGGTCGTGCTGGTGGCGTTGGCCCTGTCGGGGGCGGGTATCGGCATCGCCACCCCCTCGACGGCGGCGTCGGCGTCCAACCAGGTGGCACCCGACGAGCTCGGGGTGATGAGTGCCGCCCAGCAGCTCGTCACCCAGATCGGGGTGGTGGCCGGCATCCAGGTGATGGTGACCGTCGAGGCGTCCGGTCACGGCGGGACCGGCAGTCTCCGCTCGTTCCACCTGGCCTACCTGGTGGGCCTGGTGGCGGCCATGGCCGCTGCCGCCTGTGGGGTGTGCATGCGCGACACCCCCCGCTCCGGACGGGGCACCGAGCCGGCGGAGCCGTCCGCCGGGTAGGGCTACTCGGTGATGGCCTTGATCCGGGCCGCCACCTCGGCGGCCGAGGGATCGGCGCCGCTGGCCTGCAGGGCCATCAGCTTGGAGATGTCGCCGACCACCTTGATCTTCCCGGACATGAACGCCTGCATGCCTGCCTGGGGGTTGCCCTCCACCAGGATCGCCTTGGCGATGTCGTAGTCGAGGCTGACGGTCAGGTCGACCGGGTCGATGTGCTCGGTGTCGAGCACCAGCTCGCCCGAGGTGGTGTCCATATGGGCGTGGACCACGCCCTCCCCGAACGGAACGGTGGAGATGATCAGGTTCATCTTGATCGAGTGGGCGATGGGGACCCTGCTGCCCTCGTACTCGGCCCGGATGGCCCGGGCGGCGTCGAGCCACTCGTCACTGAGAAAGAGGTAGGTAGCCATGGCGCCACCATAGCGTCGGCCCGGCGCCGGCCCGTGCCGTTCCGCCGGTCGAAGGAGCGAGCACCCACCACTCAGGACATCCGCCGGCCAGTTGAGTACGGTGGACGGCTGCGAGCTCGTATCGCACCTGCCGCCGATGAATGGAGCTGCCATGGGGAAACGAAAGACTGACGCCTTGACGGGAAGGACGCTGCTCAGCATCCTCTTCTCCCTGGTTATCGCCGTGGGTGCCGCGATCGGCGCCCTCGGTGCCGCCGCGCTGGCCACGCCGGTCGGCGCCGCCGGCGCTGCCACCGCATCTCCGGCGGTCGCCCGCCCCCACAGCGCCGGCGGCGGCGCCGGCGGCTACTGGCTCAGCGCCTCCGACGGAGGGATCTTCTCCTACGGAACCGCCACCTTCGACGGATCCACCGGGAGTATCCCGCTCAACAAGCCTGTCGTGGGCATGGCCGCCACGCCGGGTGGCCTGGGCTACTGGGAGGTCGCCTCCGACGGCGGCATCTTCGCCTTCGGCGATGCCGCCTTCCACGGCTCCACCGGATCGCTCACCCTCAACAAGCCCATCGTGGGCATGGCGTCGACCCCCGACGGCGGGGGCTACTGGCTGGTGGCCGCCGACGGCGGCATCTTCTCCTTCGGCAACGCCGCCTTCCACGGCTCGGCCGGCTCGCTGACCCTCAACAAGCCGATCGTGGGCATGGCCGCCACCGCGGACGGCGGGGGCTACTGGCTGGTCGCCTCCGACGGCGGCATCTTCTCCTACGGTGACGCCGTCTTCCACGGCTCGGCCGGCTCGTTGACCCTCAACAAGCCGATCGTGGGCATGGCCGCCACCCCCGACGGCGGCGGGTACGACCTGGTCGCCTCCGACGGCGGCATCTTCACCTACGGGGACGCCCTCTTCTACGGCTCCACCGGGTCCATCACCCTCAACCAGCCGATCGTGGGGATGGCGCTGTCCCCGGCCGCCACCACCGGGACCCTCATCGACCCGGGCCAGAACATCACCGGCATCTCGTGTCCCACCACCACCTGGTGCATGGCCGTCGACGGCGTCGGCAACGCCATCACCTACGACAACGGCACCTGGTCGGCGCCGAAGTTCATCGACCCGGTCGAGAACCCGGCAGAGGACTCCGAGTTCGACGGGGTGTCGTGCCCCACCACCACCTGGTGCATGGCGGTCAGCTACGAGACCGGCTACACCATCTACTCCAGCGGATCGTGGTCCACGCCGGCCGACCCGGGCCTCTTCCCCAATCCCGACTTCGACGGTGTGTCGTGTGTGAGCAGCTCGTTCTGTGGGATCAGCGGCACGCACGGGGAGACCTTCACCTACACCAGTGGAACGTGGGCCCAGCCGGGCGACACCCTCGGTACCGCCCAGGGATCCACCCCGATCTCGTGCCTGAACGTCAGTGCCGGCCACAACTCCTGTGCGGAGGTCGACAACTACGGGAACTACTCGTACGACGCCGGCAGCGGGACGTGGACGGCATCGGCCCCCACCGCCTCACCCGGCAATCCGCTCAGCGTCTCGTGCTCGGAGCCCGGCTGGTGCAAGGCGGTGAACTCCATCGGCGGTGATGCCCAGACGTTCAACGGGACGACGTGGAGCACCGACGGCGACATCGACGCCGCCTCCACGTTCGACGACCTCGAGGCCGTCTCGTGCGTGCTCGGGACCAAGGTGTGCGCCTCCGTCGACAGCGACGGGGACGTGCTCTACGGTTCGAACGCGGTCTGGACGGCCCCGATCCCCTTCGACAACACGGCGGAGCCGACCGTCATCTCGTGCCCCTCGACGTCGGTGTGCTTCGCCGCCGACTACGCCGGCTACGCCTACAAGCTGGCTTTGATGCCGCCCGCCTGAGCCGCCTACCGGTGGTCCCGAGGGCTCGACGTCTCTGCTGTGGCGGGACGTCGAGCCCTCGGACACCTCCGGCTTGAGACAGGACGGCCGGCATCACCGGTAGCATGCCCGGTCGTGACTGCTCCGATCATCGCCGGCGCCGAGCCCTGGTCGTACGAGGGCGGGCCGCACGGCGTCCTGGTCCTCCACGGCTTCACCGGGAACCCGCAGTCGATGCGCCCCCTGGCCGAGGCGCTGGCCGCCGCCGGGTTCACCGTCGATCTGCCGCTCCTCCCCGGGCACGGCACCTCCCTCGAGGACATGGTCCCCACCCGCTGGGCGGACTGGTCGGCGGCGGCCGAGGCCGCCTACGCGGCGCTGGCCGCCCGCTGCGACAAGGTGGTGGTGTCCGGGCTGTCCATGGGTGGCGCCCTGGCGTGCCTGCTGGCCGCCCGCCATCCGGAGATCGCCGGGCTGGCCGTCATCAACCCCCTGGTCGACCCGCCGGACGAGTCGTACCGGGACCTGATCCGCCAACTGCTGGGGGACGGGATGGAGACCGCCGACGGGATCGGCTCCGACATCGCCAAGGAGGGCTCGGTGGAGTCCTCCTACGGCGGGTCGCCCCTGGCCGCCGCCCTGTCGCTGTTCGAGGGGGTCGACGAGATCGCCTCCCATCTGGCGGAGATCCGGTGTCCCACCCTGCTGCTGAGCAGCCGGGTGGACCACGTGGTGCCCGTGGAGTCGGGCGACCGGCTGGAGCGGTCGGTGGCTGGACCCCTCGAGCGCGTGTACCTCGAGCGCAGCTACCACGTCGCCACCCTCGATTGGGATGCCCCGGTCATCGAGGAGCGGGTGGTGGCCTTCGCCTCCCAGGTACTCGGCGACCCCGGCGACGGGGGGGCATGATGGCCCAGCCCGGACGACTCACCCGCCACGACGTCGCCCACGTCGCCGCCCTGGCCCGGCTGCACCTCAGCGACGAGGAGCTCGATCTCTTCACCGGGCAGCTGGGCTCCATCCTCGACCACGCCGCCGACGTGGCGTCGCTCGACCTGACCGGCGTGGCACCGACCGCCCACGCCATGGCGGTCACCAACGTGCTCCGGCCCGACCTGGCCCGCCCCGGCCTGGACCGCAACGAGGTCCTGGCGGAGGCACCGTCAGTGGAAGACCACCGGTTCCGGGTCCCCCGCATCCTCGGGGAGGCCCCGTGAGCGCCGGAGGTCCGAGTCCGGCCGCCGAGCTGGCCGGCGCCGTGCGGGGCGGTGAGCGCCGCGCCGTCGAGGTACTGGAGGAGCACCTGGCCTCCATCGACGCCGGCGAGGAGCGTATCCACGCCTTCAACCTGGTGACCCGGGACGAGGCCCGGGCCCAGGCCGTCGCCGTCGATCGTCGGGTGGCGGCGGGTGGTGACCCGGGTCCGCTGGCCGGGGTGCCGGTGGCCCTGAAGGACAACCTGTGCACCCGCGGCGTCCCCACCACCTGCTCGTCGAGGATCCTCGACGGGTGGCGCCCGCCGTACGACGCCACCGTGGTGACCCGGCTGCGGGACGCCGGGGCGGTGATGATCGGCAAGACCAACATGGACGAGTTCGCCATGGGGTCCTCCACCGAGAGCTCGGCGTTCGGCACCACCCGCAACCCGCACGACACCACCCGGGTCCCGGGCGGGTCGTCCGGCGGATCGGCGGCGGCGGTGGCCGCCGGGTTCGCCCCGATGGCCTTGGGCTCCGACACCGGCGGCTCCATCCGCCAGCCGGCCGCCCTGTGCGGGGTGGTGGGGATGAAACCCACCTACGGCACGGTGTCTCGCTACGGCCTGGTGGCCTTCGCCAGCTCGCTGGACCAGATCGGCCCGTTCGCCCACTCGGTGGCCGACGCCGCCCTGCTGTTCGACGTGATCGGGGGCCACGACCCGGCCGACTCGACATCACTGAACCGCCCCACGCCGCGGGTCCTGTCGGTCCTCGACGAGGGGATCGAGGGGCTGACCGTCGGCGTGCTGTCCGAGTTCCTCGACGGCGCCCATCCGGAGGTGACGGCCCGGACCCGCCAGGCGGCCGAGGCCTGCACGGCCGCCGGGGCCCGGGTCGAGGAGGTCTCGGTGCCGGAGGTCCGGCTTGGCCTGTCCGCCTACTACCTGATCGCCCCGGCCGAGGCCTCCTCCAACCTGGCCCGCTACGACGGGGTCCGGTTCGGCCTGCGGGTGGACGCCGAGGACACCGTGGCCATGAACACCGCCACCCGCTCGGCCGGCTTCGGCGCCGAGGTCAAGCGCCGGATCATGCTTGGGACCTACGCCCTCTCCGCCGGGTACATGGACGCCTACTACAACCAGGCCTTGCGGGTCCGGACCATGATCATCGAGGGCTTCGCCACCGCCTACCGGCGGTTCGACGTCCTGCTGGGCCCCACCACCCCGACCACCGCCTTCACCATCGGCGAGAAGGTCGACGACCCGATGAGCATGTACCTCTCGGACGTCTGCACCATCCCCACCAACCTGGCCGGCCACCCGGCCATCAGCGTGCCGTTCGGCACCGACGGGGGTGGCTGCCCATCGGGGTGCAGCTACTGGCACCGGCCTTGGGCGAGAGCGTGCTGTTCCGGGCGGCGGCGGTGCTCGAGGCGGCGGCGCCGGCGCCGCCCCCGACCGGGAGGTGGTCATGAGCGACGGGTGGGTGATGGTGATCGGGCTCGAGGTGCACTGCGAGCTCAAGACCGACACCAAGCTGTTCTGCGGGTGCCCCAACCTGTTCGGCGACGAGCCCAACACCAACGTGTGCCCGGTGTGCCTGGGCCTGCCCGGCTCGCTGCCGGTGCTCAACCAGCGGGCCGTGGAGCTGGCCATGGCCATCGGGACGGCGCTTCACTGCCAGATCCGGCCGTCCACCTTCCACCGGAAGAACTACTTCTATCCCGACCAGGCCAAGGACTACCAGATCAGCCAGTACGACGAGCCCATCAACGTGGACGGCTGGCTGGAGCTGCCCGACGGCTTCCGGGTCGGCGTCGAGCGGGCCCACATGGAGGAGGACACCGGCAAGACGTCCCACTCCGGTGCCTCCGGGCGGATCCACGGGGCCGAGTACTCGCTGGTCGACTACAACCGGTCGGGGGTGCCCCTGGTGGAGATCGTCAGCCGCGCCGACATGCGGACCTCCGCCCAGGCCCGCGCCTACGCCACCGAGCTGCGCTCCATCCTGGTGGCCACCGGCGCCTCCGACGGCAAGATGGAGGAGGGGTCGATGCGGGTCGACGCCAACGTGTCGGTCCGGCGGTCGGCCGACGACCCGTTCGGCACCCGGTGCGAGATCAAGAACCTCAACAGCGTGCGGTCGCTGGGGCGCGCCATCGACTTCGAGGCGGCCCGGCAGATCGCCCTGATCGAGTCGGGCGAGACGGTGGTCCAGCAGACCCGCCACTGGGACGAGGACGCCGGCCGGACGGTGGCGCTGCGCTCCAAGGAGGAGGCGTACGACTACCGCTACTTTCTCGAGCCGGACCTGGTGCCGGTGGTACCGGACGCCGAGTGGGTCACGGCGGTGGCGGACTCGTTGGGGATGATGCCGGGCTCCCGGCGAGCCCGTCTGTCCGAGCTGCTGGAGAAGGGCGGCTCCGGGGCCCAGGCCGACCAGGTGCTGACGGTGGTCGACTTGGGGCTGGACGACCTGGTGGTGGAGGCGGCGGCCGCCGGTGTCCCGGTGGCCCTGGCGCTGGCCCGCACGGCCAACGAGGCGGCCAAGGACGCCGAGGCGGCCCGGACCCTCGACCTGACGTCGTACGTGGCCCTGCTGACCCTGGAGTCCACCGGCTCGCTGAGCGCCACCCAGTCCAAGGCGGTGCTGACCGACCTGCTGGCCGCCGGCGGCGGCGACCCGGCGGCCATCGCCAAGGCCAAGGGGTTCGAGGCCATGTCCGACGACTCGTTGACCGCCACGGTGGCCGACGCCGTCGCCGCCAACCCCGAGGAGTGGGAGCGGTACAAGGCGGGTGAGGACAAGCTGGCCCAGGTCTTCATCGGTCAGGTCATGAAGGCCACCCGCGGGCAAGCCAACGGCAAGGCGGTGGTGGCCGAGCTGCAGCGGCTCCGGGGCTGACCGGGGCGACGCCCATCCATCTCAGTGCCGGCCGAGCCTCGCCTCGATGCCGCGCACGTCACCGTCCTCGTCGACCAGCACGGCGACGTCGACGTAGCCGAGGCGCACCAGGTGGTCGCCGAGGGAGTCGGCCTGCTCACCGCCCAGCTCGAGCAGGAGCGTGCCGCCGGGCCGGAGGAAGCCACGGCTGTCGGCCAGGACCCGCCGGAGGACCTCGGTGCCGCAGTGGCCGCCGTCGTAGGCCAGCGGCGACTCGAAGACGAGCGTGTCGCGGGGCAGCAGCGGCAGTGCGAGCGTCGGGACGTACGGCACGACGCCTACGACGACGTCGGCGCGTCCCTCGAGCGCTCGAGGCAGCGGCTCGAACAGATCGCCGAGGTAGGCCTCCACGCCGTTGGCGGCGGCGCAGGAGACGGCGCGCTGGTCGAGGTCGGAGGCCACCACGCGGGAGCCGGGACGGTAGGCCATCAACGTCTTGGCCACGGCCCCGGCCCCGGTGCAGAGGTCGATCGCCGCACCGCTGGCTGGCAGGCACTCGACGGCGCGACGTGCCAGCGGCTGGCTCTGCCAACGCGGGACGTAGACACCGGGATCGACCCGGATCTCGACGCCGCAGAAGGAGACGCTCCCGGTGATCCAGGCGAGCGGCTCTCCGGTGAGGCGACGCTCGACGAGCGAGTCGAGGAGCTCGGCGTCGCCGGCGGCGCGGGCGAGGAGCTCACCCGCCTCCTCCGGCGCGGCGACGAACCCGGCGCCGGAGAGGAGCGCGGCCAGCGCCTCGGGGTCGTCCGGTACCGGCACGCCCGCCATTGAACCATGCACTGTCCGGAGAGAGCTCGGGGACCTCTCGAACCGCTGAGAGAAGCGCCACTCCGACGCTGTCGGCCAGTGGGTCTCAGCCCGTCGGCGGTGCGGACGGGGAGGGTTCGCCCCCTCCGGTAGGCACCAGCTCGCGGTGGATCTTTGCCAGCTCCGCGGCGACCAGGCGCTCGTGTTCCTCGAAGTCACGATCAGCGGCCCTCGGGCTCCAGCGCCCCCGCATGGTGAACACCAGCAGTCCGAACAGAACCTGACCCCCGAGGCACACCCACCACCAACGCTTCCACTGATTGGGCGACGCCTTCTGGGCGGGGACGAGCTGCTTCTCTGCCAGCAGCAGGCCGGCGAGGTCCTGCGAGTGGATCCCCACCTTGGTGGCGATCTCGCTGTTGCTCACCGGCTGGCCGTTCTCGATGGCGATCGCCAGCGAGTTATAGGCGAGCAGCCCCTGCACCTGCGGGTTGGAGAGCCCGCCGGCCGCACTCAGCGCCACCAGCAGGCTATGGGACCGGTTGCAGGCGACGAGGACCTTGGCCAGCGTCTGCGGCCCGGGCTCGAGCGTCGCCTGCAGCCCGGCGATGACACTCGGAGGGGCGTTCTTCGAGGCGCAGGCCGTCGTGGAGGGAGCGTAGGGCACGGCCGCCTGGATGGCCTGCAACGTCTTGGCCGCTCCCTGGTTGTCGACCAGCGTGGTGGAGGTGGTGATCACCCAAGGGAGGACGAGGAAGGACAGCGCCACCACGATGCGCAGCACCCAGCCCCAGACGGCCAATCCACTGGCCGTGAGCGCGGGATTGTGCCACTCGACCTGCTCGGTGTAGCCGGCCATCCACGGTGAGTAGGCACAACCGATGGCGACGGAGAGAAGCACCACGATGAGGACGTTCGAGTAGTAGCCGGTATGTGGATGATCGATCTGCAGTATGAGGAACACCGTGACCACGACGCAGGCCGCGGCTCCGACGAGCATGAAGGGCTTTCTGACGCGCAGCCAATCGGACAGCACGCCGAACAGGACGAGTGTCCCGCAGAGGCAGGCGGCGTACCAGACATTGATGCCGTTGGCGTCGGGGGTAGACCGCCCGAAGACGACCACCCAGTAGAGAGTGAGGACGCTGACGGACGCGAAGTAGAAGAGCAGGAACAGTGAGATTGCCAACGACGACGAGATCAGGTCGATACGCAGCATCGACCGAAACGGGTGCGAAGCGGCGCCGACCACATCCTCCTCCGAGAAACCCCGGGCCTTGGCTTCGACCAGTGCCCGGTCCTGTTCGGAGACCATGAGCTGGTCACGAAGTTGTGGGGACAGCTCGCGCAGGAAGAGGAACGAGATGACCACCACGCCCATGCATGCCAACCCCGAGATGATGAACTGGTCCTGCCACGGTTGAAGGTGGGTGAGGGTGTGCGTGGCCACCAGGCTGGCGGCCAGGGACCCCATGGTGGGGCCGAGCGCCCAGAAGCCCATGGCGGCGCCCCGTCCCATCTGTGGTGAGAAGTCACGCATGAGCGCGGGAGTCGACACGAGAATGACGCCCTCCACGAACCCGATCACGCAGTACGCCAGGGCGAAGCCGAACCTGGAGTGGATGCTCGTGATGCTCAGCTGCACCAGCCCGACGACGAGCGTGCCGTAGATCGTCATGTTGGCGCGGCCGATCCTGTCCGAGAGCCCTCCGATCAGCGCCGAGAAGGCGCCGATGGCGTTCGACACCACCAGCAGGTAGAGGAAGTACTGGAACGACATGTGGTAATAGGGCAGCATCAGGGGGGTGAGGGCACCCTCTTCGTAGTAGAGGTAGTAGAGCATGACGGTGGTGAGCACCACGATCCCCAGGTACCCGAGGCGCGGAATCGTCCTGGGGTAGCGGTTGAGCTCCCGTTTGCCCAGCGCGTTCGCCAGCCCGCCGGGATCCGGAACTGGTGCCTGTGCCGTGACCACCGTCATGGTCGCCCTCCCCCTGGTCTTCACTTGCTGCCAACTGCCGTCCGGTATCCGGCGGCACGCGCCCGTACTTCCCCCGACAGCGCGCCGCTGGTCCTCGGACCTACGGCGATGGTACGACCGTCAGGGCTGACGGACCAGGGCCGAAAGCCACATCGTTTCGATTGGCCCCTTTGGGGCGATCATGGCGACGGTTCGAGTCCGGGCGAGAGACGAGCGGCGAGCGGTTGACGCAATGACCACCGCACGGTTAGCTTCCAAAGGCGAGCGGCAACAATGAAGCGCAAGCGGGAAAGGTGTGACCGAGATGTCGACCGAACCAGCTGGGAACACCGGATCCGCGGGCTCCATCCACAGAATCGTGGTCGGGGTGGACGGCTCGGAGATCGCCATGAAGGCTTTGGATTGGGCGGCACTCGAAGCCGATCGCACCGGCGCAGTTCTGGAGATCCACACTGCCTACGAACCCGGCTATGTCCACGTCACGCAGGACGAGATCCAGAAGAACATGGAGCGACTCGTTGAGGAGGCTACGGCACGGGTGGCCCAGTTGGCACCCGGGGTCACCACCAAGAGCGTGACGCGCGAAGAGTCGCCGGCGACGGCGCTCATCGAGGCGAGCGACGGGGCCGACCTACTCGTCGTCGGCTCGAGGGGACTGGGCGGATTCAAGGGGCTGCTCCTTGGTTCCGTGAGCCAGAAGTGTTGCCTGCACGCTCACTGTGCGCTGGTGGTCGTCCGTTAGCCTCGCCGGCTCCCAGGCGGGCGCTCGGGTCCATGCTCTCGGGTACGTCCTCTTCGGCACCAGTTGATCGATCAGAGGGGCCGGTCCGCTCCGACCCAAGCAGTCAGTCGCATCCCGATCTCATAACCGTTGACGGTCCGAACACCGTTCGTTGCAAAGGAACAACCTTCGAGGTCGACGTCGACGTCCACACTCGGTCCGGATGAGTAGGTGAACATCAGGAGGTCGGTGCTCCCTTGGTCCGCCGGGCAGTTGTAGACCGCTGTGCCACTGATGACTTGCCAACTCGGCATGTTCACGAACGCCAAGAACGCCGTGAGTTGGGGGCCGCTGACGACATGGGACCGCTCCAAGCTTCCAACCTCTACTGGCTGGTTGAGGCCCGCGTACCGACAGACCGTCATGGATTCTGCGCCGGGCGGCACCAGGGTGTCCGACAGACCACTTCGGGCAGGCGCCGGGTTGAGCATCGAATGGTCCGTTGTCGTCCACCGATCGGGGCATCGGGCCGGATTGGCCACACCGACCTCGGCGGCGGCCGCAGCCTTTCTGGGCGTCGACGAACTGCCGCAGCCCGAGATTCCCAGCGCCAGACACCCAACGGCCAGCAGCCCCACCAGGTGCCTCGGTGCCTTCGTCACCTCGCAGCCTCCTCGGTCATGGCAGACGATGCACTCCTTCAGCTCGGTCGTGGTGAGAAGCAACTCAACCATTACCACGCTGGACACGCGCGTTTGGTTGACAGACGACCGACCCTGATCGTCGGGCCTGATGGCACGAGCGATTCAGGTCGAACGGCACAGGTGAATCAGCGGGCTGGGTGCCCCGAAACCGCCTGATCGCCTCCCCGGCGTAGAGTCACGGAATGCGCAAGCCGCTAGTTGCCGGCAAGAGGTCTCGGGGCTTCATCGCCCTCTTCGTGTTCCTCGTCGCTGTCGGCATCTTGTCCACCGGGGTTCGGGCGTACGCCGCGCAGGCGTTCGTCGTGCCTTCCGGATCGATGGTCCCAACACTCGAGATTGGTGACCGAATCATCGTGGACAAGCTGTCCTCGACGATAGAACGGGGGGATATCGTCGTCTTCCGGCGTGCCCCAGGGGATCACGACCATCAGTACCCGGTGCTGGTCAAGCGGGTGATCGGCCTACCAGGTGAGACCATTTCGCAGACGGGAGCCACGATCTTCGTCAACGGTCGACCTTTGGTTCAGACCTGGCTGCCCCAGCCAAGCGGCGTCTGCGCCCGACCGTCGTTGCCCATCTCGACCACGAAGATCCCGAGCGGGCAGTACTTCGTGATGGGGGATTGCCGTGGCGATTCGTCGGACAGCCGCTACTGGGGGACGGTGCCGGCAGCCAACATCGTCGGGAAGGTGACGGCCGTGGTGTGGCGAAACAACCATCCGTGGCTCCATTGGTTCTAGCGGTCCGGGTGTTGCATCGACGGTGCCTCCGATCGATGACACCTTCCCGTTCCGTGGCCGATCGCAGTTGTGTTGCTTGAGGGCCCGTGATCGGTCGTCGAGAGCGTACGCAAGACGCCGACTTCGGGTGCGCTGACATACCTCGCCACCCCCACTCCCTGCAGTCTGCGGCGACCGACGGCAGTTAGCGTTGTCAGGAACCACTACCACGGGAGGTATCTCGGGTGCCGAGAAATCTGGAACGATCAAGCTCGACCTATTTCAAGTGCCTCCGGCGGACCGAGGTCACCGGACAAGATCCGACGGAGTCCTTGGGAATCGCAGTGGCTGCAGGATTGAGGTGGTCTGATGACGTTGTCTGACAGCCCAAGCTCAGTTCCCCCGGACGACCGGTCAAGGTGGGCCCGACTCCTGCATTTGGCCGATGTGAAGCAAGTTCCCTTACGGACGATCCTGGTCACGGTGGCCGTCGTCGTCACTGTCTATCTGACCGGCGTCCTGCTCTACCGTCTGCGAGATGTCGTCATGCTGATGTTTGTTGGCAGCTTCGTCGCGCTCTTCCTCAACCCGCAAGTGGTGGCTCTTCAGCGATGGAAGGTTCATAGGCGCGGATATGCGGTCGCGATCGTGACGTTGTGGTCGGTGTTGCTCTTCGCTGGTCTGGCCCTGGCGTTCGGCTACCCCCTCGTCAATGCCATCACTCACTTCGCCAATGCGTTGCCGTCATATGTGGACAAGGCGCAACACGGAAAGGGCTGGATCGGTCATCTCGTTCGCCGTTATCACATCGAGTCATGGGTGCAACGGAACTCTCCAAAGCTGGTGAGCTTCGCGGAAGGCCTTGGCAAGCCAGCCTTGGCCTTCGGCAAGGGTGCGGTGTCGGTCCTGGTCTCGTTGGCGGCAACATTTGCGTTCGTCATTCTGCTTCTGTTGGAGGCCCCAAAAATGCGGGTGGCGCTCTTGGGCGCGATTGATCCGGAGCGGGCGGCAAGGTACACCCGCATCGGGGGAAGGATCGAGAGGTCCATCTCTGGCTACATGCTCGGAGACCTTCTCACCTCGCTGGTCGCGGGTGTCGTGGTCTTCGTGACCCTCGCTGTCCTTTCGGTCCCCTATCCCTTGCTCTTCGGACTCTGGGTAGCCCTGGTCGATTTCCTTCCTCAGATCGGCGGGGCACTGGCAGGGATTCCAACGGTGCTGTTCGCGCTGGGACACTCGCTCAGTGCGGGAGTAGTCACAGCCATCGTCTTCCTCCTCTACACCTTCTTCGAGAACCACTTCTTGAACCCCATGGTCATGAGCCGCACGGTCAGGGTGAACCCGCTGCTCGTGATGGTGGCGGTCTTCGTCGGCGCCGACATCGGCAACTGGGTCGGTGGAATCTTCGGGGGATTCGTCGCTGTTCTTCTCGCAATTCCAGCAGCTGCGACGATCCAAGTGATCCTCAGCGAGATTTGGCTGAGCACTGCACCGAGGCGCGTCGTCGAGCCGACCGATTCGATCCCCCCACTCTCCACTTGAATCCGAGAGGGTCAATCCGTCGGATGTGTCGAGTTCCAACTCAGAGGAGGCCTGCCACCGTCGGGACCAGCACGATGACGAACGGCACCCCGACCACGGCGAAGACCGTCGCGACGATCCGAAAGGTCCGCCCGTCGACCGCGGTGCCGAGCGGGTGCCCCCGACCGGCCTTTCTGCCACGCGCTCCGCAGAGGCAACTCTCCGACCTGAGGACGGGAAGCAGGAGGTCGGCCTGCGCCCGACTCGCATCCGCTCAGTCGGCAGTAGCGGTGATCCACCCGAACTCGGAAGTGACCCGGACGCCGACATCCCGATCGCACAATGGCGAGATGACCTCACGCAACGCCCCACAGAACGCGTCGTAGCCGACGGCTTCGATCGCAGGGACGGACGGTCCGGCCGCCGCCAGCGCACGGACGGCCGTTGCTGCGTCAGGCCACTCGTTGACGACATCAACGGACCCTCGCTCGACCAAGGTGAAGCCCGTAGCTGCCAGCATGTCTTCCACGACGCCATTGCGCCCGGTGTCCCCGTGCTCCATGTTGGCTTCCCCGTGTTCAGGTGGGGACAACTCGATGACCTTGAGGAAGTACGGCATGAGGCCAAGACGGTCGTATCGCCCCCAGAAGGTGAGCCCCAGCCGACCGTTGGGCACCAGCACCCGGCGAGCTTCCCTCAATGCACCTTCGCATCCTTTCCAGATGCCATTGAAGCTTGTGGCGAAGTCAAAGCTGTCATCTGCGAACGGCAGTTCGAACATGTCACCGACGCGGAAGTCTCCGCTTGGGTTCCTCGTCCGTGCGATCGTCACCAGGGACTCCGCCGCGTCCAATCCCGAGACCTGGGCCTTCCTCTCGGCAGCAAGATGAGCAGCGAATCCGGACCCACATGCGATGTCGAGAAGGCGCGCACCGTCCCCGAGTCCCAAGTGGTCGAACAGCAACTCGTTTGCCGGTCGAGCGTATGGCTCGAACAGGTAAGCCCACTCCACGGCACGGGCCCCCAGCCTCGCCCTGCTTCCTCCCAGTTCACGGTGGTCATTGGTCCGACCTTCTCTAGACGCACGATCGTACAACGATTCTAAACGGTCGTGCGTCTAAGCTGCAAGGAGCCAGTTGAGTGAGGGGAAGACGAGGACGAGCCGATGCAAGAGGAGGAGACACCGAGGAAGCAGACCCGGGCCCCCGGAGAACGTTCCCGTGCCCGTATCGTGGAGCAGGCCGCACGACTCGCAACCATTGAGGGCATCGAAGGGCTTTCGCTCGGCCGACTCGCCGACGCCACCGGGATCGCGAAGAGCAGCGTCTACGCGCTGTTCGGCTCCAAGGAGGAGCTCCAGCTGGCGACCATCAACGCGGCACGCGACAGCTTCATCGCTGAAGTGGTGACACCGGCACTGGGTGCGACCGAGCCGGGGCGCGAACGCCTACTTGCCCTGTGTAACGGCTTCCTCTCCTATGTGGAGCGGCGCATCTTCCCCGGTGGCTGCTTCTTTGTCGCCGCCTCTGCCGAGGTCGGGGCGCGCCCCGGACGTGTACATGACGAAGTGGCCCGAGTCCAACAGCAGTGGCGGGACCTGCTCGAGCGCGAAACCAACTCTGCGGTTGAGAAAGGTGAACTGCCGCCAGGCACCGACCCCGGACAGATCGCCTTTGAACTCGGTGTCATTCTTGCCGGGACAAACATCGTGAGCGTCCTTCACGATGATCAAGCAGTCGTCGCCCGTGCCCGTTCAGCGGTCAAGAGTCGACTCTCCGGCTAGTCCATCGTGGCTCTCGGCCCATTGCGTCATGTATCCCACAACGGTTATTGCCCATGTGAGGTCGTGGCCCATCGAGCACGGCGGCGAATCCGCCGATCCTTGGTCTGTGGCAACCCCCGCGTCCGAGCCGCCTACCCGTGCGCCCGGTGCATCCGCCCGTCCTGGGACGTGATGTAGTCATAGGACTGCTGCACGATCTGTTCGAGGACCGGCAGCTCGATGTCGCTGAGCCGCTTGACGTACAGGCACACCCTGCTGGTCGTGTGCCGGCCCAGGCGACGCAGCAATTCGGGGTAACGCACCGTGCCGTCCATGAGGTAGATGGTGATCCTGCCCCGACGCGGATAGAGGCCGATCGTGTGGGATTCACCCTCGCGCCCGCTGTCGTACCGGTACCGATAGCGGCCGAAACCGAGTGTGCCCACGTTCCACAGTGTCGGGGGCTCACCGCTAATGCGCTGCATCATCTCGATGAGCACGTGGCAGTCCGCAACCATTTGGCCGTCGTCGAGCGACGCGAGGTAGTCCCTGACCGACCGGCGCTCCGGATCAGCCTCATCGTCCACGATGCGCAGCATAGATCTTGGAACTACTGGCGCGACCCTGACGAATGGATCGGCGGAATGGTGCCTTTTGGACTCATTGAGGTTGACGACTTCCTCCCCCTGAGAGTGAAGGCGTCCACAACACCGGGAGGCGGTCACAACCCGAATCAGGCACGAGCGGGGCTCTTGGGTCCACCCGTAAGGCGCCGGTCGCCCATTGGCCGGACGAGGGTGACGGTCAGTCGTCCTGCAGGCGAGGGCCCCTCACGTTCCGTCGAAGTTGAGCGTCGAGTGCCTCTGCCTCGATGTCCAAGCGGTGGATCAGCTCGCGGATCATCTGTCGCTCCAAGAGCCGACCTATACCCGGCACGGCAACGGTCACGTCTCCCTCGAAGCGAAAGATGGTCGATCCTTGAGCCGAGGTCAATGTGAACTCGCCGGCCCCGTGGAGCCGAACCGGGTCGAACTCTGCTTCGTAGCGAAGCTGACCAGAACCTGCGGACGGGTCAACTCGAACCTCTTGCAACCACGCGAGGGGAGCGGAACTGGCCAGAAGACGAAGGATGGGGTAATGGCCGCCGTCGACGGCGTACCGAAGCCGAACTACGGACCACGATCCGTCTTGGTAAGACTCGAGTACCTCGGGCTGACGGACATCAGGAAGCTGAAGCGCAACGTAGAAGCCAGGATCGGCGAGGAGGCTAGCTATGGCCCTCTTTGATCCCCTCAGGCGTTGCTCTGCGTGAAATCGCACGATGGGATTCTCTCATCGCCACTTCGCGGCAGAAGTCCCACGTCGCCGGCTCGGGGATCGACTGGGTGAGATGCATCCGAGCTAACCGGCCTTCCATGGGTTGACGAGTTCAACGCCGACACCGGCGAAGTCCTTCTCATTTCTTGTCGCCAGGCGTGCGTCATGGATCCGGCAGATCGCAGCGATCTGAGCGTCGTATCCGCTGATCGGCGTTCCCTGACGGTGGCGATGGTCGACGATCTCTGGGTAGACCGTGGCTGCGGCGGCATCGAACGGGAGGACGTCTTCGCTGAACCGACCGAACACCTCCAACGCGGCCTCCCGCAGCGTGGCCTTTCGCTTGCCACGGGGAAGCCGCTCGATGCCGTAGAGAATCTCGGCCACGGTGATTGCCGTAATTCGCAGCTCGTGATGACCATGTACGACAACCCATGCTCGGACGACAGGTGAGGGTTCGGCCCTCATCAGCTCCGATATGACGTTGGTGTCGGCGACGATCACGCTGTGAAATCGACAGCTCGTGGCGCCGCGGAACGGGACGGAAGATCGAGATCGACACCTCCGAGATCACCGAATCGGGCCACGAGTGCATCGAGGAGGCCATCATTGTCATCTGGCTCCTGCACTGCCTCGGCGAGAATCGCGCGCATTTCGGCTTCCATCGATCGACCGTGGGCGGCAGCCCGAACCCGCAGTCGCTCTCTCACCGTGTCGTCCAGGTTTCGAATGCTCACCGCAGCCATCGCTACCACCTCCGCTAGCAATGCTAGCACTTCCGAAGGGTGGCGCTCACTGTTTCAATGAGCGTGCTGGGAACGCGGCTCGCGACCGTCTCCGACCGCCGGATATGAACCCATCGACACCACTCCGCCCCATGGAAGGGTCTCGCTGTGTCGCCTGAGGGGTGCCCTCAACCGGCTCCAGGGAGTCCTCAACACCGGCCGCAGCAGACTGCAGCCAGATCTCAGAGAACGGCGAGCGACCTCATGGTGCTCGTGCAAGCCCGGGCAGCCTCCTTGCCCTTCAGCTCGAAGTGCGAGGCAAACAACAAAGCGTGCTGCTCATGGTCGTGGAAATGGTGGGGGGTGAGGACAACAGAGATGACCGGGATGTCCACATCCAGCTGGACTCGCATCAGGCCATTGATGACAGCCTCTGCTACGAACTCGTGACGGTAGATACCGCCGTCGACAATCAGGCCCGCCGCAACAACCGACGAGTAGGTACCCATGCGCGCCAATCGTTTGGAATGGAGAGGAAGCTCGAAGGAGCCTGGCACCTTGAAGAAGTCAACTTGGTCACGGGGCACCCCGAGCTCGGCGACTTCCTCCGCGAATGATGCCCGGCATCGGTCAACGATCGATTCGTGCCAAGTCGATTGGACGAAGGCGATCCTTTGCTCCGCCGGAGTACTCATGTCTGGCTGGCCTCCTCGTAATCCTCTTCGAGTATTCTAGAACCTGTTCTAGTTTCGTTCAATGCCCATGAGTCGTTCGCTACCGGGTCCAAGATTCCAGGGAACGTGTACAGCCGGCCCTTGCTCGTCGCTGGTTCGGTGGGACACTCTGACGCCCGTGTCGGCGGCTGGAGAAGACGAGCCTGCCCCATGTGACGCTGGCCTTCCCTGAGGCGAGTGCATTCCGCATCTCGGCTTCGAACACTGGGGCTTGACTCGTTACCCCCAGTAACGTTACCGTGGGTAACATGCAGAAGCAGCCGATGGTACGCGGCATCGGACCCGCCTGATGGTCAGACCGGTCCGACACCGCGAGATCGCTCGGGAGGTCACCAGCCGCAAGGGAGCCCGGAACGCCACCGCCGGAAAGGCCGATCGGGACGCCAAACGTGACGCCCGCCGGGCGGCGCTGGTCGAGGCGGCGGTGGAAGTGATCCGCCGTGACGGGCCGGGTGTGTCGATGGACCAGATGGCCGCCGAGGCCGGCGTCACCAAACCTATCCTCTACCGTCACTTCGACGATCGCGCCGGGCTGGTGAGGGCCATCGCCGAGCACGCCTACAACCAGATCGCCACCGGTTTGGACCAGGCGCTCCACGCCGACGTCTCGCCCCGCCAGCTGGTCGCCTCCACCATTGACGTCTATCTCCGCTTCATCGAGTCGGACCCGGCCCTCTACCGTTTCCTCGTCAACCGGACCATCGCCGAGACCACCGATCCGGGTGCGATCCTCACCGACTACATCTCCCGGGCCGGACGTCAGGTGGCCCTGGTGCTCGGCGAGGGACTCCGGGCCGCCGGGCTCGACTCCGGACCGGCCGAGCCGTGGGCCTTCGGCATCGTCGGCATGGTCCACTCGGCCGGTGACTGGTGGTTGGAGCGGGGCACCATGCCCCGCAGTCGGCTCACCGAGTACCTCACCAGCCTCATCTACGACGGCATCCCCAACGTGGACCAGCTCGGCCCAGCCCGGACCTGGCTCCGTACCAGTCCCAGCACCGACACAAGTGGCAGGTCTGCCACCACCGACAGACCGACGAACGCCGGTGCTTCGTCGGCCGAAGAGGACGAACCCCCCACTGGCGATATCACGCCGCTGCCCACCACTCGAAGGAGATCCTCATGACCACCACCGACGCCGCAACCAAGGACGCCACGGCGCAAACCACGCCGCAAACCGCCACGCCGCAAACCGCCACGGCGCAAACCACCACGGCGCGAGCCACCACGGCGCGAGCCACCACTCAAGACGAGGCCCGGCAGGCCACCACCCGTCGGGTGGACAAGCTCAACACCGCCTCGGTCCGCCGTGTCATCGAGCCCGACACCGAGGTGGCCGGCTCGCTGGGGGACGGTGCCGTGTTCTCGCCCGAGCTGTCGACGGTGGCCGACCTCGACCTGGGCCTCACCGACGAGCAGATGGCCAAGCTGTCCCGCGAGGAGTTGGCGTCGGTGGTGGTGGGCGGCATCCGGTTCGAGGCACTGCTGATGGCCGGGTTCTCCTTGCAGGTGGCCCACACCACCGCCATGACCGACCCCCGGATCACCTACATGCTCCACGAGATCGGCGAGGAGACCCGTCACTCGCGCCTCTTCGTCCGGCTGGTCTCCCAGCTGGCCCCCACCGCCAAGTCCCCCCTGGAGGGCGGGCTGCCCGGCTTCATCTTCCGCCAGGTCACCCGCCTGGTGGTGCGCCGGCCGGCCACGCTGTTCACGCTGGTGCTGGCAGGGGAGGAGATCCCCGACCTGTTCCAGAAGAAGCTGGTCGAGCACCCCGACACCGACCCGTTCTTGAAGGAGGTCAACCGGTACCACCGGCTGGAGGAGTCCCGCCACCTGGCCTACGCCCGGATGGCCCTCCCCGAGCTGTGGGCCGAGGCGACGTGGTTCGACCGTTTCTCGGTCAAGTACATCGTGCCGGTGCTGGTCCGGGTCATGTTCGACGGCCTGGTCCACCCCGGCGTCTATGAGACGGTCGGCCTCCCCGGCCAGGCCACCTGGCGGGCCGCCTCCCGCAGCCGCCATCAGATCGAGGCCCGCCACGAGGCCACCCGCCCGGTGCTGGCTGCGCTGCTGGCGGCGGGCGCGCTCCGGAGGGGCCACATCCCCGCCCTCTGGCGCCGGGTGACCGGCGTCGACCGCTCCGGGGACCCGATCGACTCCTGAGACCGTCCGGTAGCGGGACCGAGAGCGGCCCCGGATCCCCTGAACCTCCAGCTCACGGGCCGGTTGACATGGCGATAGTAAACGATATATCGTGATGGTATGAAATATGCCAACGAAAGTAGAGGAAGGGGGATCGGCCGTGGACGCTTCGGCGCCATCCCGGCCGGCCCCGAAGGACGGGCACATCGGGACGAATTCGGCCACGGCCACGGACCGGGCGCCCACGAAGACCACGGTATCGACCACGTCCGTCGCGGTCCCGGGCGACGGGCTGGTGGCCGGGGCGGTCGCCGGGGGCCACGGGCCCAGCGCGGCGACCTCCGGCTGTCGGTGCTCTATCTGCTGGCCGAGCGACCCATGCACGGCTACGAGCTGATGTCGGAGATCTCCGAGCGCACCAAGGGCGTGTGGCAGCCCAGCCCCGGGTCGGTGTACCCGACCCTGTCGATGCTCGAGGACGAGGGACTGATCACCGCTCAGACCGAGGGGTCCCGGCGGACCTTCTCGTTGACCGACGAGGGGCGCAAGGTGGCACCCGGCAGTGACGACCCGTCCCCGTGGGCCAACGTGGTCAACGCCACCGACCCAGCGGTCAACGAGCTCCGGAGCACCCTCCGGTCGGTCCGGGTGGCCGTCGAGCAGGTGGTCGAGGCCGGCAGCGACGAGGACCGGGCCCGCATGCAGGAGTTGCTGGTGGAGCTCCGTCGTGAGCTCTACCTGTTGCTGGCCGGTCAGGGCTGACGCACCGGTGACGCCCGCCGGGAGCGGCGACCCGGGCCCGGTGCGACGGCGGTCGCCTGGGGAATACCGGTGGACATCTGCCCCCGGTCTGGGGATAGGCATGGAAATCTCGGGGATAAGGTAGGGATTTCAAATACCTCTATTGACCTGGGGCGATGATCGGTGCAGGGTGTCCCCAGTTCGGGAAACCGAAGCTCCACCGGAAGTCGGAGGAGGCGAGGAGGAACCGCAAGGGACCTCCGGACCGAGTCCCCGGCCGGCGACGAGGGAAGGCCGCAAGGCCCGACCGGCGAGCCGGGCGGTCGGCAGGGTGAGGACGGAGGCCGCAAGGCCCGAGTCGGAGCCGGGTCGAGGTGCCGAGGAGGTGGGCCGCAAGGCCGGTCTCCGCAGGTCGATGGGGCCGTAGGTTCCCGGGCGTGGTGGTCCGGGGACGGGCCGGTGTGCTTGTCACGCCGGTCCGGTGCTCGCTGCAGGGTCGTCCGACACGACTCAGCGCGAGTGGAGCCGTTCTCACCGAGTACGTGGCCCCGAGGAGCAGGGCGGCTTCGGCCGTCCGGTTACTCGGGGCTGCGTCGCGCCCGGGTCCAGATCGACATCTCAGTGGTGGTGGCGGGCGACCGCCACCGGGTCGGACGTCTCCATCAGGCAAGGATCGTCCTGACTGTCGATGCACCGCTCGCACTCCAGCTCGAGGGTGCTGTGCGAGATGGAGAACGGGCCGCTGATGGCCTGCTTGACGCGCTCGCCCACCACCTGGGCCTCCTCCAGCGACGGGTGGCCGGTGAGCACCACGTGGGCGGAGAGCACCCGCATCTCGCTGGAGAGGCTCCAGACGTGGAGGTCGTGCACCTCGCCGACCCCCTCGACCGCCGTCATGGCCGCCGTCAGGTCCGGCAGGTCGACGTCGCCGGGGGTCGACTCCAGCAGCACGGAGATGCTCTCGCGGAACACCCCGGTGGCCTGCCACACGATGATGGCCGCCACCACCAGCGCCGACGTCGGGTCGAGCCAGGTGGCCGACGGCACCGCGATGAGCACGGCGGCGGCAATCAGCACGGCCAGCGAGGCCAGGGCGTCGCCCAGCATGTGGAGCATGGCCGACCGCATGTTGAGGTCGCCGGTGCGATCGCGCAGCACTAGGACGGAGATGGCGTTGACCACCAGGGCGCCGGCCGCCACCACCACCACCACTCCGGCGTCGACGTGCTCGGGGTGCCCGTAGCGCCGGACGCTCTCCACCACCACGATGACGGTGACCGCGGTGATGATGACGGCGTTGGCCAGAGCGGCGAGGATGGTAGCCCGGTGGTTCCCGAACGACCGTTCGGCGCTGCGGGGCTGCATCACGAACCGGACCGCCAGCAGCGAGAGCACCAGCCCGGCCACATCGGTGACGTTGTGGCCGGCATCGGCCAGCAGGCCCACCGAGTGGGCACCGAGCCCGAACCCGACCTGGACGGCGACCAGTGCCACGTTCAGGGCAAGGCTCACGGTCAGCCGAAGGGTGCGTGTCATCGATGTCTCACGGCAATGCTACCGGGGGGTGGTCCCCGTCCTGGTGGGGCGGCGCGATCAAGCGGCGCCGGACCACGGGCGGTCGGGCCGGATGCCCCAGGCGACCAGGCGGGACAGCTCCGACCGCACCGCCAGCAGGTCGTCAGGGTGGGTGACCCCGATGCACCGCGAGCCGGTGGGCAGCACCCGGATCGGCTGACCGGTACCGGCTTCCAGCATGGCCCCCACCACCTCGGGTAGCAGCACCTCGGTCTTCGGCACCTCGGCGCCGGCGGCGACGGCGGCCACGATGGCCTCCTCGTCGAGACCCGAGGCCGCCATGGCGGCGTCGAACTGCGCCCATACCGACGGCCGGAAGCCCCACAGGTTGACCGACACCAGCAGGTCGCCGGAGAGCTTGTCGGGCAGGGCGCCGTCCAGGGCGGTGAAGTGCTCGCCGTCGTCGTGGCGTGACACCTGCCGACGCTCGGTGATGCGCACCAGGTGGCCCTCGGCGTCGACCTCGCACACCCCGCGGGTCACCGGATCCGAGGTGACCACCGTGTTCCGCAGGTGGAAGGCGACCATGGCGTGCTCGGGCGAGTCCGAGGACAGCTCGCCGGCCAACTGTGCCATGGCCTCCTCGCCGTAGACGTCGTCGCCGTTGGCGATGGCGAACGACCGGTCCGGCCCGACCCGCGACCGGGCGGCCAGCACCGCGTGGGTGGTCCCGAGCGGCACAGGTTGCTCGGCGTAGGCGACCCGGACCGAGACGGGCCAGGTCTGCTCCACGTGGTAGCGGATGGCCGGCCCGCTCTCCGGGTGGAGCACCAGCACGATGTCGCCGAAGCCGGCGGCGATGGCGTCACTGGCCAGGAGGTCGATGACCGCCTCGCCGAACGGCCCCACCGGGGCCAGTGGCTTGCACCCGCCGTAGCGGCGGGCCATGCCGGCAGCCAGGACGACCAGGGTGGGAGCGGACGGCACGGTTCCGGTCAACCGCCCCACCGGAGGACGGCGCTGGCCCAGGTCATGCCGCCGCCGAAGCCGGTGAGGAGCACGTTGTCGCCCTGGTGGAGACGACCGGTGTCGAGGGCGTCGGCCAGGGCCAGGGGGATCGACGCCGAGGAGGTGTTGCCGTACCGGTCGATGACCACCACCGCCCTCTCCTCGGGGATCCCCAGGCGCTGGCAGGCGGCGGAGATGATCCGGAGGTTGGCCTGGTGCGGCACCATCACGTTGATGTCCTCCGGAGTCAGCCCGGCGTCGGCGATCACCGTCTCCGCCGACTCCACCACCACCCGCACGGCCTTGCGGAAGATCTCCTTGCCGTCCATGAAGAGGTAGCCGCCGTGATCGCACTTGAGGAGGTGCCGGAGCGAGCCGTCGGCCCCCAGGTGCCACGAGAGCAGCTGGCCGGGACCGTCGACCGCCTCCAGCACCACCGCCCCGGCACCGTCGCCCACCAGGACCGCCACCGACCGGTCGTCCCAGTCGGTGATCCTGCTGAGGGTCTCCGAGCCGATGACCAGGAGCCGCTCGGCCCCGATGGCCAGCAGCCCGTGGGCCACGGTCAGGCCGTAGACGAAACCCGAGCAGGCGGCGTTGACGTCGAAAGCCCCGCCGGGGACACCGATGCCGTCCTGGACGGTGGCCGATGTGCCAGGGACGATCTGGTCGGGGGTGGTGGTGGCCAGGATGACGGCGTCGATCTCGTCGGGCCGCCTCCCGGCTTTCTCCAGCGCCGCCAGGCCCGCCTCGATGGCCAGACCCGAGGTCGTCCCGCCGATGCGGCGCTCCCGGATGCCGGTCCGCTCGCGGATCCAGGCGTCGTTGGTGTCCATGGTGACCGACAGATCGGCGTTGGTGACCACCTTGTCCGGGACGGCGATGCCCCAACCGGTGATGACGCCCCCCCGAGTGCCCCCTCGCGTGGCGACCACCGGGTCAGCCGGCCTCGAGGACGTGGATGCCGATGAAGGCGGCGTCGGTGGGTGATCCGTCGAAGCCGATCATGCCGCCGGTGTTGGCGGCGACACCCAGCCGGGCACCGTCCACCTGCCGGAGACCGGCCTGCCCCCGCAGCTGGGTGGTCAGCTCGACCACCTGGGCGATGCCGGTGGCCCCCAGGGGATGCCCCCGGCTGACCAGGCCGCCGCTGGTGTTGACCGTGATCCCCTTGCCGCCGATGGTGGTGTTGCCGGCCAGGGTGGCCGGCCCGGCGTCCCCGGGCTTGAAGAAGCCGAGCGACTCGAGGGCGTAGAGCTCCTCGGGGCTGGTGGCGTCGTGCAGCTCGACCAGATCGACGTCGGCCGGGTCGATGCCGGCCTCGTCCCAGGCGGCCACGGCCGCATCGGCCAGTCGGTCGTGGTAGTCCATGTCGCCGTTGCCGGACCGGATGGTGCTGCTGCGGATGCTGGGGGCACCCTCGGTGGGGATCAGGGACAGCACGGCGGCGGCGGCCCCGTCGGTGAACGACGAGCACATCAGGCGGGTCAGCGGTAGGACGATGGCCGGCGAGGACAGCACCTCGTCGATGGTGACCTCCGACCGGAACTGGGCGTTGGGGTTGAGGGCACCGTGCCGGCGGGCCTTCACGGCGGCGGCGGCGAACTGCTCGACCGTCGCCCCCCGCTCCTCGAGCAGGGAGTTCGCCCACGAGGCATTGAGCGCCATCAGCACCGAGCCGGACGGGTTCTCGAGCTGCTCGTGCATGCGGATCCGGTCGTCGCGGGGCACCCCGTCCTCGATGCCGGCCAGCGTCTCGGCCCGGTCACCCGTCCACATCTTCTCCACGCCGACGGCGAGGACGGTGGGGGAGCCGCCCAGGGTGGCCAGGGTGGCCATGTGGAGGGCCGACGACCCGCCCCCGCAGGAGTTGTCCACGTTGAGGATCCCGGCGTTGCGCAGACCGGCCTGGCGGAGGAACGACTGGCCCCGGATGCACCCCTGGTCGATCAGCCGGCCGGCGGTGGCGTTGGCGAACACCACCAGGTTGACGTCGGCCGGGTCGATGCCGGCGTCGGCCAACGCCTCCGCCACCACCTGGTGGGCCATGTCCTCGGCGGTCCGGTCCCGCCGGTTCATCGGCGTGATTGCGGTACCCACGATGCGTACGGCGCGGTTCATAGTGTCCTCGCTACTCTCGGATGGCTATTCCGGCAGCCGGCATGGCTGCCACCAGGTGTTCGAACTGCTCCAACGGCCCGTCGTCGGTGATGTAGACCGCCACGTGCTCGGCGCCGGCGTCCAGGTAGGTGGCCACCGTGTCGGCCACCGAGGCGGCGCTGCCACTGACCAGGTGGCGCTCGAAGGCATGGGCCGGGATCCCGTAGAGGGAGGACATCCAGCCCGTGCCCCTACGGACCCCCCGCTCGTGGTCCTTGTCCACCGACACGAACAGCACCATCGAGCGGGTCACGGCATCGACCGGCCGGCCGGCCCGGTCGACCTCCTTGGCCAGGCGGTCGAGGGCGGCGGTGTACGCCACCGGGTTCAGGAAGAGGGGCATCCAGCCGTCGGCCAGGGAGGCGGCGCGGCGGAGGGCCGCCTCCGAGGAGCCACCCACCCAGATCGGGACCGGTTCGGGGGCGGGGAGCTGGCGGTACCGTTCGGCCCCACCCGCCTCGACGTCCCCGGCGGTGACGCCCTCGCCGCTCTCCCACGAACGGCGGAGCTCGGCGATACCGGCGTCGAGCTGGCGACCGCGGTCGGCGTACTCCACGCCGGCCTGCTCGTACTCGCCGGCATGACTGCCCACGCCGACGCCGAGCACCATCCGGCCCTGGGACAGGAGTTGCAGCGAGGCGGCCTGCTTGGCCACCGCCGGCGCCTGACGGAGCGGCAGCTGGATGACGCAGCTGCCGATGAGGGCGCGCCGGGTGGCTCCGGCCGCCACGGTCAGGGCCACCATGGTCTCGAGGGCGGGGCCGTGCCAGAAGAGGTGGTCGGTGGCCCACAGGGCGCCGGCCCCGAGCTCCTCGGCCCGGCGGCAGATGGCGGCGAGCTCCTCGGTCGGCGTCGGGGCACCGGACGGGCTCGAGGTCGCACCGTCGGTGCCACCGGAGGCGGACTGCCCCATCCACCTGGGGGTAGAGGTCTGGGGGAGGGTCGGAAGAATCAGTCCGACCGGCCCCAGCTGGGTAGCGGGTCGCACCATGGGCACACGACATGCTATCCCCTCGGTGGCGCTCCGCGCCGATCCAGCTGCCTTTCTTACCGAACGGTAAGCGCCGGGACCTCCGACGCCGCCGGCCGGCGCCGGCAGGAGGAGCGCACCGGCAGCTCCGTCCCGGTGCTCGGAAGTCGGGCCGGGCACGGCACAATAGGGGGAGACCGGGCGACCAGGGCGTCGTCCACCATGACCATGAGAGGATCGGAACGTGGGCACCGAGCAGAACCCCGACAGTGCGCCGGCCGAGACCGCCGGCCCCTCTGACATCAACGACGACGAGCGCGCCGAGCGCCTGGCCCAGCTCACCGGCATCATCGAGCTGATGCGTCCGGCGGTGCAGGCCGACGGCGGCGACCTGGCGCTGCTCCATGCCGACGTGGCCGCCGGGGTGGTCGAGGTGCAGCTTCAGGGGGCGTGCAGCTCGTGTGCGGTCAGCGCATCGACCCTCCAGGGCGGCGTCGAGCGTATCCTCCACGACCGTCTTCCCTGGGTGGTCGAGGTGCGCGGTGGGGTGGACGAGTCGGTCGACCCCTTCGAGAGCGAGGCCATGGGCCGCGGGGGCTACGTCCCCAGCTTCTGACCGGGCCGAGGTTCGATTTTTCCGTGAGCGCCGGCACTCCGCACGTCCGCGGTGGCATTACTTAGCCGAACTAAATATACTGGTGGCATGATCGATGACTGCACCGTCGCAGAGGGGGGACCCGAGGGGGGGCGGGTGGGCGCCACCCCGGCCGGCCGTCGTGTGGCTCGACCGGAGATCGATGCCGCCGAAGCCGAGCTGGCCGACCGGTTCAGGCTGGCCCTCACCCGGCTGCACCGCCGCCTCCGCCAGCAGAGCACCGGTGGCCTGACCCCGTCGCAGGCGGCCGCCCTGGCCAGCACCGAACGGCTGGGCTCGCCGACGCTGGGGGAGCTGGCCACGCTGGAGTCGGTCCAGCCCCCGTCGATGACCCGGATCGTCACCGCCCTGGAGGAGAAGGGCCTGGTCTCGAAGGTGGTCGACCCGACCGACCGGCGGGTGTCCCGGGTGACGGCGAGCGAGCTCGGCCGGAAGGTGCTGGAGGAGAACCGCTCGCTGAAGACGGCGTTCCTGGCCGAGCGGCTGCACCGGCTCGGCCCCGACGATCGGCGGGCGCTGGGTGAGATGACCGGGCTGCTCGAGCGTCTGGGGGAAGTGTCCGAGCCGTGACCGCCCTGCGGACGGCCGCCGCCCAGACCTTCCGGTCGCTCCACGTCCGGAACTACCGCCTCTACTTCGTGGCCCAGCTGATCTCGGTGTCCGGCACCTGGATGCAGAGCATCGCCCAGGCGTGGCTGGTCCTCCGCCTGACCGGGAGCGGGGTCGACCTCGGGTTCGTGATCGGTCTCCAGTTCCTGCCCATGCTGCTGTTCGGGCCGGTCGGGGGCCTGATGGCCGACCGGGTCGACAAGCGCCGGCTCCTCTACTTCACCCAGGCCTCCGGAGGCCTGCTGGCGCTGACCCTGGGGATCCTCGACGCCACCCACCTGGTCGAGCTGTGGCAGATCTACGTGCTGGCCACCCTGCTCGGCGTGGTCAACCTGTTCGACAACCCGACCCGGCAGACCTTCGTGATGGAGATGGTGGGACGGGACGACCTCCCCAATGCCGTCAGCCTCAACACCGTGGTGATGA
>JBKQTE010000073.1:0-12376 GCA_052143315.1 Acidimicrobiales bacterium | reverse complement strand
GGCGCTCGCCAAGAAGGTGGCACCAGCATTGACCCCGCCAGCGACGAGGACTTCACCGTTGGGCAGTAACGTGGCGGTGGCTCCCTCGCGTGCGGCAACCATGTTCCCCGTCGCGGCCCACGTCCCGGTCGCTGTCGCCGCCGACGCCGACGCCGGTAGGGCAGTGACCGCGGTGATGGTGACCAGCATGGTCACCATCAAGCCGAGCACGCCCCCGATAGCTGCGACGACCCGCCCGCCCCGGCGACACTGTGGCGGTCCACTTGAAGCGGTAATGCCCTCCATCGCCCTTATCCCTTGCCGTCCCGATCCGCGCTGCTCGCGAACCCGGGTCGTTGATGACGGTACGAGCCTCCCGTCCCGAGCACTACCCCGCATTGGCCTCACCAACCCCACACATTGGCCTCACCAACCCTGGCTATAGGGCCACAACAACCCTGCCCATAGGATCGTCCGTGACCAAGCACTCACATGGAGACGTTTTCTCCATCCGGCGCGAGCCTGGTGCTGCTCACCCCCAGCGGCGATGAGCTCCAGGTGCCCGCCATGGCAGGCACCTGGAGCTCATGAGCCCGTGTCGCCCAAGTCGCCTCGGTGTCAGGTCCGTCGCCTCAAGAGAACGAGTCAGTTGAGAAGGTCCGGCTGCTCCCGCACGATGCGGTCGAAGAGCGGCTGGAAGCTGAACCAGCCGGCCATGTGCGAGCCGACCTGCCCGCGGGTGAGCCGGGCCATCTCCGGGTCGATGAGGACCGGATCGCCGGCCGCCGAGGCCAGCAGTTGCGCCTGACAGGAGCGCTCCATGGTGATGAACCACCAGACCGCCTCCTCGACCGAGTGGCCGACGGTCAGCAGGCCGTGGTTGCGGAGGATGGCCGCCTTGTTGTCGCCTAGGGCGTGGGCGATGCGCTTGCCCTCCTCGATGTCGACCACCACGCCGGTGTAGTCGTCGAAGACGGCATGGTCCTCGAAGAAGGCACAGACGTCCTGGGTGATTGGGTCGAGCAGCTTGCCCAGGCTCGACCACGACTTGCCGTGCACCGAGTGGGAGTGGGCGGCCGCCACCACGTCCGGTCGGGCCGCGTGGACCTGGGAGTGGATGACGAAGGCGGCGATGTTGACCGGCTTGTCGCCCTCGACCACCTCGCCCACGTGGTTGACGAGGATCAGGTCCGAGACCCGGATGTGGCCGAAGTGCATCCCGAAGGGGTTGACCCAGAAGTGGTCGAGCCGCTCGGGGTCCCGGGCCGTGATGTGGCCGGCGACACCCTCGTCGAAGCCGAACTTGGAGAAGAGGCGGAAGCCGGCGGCCAGGCGCTGCTTGCGGTAGAGCCGCTCGACCTCGGGGGAGTCGTACTCCATCGTCGGTGGCAGGGGCACGATCTCGGGCACAGCTCCTCCTCGATGCGGGGGCATAGAGGCGAGTCCCCCGGTTCCTCTTTCCACTCTACGTCCGGGGCCGGATCCGGGGCGCCCTGGGTCTCCGGGGCGGTCGACCCCGGTGGCTCGGGTGGGCAGCAGGCGGGGGGCCGCTGTCGCCACCTAGAGCTGGTACGCCGCCCGAGTGGAGGAACACCTGGCTGTGTGCTAAACTTGACATAATATACATTATCGGCGGTTTAGTGGTGAGAGCACTCACTCCCGGGCCGGCTCCACTACCACTCCGACCAGGTCACGGGCGGACTCGTACAGGTGCTCGTAGGCCTGCCGGTAGGCCCTGTCCGGTGGCTTGCCCGCCAAATCCGATTCGACGTCCTCGATCGCCGCCTCCAATCGGTACAGCCGATCGTGCAGCGTTCGTAGGTCCTCCTCAGCCACGATGACCTGACCGGGCGGGATCTGGAGCGAGTCGGCTCTCCGGCGGGCCTCGTAGGCCCGCTGCCGGTGGGCCCGGCTGCAGAACCGTCTGGGTCGGCCGGCGCCGACGCGTTGGGCCAGTGGACGGTGACACCAGCCGCACCTGGCAGGACCCGGCGGGCGAAGAGAGAGGCGGAGCCGCCGTATGTGCGATCGTTCCCGCATTGATCAATGTCTCCGCTATCACCATCGGTCCGACGGTGTCGGGCTCTGGCGACGCACTGGGCGTCCCGGGCTTCCTCATTGCAACCACGAACATGATGGCGCCCATAAGGGCCAGTACCACTGCAGGAACCACTCGGACGACAGGCTGACTTGTTGAAGTGAGAGTGGCCCAGCCAACGGCGACCACGACGAGTACGTCACCGAACCCACCGAGAACGACGCGCTGGGTGGAGTGCATCACGGATCAATGATCGGCCAACTGCCGACCGTACCCGAGTCGTCGATCCGGGTGTTCTCCGAATACCCGGCAGAGATCGGCAATGAAGCGCAATGTTGCCGGTGGCGGCACTACCCCGCCGGCGGACCGACGATCTGGCCCATCCAGCTGGCCAACGTGCCACTGGTGATCTCCGGCTGGCCGTTGTTCTGCTGGTACGCGGCGGTCACCACGTCGAGGTGGTTGTAGCCGGGTGCCACCACGTGTACCTGGGGCGAGGGCCCCGGCGGGACCGCCGACAGCGAGCCCAGATCAGGCGTGATGCCATTTCCGGCGTCGACGTAGGCTGTTGGTCGTTGGGCGATCCCGTCGCTGTAGCGCAGGTTCGTGAGGGTGCCCGAACGGTCTCCTAACTCGACGGCAAGGATGTCGATCACCAGCTGCGTGGGGAAGTAGTCCTCGGTGAACTGCGCGGGTGCCTCGAACAGCGCCGCCGACAGCTGGTTGATGTCGCTTACCTCGCTGGCGGCAGAGGTGTACGGGTGGCCAGGGTCGTCCGCCGGCGACGGACCGGGCGTGGGGACCTGGTTGTAGTTCAGCCAGCTGTAGATGGGACCGTCCGGCGTAGCTGATGCCGGGTCCGGCGAGATCAAGTCGTTGCCGCCGAGCAGGCCGGCCAGCTCCGGCGCCGAGGCGTACGGGAGCGGGAAGGACTTCTCGACCACCGGTCCGCCGGTCGGAACGCCCACGCCGGCACGCAGGATGCCGATCGGGTCGGAGACGTTGCCGAAGAGCAGTCCGACGGTGGCCTGGTTGGTGACGTTGAACTGCCGTACGTCCGGGGAGTCGGTCAGGAAGTCGGACCAGCTGTTGGCGAAGAGCAGCCGGTAGGTGCTGTCGAAGGCGGAGTCGTCCGGAAGCTGGTCGATCACTGACGAGTTCGTCTGGTTGGGCTGGTAGAAGGCCGCGAGCCCCAGGATCGGTAGGGCCTCAAAGACCTCCGGCGTGAACGGGGCGGCGTCGATGTAGGGCGAGCTGCTGCTGTTGGCCGACTGCAAGATGCTGCTCAACGCCCCGTCCGCGCTCTGCGACAGTGCCTGTGTCCCGCCCGTGATGGTGAAGCGCGTGTCGAGGGCGAAGAACCCCGCACACTGGTTGTAGCCGGCCGCGGCCGGAATGCCGATGCCGGAGAAGTCCCAGTTGGCGAACGCACCGGTCACGAGCCCGCCGAGCGAATGGCCACCGCACAGCACCTTGGTCCTGCGCACCTCCGGCGGCAACTGGCTGATGACCGTGTACTCGTCCTGCACGGTCTGTGCCAGTCCGTCGTAGGACAGAAACGCGGCATTCTGCTCGCTGACCACTCCGGCGAACTTCTGTCCGAAGAGGGACTGGTTGCCGTAGTAGTAGCTGAGGGCGGGTTGCGGGCTATGGAACGCCGCCGCCACCTGTACCCCCAGGTCGTCCTCCAGGCAGTTCGAGCGCGGGTTCAACGCCCAGAACTCGACGGAGTAGCCCTTGGCGGCGGCGGCACGCACCGTATTGCGCGCCACCTGGTCGAGAGCGCCGGCACCCTCGAAGATGCCAGGCTGCGCCACGAAGATGGCCGCCGCCTGGGCAGGATCGCTGGGTCCCGTCGGGTTTCGGAAGCGGAGGTAGCCGATGCGATCACAGGCCGCCGGGCGCGGCCCGTCGGCGGCCGGCAAGGGTGCATACAGGCTCACATAGCTCTCGGTCACCAGCGACGCGTCCGGCGCCGTCGAGTTGACCGGCGTCTCGATGAACCAGGGAAAGATGCCGAGTGCAGAGGCCGGGGGCGCCACGGGAAGCGTCACCAGCCCGGCGACGAGTACCAGTGCGAACGCCATCCGCCTACGAAGCACGCGCATTCTCATCGACTTCCTCCCCTAGGTCGAAGCGGGCACTCCCCCTTCGCCGTGACCGGGTCCCTTTGGCCAGGCGTGATGTGCCCTGCGCCGCCGGAGCTCGACGGGTCACGGTAACGCTCGGGAAAGCCAGCGACAACGTGTGCCTGCACGGTCTTCGGCCGGCCAATTGTGCAGCGGCACATTCGAAGCCGTACCGCCGCCGAGCTCCCGCCGCGGCTTCTCGACGCTGCGGGACGTCGGCGGATCACCGGCAGACGCTTCGTCCCGCCGCCGTCGGTGACCACCCGGAGACGCGCCCGCTCGACCGTGCCCCCTGCTCGGGGATGCCAGCTATTCCCAAGGATTCCCTGGTTCAATCGGACCATGGGCATCCACGCCGAGCATGCTTCCCGGGTCCCGGGTCGCCAGCGGCCGGCCCGGTCCGGGTCGACCCGGCTCGTGGTGGCCGTGGCCGTGGTGGCGGCGTTCGGAGCGGCGCTGTGGGCTGCGCTCTCGGGATCCTTGTCCGGTCACCTCTCCACCATGCCGGCCGGGGCGGTGGCACTCGACCCCTCCGCCTTCTCGTCAGGGTCGTGTGTGGCCCTCCCTCCCACCACGGGGGAACGCCACCAGACGGTCTTCCTCGATGCCGGCCACGGGGGGATCGACCCCGGGGCGGTCGGCACCACGGAGTCCGGTGCCACCGTCTACGAGGCCGACGAGGCCCTCCCCGTGGAGCTCGACGCCGCCGGCATGCTCCGCAACGACGGGTTCCGGGTGGTGGTCTCCCGCACCACCAACTCGTCGGTGGTGCGGCTCACCCCGGCCGACGTCTCCGGGACCGAGCTGAGCCTCCAGGGGGCCCACGACGACGTGGTGGCCCGTGACGTGTGCGCCAACCTGTCGGGTGCCGAGGCGTTGATCGGCATCTACTTCGACAGCGGCGCGTCCTCGGACAACGCCGGCAGCCTCACCACCTACGACGCCGACCGGCCGTTCTCCGCCGCCAACGTCCAGCTGGCCAACCTGGTCCAGAACGACGTGCTCACGGCGATGAACGCCAAGGGTTGGGGCATCCCGAACGCCGGCGTGGTGCCGGACTCCTCGGTGGGCTCGCTGGTGCCCACCTCCCAGACCACCGGCTTGGCGGCGGACGCGGCCGAGTACGGCCACGTCGTCCTGCTGGGACCGGCGATGGCCGGCTACTTCACCACCCCCAGCCAGATGCCCGGGGCACTCATCGAGCCCCTGTTCATCACCGATCCGTTCGAGGCGTCGATCGGTGCCAGCGCCGAGGGGCAGGCCACCATCGCCCAGGGCATCGCCCAGGCGGTCCTCCAGTTCCTGCCGGCACCCAGCCGTACGAAGGCTCCGACCGCATGATCGACGGACGCCGGGCCATCCGCTAGGCGTAGACGACCCGGTCCCTCCCCTGCTCCTTGGCCCGGTAGAGGGCCTCGTCGGCCCGCTGCACCAACCCGTAGAGCGACTCGTTGCGGTTCCACTGGGCGACGCCGACCGACACGGTCGGAGCGCCCCCTTCGATCTCGATGTCCCGTGCCACCGCCCGCAGCTCGTTGAGCAGGGTGAGCGCCGTGTCCAGACTCGTGTCCGGGAGCACCAGGCAGAATTCCTCCCCCCCATACCGGGCGAGGAGGTCCCCGGTGCGTAGCCGTCGGTCCATGGCTTTCGACACCTTCTCCAGCAGCTTGTCGCCCTGCTGGTGCCCGAGCCGGTCGTTGAACGCCTTGAAGTGATCGAGGTCCAACATGGCCACCGACAGCAGCGAGCCGGTCCGGTCCGCCTTGGCCAGCTCGATCTCGAGGCGCTCCTCGAGACCCCGTCGGTTGGCCAGACTGGTCAACGGATCGGTGCGGCTCTCGTGCTTGAGCACCGCCACGTAGCTGATTCTGGACGTCATCATCAACATGCTGGCGGCGAGTCCGGTGGCGGCTTCTATGACGAAGAATGGCGCCAGGATCCGTCGCTCGAGGCCAGAGATGACCATGATCAGCTCCCCCGAGGTCGAATAGCCGACCGGGACGAAGCAGCGCCCGTCGATGAGGGTAGGGCCACCGAGATGGTTCGGAATGCCCACCGACGGCATGCCGGCCGGCTCGGACCCCTCCTGCTGCCATTCGGATACCGTCTCGACGTGATAGCCCTCCGAGGTGATGGAGCGGGCCACCACCACCACCCGGGTGCAGGGAATGACCGTGTGGATCAGAGGAATGCACCGGTTGAAGCCCTCCTCGACGGTGGCGGCGGTGGACAGGACGCCGGTCACCTCCGAGACCGCCTCCCGCGACCGGTACCGGAAGTGAAGGCGTCGGATGGCCGGTGCCACCATCAGTGCGGCGATGATGTCCACCGAGGCGAACAGGATGAAGGTGGCGGCGAAGACGCTGGCGCCGAGGTGGTCGACTGAGAGGCCGATAGCGAGCTCGACGCAGGTGAGGCCGAGGCCGGCCGCGATCATCGAGGTGTCGCCCACCACGGCGAAGAACACGCACGGCAGCACCAGGGCGGCGACGTAGGCGTTCCCGGACCACCCGTGGGTCCCCAGTTGGCCGAAGAGCAGGGCGAGCGAGGAGCAGCACGTGGTCAGGAAGACGATGTTCGGCTGGACCGACACGCTGCCCTCGCGGGCGGTGACCAGCTTGGCAGTGATGTAGGTGCCGGGGACCCCGGCCACCGCGAACCCGATGAACACGTAGATCAGCTGCATCGGGTGGTTGCGCATCATCACGTCGGTGACGATGGCGGGAGCGAGCAGCATTCCTCCGGTGACGGCAGCCAACAGCCCCGACAGAAGCTGCTCCTGGTTCAACCGTCCGGTAAACAGCCGCACGTTAGTGATGTCGGATCATTGGACGTTCGCCTTGATCGGAGTTTCACGAAGTTTACTCAAAGTATATGAAACGGCACAAGTGACACGCCCGGCTTGTCGGTTTGTAACGTGGAAGTACTACCCCAGGACTGCGACACTGCAACCATTCTGCCGGACCGGGTGTTCTTAGGGGTGTGACCGTGGCGATGGCTGGCAACGAGGAACTGGTCGAGCAAGCTGCCGCCGGCCTCGATGACGCCTTCGGTTCAATCCTCTCCGCCTGCGGCTCGGCCGTCTACACCACCGCTCTCCGGCTCACCCGACAGCCCGCCGACGCCGACGACCTGGCCTCCGAGACGTTCGTTCAGGCGTACCGGTCTATGCAAGGGTACTCCCCCGAGCGGATCCGGGCCCTTCGACTCCGCCCCTGGCTGCTGACGATCACCCTCAATCTCTGGCGGAACCAGCTCCGGACCACCAGCCGCCGTCCGGCCACCGTCACCCTGGGTCCGGTCGATCCGGCCACTGACTGTCGCCAGGGTCCCGAACAGACCACGCTCGACGCCGATACCACCCGCTGGGTCGAGGCACTCCTGGCAACCCTGCCTGACGCACAACGGGAGGCGATCGTCCTCCGTCACGTCGTGGGCCTTCCCTACGGCGAGATCGGCGAGGTCCTGAGCTGCCCGGTCGGCACCGTGAAGTCCAACGTGTCCCGTGGTCTGGCGGTCTTGCGAGCGCAACTGCGGGTAGACCACGACCGAAAGGAGCTCCCATGACCGTGCCACCGACCGCCGAGCCGGGGCTGCTCGCTGCCCTCGGCGGGCTCCGAGCCACTCCCCCACCCGATTTCGCCGACCGCGTCCTCACCCGGCTGGGGCTGCAGCCGGAGGCCGACCAATTCCTGCTGGTGGACGGGCCCACCGAGCCGCTCTTCGTCGCCTTCAACCGCCACGGCATCTGCCACGTTCTGGCGGCCCGTATGGTCGACGGGAGCCCCGACCGGTTCATGGCCATTCACCGAAGGCGCTTCGACCGTTCCGCCCGCCCGGCGGCCCGGCCCCCGGCCGGTCTGGTGGCGGCCCTCCGCACCGGTCGGAGCCGCCAGCTCGCCTTCGATCTCCGCGGGCTCACCGAGTTCGAACAGGCGGTACTGCGCAAGGCGTTGGACATCCCGTCCGGGGAGATCCGTCCCTACGCCTGGGTGGCCCGGGAGATCGGTCGGCCCAAGGCGGTCCGGGCCGTCGGAACGGCCCTCGGGCGCAACCCGGTACCGGTCCTCATCCCCTGCCACCGGGTGGTGCGCTCCGACGGCACCATCGGCCGGTACGCCTTCGGGACCCCGATGAAGCGCGAGCTGCTCGGCGCCGAGGCCCTGGACGTGGAGGAGAACGAGCGCCGGACCCGGGCTGGGGTCCACTACGTCGGAAGCGATTCCAACCGTGTCTACTGCTTCCCGACGTGCCACCACGCCAGGCGGATCACCGACACCCACCGGGTGACGTTCCGAACCTCGCTCCAGGCCGAGACGGCCGGCTACCGGGCCTGTGCCGACTGCCGCCCCGGCGATGCCCGGGGTGCCTAGACCCGGTCCAGCGCCACCACCGGGATGACCCGTTCGGTGGATGCCTGGTACTCGGCGAAGCCCGGATAGCGGGCGGCCTGGTCGGCGTAGACCCGGTTGCGTTCCTCCCCCTCGAGCACCGTGGCCTCCACCTCGAAGGTGTCGGTCCCCACTTCCACCGACGCCCGCGGGTGGGCGACCAGGTTGTGGAACCAGTCGGGGTTGGTGGGGGCCCCGGCCTTGGAGGCGAACACGAAGAGCCGGCTCCCCTCGGACAGGTACATCATCGGGTTGACCCGCTCGTTGCCCGACCTGGCGCCGGTGGTGTGCAGCAGCAACAGGGGGGCTCCTTCGAACTGCCCGCCCACCCTGCCTCCATTGGAGCGGAACTCCTCGATGATCTTGGCGTTCCAGTCACCGATCTCCGCCATGGTCACTGCCCTTCTCTCAGGAACCGCACGATGGTGTCGACAAAGCTGGACTCCCCCACCGCCCCCAGGTGGTCGCCGGGTACCTTCACCAGCCGGGCGTCGGCGATGGCCCCGGCCAGGATCTCCGGCGAGGCGGCCAGGGGGTCGTCGGCGCCGGCGATGACCAGGGTCCGGGCGGAGATCTCCTCGAGGGCCATCGGGCCGGAGCGGGTCGCTCGGGCGATGGCGGCCAGGGCTCGTCGGTCCGCCCCGGTGAAGTCGGCCAGGGCCCGGAAGCCGGCCACGTCCGGTTGGGAGGTGACCTCCGGGTCATCGGACAGTAGTGCCTCGGCGATGGCGATGTTCGACACCGTCCCGGTGTCGAGGCCACCCCGCTCCACCACGGCGTGTCCCACACCACCGGCCACCAGGTTGCGGACCCGGCGGTCCCCGATGGCCAGCACGATCGAGACGACGGCCCCCATGGAGTACCCGACCACGTCGACCCGTCCCAGCTCCAACTCGTCGAGCAGGGCGCTCACATCCCTGGCCATGGTGTCCTCGCCGTACCGTGTGGCGTCGTGCGGCTTGTCGGAGCGCCCATGACCTCTGGCATCCATGCCGATCACGGTGAAGCCCTCCTCGGTCAGCCGGTCCACGACCCCGGTGAGGAGCCAGTTCACCCTGGTGTCCACGGCAAAGCCGTGGTTCAGGACCACCGGGCCCAGGCCGTCGGTCGGTCCCCACACCTCGAAGGAGATGCCCGTCCCGTCGAAGGAGGTGAACATCTGCGGGTGGGAGCGCTCCACGCTCCGCAATGGTCGTGTGGAAGTCCTTCCGCTCGGCTCGCTCACACCGCCGACGTTAGCCGCTCGGTCTCCGGCGGCTCCGGAGCTCCTTCGGATGTCCGCGTCACGGTTGGGCCGGCGGTGACGGTATCTTCGGAAGGGACATGGTGGAGCACGAGTGGAGCGACGAGCCGATCGAAGACGAGGCCTTCATCCGGACCTGCGGGCGGTGCGGCCGGAGGACGGCGCCACGCTGGTCGGAGTCGTCCAGCCTCGAGGAGGCCCGTCGGCACGGCTGGCGGCGGGTGGCCTCCTCCGACCGCCCCGGCGCCCACCGGCTCGATCTGTGCGGCGACTGCGCCGCCGAAGCCGGCTACGGGTCCCCCATCGCCCGTCACGGCCACTACTGAGGGGGTTCCCCACCGTCCAGTGGGTGTTGCCCAGCGCCGTCGAGGACCGTCACCAGCGTCCCGAGATCGACCGCACCCCGGCCGTCCGGCTCCCGGGCTCCCCGACCGGCCGTCCCCAGGTTCACCCAACCCAGGAGCCGCTCGTCAGGGCCGACACCGAACAGCTCCCGCACCGGGGCGGTGTGGAGAACGGGGGCGCTCTTCCAGATGGCGCCCAGGCCCAGGGCGACGGCCGCCAGCACGACCGCGTATCCCGTGCACGATGCCGAGGCGACCTGCTCCCACACCGGGACGTTGGACCCCATCTGCGGCGAGGCAATAAGCACCACCTGGCACGGGGCGGCGAAGGCCTTGTCGCGCATCTTGACCACCATCGCCTCCGGCAGGTCCTCCCCCCGGTCCGAGACCAGGCCGGCCACCAGGGCGTCACCGAACCGGTCCCGGCCGGACCCCCTCACCACGGCGAACCTCCACGGCCGGAGCCCCCCGTGGTCGGGAACGGTGGCTGCCGCGCCCAGGACGATGCCCAGCTGGGCGTCGTCGGGCGGATCGCCCAGCCGATCAGGGACGGCTCGTTCGGCCGTCAGCAACTCCACCAGGCCACCGGTGGACTGCCGATCGGCCCGGAGGGACGTCATCGCCCCGCCCCCGGGACACGTATCACTCCATGCACCTGCCCATGGTACGGCAGACCCCCGGCAACTGAGGCGGTTGCCGGGGGTCGCTCACCGGACCCCGGTAGCACACCGTCCCGTGGTCGGTTCAGATGGACATGCCCACCATCGCCTTGTTGAGCGGATGGCCGCCCATGGAGCCCCAGAACTTGGCGTCACCGAAGGAGAACACGCCGCCGTCGGAGGCATCGAGCCAGTAGCCGTTCCCCGAGGGGGTGGAGGCTATGCCCACGATCGGAAGGTTCAGGTGGGTGGACCCGGTAGAGCCGTAGAAGGCGGCGTCGCCGTAGGCGAAGATGCCGCCGTCGGTGGCCACCAGCCAGTACCCCTTGCCGTCGGGGGTGGAGGCCATGGCCACGATCGGCTTGTTCAAGGGGATGGACCCGGCCGAGCCGTAGAAGCCGGCGTCGCCGAAGGCGAACACGCCGCCGTCGGAGGCCACCATCCAGTAGCCGTTGCCGTCGGGGGTAGGCGCCATGCCCACGATCGGCTTGTTCAACGGGGTCCCGCCCATCGAGCCCTTGAAGGTGGCGTCACCAAAGGCGAAGACGCCGCCGTCGGAGGCCACCATCCAGTACCCCTGGCCGTCGTAGGTGGGGGCGATCCCCTCGATCGGCTCGTTGAGGTGGATGGAGCCGGTCGACCCGTAGAAGCCGGCGTCGCCAAAGGCGAACACGCCGCCGTCGGTGGCCACCAGCCAGTAGCCGTGGTCATCGGGCGTCGAGGCCATGCCCACCACCGGGTCGTTCAGATGCATCGAACCAGTTGAGCCGTAGAACTGCTTGTTCCCGAAGGTGAAGATGCCCCCGTCGGCAGCGTCGGTCCAGTAGCCCTGGCCCCGGCTGAGGTCGGCACCGATGGTGACCGTGATCGACGTGGACGAGGCTCCGTAGCTGGCATCGCCCGAGTAGGCGGCCGTGACCAGCTGCGGACCCTGCGGAAGCTTGGTGGTCACGCAGGTGGCCACCCCTCCGGAGACGGTAGCGACGCACAGCACCACACCCCCGGGGCCGGTGAAGGTCACGGTACCCGTGGCGTGCGGGGGCACCGTGGCGGTGAGGGTCACCGGCAGGCCGACCTGCGGGTTGGCCGACGCGGTCAGCGCCACGTTGACAGCGTTCATGGTCACCGTCTGGGTAATGGGCGCCGAGGTCGAGCCGTTGAATCCGGTGGACCCGACGTAGACGGCGGTGATGATATGCGTCCCGATCACCGGGTAGGTCACTGTACAGGTGGCCTTGGCGAAGGCCACCGCCACCCCGGTCGATCCCCCGCAGGTGGCGATCGGAGTGGTGCCGTCGAGGAACTCCACGTTCCCGGTCGGCTCGCTGGTAGAGGGGGCCAGCACGCTCACCGTGGCGGTGTAGGTGACCGAGGTCCCGGCCCGAGACGGGTTGTCCGACGAAGTCACGCCGGTGGTGGTGGAAGCCCGGCTCACGTCCACCGTGGTGGTGGTGGACGACGGGCCGTAGGTCGGGTCACCGGAGTAGGCCACAGTCACCGTGTCGGTCCCGACCGGCAGGGCCGACGTGCGACAGGTGGCAGTACCAGCGCTCACCGTTGCAGTGCAGAGCACCACACCACCTGGTCCGGTGA
>JBKQTE010000072.1:0-26728 GCA_052143315.1 Acidimicrobiales bacterium | reverse complement strand
CCACGGCGATAAGGAGTTCATTCGAGAAGCTCGGCCGCGAAGATCTGTGTCCGTGTGGTTCGGGACGCCGCTTTCAAGAGGTGCTGTCTGAGAAGCGGACGGTTCGACGGCGCACAGAGGAACTACTACCGGCGGGAATGAGCGGACAGATCAAGTGGACCAGCTAACGGGTCCGGTCACGCAGAACGCCGGATCTGGGGACCTGCAGTGGACTTCGTCGGTGGTGAGTCTTGTCCGTTCTGCGCCATGAAACGCTGGGCCCTGGTCGTCGCCCTGTCACGGTTCGGCACCTTCTCCAACCTGGGTCAGACGATCTCGTCGTCATCCACCGATGAGTATCCTGGCCTTCAGAGCTGGAGCTTCAAGGTTTCGACGTTCGCCACCTCATCATTGGTGTTGGCACCCGCCGAGGCCTATTCGTCCACACCAAACTCAACGGGAACCGGGTACGAGCCCCTCCAGAGCCTCATGCCCATCGAGGCGAAGGCCTTCGACAGATACCCCCTCGGAATATCCATTCGTCGACATCGGTGGCCGGTGCATGGCGATCGGGGCGAGCGCGAACCCGCGGGTGCTCCAGAACCTCTCACTCGACCAGATTGCCTCGCAGCTCGACGATGTCGGCGGGCATCACGTTCGCGCGCCGAAGGTGCCCGTCGACACCCGGTCGGACGGGCTGGTGACGTATGCTCGTGCTCCCCACCGACCCTGTGCCCGAGGAGGCCCACCGTGCCGGAACTCGCCGACCTGCTTGCCGTGTTCGACATCGAGCCGACGGGAGAGGGCACGTTCACGGGCGCGAGTATCGAGTTCGGGGGAGGCTCCGTGGTCTTCGGCGGCCAGCTCCTGGCCCAGTCCATACTGGCCGGCGCCACAGCCGACCCGTCCAAGGAGGTCAAGTCGATCCACACGGTCTTCGCCCGGGGCGCATCGATCAGCGCCCCGTTGGAGTTCGACGTGGACGTGATGCAGTCGGGCCGATCGTTCGCCAGTGCCGCCGTCACCGTGCGGCAAGGCGACCGGCTGTGCACCCGGTCGCTCGTGCTGCTCCACGCCCCCGACCCCGACCTCATCCGGCACCAGCCCGAGGCGCCGGCGGTGGGACCACCGCAGGACGCCGTGGCCTCCGAGCACTCAACCGGCTTCTGGGAGGTCCGGACCGTGGGAGGGGTCGACATCGCCGACCCCGACGCCACGGGTCCGGCCGTGCTCGACGTGTGGACCCGGTTCCCGGGGGCCCCGGCGGACCCGGCGCGCAGCCAGGCCCTGCTGGCGTTCGCCACCGACGGATTCCTGATCGGGACGGCCATGCGCCCCCACCCGGGCGTGGGCCAGGCCCTGGCCCACCGGACGGTCTCCACCAGTGTGATCACCCACACGCTGACCTTCCACGCACCGGTCGACGCCGGACGGTGGATGCTGCTGTCGCACGAGAGCCCGGCGGCCGGCCAGGGCCGGAGCTACGGCCGCGCCCACGTCTTCGCCGAGTCGGGTGAGCTCGTGGCGTCCTTCGTTCAGGAGAACATGATTCGTGCGTTCACCGAGGGCCAGGCGCCGACCCCGGGGACCAAGGCGGCCCACTGACCGCTCAAATGTACATGCCGCCGTTGACGCCGATGATCTGGCCGGTGATGTAGGCCGCGTCCTCCGAGCACAGGAAGGCGGTGGTGGCCGCGATGTCGTCCGGCAAGGCGGCCCGCCCGACGGGGACCATCGCCCCCAGGACGTCGATGCCCGGGACGTCGCCCTTCTCCCCGGCCTTCCTCGCCATGGGAGTATCGACGATCGTCGGGGGGATGGTGTTGACCGTGATCCCCTGCCCGGCGAACTCGCGGGCGAACGCCTTGGTGAGGCCGATCACGCCGCCTTTCGACGCGACGTAGTGCGCCATGTGCGGCGCCCCGGACTGGGCGCTCGACGACGAGATCGTCACGATACGGCCCCAGCCCTCGGCGACCATGTCCGCCACCGCCAGCTGCATGCAGACGAAGGTCCCGGTCAGGTTGACGGCCAGGACGCGGTCCCACTTCTCGGGGGTGATGTCGGCCACCGCGTCGAAGGACTCGATGCCTGCGCTGGTCACCAGGATGGTGACCGGGCCGAAGCGGTCCCGCACGTCGGCGAACACCCGGGTGAGACCGTCCCGGTCGGCGACGTCCGCCTCGTAGGCGGTTGCCCGGGAGCCCCTGGCGGACAGGTCCGCCGCCGCCACCTCCGCCCCGGCCCCGTCGCGGTCCACCAGGGCAACGGCGTGCCCGGCCCCGGCCAGCCGATGGGCGACGCCCAGGCCGATGCCCGACGCCGCCCCGGTGACGACGGCCACGCGGGCGCTCACGCCGTTGCCTCGGTGGGCGTGAACTCGATGTGGAGGTCGTGGAGCCCGCGGAGCACCCAGGTGGGCTCGTAGCCGAACCGGCGGTCCCCGGGCGGTCCGTGGTGCTCCTCAGAGAGCCTGATGTCCCGCGTGCGGTCGAGGATGCGCTCGATGCTGATGCGCCCCTCCGCTCGGGCCAGGGGACCGCCGGGGCAGGAGTGCGCCCCCCGCCCGAAGGCGAGGTGTTCCTTGGCGTTCGGCCGGCCGACCTTGAACACCGCGGGGTCCTCGAACCGCCGCGGGTCGCGGTTGGCCGCTCCATTGAGCAGCATGACCGGGGTCCCCGGGGCGATGTCGACCCCGCCCACGGTGACCGCCCGGCGGGCGAGCCGGAAGTCGGCCTTCACCGGGCTCTCGATCCGCAGGGCCTCCTCGATGAAGTCGGGGATGCGCTCGCGGTGGGCGCGGAGCTCGTCCTGCAGCTCCGGGTACTCGGCGAGGTACTTGAGTCCGGTGGCGAGGAGTCGGGCGGTCGTCTCCTGGCCGGCGGCGAAGAGGAACCCAGCGGTCCGGACCACGGCGACGACGTCGGGGGTGGACCCGTCCGGGTACTTGGCCAAGGCCAGGTCGGTCAGGACGTCGTGGCGCGGGTGCTCCCGCCGGTCCTCGATGTAGGCGGCGAACCGGTCGTCGAGGGAGGCCAGGAAGTTGAGCGACTCCGGTGCTGGATCCCCCTGGTCGTGGGCGGCGCCGATCCCGCCGGGGGTGGCGCTCAACCCGAAGATCTGCCGGAATGCCGGGTGGTCCTCCTCGGGCACGCCGAGGACGTCAGCGACGGCGAGCATGGCGAAGGGCTGTGCGTAGGCGCCGATGAACTCGCAGTGGCCGTCGGCGATGAACTCGTCGAGCTGCCGGTGGGCGGCGCGCCACATGAACGCCTCGTTCTCCTTGAGCCGCTTCGGGGTCAGCAGCCGCATCAGCAGCGCCCGCTCCCGGGTGTGCATCGGCGGGTCCATCGTGACCATATGCTCGTGCATCGGGAGCTGGTCGCGGTGACGCTCGATGAGGTCGCTGACGTCGTCCCCCTCGAGCGGCTCGGGGAACGTGGCGAAGGGGCCGATCACGGAGATGCAGGAGGAGAAGGTGTCGATGTTCCGGTAGATCTCCGTCGCCTCGTCGTAGCCCGACACCGCCACCACGCCGTAGTGCGGCGTCGCCACCACCGGGCACTTCGAGCGGAGGTACTCGAAGTAGGGGTAGGGGTCCTCGATCAACGACTCGTCCATGAAGAAGTCGACCGTCTCGTACTCGCTCATGCCCTGGCTCTCCCGTCGTCGATGCTGAGCGCTTGCTTAGCATCTGCCCCGAGGTGGGGTCAACAGGTCCCAGCCGGCGCCCGGTGCGGGTGCACGGGCCGTCGCTCTGGGATGCTGGGGGCGGAGGCACCGACCTCCCCCCGGGCGAGCAACAGGTGACAGGACATGGTTTCGAACCGCAGGATCGGCGCCGAGGACTCGAAGAGCCGCGCCGCGCTGCTCGACGCCACCGAGCAGATCATGCTGGAGCAGGGCTACGCCGCGGTAAGCTCCCGGCGCGTCGCGGAGCGGGCCGATCTGAAGCCGCAGCTGGTGCACTACTACTTCCGCACGATGGACGACCTCTTCCTGGCCGCCTTCCGGCGACGTGCCGAGTTCGGCCTCGAGCACCTGACGAAGGCCCTGGATTCCGGGCAGCCCCTCCGTGCGCTCTGGGCGTTCGGTGACGATCCGACGAGCACCGCGCTGACCATGGAGTTCGTGGCCCTGGCCAACCACCGCAAGTCCATCCGGTCGGAGATCGCCCGCTACGCGGAGCTCTTCCGCGCCAGGCAGGCGGACGCCCTGGCCGCGGTGATGGAGGAGCAGGGCATCGACACCGACCGGTTCCCACCGATCGCCGTCATGACCGTCATGACGAGCGTCGCGCAGATCCTGGTGCTGGAGGAGTCGCTGGGGGTCGCCGCCGGCCATGCCGAGACGCGGGCCCTGGTTGCGCGCATCCTGGACGATTCCGGACGGGGTGCCACGCCCTAGGTGTGTCCGGGATCTGCCCCGGGGCGGGACGGGGTGCGGTGCTCAGCGGGCGGTCGAGCTGGTCACCCGGCCCGGAGCTCGCGCTTGAGCACCTTGCCGGACGGGTTGCGTGGCAGCGCGTCGAGGAAGGTGACCTCCCTCGGGACCTTGTAGCGTGCCAGCCGGGCCCGGCAGTGCTCGACGAGCTCCTCGGCTGTCACCTCGGCGCCGTCGCGCACCACCACGAAGGCCACCGGGGTCTCGCCCCACCGGTCGTCGGGGCGGCCCACGACAGCGGCCTCGAGGACCGATGCGTGCTCGTAGAGGACCCGCTCGACCTCGGAGCTGGCGATGTTCTCCCCGCCCGACACGATCATGTCCTTGAGGCGGTCGACGATGAAGAGGTAGCCGTCCTCGTCGCGGACGCCGATGTCCCCGGTGTGGAACCAGCCGCCGGCGAACGCCGCGGCGGTCGCCTCCGGGTCCCGCCAGTAGCCGGGGAACACCTTGGGCCCGCGCATGACGATCTCGCCGCTGGTGCCCGGCGGCACCGACCCGCCCCGCTCGTCCCAGATCTCGAGCTCGAGGTAGAGGCACGGGCGTCCGACGCTCCCGAGCTTGGTGATGATGCTGTCCCGGTCGAGGAAGGTGTCACCCGAGACCGTCTCGGTGAGCCCGTACGCGTCGGCGAACCAGGCCGAGGGGAACGTGCGCTGGATCCGCTCGATGAGCGGGATGGGCATCTTCTCGCCACCGTTGATGATCAGCCGGACTGACGACAGGTCGTGCCCCCCGACGTCGGGCAGCGCCATGATGGCATTCACCATGGCGGGGGCCAGCCAGACCGTGGACACCTGGGACCGCTCGAGTTCCTCCACCACGGCGGCGGCGTCGAACGACCGGTGGATGATCACCGTGGCGCCGGCAGCAATCAGCGACGTGGTCGTGAGGTCCAGCGCGCCGACGTGGTAGAGCGGACCGCACGCGAGTCCCAGGTCGGCCCCCGTGAAGCCGAACTCGATGATGTGCGCCAGGTTCTTCCACGCCAGGTTGGCGTGGGTGATCATGACGCCCTTGGGGCGACCCGTGGTTCCGGATGTGTACATGAGGCGGTGGATGTTGTCGGCGGCCACCGCGACCCGTTCCACGCCGTCACCGTCGCCGTGGAGGTCCCCGAACGTCGTCCATCCGGCAGGGCCGGTGGGTACCACACAGGCCCGGACCACCGCGGGCTCCAGGCCGTCCGTGGCGTCGGTACCCAGGCCGACGAGCGCCTCGTCGCATACGAGCACGCGGGCCCGGGAGTGCTCGAGGATGTACCGGACCTCGGGCGCGGCGAGCCGCCAGTTGATCGGCATGGCGACGGCGCCGAGGTAGTTGGCGGCGAAGACGGTCTCCAGGAACTCCGGGCAGTTGTAGGCCAGGAGGCCGACCACGTCGCCGCGGCCGACACCGCGATCGTGCAGTCCGGCGGCCAGCGCCCGGCTGCGGCGGGCCATCTCGCCGTAGGTGGTCTCCTCGCCCTCGAACACCGTCATCACCTTGTCGGGGGAGCGGGCAGCGTGGTGGGCCAGGACGGCGAACCAGTTCAGGTCGCCGGAGGTCGGCGTCGTGGACGTCATGGTCGGCCCTCGTCCGTCCGGGTTCTCATCGCGTGCTCCGAATCTCGCGCCCGGTCGACGGTCGGGTGTCCGACGCGCGTGGGCCTGTCACCGGCGAGTCATCCTAGTAACCACCGGATCCGTCGGCGTCGTGCGGGTGACCCGGTCCGGGCGCGACGGGGCAGGTCGGAGGCCCCAGTCCCGCCTGGCAGGTGGTGGCTCCGCCGGGGGCCTCTTGCTAGCGTCGAGGTGAATGGTACGGGTCGACGCGATCAGCGGTTCTCCAGGCCCGAGCAAGCGGGAGGTGCGTCGCCAGTCGATCATCGACACGTCGGCGAGGGTGTTCGCCCGGCGCGGCTACCACGCCACGGGCATCAACGAGCTGTGTGTCGCTAACGACCTCGGCAAGGGCGCCCTGTACCACTACATCGGCTCCAAGGAAGCGCTCCTCGTGGCCATCCACGACCGGGTGATGGACGAGGTTATGCTCGGCGCCGAACGCGTCGCCGAGGCGGGCGGTACGCCGTCGCAACAGCTGGCCATGCTCGGCGACGAGCTGCTCGACGTGATCCATCGCCACCCCGACCACGTCTGGGTGTTCCTCCACGAGTTCCCGGCGCTCACCGGCGAGCGGGCCAAGCGGTTCCAGGGCCGGCGACGCGAGTACGAGCGTCGGGTCGAGGCGGTCTTCCGGTCCGGCGTCGACACGGGCGAGTTCCGCCCGCTGGACCCGAGGCTGACCGCCCTGGCCTGGCTGGGCATGCACAACTACACCTACCTGTGGCTGAAGTCAGGGGGGCCGCTGTCAGCCCGCGACGTGGCCAAACCGTTCGCCGAGATCTTCATGCGCGGGGTTGCCACGACGACCGACGAGCGGGGGTCGGACCCGGCTCAGGGCGCCGAGTAGCCGCCGTCGACGACCATGGCCGAGCCGGTCGTCCAGCGCGAGCCGTCACCCGCCAGGTACGAGTAGGCGCCGACCAGGTCGTCGGCCGACCCGAGCCCCAGAGGGTGCCGCTGGGCGATGGCATCGACCGCCTCCGGCGGGAGGTCGTCGTGGATGGCGGAGAGGAACGATCCCGGGCACACGCAGTTGACGCGGATGCCGTCGCGGGCGTACTCGACGGCGGCGACCTTGGCCAGCTGGATCACCGCCGCCTTCGTCGCGCAGTACGGAGCGGCGTGCGACCAGGCGGTCAGTCCGGAGACCGACGCGGTGAGCACGATGGACCCCGACCGCTGCGGGCGCATGACCCCCACGGCGGCACGGATGCCGTTGACGGCACCGAGGACGTTGATCCGGAAGACGCGCTCCCACTCTTCGGTGGCGAGGTTGTGGATCCGGCCGTTGGCCGAGAGCACGCCGGCGTTGGAGATCAGCACGTCGAGGCGGCCGAAGCGCTCGACCGCCAGGGTGATCACGGACTCGACCTGGTCGGCGTCGCTGACGTCGGCCAGGGCCGTCTCAACCCCGCCCTGCGCGCTGGGCAGCCCGGCGACGGTGGCATCGAGTGACTCGGCGCTGAGGTCGCTCAGCATGAGGTCGGTATCGGGCTCGCCCGCCAGGTGGTGCGAGATCGCGGCACCGAGCGCCCCACCGGCCCCGGTGATCACGACGACCCGTCGCGGCGTCGTCATGGCGACTTCGGACGTGATCGGCACGCCTTCATGAGATGGGACATCGCTCTCCTGTCCATTGTACCGACCAGTACACTACAGACCGTGACCGACCGTCTGCCCTTTGGATCGGGGCGCCCGCCCGCCGAGCTCGTCGAGATGTACCGCCGGATGCTGGTGATCCGCGGCTTCGAGGAGCGGGTCTCGGCGCTCTACCGCGACGGCGAAGTCCCCGGGTTCGTCCACCTCTCGACCGGGCAGGAGGCGGCGGCGGTGGGAGCGTGCTGGCCCCTCGGCCCGACCGACGTCATCACCTCGACCCATCGGGGTCACGGGCACTGCCTGGCCAAGGGCCTCAAACCGCTCGGGATGTTCGCCGAGCTGATGGGCAAGGACCAGGGCACGAACCGCGGCCGCGGCGGTTCGATGCACATCGCCGACCCGAGGATCGGCATCTTCGGGGCCAACGGGATCGTTGCCGCCGGGGTGCCGATCGCCGTGGGAGCGGCGGCGGCGTCCCAGCTCCGCGCCGACGGCGTCGTCGCCGTGGCGTTCTTCGGCGACGGAGCGCCAGCGCAGGGCGCATTCCACGAGGCGATGAACCTTGCCGCCGTGTGGCAGCTGCCGGTGGTCTTCTTCTGCGAGAACAACGGGTATGCCGAGTTCTCGCACGCGTCGACGCAGCACGGGGCGCCCCTCGAGCGCCGGGCCGCCGGGTACGGCATCCCCTACGTCGCCGTCGACGGTAACGACGTCGTGGCCACGACGGCAGCCATGGAGGACGTCGTCACCACCGTGCGGTCCGGCGGAGGTCCCGCCGTGGTCGAGGCCACCACGTTCCGCTGGCACGGCCACTACGAGGGCGATCCCGAGCGCTACCGCACCGCCGAGGAGGTCCAGGAGTGGAAGGCCCGTGACCCGCTCCTCGCGCACGAGTCCCGGCTTCGAGAGGCCGGAATCGGCGACGACGAGCTGAAGGCGCTGGAGTCGTCGGTGTCCGACGACCTCGACGCCGCCGTCGATGAGGCACGGCGACTGGCCGCCCCGGACGCGGCCACCGTGACCGAGTTCGTCCTGCGGACGAGGCCGGTGCGGGACGAGCCGCAGCCGCCGCCCGCCGACGCCCCGGTGTTCCGTACGATGGACGCTGTCCACGACGCGCTCGAAGCCGAGCTCGCCGAGGACGACCGGGTGTTCGTGGCCGGCATCGACGTGGGGGAGGGGGGCAACGTCTTCGGGCTCACCCGGGGCCTCCGCGACCGCTTCGGCGACAGGGTGCGCGACACGCCGATCTCGGAGACGGCCATTATGGGACTGGGCGTCGGTGCCGCTATGGCCGGGATGCACCCGGTGGTCGAGCTGATGTACCTCGACTTCGTCGGCGTCTGCTTCGACCAGCTGCTCAACCAGGCGGCCAAGCTGCCGTTCATGACAGGCGGGGCCGCCGAAATGGCGCTGACCGTCCGGACCCAGTTCGGGGCCGGGCGCTCCTCGGGCAGTCAGCACTCGCAGAGCCTCGAGGCGCTGTTGGCCCACGTCCCGGGGCTCACCGTGGTGATGCCCTCGACCCCGGCCGACACCTACGGCCTGCTTCGCGCCGCCGTCCAGGACCCCAACCCGGTGATCTTCATCGAGAACCGGCTGCTCTACGGCATGAAGGGCCCGAGGCCGCCGGCCGACCACGTGCTGCCGATCGGCAGGTCCGCGGTGGTCCGTCCCGGAACGGACGTCACGGTCGTCTCGGTCTCGCGGATGGTCCATGAGGCGGTGGCGGCCGCCGAGCGGTTGGCGGGGGAGGGGATCTCCGTCGAGGTGGTCGACCTGCGGACGGTGGCCCCCCTCGACGTCGTGCCGATCCTGGAGTCGGTGCACAAGACCGGTCGGATCCTCATCGCCCACGAGGCCGTCGTCCCCTTCGGCATCGGCGCGGAGGTCGCCGCCACCGTGGCCAGGGAGGCGTTCTGGGATCTCGATGCGCCGATCCAGCGGGTCGGGGCGGCGGCGAGCCCGGCGCCCTACTCGCCCGACCTCGAGCGGGCCTGGCTCCCCGACCGTGACGACATCGCCGACGCCATCCGCCGGCTGGCTGCCGTCTGACCGGACGACACGCTCCGGGTCACCGGCGCCGTTTCCTTCAACAACCCAGGGCGCGGGCGATGACCAGGTGCTGTATCTCGTTGGTCCCCTCGCCGATCTCGAGGACCTTCGCGTCGCAGTAGAAGCGGGCCACGGGCGAGTCGAGCATGTACCCGAGGCCGCCGTGGATCTGGACGGCCTCCGACGCCGCCCACGTCGCCAGGCGGCTGGCCTTCAGCTTGGCCATCGCCGCCTCCTTCAGGAAGGGACGTCCGGCGTCGCGCAGCGAGGCGGCGCGGTAGGTGAGCCACCTAGCAGCCTCGAGCTCGGTGGCCATGTCGGCCAGCTTGAACTGCACGGCCTGGAACGACGAGATCGGCTGGCCGAACTGCACCCGCTGGCGTGCGTAGTCCGTCGCCAGGTCGAGCACGGCCTGGGTGAGGCTGAGCGACAGGGCGGCGATGGAGATGCGTCCGACCTCGAGCGTCCGGAGGAACTGGCTGAGCCCGAGGTCCGGGTCACCGACGAGGTGATCGTCGGGGACCTCGACGTCGTCGAAGTACAGCTCACGGGTGTCGAGGCCCCGCCACCCGATGCCGCGCATCTTCGGGCCCATGGTGAAGCCGGGGGTGTCCTTCTCGACGATGAAGCTGGCGAACCGCGGCGCCGAGCCCGTGCCGGACTCGGTGCGGGCCAGCAGCGTCACGCCGAAGGACATGTCCGTCCCGGCGTTGGAGATGAACGTCTTGCTCCCGTTGATCACCCAGCCCCCGTCCCGCCGCTCGGCGCGGGTGCGGATCCCCCGTGCGTCCGAGCCGGCATCGGGTTCGGTGAGCCCGAACGCCCCGAGGGCGCGGCCCTCGGCCAGTGGCCGCAGCCACCGGTCGCGCTGGGCGTCGTCGCCGAACAGGAGCAGCGGCAACGAGCCGATCGTCACGTGGGCCTGCCAGGCGGCGGCCACCGACTGGTCGGCCAGCCCGATCTGCTCCATGGCGGCGACGAAGCCGACCGTCGACATGCCGATCCCGCCCCACTCTTCGGGGACGAGCATCCCGAGGAGGCCCAGCTCGCCCATCTCCCGGAGGAGGTCGGTCGGGCACCTGGCCTCCTCCCACGCCTGGGGTGCGCGTGACGCGATCTCCTTGCTCGCGAAGTCGCGGCACAGCCCGACCAGCTCGCGTTCGGGTCCGTCGAGCTCGAAGTCCATCGCCCGATCCTATTGGACCGACCGGTACAGCTGCGGACGCGGGCGGTACGATCGGGTCATGGCGTCCGACCGCACCCCGCACACGTTCCCGACGTTTGACACCGTGGAGAAGGAACGCACCCACCGCAAGCAGCGGCTGGCCGCCGCGTTCCGGATCTTCGGGCACTTCGGCTTCGACGAGGGCACGGCCGGGCACATCACCGCGCGGGACCCCGAGCGGACGGACCACTTCTGGGTCAATCCCCTCGGCATGAACTTCAAGCAGATCCGGGTGCGGGACCTCCTCCTCGTCAACGACCGGGGCGAGGTCGTCGAGGGCTCCTGGCCGGTGAACAAGGCGGCCTTCGTGATCCACTCCCAGATCCACGCGGCCCGCCCCGACGTCGTCTCCGCTGCCCACTCCCACTCGGTGTACGGCAAAGCGTGGTCATCACTGCGGCGCCCGCTCGACCCGCTCACCCAGGACGCCTGCGCGTTCTACGGGGACCACGTCGTCTTCGAGGACTACACCGGAGCCGTGCTCGACCTCGAGGAGGGCAAGCGCATCGCCCAGGCCCTGGGCGGGTGCAAGGCGGCCATCCTGTCGAACCACGGTCTGCTGACCGTGGGCCGCACCGTCGACGAGGCGGCCTGGTGGTTCGTCACGATGGAGCGCACGTGCCAGGCCCAGCTGATGGCCGAGGGGGCCGGCACCCCCGTCCTGATCGACCCGGTCGTGGCGAAGACGACGTTCGGCCAGACCGGGGGGCACGGCGTCGGGTGGCGGCAGTTCCAGCCCCTCTACGACTGGATCGTCGAGCAGCACCCCGACCTTCTCGACGAGTAGCGGCGCCGTTGCGCCGTCACGGAGCGGGGGACGGGCCGTCCTCGCGCAGGTGGGCCATGAAGGCGGCCGACCAGTCCATGAGGTCGGCGGGGACGAAGTAGCCCGCCTCGTCGTTGATGCTCCCCCAGTGACCGGCCACGTCCTCGATCGTCGGCTCCGGCCCGGGGTGGACGTACCCCTGGGTGGAGGCGATGAACAGTCGGGCGAACCGTCCGAACCCCGCCGTGTAGAGCTCGCCGCTCACCGGGCAGCTCTCGTGGGCGAGGTATACGGCCATCGGGGCGACGAGGCCGGGCGCCATCCGGGGGTCGTCGGATCCGGGCCCGGCCATCCGCGTCATCGCCCCCGGCGCGATCATGTTGACCTTGATCCCGTGGGCTGCACCTGCCGTCGCCAGGCTGCGGGTCAGCCCGACGACCCCGCCCTTGGCGGTGGCGTACGAGGTGTTGCTGGGGAGGCCCAGCATCCCGGTGGAGGTCGTCATGACGATGCGGCCGTAGCCCTGGTCGACCATGTGGGACCAGGCGGCGCGTGCGGTGTTGAACGATCCGCCCACGTGGACCGCCAGGTGCAGGGCCAGGTTGTCGGCGTCGACGTCAGGAGGGCCGGCCCAACGGATGACGCCGGCGTTGTTGATGACAATGTCGATCCGGCCGAACCGGTCGACCGCCGTGCCGACGAGCGCCTCCGCCCCGGCGACCGACGCCACGTCGTGGGTGTCGGCGACGGCCGCGCCGCCCGCCTCGACGATGCCGGCCACCGCGGCCGATGCCGGTGCGTCGTCGGCCCCGACACCGTCGATCGACCCGCCGAGGTCGTTGACGACCACACGGGCCCCGCGCTCGGCGAGCAGGCGCGCATAGGCCAGCCCGATGCCGCGCCCCGCCCCGGTGACGACGGCGACGCGTCCGTTGAAGTCGAGCTGGCTCAGGCCGGCACCGGAGCCTGCATCCCGAGGAGACCGGCCAGGGTGCCGCCGACGATGGCGGCCCGCTCGTCGGCGGGGATGCCGCCGAGCTGGGTGGCGATGAGCTCCCGGCTGCCGCGGAAGGTGCCTTCGGCGTGCGGGTAGTCGTTGCCCCACACGATGGTCGACAGCCCGGTGATGTGCCGGCAGGCGATGGCCACCGGGTCGTCCTGGAACGAGATGTGGAACTGGCGCTTCACGTACTCGCTGGGCTTCAGCGAGTAGGGCCACTTCTCGTTGAGCCGGAACAGCTGGGCCATGGAGGGCTGGTCGTCGGCGGGACGTTCGTCGTCCCAGTACCCGAGCCACCAGTCGGCGTCCTGGCCGATCCCGGTGACCCAGCACTTGTCCATGGCGCCGACTAGGGAGGCCAGCCAGTTGGCGTTGAATTCGATCAGGGAGAAGTGGAGCTCGGGGTAGCGCTCGGCGACACCGCCGCCGATCAGCTCGCACATGATCTGCTGCGGGACCATCGTGGAGTAGATGCACTGGGTGATCATCCGCTTTGACGCCGACTTCTCGGTCATCGGCTGGTTGACCTGCGCCGCCGACTCCATGACGACCTTCAGGGTCGTCGACGCCGGGTCGTTGACCTTGACGCCCCCCGTCTGGGTGTGGATGAAGATCTGCACGCCGTTGGCCACCGCGGCCTCCCACACCGGGTCGAAGTCCCGGGAGTAGTAGGGCTTCGGCGGGATGGCCGGGAGCAGGATGGCGCGGAAGCCGGCGGCGGCGACCCGCTCGATCTCGGCCACAGCGTCGTCGATGTCGGTCAGCGGGACGGGGGCGGTCGGGACGATCTGCGAGAAGTACGGCGTGAACCGCTCGGCGATGTAGTCGTTGTACACGCGGGCATGGGCCATCGAGAGCTCGTGGTCGTCCGAGTAGAGCCCGAACAGCGACAGGTTCGGGTGCATCACCTGGATGTCGACCCCGTCGAGCTTCATGTCGTCGAGGATGATCTCGGGATCGCCCTCGGGCATGCGGCCGCCCGTCTGGCGGTAGCGGGAGATCGTCCAGCCCTCGTACCCGGGCGTGTGCAGGCGCCGGAAGATCCGGGCGCCACCCTCGACGAGCGGCTCGATCTCGAAGTCCTCCTCCCAGACCCCCCGCTCCCGCAGGTGCTTGGGCAGGCGGGTGCGGAACAGGTCGGTGGGTTCGAGCACGTGCCCGTCGGCGGACACCACCAGTTCGTTGTGCGACATGAGTCTGACCTCCTTGCTCCGGGCCCGGGAACGTCCGTCGGACTCGGAAGGCGGCTTCGCGGTGGACGCGAACCGCGTTTCGCAACCTAATCCAACCGGTCGGTACAGTGCAACGCGTGCCGATGGTCGGGGCGGACCGAAACGCCCGGAAGGAGCAGGAGCGATGACGAAGCGGTGGAAGCAGCGCCCGCCTGGCTCGACCTGGGGCGACTGGGGCGACGACGACGAGCTGGGCCGCATCAACCTGGTGACTCCCGACAAGGTCCTCGAGGGGGTCCGCGAGGTCGAGGCCGGGATCAGCTTCTGCCTCAGCCTGCCGCTCGACTACCCCGGGGGGAACGCCCTGAACCAGCGGCGGTACCCACCCGTCCTCGCCCCGACCGAGGACATGGACGGCAACGCCGGCACCTTCTACAACATCCACATGAGCGCGATGGCGGACTTCGGGGACCCGAAGTACGTCGACGTGTGGGCGGACGACGTGGTCACCCTGTCGCTCCAGTACTCGACGCAGTGGGACTCGCTCGCCCACGTCGGCGCCGAGTTCGACGCCGACGGCGACGGGGTGGAGGAGGCTGTCTACTACAACGGGTACCGGGCCGGCATCGACCTGGTCGGACCGACGCCCGACGCGGCGGGGGACGGCGGCTCCCACCGCTGCTTCGCCCGCCACCTGGGCCTGGAGCACATGGCGTACCACGGGGTGCAGGGCCGGGGCGTCCTCGTCGACCTGGCCGCCCACCTGGGCGACGACTGGCGGGCGGTGGACCGGGCCCTGCTCGAGGAGATCATGGCCGAGGACGACGTCGTCGTGGAGCCCGGGGACATGCTCCTGCTCCACACCGGGTTCGCCACCCGGATCCTCGAGTACGAGCGTGACCCGGACCCCGCCAAGATCTTCACGTTGTGCAGCTACCTCGACGCCCGGGACGACTCGCTGCTCGAGTGGATCGCTGAGTCGCAGATCTCGGCGCTGGCGGCCGACAACTACGCGGTCGAGGGGCTGCTCGGCCGGGACCGCAAGGAGGGCCGGCACTCGTTCCTCCCCATCCACAACCTCTGTCTCTTCAAGCTGGGTGTCCCGCTGGGGGAGATGTGGTACTTGCACGAACTGGCGTCGTGGCTGCGTGAGCACGCCCGCAGCCGGTTCCTGCTCACCGCGCCGCCCCTCCGCATGCCCGGGATCGTGGGCTCACCCCTCACGCCGGTCGCCACCGTCTGACGCCCGGCCCAGCCGGAAGGCCGCGTAGTCGCTGTCGACGACCTTGGCGATCTCCTTGAAGAGCTTGGGCCGGCCACCCGAGTTCAGGAGGTACTTCACCGGCTTGCCGGGGATGTTGGTGCCGAAGAAGTAGCTGGCCTCACCGAAGGAGGCGTGCTGCGCGCCCCGGTCGACCATGGCCGTCCACGCGGCCTCGGCCTCCGGCCCGACCTCGATGGTATCGAAGCCGTGGTCCCGGACGAAGATGAGCGCATCGGTGATGAACTCGACCTGATCGCCGTTGTAGCGCGGATTGTTGCCGGCGGCGGCATGCGGGCCGCCGGGGAGGAAGAAGTTGGGGAAACCGGTCGTCTGCACGCCGAGGAACGTCTTCGGGCCGTCCGCCCAGTGGGCCTCGAGGGCCAGGCCGTTCCTCCCGCGGATACCCATGCGCAGGAGGGCGCCGGTGCCGAAGTCGAACCCGGTGGCCCACACGATGATGTCGAACTCCCGCTCGCCTTCGGTCGTCTCGATGCCGTGCTCGGTGATCCGCACGATCGGCGTCTGCCGGAGGTCGACGAGGGTGACCTTCGGGTCGTTGAACATCTCGTAGTAGCCGGTCACGAACGGGGGCCGCTTCTCGCCGAAGCCGTGGTCCTTCGGGATGAGCTTGTCCGCCACCGCGGGATCCTCGACCATACTGCGGATCTTCCGGGTGATGAACTCGCACCACTCAGCGTTGGCCGCCTCGTCGAAAAGCACGTCGGCGTAGTTGCTGGACAGCTTCGAGAAGCCCGGGCTCCGCCACATCGTCTCGAAGAAGGCCTGGCGTTCCTCGGCCGAGTCGTCGAAGGCGGAGCGCTCGTTGGACGGGTGGAGGAACCCGGCCACGGAGGTGTTCAGCACCTCGCGCATCACCTCGAAGCCGGCACGGAGCTGCTCCTGCTCCTCGGGCGTGATGGGGGTGTTGTTCAATGGAGTGCACCAGCCGGCGGTGCGCTGGTACACCGTCAACGAGGTGACCTCGTCGACGATCACGGGGGCGATCTGCACGCCGCTCGAGCCGGTGCCGATCACGGCGACCCGCTTGCCGGCGAAGTCGACCGGGGACAGCGGCCACAACCCCGTGTGGTACGACTTGCCGCGGAAGTCCTCGCGGCCCGGAACGTCCGGGTAGAACGGCACCGAGAGCACGCCGGTGGCGGCCACCAAGTATCGCGACCTGAATTCGGAGCCGTCGTCGGCCACCACCACCCATGTGCCCGACGGCTCGTCGTAGGTGGCCGACGTGACCCGGGTGTCGAAGCGCATGTGGCGGCGGAGGTCGAACCGGTCGACCACGTGGTTGAGGTAGCGCTCGGTCTCGGGCTGCTCGGCGAACTGCTCCTTCCACTCCCACTCGGCGAAGAGCTCCTTCGAGAACAGGTAGGCGTAGGTGTAGCTCTCCGAGTCGAACCGGCACCCGGGATAGCGGTTCCAGTACCAGGTCCCGCCCACGCCGCCCCCGGCTTCGAGCACCAGGGCGGAGAAGCCGGCCTCACGGGCCAGGTGCAGCTGGTAGATGCCGGTCACGCCGGCACCGACGATCAGGACGTCCGCATCGAGCGGGCCCGGGTCGTGGTCAGGCGTGGGTTCGGGGTGGGTCATAGTGGGTCCGCGTCCGTCCAGTCACTGTTTCCTCGGAGACTTCGGCACCGCCACGAGCGCAATCTCGGGTCTGTACCGACCGGTTAGTATACGGCGCGGTACGTACGGGAAGGGGAAGCTTCGAGATGGCGATCACGGATCAGAAGCGGTCGGCGAATCCCGTGCCGTTCGCAGTGGAGCTCCCGGACCGGATCCCCAAGGAGCGCTACTACGATCCGGGCTTCTTCCAGCTGGAGGTCGACCTCCTCTGGTCCCGCACCTGGCAGATGGCGTGCCGGCTCGAGGAGATCCCGCAGCCCGACGACTTCACCGAGTACCAGATCCTCGACCAGTCGATCCTCGTGGTCCGCACCGAGGACGGAGGGGCGCGGGCGCTGCAGAACGCCTGTCGGCACCGCGGCGTGCGGGTGGCCGAGGGCCGCGGGACCTGCGAGAACGGCTTCGTGTGCCCCTTCCACGGCTGGTGCTACGCCCCGGACGGCACCAACACCTTCGTTTCCAAGGCCCGGACCTTCGCCGAGCACAACCTGCGGCCCGGCGACCTCGATCTGACCCCGGTGCGCTGCGAGGTGTGGGGAGGGTGCGCGTGGATCAACCTCGACGACGGCGCGCCGCCGCTCCGGCAGTGCATCGAGCCGTTCGCCACCACCCTCGACGCCTGGAAGATGGAGTCGCTGAGGGCCGAGTGGTGGTACTCGTTCCGCCTCCCCGTCAACTGGAAGCTGGCCGAGGAGGCGTTCCTCGAGCAGTACCACGTTGTCGAGACGCACCCGCAGCTGGTCATCCCGGGGAGGTACCCGCCGCGCGACCCGACCGCGTTCGACCCGCGGACCTTCGTCGAGTCGGAGATCCACTACCTGCACACGATGAGCGACGGCATGGCCGGCATGGTCCACGCCAACGACGTGGCCATCGCCGAGGGCCTGCGCGACATCGAGCTCCCGGCGGACCCAGTCCTGGCCCTGGCGACCTGGCAGCGCACGCTCAACGACGCCGTCGTGGACTGGCACCGCCAGCGAGGTTGCGACATCCCCGACCTCAACGAACTCGAGGAGGCCGGACTGAACGAGCCCATGGGCTACTGCTTCCCGCACTTCTACGTGCTGCCGATGTACTCCAGCGCCTCGTCATACCGGTTCCGCCCGCTGGGACCGGAGGAGACGCTGATGGAGATCTGGTCGCTCACCCGGTTCCCGGAGGGGCGCACGGGGGAGAGGCCCACGCCGCCCGAGCCGTGGGACCACGACGACCCGCGAGTGCCCCCGATCCCCATCCAGGACTTCTCGAACCTCCCCCGCCAGCAGCGGGGCCTCCACGCCAGGAGCTTCGAGTACATGCGCCTCTCCGAGGGGATCGAGGGCGGTGTCGCCAACTTCGAGCGGACTGTCGACGGCTTCCTCGCCGGCCTTCCGTACGAGCAGCTGCTCCCGGCCCTGCACCAGATCAACCTCAACCCGCTCGAGCGGCCGGTCGTCGACCTCGGCCTCTGAGCGCGACCACCGACACCGGAGACGAGGCCGACGATGAACTACGCCGATGCCGCAGAGGGCATCCGGGCCACCCTGGCCGCCTACGCTCAGGCGTTGGACGACGGTCGGACCGACGACGTCGTCGCCACCTTCTGCTCGGACGGCGCCTGTGAGATCCCGGGCCTCGGGACCCACGAGGGCCACGACGCCCTCCGCCGGGCGTTCGCCCAGTGGACGCCGAAGCGGCCCCAGCGCCACGTCGTCGTCAACACCCACGTCACCGACTGGTGCGAGGAGGAGGCCCGGGCCAGCAGCGACGTCCTCTTCCTCCTGAAGGGCAGGGACGGCTGGGCGGTGCAGCTCGTCGGCCGGTACCACGACGTCCTCCACCACGCCGAGGGGACGTGGCGGTTCCACCGTCGGACGGCGGAGTTCATCGACTGACGTCGCCTGTGGGCCTCCTGCCCTGGGGCGGAAACGGCGTTCACATCTAAGTAGAGTATCCGTATCATCGGCAACAGACCTGGAGACGAAGGGGGATCACGCGTGACCGTGCTCAAGACCGAGAAGCTGACATCGACGGTGGGCGCACTGGTGGAGGGCGTCGACCGGGACCAGTTGATGCACGACGTCGCCCTGCCGGAGGCGACGCTCGAGGCCCTCGAGGCGCACGGTGCGCTCATCTTCCGCGGCCTGCACCTCGACGACGAGGCCCAGGTGGCGTTCAGTCGCAAGCTCGGCACGGTGGAGAAGCTGGGCCGGGGGGAGAACCCCGAGATCTTCCTGGTGACGCTGAACCCGGACAAGAACCCGGCGGCGGCGTACCTGAAGGGCACCTTCGACTGGCATATCGACGGGTGCACCGACGACGTCCCCATCATGGCCACCATGTTGAGCGCCCACGCCGTGGCCGACTCGGGTGGCGAGACCGAGTTCGCCAGCTCGTACCAGGCCTACGATGACCTGTCCGACGAAGAGAAGGCGCGCTGCGAGTCGATCCGGGTGGTCCACACCATGGAGGCGTCCCAGCGCCTGCAGAATCCGAATCCCTCCCCGGAGGTCCTCGAGATGATGCGCCAGCGCCCGGCGAAGGAGCACCCGCTCGTGTGGACCCACCGCTCGGGCCGGAAATCGTTGGTGCTCGGCGCCACCGCCGACTACGTCGTCGGCATGGACCCCGAGGAGAGCCGGGCCCTCCTCGACGACCTCCTCGCCCGGGCCACCACCACCGAGCGGGTCTACCGCCACGAGTGGCAGGTCGGCGACGTGGTGGTCTGGGACAACCGCGGCGTCCTCCACCGCGCCCTGCCCTACGATCCGGGCTCCCCCCGGGACATGCACCGCACGACCTTCGCCGGCAACGAGCCGATCCAGTGAGTGACGCCGGCGCCGGCCCGGGGGCCCGGGACCTGCGCGGCAAGGTGGCCGTGGTCACCGGTGGCGGCTCGGGGATCGGTCTGGCCATCAGCGCCCGGCTGGCCGCCGACGGGGCCGCAGTCGCCGTGCTGGACCGCAACGCCGCGTCGGCGGACGAGGCCGCCGCCACCATCACCGCCGGTGGCGGCAAGGCGATCGACGTCGAGGCCGACGTCACCGACCGGGCCGGGGTGGAGGCGGCCGTCGACCATGTCGCGCAGAGCCTCGGTGCCCCCACGATCCTCGTCAACAACGCCGGGCTGGAGCAGTTCGGCCCGTTCCTCAAGATCGACCTCGAGACGTGGCAGCGAGTCCTCACGGTGAACCTCACGGGCACCTATCACTGCTGCCAGGTGGTGATCCCTCACATGCTCGAGGCCGGCTGGGGTCGCATCGTCAACATCTCCTCCTCGAGCGCCCAGGGCGGCCAGCCCTACATGGCCGCGTACGTGTCCTCCAAGGCCGCCGTCATCGGGCTCACCAAGTCCCTGGCGCTCGAGTTCGGACCCAAGGGCATCACCGTCAACACCATCCCGCCCGGCTTCATCGACACACCGATGCTGCGGGCCAGCGAGGCGCAGGGCCGTCTCGGCGGAGCGGTCGAGGAGCACGAGCAGCGTACCCCCGTACGTCGGATCGGCCGCCCCGAGGACGTCGCCGCAGCCACCGCCTTCCTGGTCACCGACGAGGCGTCGTACGTGACCGGCCAGGTGATCGGCGTCAACGGCGGACGCAACACCTGATATGGGCCGGGTCGATCCGCTCCCGCCCGGCGAGTGGCCGCCGGGGATGGCCGACGCCATCGCCGCGCTCCGGCCCCCCAACCCCCGGTACCCGTTCCCCTCGCGTGACCCGTCGCGGCCGAAGGGCCTAAACGCGCTCGGGATGCTCGCCCACCATCCGGAGCTCACCACCGCCTACCACCACTTCAACGGCCACGTGCTGTTCGCGTCGACGATCACGCCCCGCCAGCGCGAGCTGCTCGTCCTGCGGGTCGCCGTGCTGCGTGACGCAGCCTACGAGTGGGCGCAGCACGCGGTGCTGGCCGGGGACGCCGGGATCAGCGAGGCCGAGCTCGAGCACGTCCGGTCGGGGCCCCAGGACGGGAGCTGGTCACCGTTCGAGGCCGCCTTGTTGATTGCGGCCGACGAGCTCGTGCGGGACGCTCGCCTCTCCGACGACACCTGGGCCTCGCTGTCTGCCGAGCTCGACACCCGCCAGCTCATGGACGTCGTCTTCACCGTCGGCGCCTACGACCTGCTGGCCATGGCGTTCCGCACGTTCGACGTCGATCTCGACGACGACCTGCGGGACCAGCCCTAGCCCGAGCCGCCGGCCACCCGTACGCCCGTTGTGCCGGTGGCTCAGGTCATCGGGGCGAACCCATCGCCCGGCGCCTCCATGTGGACGATCTCCGGGACGGCGGCGAGCCAGTTGGCGAGCTGTGCGCTGGCCGTCTTGAAGTGCTCCGACTGGACGTGCGCCTCGCCGGCTGCCGTGTCTTTGAACGCCTCGACCAGGACGTAGACCGTGGGGTCGTCGACGCTCCGGGACCACTCGAAGCAGATGTTCCCGGGCTCCGCACGGGTGGCGGCGGTGAAGTCCGCCACCAGGTTCACCCAGTCGTCGGCGTACTTGGCCCGTACCTTCTGCTTGACGACGATGAAGATCACGCTGGCGTCCTTCCGGGCTCTCGGGTCATGACCGTCCGGAGTGTAGTGCCGGGCGCCCCCGTCGGGACCGCCGGTTTGTGGGCCCTCCGTGTGCGCCGTCGCTCCCTGGTGTAGAACTCGCGTCCGGCGACCGGCAGCCCGGGCGGACGGCCGCCTCCGCCGACCTCCGCCCGACGATCCGAGGAGGGCCCGTGTTCACGATGCGGTTCGACATGCGGGCACCGGCGACCGGTGCGCCGACTACCAAGCTGTACCGGGCGGCGCTCGAGATGGCCGAGTGGACCGAGGACCGCGGGGCGCTGGCGGCCATCCTGTGCGAGCACCACGGGATGTCCGACGGCTACCTCCCGTCCCCGCTGATCCTCGCTACCGCCATGGCGGCCCGCACCACGACTCTGCCGATCATGGTGGCCGCCGTCGTCCTGCCGCTCCACCGCCCGATTCGGCTGGCCGAGGAGATGGTGGTCATCGACATCCTGAGCCAGGGCCGGGTGAGCTACGTGGCCGCCATCGGCTACCGGCCCGAGGAGTACGAGATGCATGCGGTCGACTTCCACCGACGGGGTGCCATCGCCGAAGAGCATCTCGGGGTGCTGCTCCGGGCCAAGTCGGGTGAGCCCCTGGAGTACGAGGGCCGGACCGTCCGGGTCACCCCGCCCCCGTTCACGCCGGGCGGCCCCGTGGTGGCATGGGGCGGCGGGAGCGTGGCCGCCGCCCGACGGGCCGGCCGGCACGGGCTCGGCTTCCTCGCCCAGCGCGGCGACCCGGCACTGGAGCACGCCTACCGCGAGGAGTCGGAGGCGCACGGGCACGAGCCCGGCATGTGCCTGCTCCCCGAGGACGACGCGACGACGGCACTGTTCGTCGCCGAGGACGTCGACCTCGCCTGGGAGGAGCTCGGCCCCTACCTCATGCACGATGTCACGATGTACGCGGCGCTCAACGAGGGGACGCCCCACAGCGCGTCGTTGTCCGCCGCGACCTCGGCCGAGGAGCTGCGTGCGGAGGATGCCAGCCACCGCATCGTCACGGTGGACGAGGCCGTCGCCCTGATCCGCTCAGGCACGCCGCTCCAGCTCCACCCTCTGATCGGCGGACTGCCCCCCGAGGTCGCGTGGCGCTACCTGCGCACCGTGGTCGACCGGGTGATGCCCGCCGTGGCCGCCCCGTAACCCGTGCGCTTCCGACGGGCCTGCAAGACTGATCCGGTGCGGGCACGGACGGACGCCGGGGGACGTGGAGGGATGGGAGACGTGGAGGGATGGGGGACGGGTCCCCCGCCGGAATCCCCGTTCTTCAGGATGGACCGAGCGGGTGTCCCCACGGCCGGTGGGTCCGGGCCGGTGGGGAGGTCGGCGGGCGGGGGCGGAACGGAAACAAACCTGCCCCGAACGGGCAAGAGTGCTTCCCCTATTTGGTATACGGTGTTCTGTCGCGGAAAGAACGTGTACGAGGCCTGTCGACGGTCGAGCCGATGGAGGCACTGACCGGATGAGTGGGTCGCCGACCCCTCATCGCGCTGGGCGGGGGGTCGAGCGGCACTACAGGGGGAGTTCGAGTTGCTGCAATTCGTCATCGCGGGATTGGTGCTCGGCGGCATCTACGCGATCGCGTCCGCGGGCCTGGTAATCACGTACACCTCATCCGGCATCCTCAACTTCGCCTTCGGCGCCATGGCCTTCTTCATCGCCCGCCTTTACTACTACCTCCACACCCAGCAGACCTGGAGCATCCCGGCCGCCGGCGCCGTGTCCATCTTGATCGCCGCGCCCGTGCTCGGGGTGTTCCTCTACGCCATCCTCTTCCGCCACCTGCGCCTCTCCTCTCCGTTGACCAAGGTGGTGGCCACCATCGGCCTCTCGGTCGCCCTCCCGTCCGTCGCCACCCTGATCTTCGGCAGTGAGGCCATCCAGCAGGCACCGGGGCTGGCCCCGGAACCGGTGAGGGTGTTCCACTTCCTCGGCGTGCCCGTCACGCTGGACCAGGTCATCGTGTACATCAGCGTCCTCGTGATCGTGGTGGCCGGGGCGCTGGTGCTCAAGTACAGCGACGTCGGGCTGAAGGTGCGGGCCATGGTCGACTCCACGGCCATGACCGATCTGTCCGGCACCAACCCGACAGCCATCTCGATCGGCGTCTGGGCGGTGACCACCTTCCTCGCCGGGCTCACCGGGGTGCTGGCCGCGCCCATCATCGGGCTCGACGCTGTCAACTTCACACTGCTCATCGCCGCCTCGTTCGCCGCCGTCATCGCCGCCAAGCTCCGTAGCCTGCCGATAGCCGTCGGGGTCGGGCTCCTGATGGGCGTGGCCACCTCGCTGATCCAGCGGTACCTCCCGCCGGCCAGCGCCTGGACGAGTGAGATCATCGATGCCGTCCCGTTCATCGTCATCGCCGTGGTGCTCCTCTACAACCTCGTCCGCGGCGGCCGGGTGGGGGAGACCGAGGGGTGGGGCGGGGCCCTGGACCGGGCGATCACCCCGCAGGGTGAGAGCAAGCTGGCGGCCTCGACGTCCACCGTCGTCGAGACGGCCTCGCTCAACTTCTTCGGGCGGTACGCGGGACCGCTGGCGCTCGTCGCCGTCACTGTGGCCCTGCCGCTGGTCGTCGGCGGCTTCTGGGTGGGGCTGACGTCCCAGGCCTTCGCCTTCGCCGTGATCTTCCTCTCGTGGACGCTGGTCACCGGGGAGGGCGGGATGCTCTGGCTCTGCCAGATCACCTTCGCCGGCGTGGGGGCCCTCACCACCGCCGAGTTCGCCAATCACCTCGGGTGGCCCGTCCTCGCCGCCGTGGTCGCCGGGGGGGCCGTGGCCATGGGGCTCGGCGCCCTCATCGGGTTCCTGAGCATCCGCCTCGGTGACCTCTACGTGGCTCTGGTGACGCTGACCTTCGGGCTGCTCATCGAAAACCTCGTGTTCACCCTGCCGACCTTCGTGAACCAGGGCCTCGGCGTGACCCTGAACCGCCCGGACTTCGCCAGCTCCAGCATCTCCTACGCCTACCTGTGCCTGGCCGCCTTCGTGGTCGTCTCCCTCTTCATCGTCAACCTGCGCCGTTCCACGACCGGGCTCGCCCTCAACGCGGCCCGATGGAGCGAGGCCGGTGCCCGGACGTCCGGCATCAGCGTGGTCCAGATGAAGGTGCTGGCCGGGGCCACGGCCGCGTTCATCGCCGGCGTCGGCGGCGGCCTCCTGGCCGTGTCGCAGTCGACCGTGGTGCCGAGCGAATTCGCCACGTTCGCCGGGATCGTGTGGTTCGCCGCGTTGGTCACCATCGGCATCCGGTCCACCACCGCCGCGCTGGTGGCCGGGCTCGCCTTCGTGATGCTCCCGGCGCTCTGCCAGGCGTACCTCCCGACGTGGACGGCGAACGTGCTGCCGGTGATCTTCGGCCTCGGCGCCATCTCGGCCGCCAAGTACCCGGACGGGATCCTGGCCGAGCAGAGTCGCCGCCTGCGCCACCTGCTCCAGCGCGTGGCGCCCGACAGTCTGGCCGACGACCACTTCGCCGACGAGGTCCAGGCCGGGGTGGCCGAGACCGAGGCCGTCGGCGTGGTCCCCGGCGTCGCGGGGAACACGCCGTGATGGCCACCGCGACCGACGCCGGGGCGACGGGGGCCACTGCGGGAGGCGCGGGTCCGGCCGCGCTCTCGGCGGACGGGATCACCGTCCGCTTCGGCGGGCTGGCCGCGCTCTCGGATGTGTCCCTCGACGTCCGACGGGGGAGCATCGTCGGCCTGGTCGGGCCCAACGGCGCCGGAAAGTCGACGCTGCTCGCCGTCCTGTCCGGGCTGCGCAGCCCCAACGCGGGGAGGGTCCACCTCCAGGGCGACGACGTGAGCGACATGTCCGCCCGGCACCGGGCGAGCCGGGGCCTGGCCCGGACGTTCCAGCAGCCGGAGCTGTTCATGGGGCTCACGGTCCGCGAGCACCTCGTGCTCGCCTACCGGGCCCGCGTCGCCCCCCACCGGATGTGGCGGGACATGCTCGATCCCCGGGCCCTGTTCCGCACCGCCGTGGGGGAGACCGACAAGGTCGACGGGCTGCTCGAGCTCCTCCATCTGACCCACGTGGCCAAGGCCCCGGTGGCCGCCCTACCGCTGGGGGTCATCCGGCTCGTCGAGGTGGGGCGCGCCCTGGCCAGCCAGCCGCGGGTCCTCCTCCTGGACGAACCGCTGTCCGGCCTCGATCTCCACGGGTCGGAGAACCTGGTCACCGTCTTCGGGGAGATCGTGGAGCAGAGCGACGACGGGCTCTCGCTCGTCATCGTGGAGCACGACGTCGCCGCCGTGCTCGCCCTGTCGGACTCGGTGGTGGTCCTCGACTTCGGGGAGCGGATCGCCATGGGCACCCCCGAGGAGGTCCGCAGCGACCCGGCGGTGCGCACCGCCTACCTCGGTGACGTGGAGCCCCCGACGCGCACGGCGACCGAGCAGGCGGGGGCCACGACGGCACCCGGGGCGCCGGTGGAAGGGGACGGGGCATGACCGAGCCGTTGCTCCGGGTGGAGGGCCTCGACGTCAGCTACGGACCGTCCCAGGCCCTGTTCCGGGTCTCGATCGACGTGGCTCCGGGCTCCGTCCTAGCCGTGCTCGGCGTGAACGGCGCCGGCAAGAGCACCTTCGCCCGTGCCGTCTCCGGCCTCGTGCCACCGACCGCCGGCCGGGTTACCTTCGACGGGCAGGACATCACCACGCTGCCCGCCCACCGCATCCGCCGGCTGGGCCTGACGTACATCCCCGAGGGACGCGGGATCTTCCCCCGCCTGTCGGTGACCGACAACCTGCGGATGGCGGTCGCCCAGGAGCCGCGCGGCGAGCGGTCGGCGGCCATCGAGCGGGCCATCGAGCAGTTTCCCGTGCTAGGCAGGCGCCCGTCCCAGCGGGCCGGGAGCCTGTCGGGCGGTGAGCAGCAGATGCTCGCCCTCGCCCGAGCCTTCGCCGTGTCGCCCAAGCTGATCATCGCTGACGAGCTGTCGCTCGGCCTCGCACCGTCCGTGACGGAGTCGGTCTTCCAGAGCCTCGACGAGGCCCGAAGCTCCGGGATCACCATCGTGCTGAGCGAGCAGTTCGTCCACCGGGCGCTCAAGATGGCGGACAGCTGCGTCATCCTCACCCGGGGCCGGGTCGGCTGGGCCGGCTCCGCGTCGGAGGCCGGCCAGGAGGTCCTGGACCGGTACCTGGGTGAGGCGGAGCCCGTCCTGCCCCCCGTGGCGGCGGGAGCGGGCGAGTAACCGGCGCGGGCCCGGGCCGCCGTGCGGCCGCCGTTGCCGCCGGCCCCCACGGGCCCCCACGGGCCCCCGTCCAGTGTCCTGTCCATGCGTCACCAATCATCCGTACTCACTAGGGAGGAAGAATGATCAGAAGCCGGACCAAGACCGGGGTGCTCCTGGCCGCCGCACTGGCGTTGCCGCTGCTGGCCGCCGGGTGCTCGAGCGGCAGCTCGTCCACGGCGACGAC
>JBKQTE010000071.1:0-3076 GCA_052143315.1 Acidimicrobiales bacterium | reverse complement strand
CCGACCCACCGGTCAGCGCCTCACGACGCCATGGCCACGATGGGCTTGTTGAGGTGCTGTCCACCGAGCGACCCGTAGAACGGCGCATCGTAGGAGAACATGCCGCCGTCGGCGGCCACCAGGTAGTACCCGCCGGACTGGACGTTGGTGGCCATGCCCACGATGGGCGAGTTGAGCACCAGCGAGCCGGCCGAGCCGTGGAACTGGGCGTCGCCGTAGGCGAAGACCCCGCCGTCGGAGGCCACCAGCCAGTACCCCTTGCCGTCGGGGGTGGCCGTCATCCCCTCGATCGGCTTGTTGAGGTTCAAGGACCCGGCCGAGCCGTAGAAGCCGGCATCGCCGAAGGCGAAGATCCCGCCGTCGGAGGCGGTCATCCAGTACCCCCTGCCGTCGGGGGTGGCGGCCATGGCCACGATGGGCTCGTTGAGATGCTGTCCACCGAGCGACCCGTAGAAGCCGGCATCGCCGTAGGAGAACAGGCCGCCGTCCGCCGCCACCAGCCAGTACCCCTTGCCGTCGGGGGTGACGGCCATGCCCACGATCGGCGAGTTCAGCGTCATCGACCCGGTCGATCCGTAGAAGCCGGCGTCACCGAAGGCGAAGACCCCGCCGTCGGAGGCCACCATCCAGTACCCCTTGCCGTCGGCGGTGGCGGTCATCCCCTCGATCGGCTTGTTGAGGGTGAGCGAGCCGGTCGATCCGTAGAAGGCCGCCCCGCCGTAGGAGAAGACCCCGCCATCGCTGGCGGCCATCCAGTAGCCCTGGGTGAACCCGGGCCCGTAGAGAGCGTAGAAGGCGGACACGAACGTCACGTCGGACGACGTCTTCATGATGAGGACGCTGCTGGGGTCGGCGGTCGGCGAGTTGGTGACGCCGGCGATGGTGATGGTCACGGTGTCGCCGTTGCCGATGGTCGACGTCCCCAGGGTCAGCTGGACCAGGCTGTCCGGCTGGCCGGGCGGCACCACCACCGAGGAGACGGTGGCCGCCGGCGAGCCGGGCCCGGTCACGCTGATCGAGTAGTCCGAGGCCGATGTCGGCAGCACCGAACCGACCACGGCGCCCACCAGGATGGTCCCCCCGGCACCGAGGGCTCCCGACGCCGAGGTGGTGAAGCGGACCGTCAGGCTGGTCGACAGGCCGGCGTAGGGGTTGGAGAGGGACACCGACAGTCCGCTGACCGCCGTCGGTCCCGGCTGCCTCGGGGTCACCGAGTTGGAGTGACCCGAGGGCGCTCCGCTGTTGACACTGTTGGTGGCCGTCACCGTGAAGGTATAGGCCGTGCCGTCGGTCAGCCCCGGGTACACCACCGAGGTCACCGACGGTCCGGCCGGCACCGTGCCCACCGCGGTCCCGCCCTGGTAGGCGGTCACGGTGTAGCCGGTGATGGGCGACCCGTTGCTCGCCGGGGCGGTCCAGGTCACGGTGGCGTCCCCGTTCCCGCCGGTGGCGGTCCCGATGGTGGGAGCCCCGGGTGCGCCGGCCACCACGCCGAAGGTCTGCTGGACCTGGGCGGCGGCGTCGTAGTTGGCGCTCCCCGACTGGTTGGCGTCGATCACACAGGTGCCCACGCCGGTGAACCTGACCACGCCCCCCGAGAGGGCACAGCCGGCCGACGAGGCGTCGAGCGAGAGCGCCACCGGCAGGCTCGACGAGGCCGAGGCGATCGGCGTGTAGGTCGCCCCGCCGACGGTGGCGTTGGTGGGGGCCGTCGAGGCGAAGGTGACGGTCTGGGATGCCTTGGCGACGGTGAAGGCCTGCTGGACCTGGGGGGCGGCGTCGTAGTTGGCGCTCCCCGACTGGTTGGCGTCGAGGGTGCAGGTGCCGGTGCCGGTGAAGCTGACCGACCCGGCGACGATGGCACAGACCGCCGACGACGAGGCGTCGACGGTGACCGTCACCGGCAGGCTCGACGAGGCCGAGGCGGTCGGCGAGTAGGCCGGCCCGCCGAAGGTGGCACCGGTGGGGGCGGTCGAGGTGAAGGTGACGGTCTGGGACGCCTTGGCGACGGTGAAGGTCTGCTGGACCAGGGGAGCGGCGTCGTAGTTGGCGTTGCCGGCCTGGTTGGCGTCGATGACGCAGCTGCCGGCCCCGGTGAAGCTGACCACCCCGGCGGTGATGGCGCACACCGACGAGGAGGAGGCGTCGATGGTGAGGGCCACCGGCAGGGCCGACGAGGCGGTGGCGGTCGGGGTGTAGTCCGGCCCCCCGGCCACGGCGTCGCCGGGGGCCGTCGAGGTGAAGGTGACGGTCTGCGCGACATGCGAAACCACCACCGACTGCTGGACCTGGGGAGCGGCGTTGTAGTTGGCGTTGCCGGCCTGGTTGGCGTCGATGACACAGGTCCCGGCGGAGGTGAAGGTGACCGTCCCGCTGGTCAGTGTGCAGCCGGTCGACGAGGCGTCCAGCGAGATCGCCACCGGCAGCCCCGACGACGCGGTTGCCGTCGGCAGGTACGGCGAAGATTCGAAGGTGACACCCGTGGGAGCGCTGGTCTGGAAGGTGACCGTCTGGGAGCCCTTGCCAACGGTGATCGACTGCTCGACCTCAGGTGCTGCCGCGTAGATGACATTGCCAGCCTGATTGGCGTCGATCACGCAGCTTCCCGCCCCGGTGAAGCTGACCACGGCCGAGGTGACCGAGCAGGCACCGGCGGTGGAGGAGGCGTCGACGGTGAAGGTGACCGGGTTGCCCGAGGCTCCCCCGGTGGCGGCCAGGGTGTAGGTGGCCCCGCCGACGGTGGCGTTGGTCGGGGCCGTCGAGGTGAAGGTGACGGTCTGGGCGGTCAGGCCCACGGCGATCGACTGCTGGACCTGGACTGCAGCGTCGTAGTTGGCGTTGCCGGCCTGGTTGGCGTCGATGACGCAGGTGCCGGCCCCGGTGAAGCTCACCGAGCCGCTGATCAACAGGCAGCCGCTCGACGAGGCATCGAGGCTGATCGACACGGTCAGACCGGCGGACGAGCTGGCCGTCGGCGTGTAGTCCGGGCTACCGGTTGTCACGGACCCCGGATTGGTCGACGTGAAGGTCACCGTCTGGGAGCCCTTGCCGACCGTCACGGTCTGTTGGACCTGGG
>JBKQTE010000070.1:0-9859 GCA_052143315.1 Acidimicrobiales bacterium | reverse complement strand
GGGTCGTCGGCCGACGACCCGAGGGGAGATCTGCTCGCCCGGCAGCGTAGCGGCGGGACCGCCGGCGAACACGGCGACGGCCCCACCGCCCCCGTGGTGGTCGAGCCGCTATCGACCGACTCCCGGTTCCTCGACATGGTGACCACCGCGGTGGCGGCCATCCGAGACGGCGAGCTGGCCAAGGTGGTCCTCGCCCGGCAGGTCGACGTCCGCTTCGAGGAGCCTCCCGACCTTCCGGCCCTGCTGGCCCGGTGGCGCGCCCTCGAGCCGAACTGCACGGTGTTCTCGATGCCCACCTCCGCCGGCCGGTTCGTCGGGGCCAGCCCCGAGCTGCTGGTCGCCCGGCGGGGATCCACCGTGGTCAGCCGTCCCCTGGCCGGCACCACCCGGCAGGGGTCCGAGCAGGACGACGCCGCTTTCCGGGGATCGTCCAAGGACGCCGGGGAGCACCGGCTGGTGGTCGAGGCCATCGCCGCCTCCCTGGCCCCGTTGTGCTCGACGCTCGACGTGCCGGACCGGCCGGAGCTTGTCCGCCTGCACAACGTGGTGCACCTGGGCACGGCCATCCGGGGAGTACTGCGGGCGGGCGGGTCCGGCGCGGTCCCCAGCGCCTTGGACCTGGTGTCGGTGCTCCACCCCACGCCGGCCGTGGGTGGGGTGCCGCTGGCCTTGGCCCTCTCGACGATCGACCGTCTCGAAGACGACCGGCGCGGCCACTACGCCGGGCCGGTCGGCTACGTCGATGCCGACGGCGACGGCGAGTGGGTGCTGGGGATCCGGGCGGCCACCCTCCACGGCGACACCGCCCGGCTGGCGGCGGGCGTGGGCATCGTGGAGGGGTCGGAGCCGGCCGCCGAGCTGGTGGAGACCGAGCTCAAGTTCACCGCCGTGTTCAACGCCCTGGCCCCCGGAGCCGAGTTCTCGACGGCACCCAGCGGCTCCGTCGTCTGACGTCACACCGGCGCCGAGCCGGCGCCGCTCCCTCGACGCCCGGCGGACGGCGGCTGGCGGACGGGGGACAGCGGACAGCCGACGGGGGCAGCGGACGGGGGCGGCTCAGGTGTTGGTGTCGTCGGCCGGGATCCGGTCCGGACCGGGCAGCGGTGCGGCGTCGACCTCGACGCCGGCACCGAGGTCGGTCCCGGGCGGCTCGGGGCACCGGGCGTCGAGGGTGTAGGCGGTCATCGACAGCGAGCCGTAGGTGTAGCCGTCCACCAGGATGTCGGCGGTCGAACCGGCCGCATCGGCCAGACCGGCGAGGTACAGCAGCGGGATGAAGTGTTCGGGGGTGGGGACGGCGCGGTGGAAGTCGGCGTGGTCCCGGAGGGACACGACATCCCCGGGGGAGGTGGTCATGACCCGACGGGCGGCGTCGTCGAAGCGGCGGGCCCAGTCGAACCCGCCGCCGGGCTGACCCCAGTCGATCCGGCGAAGGTTGTGGACGACGTTGCCGCTGGCCACGATCAGCACGCCGCGTCGGCGCAGCGGGGCCAACTTGGCGCCGAGCTCGAGGTGGAACTCCAACGGCTGCCCGGCGTTGACGGAGAGCTGCACCACCGGGACGTCGGCGTCGGGGAAGGCGTGCATCAGCACCGACCAGGTGCCGTGGTCGATGCCCCAGCTGTCGTGGTCGAGCCCCACCCAGGTGGGCGCGACGAGCTCGACGACCTCATCGGCCAGGCCCGGGTCGCCGGGGGCCGGGTAGTCGACGGCGAAGAGCTCGTCGGGGAACCCGTAGAAGTCGTGGATCGTCCGGGGACGGGCCATGGCGGTGACCGCCGTGAGGTGCACGTACCAGTGGGCGGAGACCGCCAGGATCGCCCTCGGTGGCGGCATGCTGCTGCCGAGCGCCCGCCACGCCTCGGTGTAGCGGTTGCGTTCCAGGGCGTTCATCGGGCTCCCGTGCCCCAGGAACGCCGCCGGCATGGTGTCATCAGACATCGATCGGGACATCCTCCATGGTGGGCGGCCGGCCTCTCGGCCTCCCCGAGCCTACGGCTCCCCCCGCGCACCGGTCGCGGGCAGGACGATGAGCCGGCCGGCCCGGCGGGGCGCGGCTCCGCACGACGATCCGGTCAGACCCGGGAGTCGGCACCCGGACGCCCGGGTGGTACGACCTCCTGTGCCATCGAGTAACCGCCCGGGCGAGGATGCGCGGACGCCCACTCCTCGGCCTCCTGCAGCGACGGGAACGGGCCCACGATCGACTCGGGAGCCGTGTTCGCCGGCCCACGGAGCACCACTGCGGCCACGCCGTCGATGGTACCGAGGGCGCCCGGCGGCGTGCATGCCGCCCGCGCACCGGTGGCGGAGTGCCCGACTCAGATGCGCGACTCGGTGGCCTCGTCGGGCCGGCCGTCGAAGTACCGGTCGACCACCCGGGCGAAGACCGGGTCGTCGGGGTCGACGCGCATGAACAGGGTCATCGACGAGTGCAGCTTCCGGGCGTCGACGGCGCCGAAGACCTGCTCGGCGGTACGGCCCTCGAGGTCGGCCACGATGCCGGCGCACTCGACCAATCGGGGACCGAGCACCGGGTGCCGCCGGTACGCCTCGGCCTCCTGCCGCGACGAGAGCGCGAACCGTCGGGAGGTCTCGCTGCGCCCCAGCCCGGCGATCTGCGGAAACACGAACCACATCCAGTGGCCGGTCTTGCGACCGCCACGCAGTTCGGTGACGGCGCCATCGTAGGTCCGGCCGGCGTCCTGGGCGACGACGAACCGTTCCAGGTCGTAAGGGGTGCCGGCACTACCCACCGGGGTTGGCTGCTCCACCGGCCCTGGCGTCGCTGGACTCGATGACCTTGGTCAGGCGATCGGTGGCGTCACGGGCCAGGAAGTGCCCGACCCCGGGTATCGGTACCAGCTCGGCCCCGGGGATGGCGGCGGCCAGGCTGCGGGCCGATGCCGGCGGGACCACCACGTCCCACTCCCCCACCACCACCGACACCGGGACGTCCAGCGACCCCAGACAGGCGGTCACCGACGGCAGTTCGGCCAGCAGCGCCCGCTGCTCCACCATGAAGGTACGGCGACCGCGGCCCCAGGCATCCGACCACCCGACATGGAAGCGTTCGTCGGGCATCGTCGCCGCCAGGTACCGGCGGACCCTGGCGGCCGCCGACGAGTGGACCGGCGCGCCCGCCCGGGCACCGACCTCCGCCGGGCCCGGACCCGGACCCGGCCCCTCCCCCGACCCCAGGCCCTCCCCCGGCATCACCGCGGCCGAGCGGAGCCAGGGCAGCACCGTCTCGATGGCGACCAGGGCCGCCACCGTCAGCACGTCCCCCAGCCCCGGGACGGCCAGGAGCCGGTCGAGCCCGTTCACGCTGTCGGGTGAGCCGACGGCACCCGCCAGCACCAGGCTCCGGACGACGTCGGGGTGCCGGGCGGCCATCAGCACGGCCACGCCTCCCGACCAGCTGTGCCCCACGACCGTGGCCGGACCTGCGTTCCGGCTCCGCAGGAACCCGGCCAAGATGTCGGCGTTCTCCACCATCCCCACCGGCCCGCAGTCGGTGGCCCCGTACCCTGGGCGGTCGGGGGCCATCACCCTGAACCGGTCCGCCAACCGGTCGATCACCGGGGCCCAGGAGGCGCCGTCCCCCGGCTGGCCGTGCAGCAGCAGGACCGTCCGCCCCGTGCCGCGGTCGATGCATGCCAGCACGCGGACCGTCAGGTCCCGGCCCGGGCGGAGGGGGCGGGACCGGTGTCGCCCGGTACCGGCGACCTCCCCACCGGCCGGCCCCCGGTGGTGGTAGCCGGACGTGTTGCCGGATGGGTCGCCGGATGGGTCGCGCGTGTCGGCGGTGCCGTCTCGTCCGGGACCACCGGGCCCGACCCGAAGAGCGGCAGCACCACCTCGAACGTGGCACCCCGTCCGAGTGCGGTGTCCACGGTGACGTGGCCGCCGAGACCCCTGGCCACCGCCGCCACGATGAACAGCCCGAGACCCGACCCCCCGTCCTTTCGGGTGGCGTCACCCCGGTAGAACCGGTCGAACACCCGGCTGGCCTGCTCGACGTCCATGCCCGGACCACGGTCGCTCACCCGGAGCACGGCCCGCCCGCCCTCGGCAGCCACCTGCACGGCCACCGGGGTCCCCTTGGGTGTGTGGGCGAGGGCGTTGCCGAGCAGGTTGTGGATGAGCTGCCCGAGGCGCTGTTCGTCCCCGGCCACCGCCACCGGCCCCGGGGCGGTGACCGTGATGGTCCGACTGCCGTCCACCGCTCGGGCATCGGCCACCGCGTCCCTCACCACCGGCACCAGATCGATCCGCCGGCGCTCCGGCTCGGGGCCCTCGCCCAGGCGGGCCAGGACCAGCAGGTCCTCCACCAGGTCGCCCATCCGGGCCGCCTCGCTCTCGATCCGGACGAGGGCCCGCTCGCGCTCCGCCTCCCCGGACAGCGCCCCCTTGCGCAGCAGCTCGGCGTAGCCCCGGATCGAGGTGAGCGGCGTCCGTAGCTCGTGCGAGGCGTCGGCCACAAACCGGCGGAGCCGGTCCTCGGACATGGTGCGCTGGGCGAACGCCGCCTCGATCTGGCCCAGCATGCCGTTGAGCGCCCGGCCCAGGCGCCCGATCTCGGTCTCCGGGTCCGACGGCTCCACCCGGCGGGTGAGGTCGCCGGCGGCGATGGTGTCCGCCTCCTCGGTCATCATCTCCAGCGGACGCAGCCCCCGTCGGATCAGGATCGTCATGAGCAGGAACAGGGCCGCCAGCATGCCCAGCGACACCGCCAGCTCGATGTCCTCGAGCGAATCGAGGGTGGCATTGACCGAGTCGAGGCGCGTGGCCACCACCAGCGTGCCCCCTGGGAGGGCCGACGCCTGCAGGCGGTACTCGGGGCCGTTCCGAGTCGACGAGGGGACGTTCACCGAGCTCCCGTCGGGGTGGTAGGTGCCGTGCGACACCCCCTGCTGGTTCTGGGTGAGCGCCGGCCGCACCGGCAGCGGCTCGGGAAGCTTGGGCGCCGGATCGGCCTGCGCCTTGGTGCCGGAGGGTCGCGACACCACCACGTGACCCTCCGAGTTCAGGATCTCCACGTAGACCTCGGGGCTCACCCGCGACTGGATCTCCGCCGCCTTGATCGGCACCCCGCGCTCGTCGGTGCGGAGCACGTACTGCTGGACGAGCTGGTGGGCGCCGTTGAGCTGGTCGTCCACCCGGCCGTAGAGATAGGAGTGCAGCGAGCTGAGCGTGATGATGTCGACGGCAGCCAAACCCACCGCCACCAGGATGATCATGGTAGCGATCAGGCGTCGCCGGAGGGTCACGGTCGACCCGCTCCGGAGCAGGGCCGGGACCGCCGCGGCCGGACGTCGGACCGGTCCGTCACGACCGCGGCTCGCGGAGGCTGTAGCCGACCCGGCGGACGGTGTGCACCAGGGGCGGGTCGTAGCAGTCGATCTTCTTGCGGAGGTAGGAGATGTACGTCTCCACGATGTTGGGGTCCCCCTCGAAGTGGTAGTCCCACACCGCATCGAGGATCTCCGACTTGGACACCACCCGCCGGGCGTTGACCAGGAGGTACCGCAGCAGGTTGAACTCGGTGGCCGTGAGCTCGATCAACTCACCGGCCCGCCAGACCTCGTGGGCCTCCTCGTCCATGACCAGGTCGGCGAAGCGCATGCGGGACTCGGCCTCGCCCGAGTCGGGGCGGGTGCGGCGGAGCACCGCTCGGACCCGGGCCACCAGCTCGTCGATGCTGAACGGCTTGGTGACGTAGTCGTCCCCCAGCTGCAGCCCCGCCACCTTGTCACCGATGGCGTCCCGGGCGGTGAGGAAGAGGATCGGCGCCGGCACGTCGGCTTCCCGCAGCCGTCGGCACACTTCGACACCCTCGATGTCGGGGAGCATCACGTCCAGCACGATCAGGTGGAACTCCCGGGAGCGGGCCATGGCCAACGCCTGCGTCCCGTTGGGGGCCACGTCGGTCACGAACCCCTCGAACCGGAGGGCCGAGGAGAGGACGTCGGTGATGTACGGCTCGTCGTCGACGATCAGGATGCGCGAGGCGTGCCCGGACCCCTGGTCAGTCACGCCCGGCGCGCCTCGTGGGTCGGAACAGGCCCACCACCCGCTGGATACCCCACCAGGTCACCAGGCCGAGGGCCTCCATCACGATGAAGAGGGACATCTTGGACTCGCCCTCGACCCGATCGACGAAGCGGATAGGGACCTCTACGATCGGGGCCCCGGCCCGCTTGGCCTGGTAGGTCATCTCGATCTGGAACCCGTACCCGTCGGCGCGGACCTTGTCGAGCGCGATCCGGTCGAGCACGCTGGCGGCGTAGGCCCGGAACCCCGAGGTCGAGTCGGTCACGCCCAGCCCCAGGAGCGCCGAGGCGTAGACGTTGCCGCCTCGGGACAGCAGCCGGCGGTGCCAGGCCCAGTTGGGGATGGACCCACCGGAGACGTACCGGGAGCCGACCACCAGCTCGAACCCCTTGTCGAGCGGGGCCACCAGGCCGGGGAGGGCATCGGGGTCGTGGGAGAGGTCGGCGTCCATCTCCACGCAGGCCTCGTAGCCCCGGTCGAGGCCCCACCGGAAGCCGGCCCGATAGGCGCTCCCCAACCCCGACTTCTCCATGCGCCGGAGGACCTCGATCTGTCCGAGCTCCTTGCCGATGGTCTCGGCCAGGTCGGCCGTGCCGTCGGGGCTGCCGTCGTCGACGACCAGCACGGTGGCGTCCGGCAGCGCGCTCCGGACGCGCCGCAGGACTCGGTCGATGTTGTCGGACTCGTTATAGGTCGGAATGACAACCAGGACGCGCACCGGTGCAGCTTACGGGACCGATTCGCGGTGATCGCGGGCAGGCGCGCCCGTTGCCGGGTCCCCTGTCCGGCCCTCGGCACCACCGCCGGCCCCTCGAGTGACACCGCCCGGTGCAACGCTGCCGGGAACCTCACCGGCGGTGGTCGGCTCCTCCGTGCCAGCGGTCTCCAGCCGGGCTCCCTCGGCGCCGATCGCCGAGGTGCCTCCGGACACGGGCCCGGCGTCGACCTCACCGTCGGTGCCGGTGGCCCGGGTCTGCGCCCACACCTCCTGGAAGACCACCTGGATGGCCCCGCCTACCGGGATGGCCACCAGGGCGCCGGCCAGGGCGCCGAGCGCCGATCCGAAGACCCCGCCGAGATTGGCGCCGATCAGCACCGCCAGCAGCACCCACAGGGGGTTCATGCGGACCGTCCGGGACATGACCACCGGATAGAGGAAGTGGTTCTCGACCAGCTGGAAACCGACGAAGACGATCACGGTGACCACCGCCGCCGTCGGGGAGTGCAGCAGGGCGATCAGCACGGCGGGGACGCCGGCGATCAACCCGCCGACCAGCGGGATCATCGCCACCAGTGCCACCCACAGGCCGATCAGCAGGGCGAAGGGGACCCCGAGGAGGGCCAGCGTCACGAACACCACCGCCCCGAAGAGGAAGGAGAGGGCGAAGGTGCCGAGCACGTAGGACGTCACCGAGCGGGACACCCGGTGGGACACCTCCTCGACGGTCAGGGCGTACTCGCGGGGCAGGGCGCCGAGAGCGGCGCTCCGGAGCCTGGGCGCCTCCAGCAGCATGAACAGCGACAGGAACCCGATGGTGGTCAGGGCCAGGATGGTGGAGAAGACGGCCTTGGCCAGGTTGGTCCCGATGCTCAGGGCAGGCTTGCCCAGGTTCTTGGCGGCGGTCTGCAGTTTGGGAGCGTTGCGTTGGACCCACGTGAGCAGGTGGAGCCGCTGCAGGGTGTGGGCCAACCGGCCGTGGCCCTTCTCGAGCTGCTTGACCATGGTCGGGAGCTGCTCGGCGAAGTGGGTCAGCGAGTTGACCAGCGGGTAGCCGAACAGCCCCAGGAGCCCGGCGAAGACCACGATGGCCGCCAGGAAGACCAGGCCGATGGCCGGTGCCCTCCGGAGCCGGTGCCGCTGCAGGAAGACCACCGCCGGGTTCAGTACCAGGGCCACGAACGCGGCGATCAGGATCCACAGGATCACCTCGCGGAGGCGGCCGACCAGGCGGTAGGCCACCCAGGTGAGGATGACCACCGCGTCGACGGTGAGGATGGTCCGGAGGGGCACGCCCCGGTCGGTGAACGCCTTGAAGAGCCGGCCCCTACGGGGCCCCTGCGCGCCGGGCGACCCGCTCGGGCCCCTCGGCTCGGGAGAGGAGGCGTCGCTCATCCGCCCAGCATGTCAGGTCGATCGTGGAACGGCGTGCCAACATGAGGGGAATGGGCGTCGACAGCGGTCAGGAGCCAGACCTGATGCACGGGCCGGATCCGACCTCCCCCGAGCGGTCGGGGACGGAAGCCCGGGGCGAACGGGGACCCCGGGGCGTTCACCACGCTCCCGGGAAGGCGACGGGCGCCCATCACCGCCGGTGGTGGCACCGGGGCCCCTTCGTCCGCCGCCAGGTCCGGGTGAGCGTCGGCCTGGTGCTCCTCTTCCTCTTCGTCTTCTACGTGGCGCTGCCGCTGCTGGCGAGCCATCGCAGCGAGGTGACCACCCTCAGGCACATCCACTTCCAGTACCTGATCCTCGGGGTGATCCTCGAGATCGGGGCGCTGGCCGCCTACACCCAGCTCACCCATGCCGTGCTCCCACCCCACGGCCCCAAGCGGTTCCGGCTCTTCCGCATCAACATGTCCACCCTGGCCCTCAGCCACGTCTCCCCCGGCGGCACCGCCCCCGGGGCGGCCCTGGGGTACCGCCTGCTGACCCAGTCAGGGGTGAGCGGCGCCGACGCCGGGTTCGCCCTCGGCACCCAGGGCATCGGCTCGGCAGTGGTGCTCAACGCCGTCTTCTGGTTCGCCCTGGTCGCTTTCCTGTTTATCCACGGGTTCCACGCCCCGACCAGCAGCCACGACGGCCAGTCGGGCTCGGTGCTGGTGATCGTGGCGGCCGCCCTCGGCGTGGTCCTGATGGGGGCCTTCGGGGCCATCTTCTACCTCCTCACCCGCGGCCAGCACCACGCCCAGGACCTGGTCCGGCGGCTGGCGGTCCGGCTGCACCTGCGCCACCCCGACCGGGTGGCGGCCCTGGTCGAGCGGATGGCCGAGCGGTTCGCCCTCCTGATGGACGACCGGCCGCTCCTCTACCGGGCGTTGGGGTGGGCGACGGCCAACTGGCTGTTGGACGCCGCCTCGCTCTGGGTGTTCGTGGCCGCCTTCAGCCACTTCATCTCCCCGGTGGACCTGCTGGTCGCCTACGGGCTGGCCAACATCCTGGCTGCCATCCCCATCACCCCGGGCGGCCTGGGGGTGGTCGAGTTCGTGCTCGTCTCCATGATCACCGGCTTCGGGCCGACCGCCGGGGAGGCCCTGTCCGGGGTCCTCGCCTACCGGGCGGTCAACTTCTGGCTCCCCATCCCCTTCGGTGGCATGGCCTACGCCTCGCTCCAGTTGGAGCGGGGGGCGCTCTACCGGCGCCTGTCCCTGTTCTTCCTCGACCGTTACCAGCGCCGCCGGGTCGCCGCCACCGGGGTGGACGGTGATCTCGATGCTCCCGGCGACCGGGGCGTCGGCGGCATCCGGCCGACGCCGTCACCGTCGACCCGCCAGGCCTCGGGCGGTCGGCTCGAGCCGGACGCCCGCCGACCGGCCGACCGACCGGCCGACCGATCGGTCAGCCCCCGCCCCGGAACAGCCGCCGCCACCAACGCGCCGCCCGACGGCGTCCCCGAGCCGCGTCCCCGTCGGACGAAGCGCCCGATCGCCCCACCGCAGACGACGCCGTACTCCTAGTCGCACTCGTAGTCGCACTCGTAGTCGCACTCGTAGTCGTACTCGGGCCCGGGCCGGCCCCGGCCGGCCCGGCGGCGGGAGGTGGCGGGTGGCCGGAGGGTGCGCCGTGCGGGCGGGCCCGCGCCCG
>JBKQTE010000069.1:0-22473 GCA_052143315.1 Acidimicrobiales bacterium | reverse complement strand
GGGCGGGGTCGTCCGCGGTCGGAACGACGACGTGGCCCGCGTGGTGGAGCAGGCCGATGCCACCTACGAGGAGCTCGACGTGCGGGAGGTCAACACGTCGATCTACTGCTTCCGGCGGAGCGTCCTGGCCCCCTCCCTGCGGCGGCTGAGCCCGGCCAACGCCCAGGGCGAGTACTACCTCACCGACGTGGTGGGGGTCCTCTACGAGGCGGGCCACAAGGTGTCGTCGGTGGTGGTCGACGACACTATGGAGGTGGCCGGGGTCAACGACCGGGCGCAGCTGGCGGTGGCCGAGGCGGAGCTGCGCGACCGCATCAACGAGCGCTGGATGCGGCGGGGGGTGACCATGTGGGACCCGGAGCGGACCTATATCGATGCCGACGTCCACCTGGGGACCGACGTCGTGCTGCTGCCCGGGGTCATCCTGCAGGGGAGCTGCGTCGTCGACGAGCACGCCGAGATCGGCCCCGATGCCCACCTGGTGGACACCACGGTGGGGGAGGGGGCGGTGGTGGCCAACAGCGTGTGCCGCCGCTCGGTGATCGGAAGCCACGCCCGGGTGGGCCCGTTCGTGGTGCTGGCTGAAGGGACCGAGCTGCCCCCGGGCGGGGTCGTCGGGCCTGCCACCGTGGTCGACTGAGGAGCCCCGGCCGGCGTCACCAGGCCGCCGACGCCCTCCGGCCGGATCTCCGGAGATCGGGTCCGGCTCGGCGCGGTAGCGTCAGGCCCATGGAGTTCACCCCCCGCCGGCGCCTGGAGCTGGTCTCCGGGCGGTCGCACCCGGAGTTGGCCCAGGACATCGCCGACTTGTTGGGGGTCGGTCTGGGCGAGGCGAACCTTCGGGAGTTCGCCAACGGCGAGATCCACTGCCGATACGGCAACTCGATCCGGGGCAGCGACGTGTTCATCGTGCAGACCCACTGCGGTCCGGTGAACGACTCCCTGATGGAGCACCTGATCATGATCGACGCCGCCAAGCGGGCGTCGGCCAAGCGGATCACCGCGGTATGCCCCTACTACGGCTACTCGCGCCAGGACCGCAAGGCCACCGGCCGCGAGCCGATCACCGCCAAGCTGGTGGCCGACATGCTGTCGGTGGCCGGTGCCGACCGGGTGGTCAGCGTCGACCTCCACTCCGGCCAGATCCAAGGCTTCTTCGACGTGCCCTTCGACCACCTGACGGCGGCCCCTGTGCTGGTCGGCTACCTCCGGGCCCAGGGCAACGAGGACCTGGTGGTGGTGGCTCCCGACGCCGGGCGGGTGAAGGTGGCCGAGCGGTTCAGCCAGCACCTGTCGGCCGACCTGGCGGTGGTGCACAAGCGCCGCCCCCGCGGGTCGGCCAACCAGGTGGAGGCGCTCCACGTGGTCGGCGACGTCGACGGCCGCATCTGTGTGGTCATCGACGACATGATCGACACCGCCGGCACCATCGTGGCCGCCGCCGACCTGCTGGCCGAGCGGGGGGCGTCCGAGGTGTGGTGCATGGCCACCCACGCGGTGCTGTCCGATCCGGCGGTGGACCGGCTGAAGAACTCGGCCCTCACCAAGGTGGTCGTCACCAACACCCTCCCCATCGCCCCCGACCGCCACTTCGACAAGCTCGAGGTGCTGTCGGTGGCCAAGCTGATCTCCGACGCCATCGACGCGGTGTTCGAGGACACCTCGGTGTCGGAGATCTTCGGTGGCGAGAACCTGGCCTAGCGCCGGCTCGGCCTCGGCACCATCACCCCTCCCCGCCGCGCGGCCCGGCGGCACCCAGTGCCGGGATCGTCCGCGGGGATAGGAATATGCCAAAGAGCTACTCCAGAAGGAGTCGCCTGCTCGTCAGAATCGTCGGCGGGATGCGGGGATAGGCACGATGTGGGGATAGGTATATGGCGTATACCTATCCCCCGGGGAGTGGTCCGTCCCCCGGGGAGTGGTCCGCCTCGAGAGGCGAACGCCGACGCAGGCCAGAGGGTCTCCGACGGGACGGCCCGCCCTGTGGCCCCCGGGGCCGCCCACCGTCTACACTGGTGGGCCGTCAGCGTCGGCCCGAAGTCACCGACCCCGTTCCGGGTGTCGCAGGGCCGACCGCCACCCCGTTGCCCGTTCCATCCGAGGAGTTCCCGCATGCCCGAGATCACGCTTGCCGCCGAGGCCGGTCGGACGATTGGCACCAGGTCGACGCGCCGCCTCCGGGCCGAGGGGAAGATCCCCGGCGTGGTCTACGGCCACGGGACCGAGCCGGTGCCGGTGGCGGTGGTCGCCCGCGACTTCCGCGTCGCCATGTCCGGCGAGGCCGGCCTGAACACGCTGCTCTCGCTCGAGCTCGAGGGGAACAACCTGCTCACCCTGGCCCGTGACATCCAGCGTCATCCGGTCAAGAACGTGGTGAGCCACATCGACTTCCTGATCGTCCGTCGAGACGAGGTCATCGCCGCCGAAGTCACCATCAACCTGGTGGGCGAGGCGATCGAGGTCCAGCACGGCGACGGCATCGTCGACCAACAGCTCTTCACCCTGGCCATCAAGGCCAAGCCGGCCGACATCCCTCCGTCGGTGGACCTCGACATCAGCGAGCTGATCATCGGCGGTTCCCTGCACGTCTCCGACCTCACGGTGCCCAAGGGCGTCGAGATCGAGACCGACCTGGACGCCACCGTGGTGGCCGGGCAGCCCCCGAGGGTCCAGGCTGTCGAGGAGGAGGGTGCTGGCGAGGCCGCCCAGCCGGCCGCCGCCCCCTCCGGCGACGCCGACACCTCGTCCGAGGCGTAGCCACTGCCCCCCGGCAGGATGGGACCGGCGCGCTTCGGTCACCGGACCGGCACCCCCGCCACCTTGCTGGTGGTGGGGCTGGGCAACCCGGGCCCCGAGTTCGAGGGGACCCGTCACAACGTGGGTGCCGACGCCGTGGCCCTGCTGGCCGACCGGCACGGCGGGCGACTGCGTACGGAGAAGGGGCTGCACGCCCGGGCGTGCGACGTGCGCATCGACGGGGAGCGCGTGCTGCTGGCCGTCCCCACCACCTACATGAACGAATCGGGGATGGCGGTCGCCCCGCTGGTCCGTCGCGCCGGGCTCACCCCTGAAGGGGTGGCTGACCGGCTGGTGGTGGTCCACGACGAGCTCGATCTGCCCACCGGCCGGGTGAAGCTCAAGTCCGGTGGCGGCAATGCCGGACACAACGGGCTCAAGTCGATCGAGCAGCACCTCCACACCAACGACTATCTGCGGGTCCGCATCGGCATCGGCAAGCCGCCCGGACGCCAGCCCGGTGCCGACTTCGTGCTCAAGCGCCCCGGGTCGGCCGACCGGGATCTGTTGGCCGTAGCCGTCGAGCAGGCCGCCGACGCTGTCGAGGCGGTGCTGGCCGGCGGGCCGGAGCTGGCCATGAACCGGATCAACACCGGCGCCTGACCTCCGATTGGTGTGGACGCCTGTCCGGCCTGTGCAAAACCCGTGTAAAAAGGGACTAAATACCCGGCCTACTGGCGGTCGGTCAGGCGTCCCGACCGTTACGATCGATGTCCGTGGGCACTGACGACGACACGGTGATCTCCGTACGAGGTCTGACCAAGTCGTACGGGAAGTTCCAGGCGTTGCGCGGCGTGGACTTCGAGCTCCGCCGGGGCCACGTGCTCGCCCTGCTCGGCCCCAACGGTGCCGGCAAGACCACCACGGTCGAGATCCTCGAGGGCTACCGGAAGCGCGACGGGGGGGAGGTCACCGTCCTGGGGAGCGACCCCTCCCACCGGGATCGCAAGCTCCGGGCCAAGGTCGGCATCGTGCTGCAGGAGTGTGCCGTCGACCCCTACCTGACCGTCACCGAGGCGATCACCCAGCGGGCCGGGCTCTACCCGACCCCCCGACCGGCCGCCGAGGTCATCCACCTGGTGGGCCTCGAGGCCAAGGCGGGCGCCCGGATCAAGACGCTGTCAGGTGGCCAGCAGCGTCGCCTCGACCTCGGACTGGCCCTGGTGGGTGACCCCGAGCTCATCTTCCTCGACGAGCCGACCACCGGGTTCGACCCCACCGCCCGCCGCGAGTCGTGGGACCTGGTGCGGGGCCTGTGTGCCGAGGGCCGCACCGTGGTGCTCACCACCCACTACATGGACGAGGCCCAGGCCCTGGCCGACCAGGTGGCGGTCATCGCCGCCGGCAGGGTGGTGGCGACCGGCACCCCCGACACCCTGGGAGGGCGCGACCGGGGTGAGACCACCGTCCGTTTCGTGCTGCCCAAGGGCGTCACGCTGGGCGAGCTGCCCCTCCCTTCGGGTCTGTGCCCGACGGTGAAGTGTGGGGCGGTGGAGTTCAGCCTGCCCGACGCCACCATCTGCCTCCACGACCTGACCGGGTGGGCGGTCGAGCGGGGCGAGATCCTCGGAGGGCTCACCGTCAACCGGCCGAGCCTGGAGGACGTCTACCTGTCGCTGACCGGGGAGGGATCGTCGTGAACGACCTCCTCATCACCCGGGACCAGGTCCGCTACGAGCAGAAGTCGTACTGGCGGAACCCGATGGCCGCCGTCTTCACCTTCATGTTCCCGGTGGTCTTTCTGCTGGTGGTGGGCACCTCGGCCGGCGACTCGAAGATCCCCGATTCCACCCTCCGCTACAACCAGTACCTGGTGGTGGCCATGCTGGTGTTCGGGCTGATCGCCGCCAGCTACACCAACCTGGGGATCACCCTCAGCATCCGGCGGGACTCGGGCGTGCTGAAGCGGATGCGGGGCACCCCCATCGCCGCCGCCTCCTACGTCGGGGGCATCATCGGCAGCGTCATCATCAACGTGATCCTCCTGACCGGGCTGGTGGTGGCCATCGGCATGGCCGGCTACCACCTCCACGTCCCGTACCACCCGGCTGCCGCCGCCCTCACGCTGCTGGTCGGGGTGATCTGCTTCTCCGCCCTCGGCCTGGCGGTGACGGTGATCGTGCCCAACGCCGAGGCGGCGCCGGCCATCATCAACGGGATCTACTTCCCCGTCGTCTTCATCTCCGGGGTCTTCTATCCGATCGCCAACAGCTCGATCCTGTCGCGGATCGCCACCTACTTCCCGGTCCGGCACATGGTCAACGGCCTGGTGGGAGCGTTCGAGGGCGGCCCCGGCTCCGGGCTGAAGGTGTGGGACCTGTTGGTGATGCTGGCCTGGGGGGTCGCCGCCCTGGCCTTCGCCCTCAGCCGGTTCCGGTGGGAGCCGCGCCACCGCTGAGCCGGCCCGGACGGCGGCAGCTCCCCCCGGTACCGGTACCCTGAGCGGGTGAGCCTGCGCTCGCTCCCCCCGCTGCTCCGCCACGAACCCGCCTTCACGCGGGTGGTCGGCGCGCCCGATGCCACCCTGGCGGTGGCCTCACCGGCCCAGGCGTTCGTCCTGGCCGGACTGATCCGGCTGGGGAGCCGCCGCCCGGTGCTGGTGGTGACCCCCACCGGTGCCTCGGCCGACCAGCTCGCCCACGACCTCGAGGCCCTGGTGGAGCCGGACGGCGCCGGACCGGCGGTCGACGTCTTCCCGGCCTGGGAGACCCTCCCTTTCGAGCGGGTCAGCCCCGACGTGTCCACCATGGGCCGCCGGCTGCGGCTGCTGTGGCAGCTGGGCGGCGGCTCGGCGGCCGAGCGGCCCGCCGTGGTGGTGGCCCCGGTCAAGGCGGTGCTCCAACGTCTGGGGCCGTGGCGGACCGCCGCTCGGCCGGTGGTGGTCTCGCACGGCGACCGGGTGGTGGTCGACGAGCTGGTGGCCGAGCTGGTGGGCATGGGCTACCGCCGCGAGTCGCTGGTCGAGCACCGTGGCGAGCTGGCGGTGCGGGGCGGCATCGTCGATGTCTTTCCCTCGACTGCCGACGACCCGATCCGGATCGACCTCTGGGGCGACGAGGTGGACCGGCTGACCCGGTTCGACGTCGCCGACCAGCGGTCCATCGACGACCTGGCCACCGTGGAGCTGTTCGCCTGCCGGGAGCTCCTGCCCGACGAGGCCGTCCGCCGGACCGCCGAGCGGATGGTCGGCTCGGCCCCGTGGGGTCGGGAGCAGTGGGAGCGGCTGGCCGAGGGCCAGCTGTTCGACGGGATGGAGTCGTGGCTGCCGTGGCTCTCCGACGGCGAGGAGCTGCTCGCCGACCTGCTGGGCGACGACGCCGTGGTGGTGGTGGTCGAGCCCCGCCGGGTCCGGGACCGGGCCGGCGAGCTCCTCGACGAGGAGTCGGCCCTGGCCGATGCGCTGGCCTCGACCTGGGGGCTGGAGGGCGGCGAGGAGACGCCCCGGCTGCACGTCCCCTTCGACCGGCTGCTGGCCCGCTCCCCGGCGGCGCTGCTGTCGCTGGTCCCCTCGGCCGACGGGCCGGACGTGCCGGCCGTCGAGAGCCGCGGGTGGGAGCCGATCCTGGGGGACGGGGCCAGGCTGGCCTCCCAGGTGTCGACCCTGGCCGAGGCCGGCTACGCGGTGGTGCTGTGCTCGTCGTCGCCGGGTGGGGCCCAGCGGCTGGCCGGAATTCTGGCCGAGGAGGGGCTGACCGTCCCGGTGGTCGGGCCGAAGGGCGACCTTCCCGGCGGCCCCGCCGACCTGGCCGTCCCGGGCGCCCGGATCGTGGTGGCCTCGGTGGACCGGGGGTTCGTCCTCCCCGGTTCGAAGGTGGCGGTCCTGGCCGAGTCGGACGTGACCGGCCGGCGTCGCCCGCACCGCCAGGCCCGTACCCGGGCCCGCCCGGTGGACGGCTTCTTCGACGACCTGGCGCCCGGGAGCTACGTAGTCCACCGTCAGCACGGTGTGGCCCGCTACGGCGGCATGGTCACCCGGACCATGGGCGGGGCCACCCGGGACTACCTCCTCCTCGCGTACCGGGGCGCCGACAAGCTCTACCTGCCCACCGACCAGATCGAGCTGCTCACCCCCTACGCCGGGGGCGACTCGCCGGCGGTGAGCCGGCTGGGCGGGTCGGAGTGGCAGAAGGCCCGGGCCCAGGCCCGGGCCGCCGTCCACGAGATCGCCGAGGAGCTGGTGGCCCTGTACCGGCGGCGCCTCGAAGTCGAGGGGCACGCCTTCGGGCCCGACACCCCGTGGCAGGCCGAGCTCGAGTCGTCCTTCCCCTTCATCGAGACCACCGACCAGCTGCGGGCCATCGCCGACGTGAAGGCCGACATGGAGCGTCCGCTGCCCATGGACCGGCTGGTCTGCGGGGACGTCGGGTTCGGCAAGACGGAGGTGGCCATCCGGGCGGTGTTCAAGGCGGTCCAGGACGGCTACCAGGCGGCGGTGCTGGTCCCGACCACCCTCCTGGCCAGCCAGCACTTCCAGACCTTCGCCGACCGCTACGCGCCTTTCCCGGTCAAGGTGGAGCTCCTCAGCCGCTTCCTCACCAACGCCCAGGCCAAGGCGGTCCTGGCCGGCCTAGCCGACGGCTCGGTGGACGTGGTGGTCGGCACCCACCGGCTGCTCGGGGAGGACGTCGCCTTCAAGAAGTTGGGCCTGCTGGTGGTGGACGAGGAGCAGCGCTTCGGGGTGTCCCACAAGGAGGCCATCAAGGCGATGACCGACGGGGTCGACGTGCTGACCCTGACGGCCAGCCCCATCCCGCGGACCCTCGAGATGGCGCTGACCGGCATCCGCGACCTCTCGATGGTCAACACCCCGCCGGCCGCCCGACGCCCGATCCTCACCCACGTGGGCGAGTTCGCCGAGGGCGCCGCCTCCGAGGCCATCCGCCGGGAGCTCCTCCGGGAGGGGCAGGTCTTCTACGTCCACAACCGGGTCCAGGACATCGACGCGGTGGCCGAGCGGGTCCGCCGGATGGCCCCCGAGGCCCGGGTGGCGGTGGCCCACGGCCAGATGGACGAGGGGTCGCTGGAGCGGGTGGTGCTCGACTTCTGGGAGGGCGCCTACGACGTGCTGGTGTGCACCACCATCATCGAGTCGGGGATCGACATGCCCAGCGTCAACACCCTGGTGGTCGACCGCGCCGACCTGCTGGGCCTGGGCCAGCTCCACCAGCTCCGGGGCCGGGTGGGCCGGGCCGGGTCGCGGGCCTACGCCTACCTCTTCCACCCGGCCGACAAGGTGCTGACCGAGCAGGCCTACGAGCGGCTGCGCACCATCGGCGACCACACCGAGCTGGGCTCCGGGTTCAAGATCGCCCTGCGGGATCTCCAGATCCGCGGGGCGGGCAACCTGCTCGGCCGCGACCAGTCGGGCCACATTGCCGCCATCGGGTACGACCTCTACGTCCAGATGGTGTCGGAGGCGGTGTCGGAGCTGAAGGGCGAGGCCCGGCCCCGGCCGGTGGACCTCAAGCTCGACCTGCCCGACGCCGCTCATCTGCCCGCCTCCTACGTGCAGGCCGAGGACGTCAGGCTCGAGGCCTACCGGCGGATCACCGGGCTCCGGGCGGCGACGGAGATCGACGACGTCCGCACCGAGTGGGTAGACCGCTTCGGGCCCCTACCGGCGCCGGCCGAGGCCCTGTTGGCGGTGGCCCGCCTGCGGGTGGAGTGCCTCCGGCTGGGGATCACCGAGCTGGCGGTGACGGTGCCGCGCTCGCTGGGCGGGCGGAGCGGGGCCGGTGGCACCCGGGCCTCGGTCAAGGTGTCGCCGCTGACCCTGCCGGCCTCGGCCGAGGTGCGCCTGCGCCGCCTGGCACCGGGTGCCACCTACCAGGCCGACCTCCACCGCCTGGTGGCCCCGTTGGGCCCGCCCGCCACCGGCACCGAGTACGCGCCGGTGGTCGTCGACCTCCTCCGCCAGCTGGTGCCGCCGCCGGAGCCGGGGCCGGCCGGGACCGGGGCCGGGGCATCGGACGGCTCCTCGCCCGATCTGCCCGAATTGGCATCCACCCGGTAGCATCGCCGCCGTGAAGCGCCTCCTCCCCCCTCTTCTCGTCGTGCTGGTGGCCGGCGCCCTGACCACGGGCTGCAACCTCACGCCGCAGGCGGCGTCGATCAACGGGACGACCATCTCCACCGGCTCCTTCAACAGCCAGCTGCAGGCCCTCGACACCACCCAGGCCGGGCAGTGCCTGCTGGAGGCGGAGACCGGCGAGGTCATCCAGACCCAGGGGGCCGGGGGGGCGGGCACCTACGACATGGGGTTCGCCGACTCCATCCTCCAGAACTCGGTGAGCAACGCCCTGGCCGCCCAGCTGGCCACGTCGAAGGGGCTGACCGTCACCGCTTCCGACCTGGCCACCGCCACCACCGACTTCGGGGCCCTGTTGAACGGGGAGATCGGCGCCGCCGCCCAGCAGGCGAGCCAGACCGGGGCCGTCTCCTACTGCGTGTCCGCCGAGGGCCAGGCCCTCACCGCCGCCCAGGTGCTGGGCGCCCTTCCGGCCTCGCTGCGCGACAGCCTCATCCGCAACAATGCCGTCGACGAGGAGCTGCTGGCCGACGGGGCCGACATCACCGACGCCCAGATCCTGGCCTACTACGAGACCAACCTGCCGGAGTTCACCACCGCCTGCGTCAGTGTGATCGTGGCCTCGTCGGAGGCCGACGCCAACCGGGACCTGGCCCAGATCACCGCCGGGGCGACGTTCGCGGCGGTGGCCAAGGCCAGCTCGCTCGACACGACCTCCGCCGCCGACGGCGGTGCCCTCGGGTGCAGCTTCACCGTCACGTCGGTCGAGCAGGCCTTGAACGTCACCACCGTCACGGTGGGCAAGCCATTCGGGCCCATCGAGGACTCGACCTCGGGAGGGTGGGAGCTCTACGACGTCACCAGCCAGACGGTGGCGCCGCTCTCCGCCGCTGAAGCCGACATCCGCCGGGAGCTGCTGCAGTCGGCCACCAACGGCAACCGGGTCTCCAAGGAGATCGTGGCCTTCGCCGCCCGCTCGAACGTGTCCGTCAACCCGCAGTACGGCACCTGGAAGGTCCATGCGCTCGTCCCGCCGCCGGCACCGCCGATCAGCACACTGCTGGCTGCGGCCTCCGGAGCCTCGGCCACGTCGCTCGTCCCCGCCGCCGGCTCCGGTTCGGGCACGGGCTCTGGCACTGGCACGGGGACGGGGACGGGGACGGGGACGGGGACGGGGACGGGGACGGGGACGTCGTCCGGCTCCCCCGGCGGCTGACGCCCGGATGCGGCGGCGACGGTGAGCACCCCGTCGGACCCGGTCGGCTGCCCCCGGATCGACGTGGTCGGCATGGGCCCGGCCGGCGCCGAGCTCATGACCGTCGAGGCGCGCCGGCTGATCGATGACGCCCCCTCGGCGATCCTCCGGACCCGGCGGCACCCGGCGGCGGACGCCTTCCCGGGCATGCCGTCGTTCGACCGGCACTACGAGTCGGCAGCCTCCTTCGACGACGTCTACCGGGCCATCGTCGCCGACCTGCTCGCCGAGGCCCGCCGGTCCGGGTCGGTGGTGTACGTGGTCCCCGGCTCGCCGCTGGTGGCCGAGCGGACCGTCACGCTGCTCGGGGCCGCTCCGGCAGTGGTGGCGGGGGAGGTCGGCCTGTCCGTGCATCCGGCCCTGTCCTTTCTCGACCTGGCCTTTGCCCGTCTGGGCGTCGACCCGGTGGCCGCCGGCGTGCGGCTGGTGGACGGGGAGTCGTTCGCCACCGGCGCCGCCGGCGAGCGGGGCCCGCTGCTGGTGGCGCAGTGCTGGTCGCCGGGGGTGCTGTCGGGGATCAAGCTGTCGGCCGAAGTGCCGGCCGGCACTTCGGTCACCGTCCTGCACCACCTGGGCCTCCCCGACGAGCGGGTGTGGGACGTCGGGTGGGACGACCTCGACCGGTCCTTCGAGCCGGACCACCTGACCTCGTTGTGGATCCCCTCCCTGGCCGCCCCGGTGGCCGGCGAGCTGGCCCGGCTGGACGAGTTGATGCACGCTCTCCGCCAGCGGTGCCCCTGGGACCGGGAGCAGACCCACGGTTCGTTGGCCCGGCACCTGATGGAGGAGTCGTACGAGGTCCTCGAGGCCATCGACGCCTTGGCCGCCGTCGACGAGCGGCTGGGCGACGGGGAGGCCGCCGCCGAGGTCGGTCCGGAGGTGGAGGAGCGGGCCGTGGCCGACCTCGAGGAGGAGCTGGGCGACCTGCTCTTCCAGGTGTACTTCCATGCCGCCCTGGCGGCCGAGGCGGGCCGGTTCACGTTGGCCGACGTGGCCCGGGGGGTCCACGACAAGCTGGTGTCGCGCCACCCCCACCTCTTCGGCGATGTCGACGCCACCACCCCCGGCCAGGTGGCCCTCAACTGGGAGGCGCTGAAGAAGGCGGAGAAGGGCCGGTCGAGCATCACCGAGGGGATCCCGGCGGCGCTGCCCGCCCTGGCCCTGGCGGCCAAGTTGCAGCGTAAGGGCCTGGCCGTCGGCATGGCGCTCCCCGGCGCCCGGGAGGAGGCCGCCGCCCTCGCAACCGGCGCCGAATCGATGGCCATCTCCCTGGACGGAGTGGGCGGTCTGGACGGAGGGGCCGAGGAGATCGGCGACCTGCTGTTCTCACTGGTGAACCTGGCCCGCACCCTCGACGTCGACCCCGAGAGCGCGCTCCGGGCCCGGGCGGCCGCCTTCCGGGCGTCGGTGGAGGCACTCGGCTGATCGGGCGGCGACGTGGCCCGCCAGCGAATGTCCTGGTGATGGGCGGGGCCAGTGGTAACTTTTCTCACACCAGCCACAGGAGCCACAGCCACCATGAGCACCATCGAACAGGTCATCGGCCGGGAGGTCCTCGACTCCCGCGGCAACCCCACCGTCGAGGTGGAGGTCCTCCTCGACTCGGGGGCGGCCGGGCGCGCCATCGTGCCGTCGGGGGCGTCCACCGGCACCTTCGAGGCCGTCGAGCTGCGTGACGGCGACCACCGCTACGGGGGCAAGGGCGTGACCCGGGCGGTGGCCAACGTGAACGGCGAGATCGCCGAGATCCTCGAGGGGTTCGACGCCCTCGACCAGCGGGGCATCGACCTGGCTCTCGTCGACGCCGACGGGACCCCCAACAAGGCGCGACTGGGTGCCAACGCCATCCTCGGCGTGTCGCTGGCCATCGCCAAGGCCGCCGCCGACGAGCTGGAGCTGCCGCTGTTCCGCTACGTGGGCGGATCGGACGCCCACGTGCTGCCGGTGCCGATGATGAACGTGGTCAACGGCGGCGTCCATGCCGACAACTCCATCGACTTCCAGGAGTTCATGATCATGCCCGTCGGCGCCGCCTCGTTCTCCGAGGCCCTCCGCTGGGGGGTCGAGACCTACCACGCCCTGGCCGGCGTCCTGAAGGCCCGGGGGCTGTCCACCGCCGTCGGTGACGAGGGCGGCTTCGCCCCCAACCTGTCCTCCAACGAGGAGGCCGTGGAGGTGCTCATCGAGGCCATCGAGTCGGCCGGACGGGCGCCGGGCGAGGAGATCGCCATCGCCACCGACCCGGCCTCCAGCGAGTTCTACCGGGACGGGGCCTACGTGCTGGCCGGCGAGGGGCGGTCGCTGTCGTCGGACGAGATGGTGGAGTACTGGGTCGACCTGGTCGGGCGCTACCCGATCGTCTCGCTGGAGGACGGCATGGCCGAGGACGACTGGGACGGTTGGGTCTCCCTGACCAGGGCGCTCGGTAGCCGCATCCAGCTGGTCGGCGACGACAACTTCGTCACCAACGAGGAGCGGGTCCGCCGGGGGATCGAGGGCGGCGTCGCCAACGCCGTGCTGATCAAGGTGAACCAGATCGGGACGCTGACCGAGACACTCGGGACCATGTCGCTGGCCACCCGCTCCGCCTACGCCTGTGTGATGTCGCACCGGTCGGGGGAGACCGAGGACGCCACCATCGCCGACCTGGCGGTCGCCACCAACTGCGGGCAGATCAAGACCGGCGCCCCGGCCCGATCCGACCGGGTGGCCAAGTACAACCAGCTGCTCCGCATCGAGGAGATGCTGGGGGACACCGCCGCCTTCCGGGGTGGCGAGGCCCTGGCGACGCGGGGCAACACGGGATGAGCACCGGGGCACACTCGAAGCGGTCGGCGCCGACCGGCCGGTCGGGGTCCACCTCGTCCCGCCCGACCGGCAAGGCCAAGCCGACCGGGCGCCGGCCGGCGTCCTCGCCGACCGGGCCGAAGAGCGCCGCCCATCGCCGCCGCCGACAGGCCCGGCGGATCCCGGTGGCGGTGGCCGCCCTCATCGCCGCCACCATCGTGGGGACCAGCTTCCCCGCCTCGGCCCTCCTCGCCCAGCACCGCCAGCTGTCGGCGGCCAGCGCCGAGCTGGCCCGGGTCCAGCACCAGAACGCCCTGCTGGCCGACCAGGAGCGGCAGCTGAACGCCAAGACGGAGATCCAGCGCCTGGCCCGTGAGGACTACCAGCTGGTGCTACCGGGCCAGTCGCTCTACAACGTCCTGCCGGCCGCCGGGCAGTCGGCGCCGACCGCCGGCGGCGTCCCGTCGTTGGGGGACCCGGCCGACCAGCCACTGGTGCCACCGGCCGACGCCCCGGACATGTCACCCGATCCGGGGCTGCCGGCCACCGGGACGACCGGTACCGGCGCCCAGCGGGCGCCGACCGCCGCAGCGTCGGGCGCCTCCAATGGTGCCGGCGGGGGGAGCTTCTGGCACCGGGTCACCGCCACCCTCGAATTCTGGAAGTGAGCCCGGGCATCTCCGGGGATCCCGCCGGGGAGCGTGACCGGGATGCCGTCCCCGACGACGCTGCGGCTCCCGACGACGCCGCCGTGGTGTCGGAGCTGCTGGGGCGGACCCCGGCCGGGGAGTTCGAGGTGGTGGTCCGCGGCGACGGGGGAACCCCGGCGGTCATCGCCAACGCTCCGTTCCTCCACGACGGCACCCCGATGCCGACGCGGTACTGGCTGGTGGACCCGGCCCTCCGGGAGGCGGTCAGCCGGCTGGAGTCCTCCGGAGGTGTACGGCGGGCCGAGGCCGAACTGTCCCCGGAGCGGGTGGCCGCGGCACACGACCGGTACCGGGCCGAGCGGGACGCGCTCATCCCGGCCGACCACCAGGGACCTCGGCCCTCCGGCGGGGTCGGTGGCACCCGCCAGGGGGTCAAGTGCCTCCACGCCCACCTGGCCTGGTGGCTCACCGGGGCCGACGACCCGGTGGGCGAGTGGACGGCGAGGCAGATCGGGCTGCACCCGTCCTGACCCGGCCGCTACGGCTCGGCCGATGGTGGCCCGTCCCGCCGCCGTGGTAGCAAGGCCGCATGGAGACCACGGGCCCGGTGGCGGCGATTGACTGTGGGACCAACTCGACACGCCTGCTGGTCGCCGACGCCGGGGGCCGCCCGCTCGAGCGGCTGATGCGGATCACCCGGCTGGGCGAGGGCGTGGATGCCACCGGCTCGTTGTCGGCCGTCGCCATCGAGCGATCGGTGGCGGTGCTGGGTGAGTACCGGGCGGTGATGGACCGGTTCGGCGTGGCCCGGGCCCGGTTGGTGGCCACCTCCGCCGCCCGGGACGCCTCCAACGGCTCGACGTTCCTCGCCGCCGCCGCCGCCGTCGTCGGTGTGCAACCGGAGCTGCTGTCGGGTCGGGAGGAGGGGGCGCTCTCCATGGCCGGGGCGGTCGCCGACCTCGATCCGGCCGACGGTCCGTTCCTGGTGGTGGACATCGGCGGCGGATCGACCGAGCTGGTGGCGGGCTCGGGTCCGGACGACCCGGACCTGGTGGCGGTCTCCCTGCAGCTGGGCTGCGTGCGGGTCACCGAGCGGTTCCTGGCCTCGGACCCGCCGACCGGCGCCGAGCTGACCTCGGCCGAGGCGATGGTGGCCGACGCCCTGGAGCAGGCGGTCGCCGACCACCCCCGGTTCCTCGACAAGCCACGCCTGGTGGGACTGGCCGGGACGGTCACCACCCTCTCGTCGCTCCAGTCGGGGCTGGCGACCTACGACCGCGACCGGATCCACCACTCGGTGCTCTCGGCCGACCAGGTCGACCACTGGTACCGGGTCCTCGCCGGTGACGATGGCGCCGCCAGGCTGGCCCGTCCCGGCATGGTGGCGGGACGCGAGGACGTCATCGTCGGTGGCGCCATGATCCTGTCGGTGGTGATGCGGCGGCTGGGACTCCCCGAGTGCCTGGTGTCGGAGGCCGACATCCTCGACGGACTGGTGGCCGGCCTCCTCGGGTGAGCCGGGCGCCGCGCCACCACGGCGCCACGCCACCCGGCGTCAGGCGGTGCCGGTCTTCGCTCCGCCCACCAGGGCCGGGGCGGTGGCCACCCCGGTGGCCCGCACCACCCGGTCCACGAACCGGTCGGTGGAGCCGTAGTGCTCTTCGGCGTATGCCCGGCCCTGGCGGCTGAGGGCCTCACGGGTGTCGGGTCGGAGCACCGCCTCGATGCACCAGGTGAGCTCGCCCGGCGTGGAGAACCACAGGCCACCGCCGCCCAGCTGGGCGTGCTCACGCGCCCGGGAGTCCTCGGGCACGATGATGGGCGTGCCATAGAGGAGTGAGTCGACGCACCGTCGGGCGAACAGAGGGCCCGGACGCAGGTCCACCACCACCCTCGCCCAGGCCATCAACCGGCCCAGGTCGCTCGAGCGTTCGACCGGCCAGCCCAGGTTGGCCCGTCCCTCGTGCCAGGCGACGAAGGTGTCGGTGTAGGAGATGCCCACCGGGTTTTCGGGGAACCGCATGCGGATCAGCCGGCTCAGCTCGACGGTCTCCACCGCCTGTCGGCTGTCGGCGTCGGTGATCACCAGGACGTACTCGGTGTCGCCAACCCAGGGGTTGGGCTCACTGAGGGCGCTCGAATTGGCGGCCAGGGGCGCCCCGATCCGGTGGACGCGGCCGGCGCTCCCGTGCTGCCCGACGATCTCCGACCGCTCGGTGTCGGTCACCGCCAGGACGCTCTCGGCCCGGTCGAACAGGCGGTCGAAGTGGGGGAAGGCCAAGCTGACCTGGCCTGACCCGAGGGCGATCAGCGTCAGGGGAACGCCGGGCAGCACGGCGTCGACGGCGTCGAGGGCGCCGAGGTGCTGATGGCCGGCGATCACCACTGCGTCGGGCCGGAGGGTCGCCAGGACGTCCGTGGCGGCCCGCCACGGCTCGACCAGGTCCCCGTCGAGGAGGGGCCCGAACTCGGGGGCGATGCGGCCGTCACGGACCCCGCCGGACTGGCTGACCGCCTCGATCAGGATGTCCCGCCGGAGCTCGGCCACCCGCTCCAGGGGGGTCGCCGTCTCGTGAACCGTGAAGACGCTGTCGACTCGCCGGCGGGGCGCGACGCCCTGGGGGGTGATCACGTGGACCTCGGCCACGCACGCCAGGGCCCCGGCCACCTGTCGGGTGATCCACCCCTCCTCGGTCCGGGACTCCCACCGGGGGACCATCACCGCCACCACCGGGCGGGGGTCGGTCCCGGGCGGGAGCCGGCTGGCGTCCCAACCGGCGCCGGCCGGGTCGGGCTCCGGCGTCATCGGGGCCGGTGGGCGTCCCCGGCGGGCCCGGCACCGGCGGTCTTGGGCGGCTGGGCGTGGAGCCACACCGCCAGGGTCGCCTGGTTCTTCGCCTCTGCCACCTGGCGTCGCACCATTTCGGCGTTCGTCTCCTGGATCAGCAGGGTGAGCTGGTCGCACCGGCGCTCGAGGGCCTCGCTGACTCTGACCATGTGGCTGAGGAGGTCGCGTTCCTCGCGCAGGTACCGGCCGAGCACCCGGAAGGTCATGCGGCCGAACAGCCCGAGCACCTTCCCCTTCGCCCCCTGGCCGCCTTCGGGCGTGTAGGCGTCGGGGAGCTGCCAATGGTGGTGGAGGTACTCGAGCGACGCACGGTTGCGGACCTGCTCGACCCCGAACGGGCGATTGACGTCGGGAGGGGGCAGGGGCTCCCACTGGAGGACCTGGTGCTCCTCCTTCAGTCGTTCGAGGAACTCTGTCGGGTCGAGTGCGGGCTTTGCCACCTTGTGGTCCTCCTGGTTGGCCATCGTCTGTCGCTCCTGCCGGGGAGGATGGGACTGGTCGCACCCTGTCGTGATGCGCCACCTCCAGGATCGTCAGCGCCTTGTCCTGCGACATCCGGTCGGCCCGCGGATTGTATCCGCGTTGCCGGGTGCCACCCGCCCATGCCAGCCGTGTTCTGGCCACGCCGAGAGCGAGCGCCCCGTCGCCGCCGGTGGCGAGGCTTCCGACCCCGTCCTGAGAACCCGATCTCCGTTGGCCTCCGGGAACGCCGTGGTAATCTCGCCCCGTCTGCTCCACGGTCGCACGCCGGGACACGGGGACCCCCCGCCCTGGTCAGCGCCGCAACCGAGGCCACCGATGGCCCGGCTGTGGGGGCGACGGATGACGACACCGCGACACCATGCCGACCTGCGACCGCCCCCGACCCTCGAGTGACAGGCCGGGTCCGCCGTCGGGGACCGGCGACGCTGTGCGCGCCCTCGAGTGGATGGCCGACCGGCTGGCGGTGGCAGAGCTGCCCGAGGAGCCACCGGCCAAGGAGGAGCTCCCGTGGGGCGCTCACGCCGCTTTGTTCGCGCCGGCCTACTGGCACTGGCTGTTCCTCCACACCCAGCGTCGGGCCGAGAGCCTCGACCTGCGGGAGCTGCCGACCGACGGGCCGCTGCTGAGCATCGTGGTCCCCGTCTACCGTCCGGCCCTCTGGTACTTCCGCGAGTGCGTCCAGTCGGTGATCGCCCAGACCTACCGGAACTGGGAGCTCTGTCTGTGTGACGACGGCTCCGACGACCCCGACCTCACGGCGGCCATGCTGGAGTTCGCCGCCTCCGACCCCCGCATCAAGGTGCTGGCCCTCGAGCAGAACGGCGGGATCTCCAAGGCCACCAACCGGGCCCTGGAGGAGGCAAGCGGCGCGTTCTCCGTCCTCCTCGACCACGACGACCTGCTCGAGCCGGAGGCGCTGTCGGAGTTCGCCTCGGTGATCCTGACGGTCGACGGCGTCGATGTCATCTACTCCGACGAGGACAAGTACGACGAGCTCGACCGGCCCTTCCAGCCCCACTTCAAGCCCGACTGGAGCCCCGACCTGCTGTTGTCGTTCCCGTACCTGGGGCACCTCACCGCCATCCGGACCGAGCTGCTGGTGGGGATGGGCGGGTTCCGGACCGAGTTCGACGGCAGCCAGGACTACGACGTGATGCTCCGCGCCACCGAGCAGGCCCGGTCGGTGGTGCACATCCCCCGGGTGCTCTACCACTGGCGGGTGGTGGCCGGCTCCGCCGCCGGAGACTCGGAGGCCAAGCCGTGGGCCCACCGGGCCAGCCGGCGGGCGGTGGAGGACGCCCTCGTACGTCGGGGCATCGACGGCGAGGTCGACGGCGGGCCGTTCCAGGGTGCCTACCACGTGCGCCGGCGCATCCAGGGGGCGCCAACGGTCAGCGTGATCATGCCGTTCCGCGACCAGGCCGGCCTGACCGTGGCCTGCCTCGACTCCCTGGAGGTCTCCCCCGGCTACCCGATCACCGAGGTGGTGCTGATCGACAACGGCAGCACCGACCCGGAGACCGTGGCGCTGCGCCGGCGGCTGGAGTCCCGCCCCCGGACCCGGGTGCTGGAGTACCCGGGTCCCTTCAACTGGCCGGCCATCAACAACATGGCGGCGGCCACCTGCGCCACCGACATGCTCCTCTTCCTCAACAACGACATCACCGCCAAGTCGGACGGCTGGCTGCACGCCCTGGTGGAGATGGGCCAGCGGGAGGAGATCGGGGCGGTGGGGGCCAGGCTGCTCTACCCGGACGGCAAGCTGCAGCACGCCGGCACCATCCTCGGTCTGGGCGGTGTCGCCGGGCACCTGTTCGCCGGCATGCCCGCCGACCACATGGGGTACTTCGGGTGGGACCGGGTGGCCCGCGAGTACAGCGCCGTCACCGCCGCCTGCATGCTCGTCCGGCGTGAGGTCTTCGAGGAGCTCGGTGGCTTCGACGAGACGTTCGCAGTGGGCTTCAACGACGTCGACTTCTGCATCCGACTGGGGCGGGCCGGCTATCGCGTGCTCTACACGCCCCACGCCGAGCTGATCCACTACGAATCGGTCAGCCGTGGCCTGTCGGGCTTCCAGCACGACTACGAGGAGTTCCTGGCCCGATGGACCGACGTGCTGCGCGCCGGGGACCCCTACTACAACCCGAACCTGGGGCGGCTCGAGCCCTGGTGCCCGCTTCGCGACCCGGACGAGGACGACGTCTGGCTGAAGATGGTCGGTGGTCTGGCCCGGGACCCCGAGCCTGAGAACGAGCCCGAGGACGATCAGGCGGACGACCGGGCGGACGACGGGGTCGTTGTCGCCGGCTGACCGGGGCGGGGCGACCGTCCCGCCGCCAGACCAGGCACGATCCGACGATGGTGGCGGTCGGGCCGGCGAACGCCGGCACACAACCGATCGCGTCGACCGGGTGGTCACCACCATCATCAGCTCCCGCTCCCGCTCCCGCTCCCGCTCCCGCTCCCGCACGTCCGATCGACGATGCCCGGACCGGTCTGTGGCAGCTCTACCATCTCAGCTCGGTCCAGCTCCGCGAGTGCTGGAGTCAGATGCTGGCCCCACCAGGATCTTGCAGCAACCTCCGGTCGGCATCGACGGGCGAGACCCGTTCTTCGAACCACCGACCACCGGTTCACCATGATGTGCCGTTACGCACAGCTCGATGCGACGGCCCAACGGTAGGTACTGCAAGGCGTGCCCGACCACTGCGGCTCGCTTCGGCCGATCGGGCACGTCAGCGCGGCGTTCGGAACCGAGGACCCGGTCCCCTAGGCGCCGGCGGGAGACGTTGTGGTGGCCCGAATCTTCCAACTCCCTCTGTCGCTTGGCTACCAGGTGTCGTCGGTGCTCCTGAAGCCGCCGATCGCCTACGTGAACAGCTCCGCCGGATCCTTTCGTTTCATCGTCCCCACCGCCGGTGACCTACACCTCCTCCGCCCGAGCGCGTCGATCGGCTACTCGGCCCGGTTCGCGCCGCCGATCGTCGACTCGTTCGACCTCACCGGAGCCGGCGTGAAGCCCGGGACCGGGCGGTGTCAGGTCGACTTCTACTCTCTACCGGTTGACTAGCGCTGAGCGCGACCTGGGTCGCCAGCCGCATCTCGATGCTCGATCTTCTCCGGGTGTACCGGTGGTCGGCCCCAGGCGACGGCGGAGCGGCCCCGGCCTGGTCCCCCGGGTTCGCATGCACCACGGTGGAACGGCCTACCATTCGCCCGTGATGCTGTGTGATCGAGCGCTCGTGACCCACGGCCGGTACGCCGGGGCCACCGCTGAAGGGAGGGGACGATGAGCCCCCGGTCCCACGCGCCGGCGGTGCGGTCGCTGGAGCTCCCTGGCTGGAGGATCTGGGTCTCCACCCTGGTCGAGTCCGACTATCCGGCCTGGTACGAGGTCCGGGACCGATGCCGATCGTGGCTGGTCCCGTGGGAGCCGCGTCCGAAGGGCGCCCCGATGGCACCCGAGGATGCCGCCAGCTTCGCCACCCGGTGCGTGATGCGCGAGCGCGAGCGCCAGCTGGGGACCGGTTTCGGGTTCGGGATCTTCCTCGAGGGGCAGTTCTCCGGCGAGATCACGCTCTCGTCCATCCAGCGGGGGCCGTTCCAGAGCGGCTCGATCGGCTACTGGATCGACAAGGATAAGGCCGGCATGGGCCTGGTGCCGGAAGCCGTCGTCATGGTCCTGCAGTTCGCCTTCGAGTCGCTCCGCCTCCACCGTATCGAGGTGGCCATCATTCCCCGTAACGCGTCGAGCCGACGGGTGGCCGAGAAGCTGCGACTGCGGGTGGAGGGCGTGGCCCAGGGCTTTCTCGAGATCAACGGCGAGTGGGAGGACCACGTCCGGTACGCCATCACCGCCGAGGAGTGGTCCGTCCGGCGAGGCGAGCTCCTCACCACCTGGCTGAAGCGGGCCTAGCGTGACGACCGGCCAACTCATCGAGCCCGACCTGGCCGGTAGGTTCGCGGATCGGGACACCGCCGTGGTCTCGTTGTCCCAGTGCGTGTCCGCGGCGGTGCTGGCGCCGGACCGATGATCCTGGCCTTGTCGAGCATGGCCGCCGGGCTGATCCTCGATACTGTCACCCGCGGGCGGCACGCGGCCAAGGCGCTCCGCTACCTGGCTGTTCCGGGATCCCGCTCCGTCGCCGGACCCGACGGTCCGCTAGCTTCGATCATTCTTCCGACCCCGGGCCGACGGCAGAGTCGTTGGCGAGGTGGTGGTCGTGAGCGACCTCGATGATGGAGCCCGAGCTTGGACGTGAAGCGCCGGGGTGTTGTCATTCGGGTTCGGATGTCACCTGCGCATGCCTGACGATGAACGTGTCGGAGAGCCGTGTGCGGGAGAACCGCACGCACGGTTGATAGGGGGCCGCAGGGGCGGCCGAAGCCCAGGCGAGACGGAACACCATGCACCCACGGGACTGAGCCCGTCCGCCGCGATGGCCAAGCTGAACCAGCGGCCTACTTCACCGAGGGCACCCTCGGATCAGGGGCGGGACGAATGTTCGAGGCTGGCCCGGTGTTACGATTCCACACTCGACCAAGCGGTCGGGCAGCGGAAAGCGGAGACCCGACCTTCGGGCAACTTGCTACCGAACTGTGATTGAGGTCGACCTGTGTATCGAAACTTGACGGTAACTGTCTGTCTTCCCTGCCGGAACGAAGGAGGCCACATACAAGATGTGGTCAGAGGCATTCCTGAATTCGTCGACGAGACCATCGTGATCAGCAATCGGTCAACGGACAACACCGTTGAGGCGGCGGAAGCAGTTGGAGTCAAGGTCATCGAAGAGGATCGGGCCATCAAGGGAATTGGGTACGGCTACGCCCATCTTTCGGGAATCGCAGCGGCGACAGGAGATCTCATCGTTGGGGCCGACGGCGATGGCACCTATCCCCTAGATGTTCTCGACCGGGTCATCGATCAACTCATCGACGGAAATATCGATGTGATCTCCTGCAATCGGTATCCCCTGTTCGACAACACATCGATCAGCATCAAGCTCCGGCTGGGCGTCTGGCTCCTGAATCAGGAAGTTCGACTCCTATACGGGGTGCGGATCCGCGACACACTCTCCGGAATGTGGGTAATTCGCCGCTCGGCTGTCGAGCGCCTGGCGTTGAACCAGGGGGACTGGAATCTCAGCCCTCAGGTGAAGATCAATGCCGTCACAAACAAGGAACTTTCCTTCGCCGAGTTTCACGTGAATCAGCGGTCCAGATTTGGTGATTCACACCAGCAGTACTTCTCGACCGGCCTCTCACACGCTGGGTGGATCCTCAAGAACCGCCTCATTCACCACTGACGGCGGACCTCTTCGATGGCTCGGCTCGGATGGAACCCGATCTGCCGGGCCGACCACTCACCTACCGGATCATCCGACCCGGTCAGCTACCAGGCCGGATGGGCGAGCAGGCACTTCATCCCCTGACCGGACTTCCGGAGATGATGGGCACACGACTACCCCAGAAGTAGCGGATGAGCTGGGAGAACGGGACCGAGCGGCCGTTTGGGGCGTGTTACTACGCGAGCCTGTGACCTGGGGCTACGCGGAGGAGGTCGGAAGCTCGAAATCGAGGAAGCGGCCGGGCTCGGGGATGTCGAGGGCGGAGAGGATCTCGGCCT
>JBKQTE010000068.1:0-33294 GCA_052143315.1 Acidimicrobiales bacterium | reverse complement strand
AATCAATGGTATTGCAAAAATTTATAATAAAAGCGGGAAAGTGGAGTTTGAATATCCCTATACCGATGGTAAATTGAATGGAGTGGAAAAAATGTTCGATACGAATAGTCAGTTATTGATGGTGCCGTGGCCGCCGATGAACTTGGTGGCCGAGTGGACCACGATGTCGGCCCCGTGCCGCAACGGCTGCTCGAGGTAGGGGGTGGCCACCGTGTTGTCGACCACCAGCGGGATGCCGTGCTGGTGGGCGATGGCCGACACCGACTCGACGTCGAACACGTCGCCCTTGGGGTTGCCGACCGTCTCGGCGAAGAAGGCCTTGGTGTTGGGACGGACCGCCGCTCGCCAGGCGACGAGGTCGTCCGGGTCGTCGACGAAGGAGACCTCCACGCCCAGTTTCGGGAAGGTGTAGTGGAAGAGGTTGTAGGTCCCGCCGTAGAGGGAGGCCGACGAGACGATGTGGCCACCGTTCTCCGCCAGGTTCAGCAGGGCGATCGTCTCGGCCGCCTGGCCACTGGCTACCGCCAGGGCGGCCACGCCACCCTCCAGGGCGGCGATCCGCTCCTCGAACACCGCCTGGGTGGGGTTCATGATCCGGGTGTAGATGTTGCCGAGCTCCTCGAGGCCGAAGAGCGCGGCGGCGTGGGTGGTGTCCCGGAAGGTGTAGCTGGCCGTCTGGTAGATCGGCACCGCCCGGGCGTTGGTGGTGGGATCGGGCTCGGCTCCGGCGTGGATCTGGCGTGTCTCGAATCCCCAGTTGGGCATGGTGGTTCTCTCCTCGGATGGCGGCAGGCGGTTCGGAGGCTGCAGGTGGTGGGAAGAGCCTAAGCGGGCAAACTTGACTGATCAAGTCGGGTTTTGCCGCCGGTCGGGGTGTGCTCGGGCCTGTCGGGCCACCACGGCCAGGCAGGCGGAGGCCAGCCCGGCCAGGGCCACTAGGAGCACCGCGTAGCTGGTCAGGTGGACGAGGTCCGCCAGGACGACAGGCACGGCGAAGCCCACGTAGGTCAGGGCGTAGTAGACGGCGGTCAGGCCGGCCAGGTCGTCGGGGCCGGCCAACCGCTGCACCTCCAGGAGCCCGGCGACCAGGCTGAAGCCGTAACCGGCCCCCAGCACCGCACCGGCCAGCACCACCACGGGCGGGCTGACCAGGTGGGCGGCCAGCGCCGCCAGCAGCATCCCGCCCACCACCGCCCCCATCCCCACCGCCGCGCCCCGGGCGTCGTCGGAGCGGTCGATCCTGCGGGCCAGGGGCTGCACGAGCACGCCGACCCCCAGGGTGACTCCGGCCACCAGTCCGCCGAAGGCGATCCCGAGACCCCGGGTGTGGCTGCTCACCACGGTCGGGAGCACGGCGAAGGAGACCGAGGCTGAGGCGAACACCCACGGGGCGACCGGCACCACCACGGCCAGGAACCGCGGATGAAGGGCCTTCGGGACCCGGAGCCGGTCCACCAGCCCGGGTCCGGTGCCGGCCCCGGGCGGCACGGTCTCGGGGATGCGCCACAGCCCCGGCACCACCAGGGCCATGATCACCAGGTGGGGAAGGTACGACACCACCAGGGGCGCCGGGCACCACTGGGCGACCGCCCCGGCCACCAGGGGTCCCAGGCCGAAGCCCATCGACAGGGCGATGGCCGCCCGCCGGGCCCCGGCCTGCTCCCCCGCCGAGGTGTCGTAGGGCGCCACCGACAGCTCCTTGACCCACGCCGTCCCGGCGGCGAACACCGCGCCGCTGACGGCACCGGCCAGAAAGCGGCCGACGAACAGCAGGGGCACGGCGTGCGACCCGAAGAGCAGTACCAGCGTTGCTGCCACCGACACCAGCGCCGCCGGCTGCACCACCCTGGCGCGCCCCCACCGGTCCGAAGCCGGTCCGCCCAGGAGCAGCGCGGGGACCAGCCCAAGTGCGTACACGCCGAACAGCGCCTCGTCGGTGCCGACGCTGACGCCCCGGTACTGGTGGTAGGCCACCAGCAGGGAGGCGAACTGGTTGGCGCCCCACCCCACGCCGAACATGACGGCGGCCGCCCGCAGCCAGCTGCGCCCGGTGGGCACCAGAGTCGGCGTGGTCACCAGCCTCTGGCTACCAGCCGGCGGCCGGCGGCGCCAGGCTCGGGGCGCGGGCCGTGCTCAGCGGCAGACCGTTCCCCGGGGAGGCAGGCCGTTGCCTTCGAGGTAGCCGCTCACCCACCGCTGCATGCAGGTGTCGCCGGCCCCACTGAGGAGCCAGGTATGGCCCCAGCCCTGCCAGGTGAGCTGGACCGCCGTCGGGAAGACGGCAGCCAGGTGCCGGGCGGCGACGATCGGGGTGTTGGGGTCGCCGGTGTTCCCGATGACCAGGGTCGGCGGCGCGCCGACGGGACGGACGTCCGTCACCGGCTGCCGCGCCGCCGGCCACGCCACGCAGCCACCAAGGGCGTAGGTGGCGCTGTAGCCACCGAGCAGCGGGTAGCGGGCGGCCAACGCCCGGGCCAGGGTGCCCGCCGCCACCGGCCCCGGGTGGTCGGCGGCGTCGTTGCAGGTGATGGCCCACAGCGGGTCGACCAGGGAGGCTCCGTCGATATCGGTCAGGACCCCCAGGGCCTGGTTCCGGAGCGGGGCACCGTCGCCGTGCTCGGCGGCCACCAGGGCGTCGAGGTACCCGTCGGTGTCCTCCGGCACCGTCACCGCGAAGAGCGTGGCGGTGTCGAGGTCACCCACGGTGACCGGGGTGTCGTCTCCACCGCCCGGGGCCGGCAGCGGCCGGCGGGCCAGCGACGCGGCCAGGGCCTCGAACGAGGCGGTGGGGTCGGCACCGAGCGGGCACGGGGCCACCCCGCCGCAGGTGGACAGCAGGTGGACCGTCGACGCCTCGCCGGCGGGCGCCTGCTCCTCGGCCTGGCGGACGAGCGAGGCGTTGATGTCGACGGCCCCGTCGAGGACCATGGCACGCACCCGGTGGGGAAACAGCTCGGCGTACACGCTGCCCAGTACCGTGCCGTAGGAGACGCCGTAGTAGTTGATGGTGGCCAGCCCGAGCGCCTGGCGGATCCGGTCCAGGTCACGGGCAGTGTCGGTGGAGTCGAGGAACGGCTCGAGCCCGGGAGCCAGGCTCTGGCACGCCCGGGCCATGGCGGTGAAGACCCCGGTCCCCGGCAGCGGCTGGCCGGCAGCGGCAGGGACCGGCGACAGGGCGGCCACCGTCGATGGTGAGGTCCCGCAGTCCAGGGCGTGGCTGGCGCCAGTGCCCCGTGGGTCGAAGGAGACGATGTCGAACCGCTGGCGGACGCTGGCCGGGAACAGGGGGAGGACCACCGGCAGGATCTGGTTGCCGCTCTCGCCGGGACCGCCCGGGTTGAAGACCAGGGTCCCGATCCGACGGGGCGGGTCGAGCGCCGGCGCCTCTGTCAGCGCGATGGTCAGGGTGGCCCCGCGGGGATGGCGGTAGTCGACCGGCACGCTGACCGAGCCGCACTGGAGCGCGGCGTCGCCGGAGCACGGCACCCAGGTGACGGAGGAGGGGGGAGGGGCGGCCGGGGCTGTCGGTGCGGCCGGGGCTGCCGAGCTCGAGTCGACGACGCCGGGCGCGCCGCTGCAGCCGGTCGCCGCCACCAGTGCCAGGGCGGCCAGGGCGGCCAGGACGAGCGTGATGCCGGGGCGCCGCGGTCCGGCCTCCCGTCCGGAGTGCCCTCGTACCATCGGGTGCCGACCGTAGCCGCTGACGGGCGTCCGACCCCGGCAACGTCCACGGACTGTCGCCGATCCGGAATGCTCTTCCGTGCGATGCTGTTGGACGCACCATGAGCGCGCCCGGCCTCCCCTCCAGCGACCGCCAGGTCAGGAGCCGCGGCACCACCTCGCTGCGCGTCGACCTGGGTCGCGCCGTGGGGCTGGCCGGAGTGGTCGCCTACAACTGGTGGGTGGGGGTCCCCTTCGTGCCCGGACTGCTGCCGTCGCCCGACGGGTTCTTCTCCGACCTGGAAGCGACCGGCCGGCGCGACGCCACCCTGATGCAGCACGCCGATCTGGTGGCGGGCGTGCTGCTGGTGACGGCGTTCCTGCTCCGGGGCTCGGTGGGGCGCCGGGGCCCCCGGCCCGAGTGGAAGTGGATGGTGGCCTTCGCCGCGGCGGGCGGTGTGGGGGGCACGTTCCCGTACGCCTGCGCCGAGGGGCTGAGCGCCACGTGCCGGCGGCTCGAGTGGCACCTCCAGCTGCCCCTGCACCACTACGTCCACGTGGTGTCCGGCATCGCCGAGTTCGCCTTCCTCACCACGGCGGTGGTGCTTGCCGTCCGGCGCACCCGCGGCGAGGCCACCCGTGAGGCCCGGACGTTCCGCCTGCTCCTCGACGTGCTGATCGCCGGCTACCCCTTGCTCGGTCTCGTCTACCTGACCGACCGGCTGGGAGCCATCGTGGAACCGGTGTTCTTCATCGTCTTCTCCGTCATGGTGATCGTCGAGCTGTTCGAGCCGATCGGCACCGCGGGACCGGGGGACGGCGGGCGCCAGGTGCACCGTCACCGGGTGGCGGCACTGCCGTCCATGGTCCTGCACACGGTGACCAGCGGCCACCCGAGGGGGTGATCCCGGCTCGACCCGGACGGTCCGGTCACCTCACCCGGATATCGACGGATCGGGGGCGGATGGGGTTTTTTCGGCACTGCTGCCCGATACGCGCCTAGGCTAGATAGGGCCGTTGGCCCATTCACGCGGGTTGACGGAGGTTGGGCTTCAAAATGGATCCCCGCGTGTACGTGCGTGAAGTTCAAGGAGTGACAGTCATGGCAGTAGGTGCAGTCAAGTGGTTCAACGCCGAAAAGGGTTTTGGTTTCATCACCCCGGACGGCGGCGGGGATGATCTCTTCGTCCACCAGTCCGAGATCCAGATGGAAGGCTTCCGCGACCTCGCGGAGGGCCAGCGAGTGGAGTTCGAGACCAAGCAGGGCCAGAAGGGCCTGCAGGCAAGCCAGGTCCGCAAGATCTGAGTATCGCTGACACCGGGCACCGACCCGACGGCCTCAACCGCCGTCTGGTCGGTGCCCCCGGTGTCAGGTGACGCCGTCGCACCCGGAAGTTCTCGGGTCGGCGGCGTTTGCAATTTCGTGGACGCGGGGCCGGCCCCTGGGCTCAGCGTGCCGCCGCCGGGCGATGCCCGAGCGTACGTCGGCTGCCCAACCGCCCGGTCAGGACACCGCCGGCACGCCGCCGGCGACGGTGACGTGGCGCAGGAACAGCACCCGGCTGTGCGGGTACCCGACCTCGCCCGGCAGCCAGGCGGCGAACGCCATCCACAACGTCCCCTGGGCGTCGGTGAAGACCGTGGGGCCACCGGGCCCGCTGAAGGCGGGCTGGGAAGCCAGGATCGGCGGGGCGGCGGAGGAGGGGCACGGACCCAATGGCCCCACGCAGGCCACCACCCCGATGGCGTAGTCACTGCTGGACCAGTTGTTGCCCGAGTAGAAGAGGTAGTACTGGCCGGCGATGTCGACCATGTCGGGGCCCTCGACGATCCTGCCCTGCCAGGCGGCGCTCGGCTGGAGGAGCTCGGTCGGGGCACCGGGCGCCAGGTCGGTGCCGGTCGGTCCCAGCTGTTGGGCCCACAGCGTGGGGGGCTGGGTGGCGCCGCCCTCCGACTTCCAGGTCAGGTACGGCGTCCCGGTGGCGTCGACGTACGAGCTCGGGTCCATGGAGCCGCCGACCGACAGCTGGCACACCACCGGCACCGTCGACGTGTCGAGGAACGGCCCCTGGGGTTGGGTGGAGACCGCCGCCGAGATGCACTGCTCGCCGGTGGTCAGATAGTCGGCCGAGTAGTACAGCACGTAGGTGTCCCCGATCTTGATCACCGAGGGGGCCCACGTCGCCCCGGGCCTGGCCCAGGTCGCCTCGTGCGGGAGGGCGTCACCGACGGTTGTCCAGTGGGTGAGGTCGCTCGACTGGATGATCTGGATGTTGCCGGCCGCCGAGTTGGTGGCGTAGGCGTAGTACTCGTCGCCCACGGTCAGCACGAACGGGTCGGGGAAGTCGAACGGGTAGGCGATGCCGCTGCCCGACTGCGCCGAGTCGAGGGCCAAGCACGCCCCCGAGGCGCCGGTCATGGAGTCCACGGCCGCCGGCAGGTTCCCGGTGGCGATCTCCGCGGTGGCCTGCTGCACCCCGGTAAGGCAGCCATGCAGGGTGGCGATGTCCAGCTGCTCCAACGTCAGCGACCCGTCGGCCCCGTCGACCTGCCGGTCGGCCGCCACCAGCTGCTCGAGGGTGGTGGCGGCGTCGGCCTGGGTCGCCGCCACCTGTGATCGGGTCCTGGCCAGGGAGTCCCCGACGGTGTCCAACTGGGCGGTGGAGCTCAGGAGCCGGTGGCGGGCCGCGGTCAGGGAGCTTCTCGCCTGGTCGAGGTCTGACCGCTCGTGGACGTCGTAGGCGGCGGCCGCCGCCACCAGCACGACCGACAGCGAGAGGGCGACGGCGGTGCGGAGCGACAGCCGGTGCCGGCCGGCCCGACCGGAGCTCATCCGGCCGGCCCGGCGGCGTTGCAGGCGGGGATCACCGCTTCGAGCGAGCTGAGGGCGTCGGTGTCGTCACCCAGGGAGATCTCGTTGAGGGTCTCCTGGACGCCGGTCAGGCAGGTCTCCAGCTCCGAGATGTTGACGCCCTGGGCCGAGATGGCCGACTGGTCCCTTGACAGGTCGGACTGCTCGGCCCTGAGGAGCGCGGTCTCGAAGGACAGGGTGGTGCCTGCTGTCCGCAGATGGACGGCGATCGCCGACCGCTGCCCCTCGGTGGCGCGGAGCCGGTCGAGGGTGCGGTGCACCTGGCTCCGCACCGAGGAGGTGGCCCGGTTGGTGCCGGCCGCCTCCGCCCGGGCATGGAGGCCCCAGCCGACCAGGACGGTCACCGTCAGGAGACCGGCACCGGCCGCGGCCGTCAGCGCCCGTCCGGCCCGGGACCGTCCGGCCCGGGACTGTCCGGCCCGGGACCGTCCGGTGGACGCCTCGTGGGTGCCGGAGTCGTCGGACGCCTCGGACCGGTCCGGGGCCTCGAGCTTGTCCGGGGAGTCGGGAGGATCGGCCTCCCTGGACGCGTCGGTGTCGGGGAGCTCCATTGACCTGCCGGGGGGAATAGGGGTCGGGTGCATGAGGTCGTGCCCTGCCGTGACGGCCAACCGGATGACATCGGACCGTTGCCGCCGACGATCCGATGCGTCGTTCGCCCATCTTCACACCTGTTCCGGTGTGGCGACAGTCGGGCCCGATGTCACTCGGGACGCGGCTCTCCGACCTCTCCCGACTCTGCTGGATCGTCCCGGCCCGACGACCCGTCGCCGGTGACGATGACCGGAAGCAGCGGCCCCAACGTGCGGGCCCGGATGGCCCCGAGCCATACGCCGGCACCGTAGGACACGTCGTCGACGAACGACGCCGCCACCCAGCGGACCGGGTCGAGATCTGGGCGGCGCTGCCACCACTCGACCAGGGGCGGTGCCACGGCCAGGGCCAGGGACGCCCGTCGGAGCCGCCGACCCCGCCGGCTCCGCCCGCCCACCAACGCGCCGGCAACCAGGGCGGGCCCGGCCAGGACGGTGGCCGCCCGGCCCAGCCCGACCACCGTCCACCCGGTGCCTTCGAACCCCCAGCGAAACGCCAGGCCGATCGGGACCCCGAGCGGGCGCACGGCTCGAGCCAGGACGGCGCCGGACGCGACGGTGACCGCGGCCGCCGTCCGCGGGTACCCGGCCAGCAGGGCCACCGCCCCCACCGTGGCCCACGGTCGCAGCTCCACCGGGGCCAGCCGTCCGGGGTGGCGGACCGCCAGCGGCCCAGCCGAGGTGCCGTACCGGAGCCGGCGGGCGAGCAGCGCCCTCCACGACCCCGGTTCGTGGTGTCCGATCTCCACCGACGGCACGTACCTGACCCGCCAACCGTCGCCCACCAGGCGCCAGATGCGGTCTACGTCCTCGCCGACCCGCAGGTCGGGGTCGAAGCCGGGTCCTTCGGCCAGCGCCCGGCGCCGCACCACCAGGGCGGCGGCCGGGACGTAGCGGACCCGCCGACCGGGCCCGACCGGGCCCGGGGCCGTTCCCATGTCGAGGGGCGACCGGGCGTCGAGGTAGCGGGACCGGAGTGACCGCTGCCCACCCACCGGGCGCACCCTGGGCGCCACCGCCCCCACCGTCGGGTCGTCGAACAGGCCAACCAGGCCTTCCAGCCACTCGGGGCCGGCCACGCAGTCGCTGTCGAGGAACGCCACCAGCTCGGTGCCGACATGGGCGAGGGCCTCGTTGCGGGCGACGGCCGGCCCGCCGTTGACCGAGCGGGTGATCACGACGGCGCCGTGGCCCCGGCAGGCATCGGCCACCGCCTGCCGGTCGTCCGAACCGTCGTCCACCACCACGACGGGCGAGGACCCGCCCAACGACGCCAGGCACCGCTCCAGCAGCTCGGCCCGGTCGCGCACCGGAATGACCACGGTCACCCCGGCGGCGTCCCGGCGGGTCCCGGGCGCCGCCACCGGGTGGGCCATTCCGGCATCGACCAGCCGACGACCGAGCCGACGGGCTGCATCGGTCGAAGGGCCGGTGTCGAGCAGCTCGGCCAGTGCCTCCCTCCCACTGGTGGTGAGCCTGAGCAGTCGACCGGGATGGCCCCCGGCCAGCACCGTCCCCCCCGACAGCCGGCGGACCGAGGGGTCGAGGACCAGTCGGGCTCCCTCCGGCAGCGGGGTCCCGGCCGGCGGGCCGTTCACAGGGCCAGGCCGCCGTCCACCGACAGGACCGCGCCGGTCACCGCTCCGGAGAACGGCCCGGCCAGCCAGACCAGGGCTGCGGCCACCTCCGCAGGGTCGAGCAGCCGCTCGATCGGCGGCTGGTCGGCGAAGGTCTCGAGGCTGTCCAGCCGGTAGAGCCGGGCGCTCTCGTCGAGCATGGCGGTGGTCGTCGAGCCGGGGCTCACCCCGGTGGCGGTGAGGCCGGTGCCCCGGAGGTCGGCGGCCAGCGCCCGGACCAGGCCGGCCACGCCGGCCTTGGCCGCGCAGTAGGCGGCGAGGCCCGGCAGTCCCCGGGTGGCCGCCGCCGAGGCGACGGCGATGAACCGCCCGTCCCGTGGCGCCGGCCGGCGCAGCAGGGCCGGGATGCCCACCCGGGCGGCGGTCACCGGACCGAGGAGGTCGACGTCGATCACCGCCCGGAGCTGCTCCTCGGGCATCTCCCACAGGGGGGCGCCGCCGGCGATCACCCCGGCCACGGCGATCACGGCGTCGAGGCCGCCGAACCGTTGCTCCGCCACGGCGACGGCGGCGCCCAGGGCCACCGGGTCGGTGGTGTCGGCCACGTGGGCCACCGCCGATCCGGGGCCGACCCGGCCGGCGGCGGCGGCCGTCTCGTCCAGCTCCTCGGCGGTTCCCATGGCGTAGGGGAGCCGCGGGTCGTCGGAGGCCCGGTCTACGGCGACCACCGCCCAGCCGGCTTCGACCAGTCCCCGTACCGTGGCGGCCCCGATGCCACGGGCTGCTCCCGTCACCAGGGCCACCCGACGCGACGGACCCGGGCCCGGGGTCGGGTCCGTCGCCCGGTTCACTCCTCTTCCCCGGTCTCGGGGCGGCGGACGAACGCCACCAGCTGGTCGACCGCCGCCTGCAGGAGCTCGCGGCCCTCCTTCGGTGTCGCCTCGGTGGGGTCGCCGAGCACGCCGTTGGGGCTGACCGATCGCACGCCGCCGGCGCGGAGCTCGGGGAGGAGGCTGGCGAGTGGCCGGGTGTCGCCCGCTGCAGCGGCGCCGAGGCGGACCTGCTCGGGGGCGATGACCAGCATCAGGGACGTCTCGGTGCGACCGGCATGGGCATCACCTTCCCACCGTGGCCCCCACGCTCGCACCTTCCGTCCCTCGTCCCGGAGGCGGGCCACCGCCCGCTGCACCGGCTCGGCGTTGCCGCCGTGGGTGGAGACCAGGACCACCTGGGCGAAGGTGGCGCCGGCCGAACGTCCCAGCTCCACCAGCAGGAGCTCGGTGGCTGCCGCACCGATGGAGAGGGTGCCCTGGAACGACTGGTGCTCCCCGCTGGAGCCGTAGGCGACGGCCGGTGCAACCACCGACCCGGGAAGGCGGGCCGCCGCCGCTGAGGCCACCGCCATGGCGATCGAGGTGTCGGTGCCGAGCGGCAGGTGGGGCCCGTGTTGCTCGGTCGAGCCGAGCGGCACCAGCAGCACGGGCTCCTGGCCGGTCCGGATGTCGACTTCGACCCAGGTCAGGTTGGCAAGCCTGGTCACGACCGGTCCCCACCGCTGTCGGTGCCCGCCGCCGGTCGGTCCCGGTCCCGAGGCCCGTCGAGGTAGCCGTGCCGGACCAGGTAGGCGATGAGGGCGTCGGCGGCGCCCGACGCGTCGGTCGGTCCCACCACGGTGGGCGGATCACGGTCCTCCAGGGCTCCGGTCAGGGCCAGGAGCCTGAGCCGGGGCTCGTGCTCGGTCGGGGCGGGCAGCACCCGCGTGCGGGGGCGGAACGGGTGTACCGCCCCGGCCACCATGGCGCCGTCGGGCCCGGTTCCGGTGACCCCGCCGTGGCCCTCGGCGGGCTCGTGGCCCACCACCGTGACCGGCTGCTGCGCGGTGGCCAGGCTGGCGGCCAGGGGTGCCCGCCGGAGGCGGACCCCGGCGCCCTCCACCGAGCACACCGCCGGGCACGGGACCCGGAGCCGCTCACGCCAGCCGCCGTCGAGCCGGCGTTCGACCACCACCGACCCGTCCTGCGGGGTCAGGGTCACCAGGCCGAGTGCCTGTGCCGCCCCCAGCTCGTGGGCCAGGTAGGCGGGGAAGGCCCCGGTGCCCCGGTCGGCCGACCGGTCGCCGCACACCACCAGGGCCGGGGGGCCCAGGGGGGTGAGCGCCGCCGCCACCGAGATGGCCAGGGCCCGCTCGTCGGCGGCCAGCGCCCCCGGGTAGTCGCTGTCGGACTCGGTCCCGGCGTCGAGCCGCATCACGGTGGCGCCCAGCGCCACGGCGTCGAGAAGGACGGGATCGGCGGAGATCGGCGCCGCCGTCACTACCGCCACCCGCCCCGACCACGACTCGGCCACGCGTAGAGCGTGCTCCAGGGCGGCGGCGTCGGCGGCGGACAGGCCCAGGCCCCAGCGATCGCGCCGGACCGACCCGGTCAGCAGGTCGACCTCGGGGCGCAGATCGGTGATCCGGACGCATGCCACCACCAGGGGACGGTCGGTGCTGTCGGCGATGGCCCGGGAGGGTGTCGATGGCATCGGGCTCATCCGTGGTGGAAGACGACGCCCTGGCCGCCGTCGGGATAGGTCCAGGTGATGGCGCCGTCGTTGTTGCACACCATGTAGCAGGTGCCGCACTCGAAGCACTCCTCGTAGTTGAAGAGGATGCCGCCGTCGGCGGTGGGGGCGAACAGGTTGGCCGGGCAGGCGGTGACGCACTCCTTGGTGGTGCACGACCGGCAGATGTCGGACTCCACGGTGATATGGGCGCGCTCGCCGACTCGGAAGTCGACGGTGGCCATGCGGTCGGCGAAGGCGATGCCGCGCCATCGGGCCGGAGGCGTGGGGCCGCCGGCCGTCATCCGAAGATCCTCAGGGCCCGGGCCGTGTCGACGGCCAGCTCCCGCAGTTTGACGCCGTGCCTGGCCGCCACCGATCGGGTCAGTTGCAGGCCGCCCGGCTTGGGTGTCGGGTTGGTCACCGTGAACATCCCCTCCACCAGGTCGCAGACCAGGCCCGGGTAGCGCTGCTGGATGCGCTCGGACAGCACCAGGGCGGGAGCCTTGCGAAGTCGCTTGTGGTCGGCCAGCACGAACTGGGACTCGAGGTCGGCGCGGTAGGAGGACAGGCCGGCGGTCGACCAGTCGCCGGCGGCGATGGCCCGGTCGGCCGCCCGGCCGGCGGCGTAGCCCGACCCGATGGCGAAGTTGACCCCCTCCAGCCAGACCCCGGCCGCCAACGTCAGTGCGGCGGCGTCCCCGGCCACCAGCATCCCATCGGTGGCCAGGGCGGGCATGGTGTCGTAGCCGCCCTCGGGGATGAGGTGGGCGGCGTACTCGCGCAGGGTGGCGCCGCGCAGGTACGGGGCGATGGAGGGGTGCTCCTTCATGTCGGCGATCAGCTCCTCGGGGCGGATGCCGGACCTGCCCAGATGGGGGAGCGACAACACCAGCCCCACGCTGACCGTGTCGCCGTTGGTGTAGAGGAACCCGCCACCGGGGATGCCGCCGGTGCAGCCGAGGATCTCGATGTCGACACCTTGGTCGTCACGCACGCCGAAGCGCTCGTCGATGACCTGGCGGGGAAGGTCGAGCACCTCCTTGATCCCCAGGGTGTGATGGGACGCCTCCGCCCGGGGGGCCAGCCCGGCCTCCTTGGCCAGGAACGAGTTGACCCCGTCGCAGGCGATCACCATCCGGGCCCGGAGGTCGCCGTCCGGTCGGTCCGTGCGCACCCCGTTGACGCCGCCGGCTCCGTCGTAGAGGAGGCCGGTGGCCACCGTGGAGGTCACCAGCCTGGCACCGGCGTCGGTGGCCTTTCCGGCCAGCCAGCTGTCGAAGTGCGACCGCATGGTGGTCATGCCGTTGTAGGGGGCCTGGCCCCACGTCTCGGTGCGGTAGTCGACCGACAGCGACTGGGTACCGGTCATCATCATGGTGGAGCGCCGGACCACCCATCGTTCGACCGGCACCTCCTCCCACCACCTCGGGATGATCCCGTCGAGCACCCGGCCGTAGACCACGCCCCCGTAGACGTTCTTGGAGCCGGGGAACGGTCCCCGCTCCAGGAGGACCACCGACCGGCCGGCCCGGGCCAGGGCCAGGGCGGCAGCCGACCCGGCCGGGCCGGCTCCCACCACCACCGCGTCCACGACGGTGTCGTCAGGCATGGTCCATCTCCGCCGCCTCGGCCTCCGCCGGGTCGGCCGGCATCGCGTCGTCCGCAGCCACCCCGAAGCGGCGGGCCAACTCGAGGAGGAGCCCGCCGGCGTCGGTGACCAGCCCTAGGTCGGCCATGGCGGTCATCGGGCACGACGGGTCCCGGTTGACGCTGACCACGTGGCGGACGGTCCCCAGGCCACCGACGTGCTGGCTGGCCCCGGAGATGCCGAAGGCAATGTAGAGGTCGGGGTCGATGCTCACCCCGGTGGTGCCGATCTGGCGCTCGTGGCCGATCCACCCGGCGTCGGTGGCCACCCGGGTGGCGCCGGCCGATGCCCCCAACGCTGCCGACACCGCCGTCAGGAGCCCGAAGGTGGCCCTTGCCTGCTCGTCGGACCGACCAGCGACCAGGCCGGCGCCCCCGCCCAGCACCCGGGTGGCGTCGGCCAGGTCCATGGTGGCCGGATCGGGCTCGACGAGGGCGAGGAGCTCGGGCTCGCCGGGGGATCCCGTCCCGGCCCCGGGCAGCGCCGGACCGGCCCCGGGCAGCGTCAGCTCCGTGAGGACGGCACCACCCGTGGCCGGCGCCACGGCTCGGGCACCCGGCACCAGGGTGGCCACCGCCGACCCGTCGACGGTCACCGGCACCAGGAGCCGGTCGTCGAGACGGGCCACCTCGGCCACCACCGCTTGCCCGCCCTTGGGCTGGTCCGGGCCGGCTGACACCGCCGCCGCCACCGCCACTGACTGGGCCTGGGCGATGAGCGGGCGGCCCATGGCGGCGGCCAGCCGGGGGCCGAGGTCGCGCCCGTCCGGGGACGACGGAAGGATGACCAAGGGGGCGAACGCCAGTTCCGGGGCCAAGGCGGCGGCCAGCGCCCCGGGCCGGAGCCCGGCCCCGGTCTCGCACCACCACACCCGGTCGGCCGCCACCAGGGCGCAGGCGGCCATCTCGGCGCCGGAACCGACCACCACCGCCGAGCCGCCGGCCTCGCTGACCGCCTCGTCGGCCCCGAGGGGGAGCCGACCGTCGCGCGCCACGACGACCGCCACGGGTCGCCCAGCGTCGACCGTCGCTGCCGTCCGAACGGGTGTCGGGGTCACCCTCACAGCGCCACCGCCACCCGGTGACCCTCGACGACCGCCGCCTGGGCGCGTCGGGGGGCCAGGCAGTCGCCGACGCGATGGGCGGTGAGGCCGGCCTCGACCAGGGCCCGCCACAGACCGTCCTCCGGCTGCTGGTGGACGCTGCACACCACCCAGTCGCATCGGCGCACCTGGTCGGTGCCGGTCGGGTGGTGCTGCAGGGCGAGGACGACCCCGCCGGCCGGCTCCTCGTCGTCGGGGACGGCCGAGGCGCCCATCGGCACCAGGTCGACGCTCTGGACGATCCCCTTGGCGTGCGCCTTCACGTTCCACGTCTCCATGTCGAGGGTGATGCCCAGGTCCTGGCCGACCACCATGCCGTTGGTGACGATCTCCACCCGGCAGCCCCGGTCGGCCAACAGTTCGGCGGTCGACGTGGCCTGGTGGAAGCCGAGCTCGTCCACCACCACCACCGCCCCCTGGGGGAACGCCCGCCCCTCCAGCACGTCGCGGACGTCCACCACCCGGGGGTGGTCCGCGGCCCACCACGGGCGGGACGGCCGGGCGCCGGTGGCCACCACCACCGCGTCGGGGCGCTCGGCGACGACCAGGTCGGGCGTCGCCTCGACGCCGGTGCGGAGCTCGACCCCGGACCGCCTGGCGTTGACGATCAGGTTCCGGGTGATGTCGAGGAACTCGGCCCGACTGGGCACCGACGCTGCCACCTGCACCTGGCCGCCCAGACGATCGTGCCGTTCGAACAGGACCACCCGGTGGCCGCGCTCGGCGGCTGTCACCGCCGCCTGCAGCCCGCCGGGCCCTCCCCCGACCACCACCACCGTCGACCGCCGGCGGGGGGCGGGCACCGGCGTCGCCTCGCGGCCGGTCCGGGGGTTCTCGATGCATCCGAGCCACCGGTTGAGCCCAATGCGACCGACGCACTCCTGATTGCACGACAGGCAGGTGCGGATGTCGGTGGCGTGCCCGGAGCGGGCCTTGGCGGCGAAGTCGGCGTCGGCGATCTGGCCCCGCACCACGCCGACCAGGTCGCAGAGCCCCTCGTCGAGGGCACGGTCGGCCTGGAGCGGGTCCTTGAACCTCCCCACCCCCACCACCGGCACCCCGACCGCCTGGCGGATGGCGCTGGGGATGAACATGGCGTAGCCGGGTGGGACCTGCATGCTGGCCTCGATCATGTAGAGGGTGGCGGTGGCCACCCCGATCGAGGTGTTGATGTAGTCGACCCGTCCGGTGGCGTCGACCATCTGGGCCACCGCCACCGCGTCCTCGATGCCGGTCCCCCCCTCGATCAGCTCGTCACCGCAGATCCTGACCCCCAGGGCGTGGTCGGGGCCGATCGCCTCCCGCACGGCGTCGACGATCTCGAGCAGGAGGCGCGTCCGGTTCCCGAGGGTGCCGCCGTACCGGTCGGTCCGGTGATTGGTGGCCGGCGACAGGAAGCCGCGGACGATGGAGGAGTGGGAGCACTGGAGCTCGATCCCGTCGAACCCACCGGCGATGCAGTGCTCGGCCACGGTGGCGTACCCGGCCACGATCTGGCGGATCTCGTGGAGCTCCACCTCCTTGGGCACCTCGCGGAAGAGCGGGTCGGGCACCGGGCTGGGCGCCCACACCGGCAGGCGCGAGTACATGCTGGAGGCCTGGCCCCCGTTGTGGTTGATCTGGGCCAGGATGGGCACGTCGTGGGCGTGCACCGCCTCGGTGATGCGCCGGTAGCCGGGGATGACGGCCGGGTTGAAGCCGTGGATGAGCTTCTCGTACGGCCAGTCGGTGACGTGGGTCGAGTGCTCCTCGGTGATGATCAGTCCGGCCCCCCCGGCCGCTCGGGCGGCGTAGTAGGCGGCGTGCTGCTCGGTGGGCAGCCCGCCGGCCGCATAGTTGGTCAGGTGGGCCGAGAACACGATGCGGTTCCGCACGGTGACCGGCCCCAGGCGCAGGGGCGTGAAGAGGTGGCGGTACTGGCCCCCGGCGCTCATCGGCTCGACCGGGTCCGGTCGGCGGACCGCCTCATCGGGCCGCCGCCCCGCCGTCGACCGTCATGGCCAGGCCGGTCACCCACCTGGACTCGTCGGAGGCCAGAAAGAGAACGGCGTCGCTGACGTCCTCCGGGTCGAGGAGGTCGAGCGGCAGGGAGTTCATGAGGATGGGGGCCAGCAGCGGGTTGGCCTCCACCAGGCGGGGCATGGCGTCGAGCCCCGCTGCCATCGGGGTCCGCACGCCGGTGGGGTGTACGGAGTTGACCCGCACCCGGTGCTCGGCCAGCTCGTTGGTCAGGACGTGCATGACGCCGACCACCCCGTGCTTGGCGGCGGCGTAGGGGGCGACGAACGGCTGGCCCTTGAGGCCGGCGGTGGAGCTGATCAGGATCAGCGACCCGCCTCCGGCGGCGATGAGGTGGGGAGCGGCGGCGGCACAGGTGTTCCAGACCCCGGTGAGGTTGACGGCGATCACGTCGTTCCACACCGCCGGGGTCACCTCGTCCCACGGCTGGATGGTGCAGATGCCGGCGTTGGCCACCGCGATGTCGAGGTGCCCCAGCTCGGACACGCCCGTGTCGATCGCCGCGGTCAGCCCGTCGGGGTCGCGCACATCGGCGACGGCGGTGACGACCTGTCGACCGGACGCCCGCACCAGACGTTCGGTCTCGGCCAGCTCGTCGGCCGTGCCCATCGGGTAGCCGATGGAGGGGATGTCGGCGCAGATGTCGACGGCGATGATATCGGCCCCCTCGGCGGCCAGGCGGACGGCGTGGCTGCGCCCCTGGCCGCGGGCCGCACCGGTGATCAGGGCCACCTTGGCGGCCACCCGCCCCCGACGGCTCCCGCCGGCCCCGTGCCCGCCCCCTCCGGTCCCGGCGGTCATCGGCCGCCACCTCCTCGGGCACCGGCGCCCACCGGCTGCGGCGCCCCGGAGCCGAGCGGCGACCCGACCTCGAGGGCCCGCCGCCGTCCCTCCAGGACGGCGTGGAGGACCGACCGGGGGGCGATGCAGTCCCCGGCACGGGGGAGCGACGGTCGCTCCAGGGCCAGGGTGTCCTCGGCCAGCCGATGGCTGCAGTCCACCAGGCCGGCGCAGTCGACCCGGCGCCGCTCCCCGGTCCAGACATCCTCGAGCAGGGCGGTGCCGTTCCCGACCTCCCGGAGGATGGAGCGCAGCTCGCGTCGGACGCCGGCCCGTTGCAGCCGGGTGTTGGCGTCGGCCAGGTCGCCGGTGAGCGAGAGGAGCGTGCCCGCTACCTGGTCGGGGGTGACCAGGGCCACCCGGTGCCCGCGCCCGGCCAGCCACTCGGCCACCCCGGCCCCGACGGCGTCGCCCACCGGGTCGTGGACCACCACCGGTCCCTCGGGCAGGACGGCGTCCCCGCCCTCGAGCAGGGTGAGGGCGTCGACCACCACGGTGTGGCCGTCGACCGGCAGGGTGAACGGGAGCGGGCGCGAGCCGGTGGCCAGCACCACCGCACCACCGCCGTCGGTGTGCCGGTCGATGTCGGCCACGGTGGACTCGGCGCCGGTGTCGACGGAGACCCCCAGCCGGAGGCACTCGGAGACGAGCCAGGTGACCAGGGCGGCCATCGACTCGCGCCCGGGCCCGACGGCGGCCGAGAGGGCCGTGCCCCCCGGCCGGTCGTCACGTTCGGCCACCCGCACCCGGTGGCCCCGCGAGGCCAGCACCCGGGCGCACTCCAGGCCGGCCACCCCACCCCCGACCACCAGGACGTCCCTGGCCACCCGGTCGGTGCCGCCGACCGGCGGCTCCTCGGTCTCGTGGCCGCTGCGGGGCTCGCCCACGCAGCTCACGACCGGGTTGCGGCTGTCTCGCACCCGGCACGCCTGGTTGCACCGGATGCACGGCCGGATGCGGTCGGGCTCGCCCCGACGGGCCAGGGCGACCACCGCCGGGTCGGCGATCTGGGCCCGGGTCATCTCCACCAGGTCGGCCACCCCGTCGTCGAGCGCCCACTGGGCGGTGGCAGGGTCGGTGACGCTGCCCTGCAGTGCCACCGCCGCCCGCCCGGCGGCCGCCTCCCGCATACGGCGGCAGAGCTCGACGTTGAAGGCCGGCGGCACGTGGGCGTCGGGCCGGTAGGCCGACGTGGAGAACGGGCCGCCGCGCACCACCACCACCAGGTCGACCAGGTCGGCCAGGCGGTCGACGTGGTCGGCGGCCTGGCCCGGGGTGACGCCGGCCCACGGCGCCAGCTCGTCGCAGCACAGCCGCAGCGACAGGAGGCGGCCGTCGCCGATGGCGGCCCTGACGGCACCGACGACCTCGGTGGTCAGCCGGAGGCGGTCGGTCCCGTAGGCGTCGTGGCGGAGGTTGGTCAGTCCCGAGTGGAACTGGCGCAGCAGCGAGGCCGGCCCGATGTCGAGCTCGACGCCGTCGAGCCCGGCGGCGACAGCCACCCGGGCGCCGTCGCCGAAGGCGGACACCAGCTCGACGATGTCGGTCGGCTCCATGGCGGTGGGCATCTCGCGGTTGACGGCGTCGGCCACCGCCGACGGTGCCCACAGCACCGACTGGGAGTAGGCGCTGGACCCCTGGCCTCCGGCGTGTCCCAGGCCGGCCAGCACCAGGGTGCCGTGGGGGTGGCAGGCGGCGGCCACGTCGCGCCACCCGGACCCGCACTCCGCCGCCGCCGGCGCCCGCTCGTAGGGCCAGTCCGAGGGGTGCACCGAGGCTGTCTCGGTGACCACGATCCCGGCCCCTCCCGCCGCCCGACACTCGTAGTAGGCCACGTGGCGCCGGCTGATGGCGCGTCCGTCGCCGAGGTTGGTCTCGTGCGGACCGAAGAGCACCCTCGACGGCGCGGTCCGGCCGGCCACGGTGACCGGCTCGATCAGGGTTCCCACCGGTCAGCGAGCGCGGCGGTGCGGGTCGAAGGCGGCGACGGGGTTCTCGTCGCACGCCCGGTCGGGGCGGCGGGGCAGCAGGGCCACGGCCACCCGTTCACCGGGCTGGGAGCCTCCGGTGGACCGGCGACGGGGAGCCATCGAGTGGTCGAGCGACGGCTTGGGGGGTCGGGTGCCGTCCCGGCCGGCCAGCGAGGCCTCCCCGTTGCCCAGGACGCACTCGGGGTCGGGCCCGTCGAGGGGCAGCCCGGTGAAGAACTTCGCCGCCATGCAGCCGCCCCGGCAGGCGTCGTACTGCCCGCACGACCGGCAGGCCCCGCCGGAATCGGGTCGGCGCAGCCCGGTGAAGAGCTCCGACGACGTCCAGACCCGTTCGAAGCCCCCCGGGGACCGGACGGTGCCGGCCAGGAACTCGTCGTGGATGGCGAACGGGCAGGCGTAGACGTCCCCGACCGGGTCAACCAGACAGACCACCCGGCCGGCGCCGCACAGGTTGAGGCCGGGCAGGGACTCACCGAAGCCGGCCAGGTGGAAGAAGGAGTCGCCCGTGAGCACCCGGTCGCCGTGGGCCAACAGCCACTCGTACAGTGTCCGTTGCTGTCCGGCGGTGGGGTGGAGCTCGTCCCAGACGTCGGCGCCCCGGCCGGACGGGCGGAGCCGGGTGAGCCGCAGCTGGGCACCGAACCGGTCGGCCAAGGCTTCGAAGGCGTCGAGCTGGGCCGCGTTCTGGCGGGTGACCACCACCGAGAGCTTGAAGCCGACGAAGCCGGCTGCCGCCATGCGCTCCATGGCCCGGACGGCGGTGTCGAAGGAGCCCTCGCCCCTGACGGCGTCGTTGACGTCGGCGGTGGCACCGTCCAGGGAGATCTGGACGTCCACGTACTCGCTCGACGCCAGGTGGCGGGCGACCTCGGGGGTGATGCGCGAGCCGTTGGTGGAGAACTTGACCCCCACGTGGTGGTCGGTGGCGTACTCGACCAGCTCCCAGAAGTCGCTCCGGACCGTCGGCTCGCCCCCGCCGATGTTGACGTAGAAGACCTGCATCCGTTCGAACTCGTCGATCAGCGCCTTGCACTCGTCGGTCGACAGCTCGTCCGGGTCGCGACGCCCGGAGCTCGACAGGCAGTGCACGCACGCCAGGTTGCAGGCGTAGGTGAGCTCCCAGGTCAGGCAGATCGGGGCGTCGAGCCCGAGTTGGAACCGGTCCGCCAGACGGTTGGTGGCGGGTGTCTGGCACTCGGTGCCGGCCAGGGTCACGACGCCCTCCGCTCGCAGATCATGCCGGACTCGGCCAGGGTGGCCAGCGCCCGATCGTAGGCCGCCCGCTGGGCGGCGGGGACACCGGCGGCCTCGCAGGCGTGGCGCCCGCTCGGTTGGTCGGAGAGGGTCCTCACCACCTCCAGCAGCAGGGGGCTCTTCAGGAAGGAGAGCCGTCGGGTGCCGAAGTGGTACGCCAGGGCCCCGAACGACTCGGGGCGCAGCGATACCTGGGGATGGAGGGCCCAGGGGCGCGCCGGGTCGTAGACCGCCACGGTGGGAGCGGTGGCCGGCGGCATCAGCGGTCCGCCACCGAGCGCCGCCCCGGCCCAGCTCCGGGCCGGCCTGGCCTAGTAGACACCGCACATGCCGTCGATGGAGACGTCCTCCACCAGCAGGTCGGCCTCGACGAGCGACGTGTCCTCGGTCCGCTGCTCGGTGGCGTGGTCCGCTGGAGCGACGGACGGGGTGCCGGACTCGGTGGTGGGTGCGGTCATGGGTACCTCCGGGATGGGTTCGGCGAGGGCCGGGCGGCCGTGAACGGTTTGACTTTATAGCACTCGATGCCAAAATGGAAGGTGCATGGTCCACGAGCGGGGTTCCGGAGCGGCGGAGGGGACCGGATCGTCCGACGAGGTGGCCCGGGGCCGGCGTCCGAGCACCACCCGGGAGCACATCGCCCGGGTGGCCTTGGCCCTGTTCGACCGTCACGGCTTCGACGCCACGACGGTGGACGAGATCGCCGCCGCCGTCGGGATCGGGCGGCGGACCTTCTTCCGCTACTACGAGTCGAAGCGCGACGTGGTGTGGGGGGAGTTCGACGCCGAGCTGGTGCGGCTCCGTGGCCAGCTGCTCGGTGCGGCTCCCGACGAGCCGATGATGGACGTGCTCCGACGGGCGGTGGTGGCCACCAACCGGTTCGGTGCCGGTGAGCTCGACGAGCTGCGCATCCGGATGGCACTGATCAGCACCGTGCCGGCGCTGATCGCCCACTCGGCGGTGCGCTACTCGGAGTGGTGCGAGGTGGTGGCCGAGTTCGTCGCCCGGCGGATGGATGCCGACCCCGACGGGCTGGGCCCCCAGACGGTGGCCCGGGCCTCGCTCGGGGCGGCCATGGCCGCCTTCACCTGCTGGGCTCGAGGCGACACGGACGATCTGACCGGCGAGGTGGACCGGGCCTTCCGCCTGATGGCCACCGGGTTCGGGGAGGACGGGGTGCGCAGGTGGCAGGGGGAGGGTCCCGGTTCGACGTGACGCCGGCACTGGCGCGATGCTGACGGGAGGAACGGAGGCGCCGAGGAGCGCCTCACCAGGGGAGGACCAGACCGATGCAGATCCGTGCCGCAGTGTGTTCGGGGCTCGACGAGCCGTGGAAGGTCGAGGAGGTCGAGGTCGACGCACCGGGACCCCACGAGGTCCGCGTGCAGATGGCCTATGCCGGCATGTGCCACTCCGACGAGCATCTGCGGACGGGCGACATGAGCGCTCCCGCCGAGGTGCTGTCGGTGTTCGGGGTCGACTCGATGTTTCCGATGATCGGCGGCCACGAGGGGTCGGGCATCGTCTCGGAGGTCGGACCCGGGGTGGAGTCGTTGGCGGTGGGCGACCACGTGGCCATGTCCTTCATCCCGGCATGCGGTCGGTGCTTCTGGTGCGCCTCGGGCCGCCAGCACCTGTGCGACCTGGGGATGACCATCCTGGCCGGCCCGATGATGAGTGACGGGCAGTGGCGGCACCACCTCGACGGCCAGAAGCTGAACCGGATGACCCAGCTGGGGACCTTTTCGGAGTCGGTGCTGGCCAACGAGGCGTCGTTGGTGAAGATCGACCCTGGCGTGTCGTTGAAGGCGGCCGCCCTGATCAGCTGCGGCCTCTCCACCGGCTTCGGCTCGGCGGTCGACCGGGCCAAGGTGAAGCCGGGAGAGACGGTGGTGGTGGTCGGCTGCGGAGGGGTCGGCTCCGGGGCGCTCCAGGGCGCCCGGATCGCCGGCGCCCGCTACATCGTCGCCGTCGACCCCCTGCCCTTCAAGGTGGAGAAGGCCAAGGAGATCGGCGCCACCCATGGTGCCGCCTCCATCCTCGAGGCCAACCTCCTCCTCCCCGAACTGACCGAGGGACGGATGGCCGACGTGGTCATCCTGACCCCTGGCGTGTTGACCGGGGACCTCATCGGACCGGCCATGCAGCTGGCCTCCAAGGACGGACGGGTGGTGGCCACCGCCATCGCGCCGTTCAACCAGGACGAGGTGTCGCTCAACCTGTTCAACCTGGCGATGTTCAATCAGTCGTTGCTGGGCACGGTGTTCGGCTCGTGCAGCCCGCGGGTGCAGATCCCCAACCTGCTGCGCCTCTACCAGGCCGGTCTGCTCGAGGTGGACAAGCTGGTCACCCAGGAGTACACCCTCGACCAGGTACAGAACGGCTACGACGACCTGGCCGCCGGGACCAACGTCCGCGGCGTGGTGAGGTTCGACGCCTGAATCGACGCCACCGGGAACCTGTCCGGTGGGGACTCACCTGGCCGTAGCTGAAGTCGGCCGGCGGTGGCTACGGGTCCCTCGACACTCCGACCTCCATCCACCAGGACATGATGGCCCAGTCGTACGGGTCCCGGGCGTCGAGCGGGTTTTCGATCGCCGACGTTGCCGCCAAGTAGGAGCAGGCCGCCCGCGCCTCACTCGGTGTGGGGGAAGAGCGGCGGGTCCGGCGGGTCCGGTCTGCCCGGCGGTTCACCACCCCCGGCCTCGGCCTTGGCGCCGTTCGCCACGAAGCGCCACTTGCCCGGCCCACCCTCCAGCCGGAACCGCTTGGAGGTCTTCAGCCGGTGGTGGTGGGGGCACAGCCGGGCCAGGTTCCACCACTCCGTCGGCCCGTCCTCGGCGTAGTCGACCTGCCAATGGTCGATCTGGAGGTGGTCGGCCTGGTCACAGCCCGGCACCACGCAGGTGGGGTCCCGCTCCAGCAGGGCCGCTCCGATGGGAGCCGGGATGTGCCGGGTCAGATTGCAGATGGCCGGGACGTCGATGCCGTCGGTGATCACCAGCCGGGTGAGGGCGTCGCCCATCACCTCCCTGGCCCGTTCGACGGGAATGGGGCCCACCCCGGGGATCTCGCAGAGCTGGCCAGGGCCGACGAACCCGTTGCGCAGGGCCTCGAGGTCGATCCGGACGTGGACCGAGGAGGTCGAGGCCCTCCGGGTGGACGGGCCTCGGTCGTCGTCACTCTCACCGGTGAGGAGGGCCACCAGGGCGTCGGCGGCATAGGCCTCGGGGGACTCCTTGGTGCCGGCCCTCCTGGCCCGTTGGAAGACCCGGTCGGACTCGGCCCGCAGGGCCGAGAGCACCCGGGCCCCGTCGTCGGGCGTGAGCCGGGCCTGGAGGCAGAAGGCCCCGTCCTCGGCATCGGTCCAGGTCCGACAGGACCGGCTGCGCCGGAGCCTCTCGGCGCGGTCGGCCTCGTCCTGCCGGGACCGTCCCTGAGCCCTGGCCCGGGCACAGCGGTCACGAACCTGGCGGAGGGTGTCGGACTCGGCCGCCCGGAGCAGCTCGCCCTCGCTCCCCGGGTTGGCCTCGACCGCCCCGGTGACCGCCCTCGCCTTGGGCTTGGACAGCTTCCCCTGGCGGAAGGCGTCCTCCACCCCGGGCTGGGAGGAGAGCGCCTCCCCGAGGGCCAGGGTGCCCATGGCGTCCCCCACCGACTCCCCGGTCTGGCGGGCCAGCCACTGCGCCGGGGTCCGGTCCCCCGAGGAGCGGTGGGCGTGGGCCTCGGCCGCCCGGGTGGCGGCCAGGGTCTTGCCGGCCAGGGCCAGGCGCTCGATCCTGGAGAACGACTTCACCAGGTCCCCGGCGTCCTCCCCACTGAACCGGGCCGGCTCGAAGGACCCCACCAACGTGCCCAGGGCCTCGCAGATCGAGGCCAGCACGGTGCCGGCACCATGCCCCTCTTCGTCGGTGACCGCCCGGCCGGGCATCGTCAACGTCATGGGTCGATCATCGCAGAAGGGTGTGTCACCCACCCGGGACGGCACAGGCTCACCGGACGGGGTGCAGGCTCACCGGACGGGGTGCAGGCTCCCGGTCACCCGGGTCCGCCACCGGGGAAGGGCCGCCGGAGGCGCCTGGATCCCACCCGGTAGGGCGGCGGGTCCGGCGTTAGGCTCTTGCGCGAGCGCGGTCCGTGGCGAACGGCGGGATCGCCGTCGACGGACCGACCCGACCCTGAGGAGCAAGGTGGCATCCAGCGCCCCACGGAAGAACCTCGTCCTCATCGCCATGATCTTCGCGGTGGCGATGACCTTCATCGACCAGACCATCGTCTCCATCGCCGTGCCCGAGGTGCAGCGGGAGCTGGGGCTGTCGTCGACCGGCGTGCAGTGGATGGTCAACGCCTACCTCCTGTCGATGGCCGCCTTCTTCGCCCTCGGCGGCCGACTGTCCGACATCCTCGGACACCGCAGGATGGTGGTGATCGGGGTGGTCACCTTCGCCGCCGCCTCCGCCATGTGCGGCCTCACGCCCAAGGGGAGCTTTGCGGAGGCGTGGATCGTCACCTTCCGGGTGCTGCAGGGCGTTGGTGGGGCCATCATGTACCCGGCCGCCCTGGCCATCGTGGTCGGCACCTTCGAGCTCCGTGAGCGGGGCAAGGCCCTGGCCATCTTCTTCGGGATCGCCGGGGGGCTCACCGCCATCGGCCCGATCCTCGGCGGCTACCTGACCGAGTGGACCTGGAGGGCCATCTTCTGGGTGAACATCCCGGTGGCCGTCGTCGCCTTGGTGCTCATCGTCATCTCCAAGCCGGTCACCGAGCACCGGAAGGCACCGCTGGACTACGTCGGGGCGGTGCTGGTGGCCGCCGGGGTGGGGTTGAGCGTCTTCGGGTTCCAGCAGTCGACCCTGTGGGGGTGGGGCAACCCCGGCACATGGGCGTGCATCGTCGGCGGGCTCGTCCTTCTGGTGGTGTTCTATCGCTATGAGATGACCCGGACGGAACCGTTGGTGCGGGTGGCCATCTTCAGGGTGCGAGCCTTCCTGGTGGAGAACATGGTCCTGTTCATCTCGATGCTGGTGTTCATCTCGGTGTTCTTCTTCTCCAGCGAGTACGCCCAGATCGCCCTGGGGGACTCCGCCTCCAAGGCCGGCCTCTACCTCCTCTTCTTCTTCCTCGGCTTCGCCGCCGCCGCCCAGATCGGCGGCCGCATGCTCGACAGCCGGGGCGCCAAGCGTCCGGTGGTGGCGGGGTGCGTGGTGGCGGCCGTCGGCTTCTACCTGTGGGCGGAGCAGGTCACCCGCCTGAGCTTCCATAGCCAGCAGTGGGACATCGTCATCGCCGGGGCGGGGATGGGACTGATGCTCGGGCCGTCCAACACCGACGCCGTCAACCGGGCCTCCCGCCTCTCCTACGGGGAGGCGACGGGCATCACCCAGACCGTCCGCAACTACGCCGCCAGCCTGGGCTTGGCCGTGCTGGGGACCATCCTTTTGGCCCAGGAACGGTCGCGACTCACCGGCTCACTCCGCGCCCTTGGCCTCCCCGAGTCCATCTCCCGGTCGCTGGCCGGGACCATCACCCAGTCGAGGGGTCCCTCCGGCGTGAACACCCACGGGGCCTCCAGCGCCCTGGTCCACCAGGTGCTGCGGGCCGCCCAGCTCGACTTCGCCTACGCCACCCGCACGGTCCTGCTGATCATGGCGGGGGTGATGGCGGTGGGTGCGCTGGTGGCGTTCGTCGGTCTCGAGCGGGGACGCCAGGCAGAGGCCTACGAGGTGGTGGCGGCCGACGGACCGGCCGCCGTGGCGGCGAGCGACGGGGCATCCCGACTCGCACCGGACCAGGCACCGGATCCCGCCTCCGGCTGATCCTGCCTCCGGCTGATCCCCCGGGCACCGAGGTCACGCCCACGCGGCGGGCCCCACGCCGGGACGTGCCCACTACGCTGTCCGCACCAGGACCCGAGCCCCACACATGCCGACCGGGGAACCCACTCGTGCCGATCGGGGAAGAGGAGAGCGTCATGGCGTTTGATCTCGCCGGCCTGCTGGCAGGTCATCGAGGAGAGGCGTTCGACCTCCATACGCAGTTCCTCAACCCCCAGCTGGTCAAGGTGCTCGAGACCTTGGGCTTCGACCGCAACTACGTGCGGGGCCAGGGCTCGTACCTGTTCGACGACAAGGGCGACCGCTACCTCGACTTCCTCTCGGGGTTCGGGGTCTACGCGCTGGGCCGGAGCCATCCGGTGATCAAGGACGCCCTCCATCAGGCGCTCGACGCCGACCTCCCCAACCTGGTGCAGCTGGACTGCGCGGTGCTCCCCGGCTTGCTGGCCGAGGCGCTGGTGGCTCGGGCTCACTCGGGGATCGAGCGGGTCTGCTTCACCAACTCGGGAGCCGAGACGGTGGAGACGGCGATCAAATTCGCCCGAGCCTCCACCAAGCGGGCGCGCATCCTCTACTGCAGCCACGCCTTCCACGGTCTGACCAACGGCGCGCTGTCCCTGAACGGGGGCAAGGAGTTCCGCCGGGGGTTCGGCCCCCTGCTGCCCCGGTGCGACGAGATCCCCTTCGGTGACCTCGACGCCCTGGCCCGGGAGCTGGCCCGGGGCGACGTGGCCGCATTCTTCGTCGAGCCGATCCAAGGCAAGGGCGTCTACATGGCACCAGAGGGCTACTGGCCGGCCGCCGAGGCCCTCTGCCGACGACACGGGACCCTGCTGGTCGCCGACGAGGTCCAGACCGGCCTGGGCCGCACCGGTCGGTTCTTCTGCCACGAGCACTGGGGGATCCGGCCCGACGTGATCACCGTCTCCAAGGCGCTCTCCGGCGGGTACGTCCCGGTGGGGGCGGTGCTCACCTCCTCGGCGGTGTTCGACGCCGTCTACAGCTCCATGGACCGGGCGGTGGTCCACTCGTCCACCTTCTCGAGGAACCAGCTGGCCATGGTGGCCGGCCTGGCCACCCTCCAGGTGATCGACGACGAGCAGATCGTGGAGCGCAGCCGGCGCAACGGCGAGCGCTGCAAGGAGGCACTGGCCCCCCTGGTGGAGAAGTACGAGCTCCTCCACCAGGTGCGGGGCATGGGACTGATGATCGGACTGGAGTTCGGCCTGCCGACCGAGCACGGCCGTGCCCGCTTCCGCATGATGGAGCTGGCCCGGAAGGGGATCTTCTCCCAGCTGATCGTGGTGCCGCTGTTCCACCGGCACCGGATCCTGACCCAGGTGGCGGCGGACAACGTCAACATCATCAAGCTCCTGCCGCCGTTGACCATCGGCGACGAGGAGATCGACCACTTCGTGGCGGCGCTGGACGACGTGCTCGGGGACGCCGAGCGGGGCTCGAAGCTGCTGCGGGAGGTCGGTACCACCATGGCCCGGAACACCCTGCGGCGTCGGGACCGGAAGGTGGTGCGGACAGAGCGCCCGGTGCCCGTCACCGGGACACCGGCGTGACGCACGAGCCGTTGTCGCCACCCGCCGAACGGGTGGGTACCGAGGCCGACGCCTACGCCATCGAGCCCGGAGAGCGGGTGTTGGTGACCGGGGCGGCCGGCTTCATCGGCTCCTCGCTGGTCCGGGAGCTCCTCGATCGCCGGGTGACCCCGGTGGCGCTGGTGGAGCCCGGAGGCGACACCCGCAACCTCGACGGGTTGGACGTGGAGCGGATTGCGGTGGACATGCGGGACGCCGAGGGCGTCGACGAGGCGGTGGACGGTGCCCGGACCGTGTTCCACATGGCGGCCCTCTACCGGTTCTGGGCGGCCGACCCCCGTTCGTTCTACGAGGTGAACGTGGGGGGCACCCGGAACGTGCTCAACGCTGCCCGGGAGGCCGGCGTGGGCCGGGTGGTCTACACCTCCACCGTCGGGACACTGGGACTGCGGGGCGCGTCCATCGGGTCCCCAGTGGACGAGACCTCCCACGCCGAGATCGACCACCTCTTCGGGCTGTACAAGCAGACGAAGTACGTTGCCGAGCACGAGGTGCTGCGGGCCGCCGCCGAGGGACTCCCCGTGGTGCTGGTCCAGCCCACCACGCCGGTCGGTCCCCGTGACCGGGGACCCACGCCCACGGGCTCGACCGTGCTGGACTTCCTCAACGGGCGCTTCCCGGGGTACGTCGACACCACCCTCAACGTCGTCGACGTGGACGACGTCGCCCACGGCCACCTGTTGGCGGCCGAGCGGGGCCGGGTCGGGCGCAGCTACCTGCTCGGCGGGGAGAACCTCTCACTGGAGCAGCTGCTGGCCCTGCTGGCCGAGGCCACGGGGCTGCCGGCCCCCACCCGTCGGTTCCCCACCTCCCTGGCCGTGGCCGCCGCCTGGGCGTCGAACGTCGTGGAGGGACGCCTGCTGCACCGCCAGCCGTCCATCCCGCTGGAGGGGGCGAAGATGTCCACCACCCACATGTCCGTCGACGACAGCCGGGCCCGCCGCGAGCTGGGCTATACCTCGCGCCCGGCGTCCGAGGCCCTGGCCCGGGCGGCGCGCTGGTTCGCGGAGGCCGGCTACGTGCGGCCCGACCGGTTGGCCCGCTTCGACTGGGAGGTGTGAGGTGCGCATCGTCGTCGGATCCGACCACGCCGGCTTCCCGCTGAAGGTCCTGCTCATCCAGCACCTCGAGGGCGGCGGCCACCAGGTGGAGGACATCGGCACCTACTCGACGGACCCGGTCGACTACCCGCCCATCTGCGCCGACGTGGCCCGCCGGGTGGTGGCCGGCCAGGGAGAGCGGGGCATCGTCATCGGTGGCAGTGGGCAGGGTGAGGCCATCGCTGCCAACAAGGTGCGCGGGGCCCGGGCCGCCCTGTGCCACGACGAGTACACGTCCCGCCTGGCCCGCCGCCACAACGACGCCAACGTCCTGTCCCTGGGGGCGAGGGTGGTGGCCGTCGAGCTGGCGTTCGACATCACCGACGTGTTCCTCGCCACGCCGTTCGACGGCGGACGCCACGTGGCCCGCATCGAGGAGCTGGCCGCCATCGAGGCGGACGAGGCCCGTGGCGGGGAGAGCCGGTGACACCCCCGCCGGCATCGAAGCGCCGACGGTGACCGGCTCCGCACCTGCCGGCACCGTCCGGTACCGGGCCGACGCCGTCATCCCGTGCGACGGGTCCGGGTCGGTGTTCCGGCCCGGGGTGGTCGACGTGGCCGGCGACACCGTGGTGCACGTGGGCCCGGACGACCACACCGGAGGCGACCACATCGGAGGCGACGACGGCACCGGCCACAGCCACCGAATGCCCGGTGGACCCGTCGCCGAGGTGAGGCTGCACGGGCTGCTGCTGCCGGGACTGGTCAACGTCCACTGCCACTCACCGATGACCCTGTTCCGGGGCTCGGGCGAGAACCTCCCCCTCCACCAGTGGCTGCACGACGTCCTGTGGCCGAGAGAGGCCCATCTCACCCCGGAGGACGTCTACTGGGGGATGACGCTGGCCTCGGCCGAGCTGCTGACCTTCGGCGTGACCACCACCTCCGAGATGTACTTCCACGAGGACGCCGTGGCCGACGCGGTGCTCGATGCCGGCGGCCGGTCGATCATCACGCCGGGGGTGCTGCAGCTGCCGGGCCACGAGGAGGGGGACCACTGGTGGTCGAGCCGGCTCGACGCCGTCGCCGACTTCCACGCCCGCCGGGACGGCGACGGGGGGCGGATCGAGGTGGGTTTCGGTCCGCACGCCGCCTACACCGTCCCGCTCGAGGTCATCGCCGACATCGCCTCGGTGGCCCAAGGGCTCGGCGCCCTCTTCCACACCCACCTGGCCGAGACCGAGGACGAGGGCATCCGCTTCGCCGCCGGGCACGGCCGTTCGGCGCCGGCAGCGTTGGCGGCCATCGGGGCGCTCGACGGCCGGGTGCTGGCCGCCCACAGCATCTGGCTGTCCGACGGGGACATCGCCCTCTACCGGGCCCACGACGTGGCGGTGGCCCACTGCCCGCAGAGCAACGCCAAGCTGGCCTCCGGGGTGGCGGCGCTGACCCGCCTGCTGGGGGAGGGGCTCCGGGTCGGGCTCGGGACCGATGGCCCGGCGTCCAACAACGATCTCGACATGTGGGAGGAGATGCGCTTCGCCGCCTTGCTGGCGCGCGTCCACGATCGTGACGCCGGTGCCCTTCCCGCCTCGGCCGCCCTGGAGCTCGCCACCCGGGGAGGCGGTGCCGCCCTCGGGCGCTCCGACCTCGGCGTGCTGGCCCCCGGGTCGGCGGCCGATCTGATCCTGGTGGACCTCGACGACCCGGCCTTCGTCCCGTTGCACGAGGATGCCCAGCTGGTAGAGCACCTGGTGTGGTCGGGCTCCAGCCGACTGGTCACCGACGTGTGGGTGGCCGGTCGCCAGGTGGTGGCCGACGGGCGGTGCCTGACCGTCGACGTCGAGGAGGCCGGCCGTCAGGTGCAGGAGCGGTCGCTCCGTCTGCAGAACGGCTGACCGGGGTCGCTCAGCCGGGAGTTGCTTCGGACGCCCCGCTACCCCCGGAGGCCCGGTGATCGGCGTAGCGGCAGACGGCGCCGGCGAACCGGCTGATGATGATCCCCAGCACGACCCGCAGGACCGCCCCGGTGCCCGGGTACCTGGCGTCGAACGTGACCGACCAGGTGAGCGTGGTGCCGGTCGAGCTCGGGGCGCCTCCGGTGCCGAGGGCGGGTGCCAGCATGATGTCCGCCCGGTAGTGGCGCACCGGGAACCCCTTCAGGATGGTGTAGGCAAGGTGGGTGGGCGGGTCCCACTCGACCACCTCTTCCTTCGAGCCGACACCGAACCGGGTGAAGCTCCGGACGGCGCCGACCCCGTCAGGGGCCGGGTCGCCCTCGTGTTCCAGGACGCTCCGGTCGAGGAAGGACCACTCCTGCCACCGGTGCGCCTCCCCCAGGAGGGACCACACCTGGTCGACCGGCGCCGTCGACCGACCGGTCCGGGTGAACGACCAACGGCCCATGGGTCCCCCTTCCATCGCCGCTGCCCCAGCCGGATCAGCCGCCCAGCCGGATCAGCCCTCGACGTGTGCCTTCAGGGCGTCCAGCGACCCCTGGTAGATGGTGGTCAGCAGCTCGGCCATCTCGTCCGGGGTGGCGTCGACGTTCCAGGTGACGTGGGAGCCCTCGCCGTCGGGGGTCACCGTGACGATTCCCTGGTGGGTCTCCACCGGGGCACCGTCGATGATCGAGTAGGTCAGCGTCCGGTGCTCGTCGTCCCTGCCGACCAGGCGCTCGGTGATCGTCATCCCCATGGTCTCGAGGACCCGGTCCTCGCCCTCCACCCGGCACGACTCGATCCCCGGCATCCAGCCGCCGATGCCACCGAAGTCGCCGATGACCGCCCAGACCGCGTCGGCCGACCCGTCGATGTCGATGGCTGCCTGTCCCTTGCCCACGGTTCCCCCTTGTCGTCGTGCCACTGTCGACGCCGATGCTAGGACCTCGGGCGCCCGGGCAGGGAATCGGCTGTGGTGGCCGGACCCGATCGACGGCGTTGCCGGGAGGGTCCGGCCCCCGTAGCGTCGTACCCATGGTTCGTCCCGAGGACAACGTGATCACGCCGCCGGCGTCCCTGTCGGTTCCATCCAGCGACAGCGTCGACCCCGACGACGCGCTGTTCGTGCGGGACGGCGGGAGCTTCCTCCCGACCCAGCTGGCCAGAGGGCCCTGGACCCCCAAGGCACTGCACGGAGGGACGGTGGCGGCGCTGGTGGCCCGCACCGTCGAGCGCTGCTCGCCCGAGGGGGGCCACCAGCTGACGCGATTGACCCTCGAGCTCCTCCGCCCGGTACCGATGGCCCGACTGCAGGTCACCGCCTTTCTGGTCCGGCCCGGTCGCAAGGTGCAGCTGGTGGACGCGGTGGTGGAGTCCGGAGGCGTCGAAGTGGCCTGGGCGCGGGCCCTGCGGATCCGGGTGGGGGAGGACGAGGACGAGGTCGAGCCGACGGTGCCCGAGGAGGAAGCCCCACCGCCTCCCGAGGACGGGGTGGTCACCCCGCACTCGTTCGACGGCTATCGGGCCTTCCACAACGAGGGAATGGAGATCCGGTTCGTGCAGGGCCGTTTCGACGAGCCGGGCCCCTCGACCGCCTGGTTCCGTCTGCGGTGCCCGGTGGTGGCCGGCGAGGAGCCGTCGCCCTTCCAGCGGGCGGCGGCGGCGGGCGACTTCGGAAATGGGATCGCCGCCGAGCTCGACTTCACCGAACACGTGTTCATCAACCCCGACCTCACCGTGTCGCTGTACCGGCAGCCGGTGGGCGAGTGGATCTGCCTGGATGCCCGGACCCGGTTCGGGACCCCGGGGATCGGGAGTGCGGAGTCGGTCCTGTGGGACGTGGAGGGCCGGGTCGGTCGGGCGATCCAGAGCCTGCTGGTCGAGCCCATCCGGTGAGCGGATGACGCCCGGCGGGGTAGGCGCCGCCGGTGGTTGAGCCACCGGCCGAGCACGGTTCTCCGAACGGTCGGTGGCGGCGGGCCCGGTCCGGCCTGGCCGGATGGACCGATCGGGTCGACGCCTTCCAGCAGCGGCACCGGGTGACGGCCCTGGCGGTGGCGGTGGTGAGGAAGTTCTCCGACGACCAGGGTGGCCGGCTGGCCGGGCAGATCGCCTACTCCTCGTTCTTGGCGGTGTTCCCCCTCCTGCTGCTGCTGCTCGCCGTGCTGGGGCTCGTCCTCCACGGCGACACTCATGCCCAGAACGAGATCCTGAACTCGGCCGTGCGCCAGTTCCCGGTGGTGGGAGCCGACCTCACCGACAACGTCCGCCAGCTGTCGACCGGCAGTAACCCCGGTGTCTACCTCGTGCTTCTCTGGCTGGTCTACGGCTCCCTGCGGCTGAGCCGGAGCGCCCAGGCGATGATGGCGGTCGTCTGGGGCGTCGCCCGCCACGACCTGCCCGGCTTCCGGCACTGGCTCCCGAGGGCCGTCGGGTTCCTGGCCGTGCTCGGTGTGGGCTTCGTGGGGGGCGGGGCACTGGCCGGCCTGGGTGCGTTCCACGGGCTCGGATACCTCTCCGAGTGGATCGGCCTGGTCGGCATCGTGGCCGTCAACGTGACCATGTTCTGGTGCGGGTTCACCATTCTGGTGACCGTGCCGCCGGGCGACCGGCTGACCTGGCCGGGCGCCGTCGTGGCCGGCGTGCTGTGGTCGGTCATGCAGTTCGTCGGGGCGGAGCGGGTCAGCCACCAGCGCCGCCACCTCACGAGCCTCTAAGGCACCATTGCCACCGTGCTGGGCCGCCAGTGGGGGCTGGCCCTCGGTAC
>JBKQTE010000067.1:0-52385 GCA_052143315.1 Acidimicrobiales bacterium | reverse complement strand
AAGGTCACCCCCGACGGGAGGGTGGCGCCCCCGTCGGACAGGCTCGGAGCGGGGAAGCCGGCAGTCGTCACGGTGAACGTGCCCGACGACCCGACCTGGAACGTGGCCGAGGCGACGCTGGTGATCGAAGGTGCCTGGTCAACGGTCTGGGGGGCCTGGGCCGTCACGCCGTCGACCGTGGCCGACACGCCGGCGGGGGTGTAGAGGCCGCCGGTGCCGGCCGTCATGACATCGCTCGCCTGGCCGTTTACCGTCGTGCCACCGGTGCCGCCGCCGTAGGTCCCGGCGGTCCCACCGAAGGTGACCGGGGTGGCATTTGGGATGAGGTGCGCGCTGTAGAGGGTGTCGCTCTGATCGTGCGTGAGGTCGGCGGTGACCGTGGTGTCGTGGCCGTTCAGGACGGGGTTGACCGATGACGACACCCGGAGCTGGAGGAAGGTGGTGACCGACACACCGTTCAGGTCGGCGGCGGCCGGGCCGGTGTTGGAGGACCACCAGTTGTCCTGGGCCGAGATGATCGGCGCATTGGCGACGTCGGCCGAGAGTGTATGGCCGGTGGCGAGAGCCGCGGTGTTGGCATGGAAGCGGTCGCCGGCCAGGTTGGCGTTGCCGCTGACCACGTTGACCGCCCCACCCTCCCCGGTGCCCGTGACGCTGTTGGTGAGGAAGTTGTCGGAGTAGGCGTCCAGCGTTCCGGTGCCGTCGACGAGGATGGCGCCGCCCCCATCGGCCACGCCGCCGCCGACGGTGGCCTGGTTGCCGGAGAACGTGTCACCGGTGACCGTGAAGGTGCTCGTCGTCGAGACCGCCGAGGCGTAGATGCCGCCCCCGCCGCCCGTCGAATTGGCGACGGTGTTGCCCGTGAACGTCGACCCGGTCACCGTCGCCGTCATGGCATTGCCATCGAGTGCGCCGAGGAAGAGCCCGCCGCCGTTGGCTCCGGAGGCAGCCGTGTTGTCGGTGAACGTGCAGTTGGTGATGGTGGCGGTGGCGGCCGCGCCGATGGAGAGCCCGGCACCGTCGGCCTCTCCGCCGACCACGGGGGCGACGATCTGGTTTCCGGTGAACGTGTCGCCGGTGAAGACGTAGGTGTCGGCCGTGCCGCCGGCCAGTACCCCAGCCCCGCCGATGGAGTTGACCTCGCCCCCGGAGACCGTCAGGTTGGTGATCGAGTAGTTCTGGTCGCCGACGGTGGTGGCATCGAGGCTGAAGACACCGAAACAGGTGGCCGGCGTCCCCGCGCAGGTCGCCGGCTGCTGGGCGGTCACCGTCGAGCCGTTGCCGACGATGGCGTACGTCTCGCCGGGGTTGTTCCCCAGGTTCAGAGTCCCCAGGCTGGACGAGAGCAGGTAGGTCTGATCCGACTGCAGGTCGATGGTGCCGCCACCGCTGGCCACCGCAGCCTCGACAGCCGCCCGGAGGCTGCAGCCGTGGGCGCTGACGCATGAGGTGCCGCCCGTGTTCGCCTCGTCGACGGTGGTGGTGACCGTGAACACCGGCGAGGCTGAGGCCGGTCCGACCCCTATGCCGGTCGCCATGGTGACGAGCGTGCCGGCGCTGGCGATGACGCCGGCGGCCACCACCCGTCCTATGAACCGCCGTCCCCGCCGCACCGTCGTCACGTCAGTCATCGTTGATCCCTCTGTCCTGGTCGGGTTGCTGGTCGGTGCGCCCGTTGCCACGGGCATTGGATGCGCTGATGCTGGTCGCCGGTCGGATCTCGGCTCGGCGGTAGCAGCGGGGGCCTAGGAGCGGGCCGGGAAGACCCCCTGGAGGGCGATAAGGAAGTTGACGGTGAGGTAGGGGGGCATGTTGTTGTGGGGGAGTCCCGAACCGGCCGGAGCCAGCGTGGCGCCGGTGACAGGAGCGCTCCCTGCCGTCGACGCGTAGAGGTCGGTGGCGAACTTCTGCCTCTTGACCTCGCCGAGCACGTTGTTCGACGGCGTCGTCTGGTCGCCGGCGGCGTTCACCGCCTGGAGGGCGTGGTTGTGGCTGGCCATCTCGGACTGGAGAAGGGTGACGGTCTGCTCCCCGAGGGACTCCCCGAGGGTCCGTTGGCTGAGGCCGGCCCCCTGGCCCTGCTGCAACGGTGCCGAGCCCTGCAGGTTGGGCAGGCCGAAGGTCGACCTGCCGTCGCCGCCGTAGGTGGTACCGAGTAGGGAGAACAGCGCGGTGTTCTGGGCGATCGCCATCAGCTGGCCGTCGCAGAAGGCGTGGCCCCTGATGGCGAAGTTCCCGGCGAAGATCCTGATCTCGGCGACGAACGGTTGGCTCATGGTGACGACTCCTCTACTGCGCGATCAGCTGCGGGACGGGAAGATGCCCACTAGGGCGATGACGAAGTTGATGACCGTGAACGGCGAGCGGTTCTCGTGGGGCTGGCCACCCCCGTCGACGGCGACCGCCTGTGGTGCGAGCGCGCCGCTGGCGGTGCCGGGCGCCCCGTAGTTGGTGTTGCCGCTGCCGGCCAGGAACGCGCCGATGGGGCTCGTGGAGTCGGCGCCGAGGCTGCTGGCGGTCACCCCATGGGTATGGGTCGGGATCTCCGGCAGGATGAGCGTGTGGGAGTCCTCACCACCTGACTCCCCCAGCACGAAGCCGGCGCCCACGTGGATCGGGACGCGGCCCTGCAGGTTGGGCAGTCCGAAGTTCACCCGCCCGTCGCCCCCGTAGGTGGTCCCGAGGATCGAGAAGAGCGCCTGGTTCTGGTTGATCGCCAGCAGCTGGCCGTTGCACAGCGCCCATCCCTTGGGTGGGAAGTTGAACGAGACCATCATGATCTGACCCAGATACGGTGTCGTCGGCATCGGACTCCTTTGTTCGGTCTCGCTCGGTCAGCTCTGGGAGGGGTAGACGCCGAACAGGGAGATGATGAAGTTCACGCCGAGGACCGGCAACATGTTGTCGTGCGGCAGGTCGCCGCCCGAGGCCTGGACGGCCTGGCCCATCGAGCCGGTCGGGGCGACGTCGCTGTACTGGTTGGAGCTCCAGGCAGCCGGGATGGCGCCGCCGGGCGCCACCAGGGTGGCGGCGGTGTCGGTCACCGGAAGCCCATGGGTATGGGACGGTAGCTGCTGATTGGTGAGGGTGACGTTCTCCGCCCCGCCCTCCTGGCCCAGGACGTAGGAGTTCTGGCCGTTGCTGCCGGTGTGGACCGGGACCCGGCTCCGGAGGTCGGGGAGGGCGAACGTGGTCTGTCCATCACCCCCGTACGTCGTGCCGATCAGGTTGAACAGCGTCTCGTACTGGCTGATCTGCAGGAGCTGTCCCTGGCACAGCGCCCACCCGACCGGGTTGAAGGTCCCTCCGAAGATCCTGATCTCCCCCACATAGGGCTGTCCCATCGGTGTCGTCCTCCCCCTCAGCCGCCGGCTGCACGATGATTGAAACAGGCCTGGTACTCGATCCACCCGCCGACGCGCCCGATCGGCACCACGAAGATCTCCATGGTACCCATCACGTCGTGGTCGAGTCGGAACGCCTGCTGTTCGAGCAGCAGGTCGCCCGGCCCGCGGAAGTACAGGGCGTACTGTTCGAGCCCCGGCAATCTCGGGCCGTCCTCGATACGGTCGAGGACGAAGTCCACCGGGGAGTCTCCCGCCTCGACCACGAACGTCGAGCCGACGGCGGCGGCGAAGGCATCACGCGAGAAGTCCTGCCCGCTCATCGGACCGGCACCCGTCCGCACCGGTCCCGGGCGGCGAGGAGCCGCTGGTAGGCGGGCCGGACGGCGTCCGCCGCGGCCCGGAGCCCGTCGTCGGCCTCGGCCCGCTTGGAGTCGGTGTCGGGCGCGAACGGCTGGCCGGGGCGCTTGGCGTCGAACATGGCCGCCGTCTGCATCACGGCGAGCTCGCCGTCGTCGGGTCGCACGCCGAAGTGTTCGAGGACGGCGTGGAAGGCGCCGGGGAGCTCGGAGTAGTCGACCACCAGTCCGCCGTCGGCGACATGCCGCGCCGCCGCCTCGAGGATCCGGTCCAGGACGTGTGCGGCGTACCGGCCCGGTGCGGCCATCGCCGCGGTGGCGAGGTCCAGGCCGAACAGCGACGTCGGGAGGGGCCCGACCACGAACTGGCTTCCGGGGCTCCTGGCCTGGGACACGAGGACCTCGAGAGGCTCCCGGCAGCTGAACACCCAGGGCACGTCGGGATACGCCTGCCGGATGAGGGGGAAGTCCAGGATGTGCCAAGGGTCGAGCTTCACGAAGAGCCGGCGCTCGACACCCTGGGGCCGGCCCAAGACCGAGAGCATCGACCGCAGCCAGGTCGCCCGCGTCCCGACCGCCACCACCGGTTCCCGGTACCCGTTCCGCAGGACCTCGTCGACCGGGTCGGGTTCGGAGAGCACGCGATGACTGGCGGAGGCGGCCAGCATCTGGGACAGCAGTGTGGACCCCGACCGAGAGGAGTGGAAGATGAAGCCGGCGGGTGCCATCCCCGGTTCGGCCGCCGCGGCGGCCCCGAGGTCCTCCAACGGGGTCTGGCGGCGGCGGAGCGCGGCGGCCGGGCGGGGGAGCACTCGTCCGACCCTCTCGTGGAAGAACGGGTCGACAAACCGGGTGGGGCCCAGTTCGCACCAGTCGACCATGGCACGGTCCCCGTGGCGGTAGAAGCGGATGGGAGTCCAACCGGCGAGGGCCGGGGACGTCGGGTCGGCACTCACCGGACAGCCCGTTCGAACCAGGCCCGCCGGCAGGCCCGGAGAGCGTCGCCGACCTCGTCGGGGCCGAACGCCAGCCCGCCGGCCAGGCCGAGGGCGATGGCCCGATCCGCCAGCTCCTCGTCGGTTCCGGCCGCAGCCAGGTCGGCGCGCAGGTCGGCGTCGTCCATGGCCAGGTCGAGAAAGCGGGCGAGGGCCGCCTCCCCGACCGCCTCGGCCCGCCAGATCAACTCACGGTGGAGCTCGCCGTCCGTGCGGAGGTGGAAGCCGAGGCGCCGGTAGAGGCGCTCTGCTGGGCTCCCCGGCTCGACCATCAGGATCATGGTCCGACCGAAGGCTGCCGATCGGGACTGTTGCCACCGGAGGAGCATCGTGCCCAGCCCCCGGCCTCGTGCTGCCGGGGTCAGGGCGATGTCGAGGACCTCGACGGCGTCGGGCCCGGTGGCCACCAGAAACCGCCCGACCGGGCTCCCGGCCGACTCGACCACGTCGAAACGGGCGTGAGGATAGGTCTGGCGGTAGTAGGTGTCCTGGAGGGCGAACTGGGAATCGCAGAAGGCGCGGCGCTCCACCTCGGTCCACGGAGTCACCTGGAGCTCGTCGGCCCGGGTCGAGGCGTAGAGGTCCCGGAGGAACGGGGCGTCGTCGGGGGTGATCGGGCGCAGGACGACTTCGCCCCCGAACCCGCTGCCGGAGCTCACGCGAATCCACCCTTCGTCAGCGCCGTCCGCCTCGGTGTCGACCCGGATCGTCACGGTCACGCCCCTGTCCTCTTCCTCTCTTCGACCGGTCAGACGCTGACGATGATCGCCTGGTACTGCTGGTCCCCATCGGGCTGGCCCACGGGCACCAGCAGCAGGCCGAAGCTCCCGAGACCCGGCGTCGACAGGGTGTAGGTCCCCTGTGGGAACGATGACGAGGTCGGCCCGGTGAAGTCGAGCGAGTACTGTTCGCCCGTCGTCCTGACCCTCGGGTTCCGGTTCCGCGGCAAGCCCCTCATCGTCAGCGGGGTCACCGACGCCAGGGTGATCGAGGTCCGAGTCGCCCCTCCCCGGACGCCGAATGACTTGCCGACAAGCCTGTCGAACTGGAGCTGACGCAGCTGGGGAAACGTCGGCGTGGCCGCGCCAGCTATGGACGCCTCGAGTCCGCCGAGCGCACCCGTGGCGGCGGCTGCGGCGACGAAGGCGGCACCACCCAGAACCCCCCGTCGGGTTACGGTCCTCTTCGCCATACCCTGCCCCTCCCGCGCGGCCAACCCCGCGATTGTGACACAGCGGGCTCGAGCCATCCACCGTTCCGTCTCGGCCGGCCGGTACCGGGGACCGGGCCTTCGCTCCCCGAGCCGGTCAGCCGGTGAAGACGTGCACGATCCGCCTGGCCAGCTCGTCGACCCCCACCTCGGTGGTGTCGACCCGCACCTCGGGCCGGGGCGGAGCCTCGTAGGGGGCGCCGACGCCGGTCAAGTCGGGGAGCAGGCCCAGGCGGGCCTGCCGGTAGAGCCCCTTTCCGTCGCGCGCCTCGCAGACGGCCAGCGGGGTGGCCACGTGGACCTCGACGAAGCGGAGCCCCGATCGGGCGTGGAGGGCGCGGACCCGGTCGCGGTCGGCCCGGTAGGGGCTGATGACCGGGGCCAGGGCCACCACACCGCCGGCGGCCACGAGCCGAGCCACCTCCCCCACCCGCCGGACGTGCTCGGCACGGTCGACCGGCGAGAAGCTCAGGTCGGCGCTTAGTCCCTGGCGGAGCGCATCGCCGTCGAGGACCACCACCGGCCGGCCGGCCGCCACCAGCAGCCGACGGCAGGCGACGGCCAGGGTCGACTTCCCCGCCCCCGACAGCCCGGTGAGCCAGATGGTCCCCCCGTCCGGGGCCCGGGCCGGACCACCGTCGGGTGAGCCGGTGCCGTGAGGGGCGGTGGTGTCGGGCGTCGGTTCCATGGCGGTCGCTGACAGTATCCACGACGGTGTGGACCCTGCCGGCGACCGGTCCCCGGCGGCGTCGCCCGACCCGCCTCCCTTCCGACTCGCGAGCCGGACGGGCTGAATACACTCGGACGAGTGGCGGCGTCGACCGCCCTGGCACCCACCCTCGACCGACGACACCAGAGCGGGGACCGACCGTGAACCACCTGACCAGAGAGCTCGCCCCGATCTCCGAGTCCGCCTGGAGCCAGATCGACGGGGAGGCCGCCCGCTCGCTGAAGCACTTCCTGGCCGGGCGCCGGCTCCTCGACGTCGCCGGCCCCCACGGCTGGGGACGCTCGTCGGTCGACCTCGGACGCATCGACGCCCTGAAGCACGGGCCCCGACACGGGGTGGAGGCGGCCCGGCGCCGGGTGCAGCCGCTGGTGGAGCTGCGGACCCGGTTCTCGCTGGCCCACGCCGAGCTCGACGGCGCCGAGCGGGGCGCCCACCTCGAGCTCGACCCGGTCATCGACGCCGCCCGGTCGGCGGCGCTGGCCGAGGACGGGGCGATCTTCCACGGCTACGAAGCGGGCGGCATCACCGGCCTCGGGCCGGCGTCCCCCCACGCGGCGGTGACCATCAGCGACGAGTACAACCACTACCCCGAGCACGTGGCCCAGGCGGTGGCCACGCTCCGGGCCGCCGACATCGCCGGCCCCTACGCCATCGCCCTGGGGGCCCGGTGTTTCACCGGGGTGACCGAGACCACCGAGCGGGGCGGCTACCCGGTCTTCGAGCACCTCCGGCAGATCCTCGGCGGGCCGGTGGTGTGGGCCCCGGCGGTCGACGGCGCCGTGGTGGTGAGCCAGCGGGGCGGCGACTTCGAGCTGACCCTGGGCGAGGACTTCTCCATCGGCTACCTGGCCCACGATGCGACCGCCGTGCAGCTCTACCTCGAGGAGAGCCTGACCTTCGTCATCCACTCCCCCGAGGCGGCGGTGGCCCTCACCTACGCCTGAGCGTCGGCCGGGCGGCGGCCGGCCCACGGGGCGGCCGTCTCCAGCTGGGCGGCCACCCGCAGCAGGCGGCCCTCGTCCCACGGGGCGGCCACCAGCTGGACACCGACCGGCAGCCCCGACGCCGCCTGGTGGAGAGGCAGGCTGACGGCCGGCTGGCCGGAGATGTTGAACACGGCGCAGAAAGCGGCCATCGACAGCACCTCCAGCGGGGGGAACTCCGGGGCGGCGTGGGCATGCTCCAGCACGCCCACCCGGGGCGGCTCGATGGCCATGGTCGGGGTGACGTAGAGGTCGAACTCGTGGCTGAACCGGGTGACGATCTGGCGGGCCATGCGCCGCAGGCTGATCACCGACCGGGCGAAGGTGGCGCTGTCCACCGCCTGGGCGGCGGCGTAGCCGGCCCGGTTGTGGGGCTCGACCCTGGTCCAGTCGATGTCGTCGTACTCGGCCAGCCCGCTGTTGACCACGTGGAGGAACGGCTCCAGCCCGGCCGGGTCGAACAGGTCGGTGTCGAGGCGCTCCACGTGGTGGCCGGCCGCCTCCAGTAGCCGGCCGGCCTCTTCGACGGCGGCCACCGCCTCGTCGTCGACGGCGATGCCCAGCGCCGACACGGAGCTGAGCACCACCCGGAGCGGCCCGGGGTCGGTGCCCGGCTCGTCGGCGAACGGCCACGGCGGCGTCGGGGCGTACAGCCAGGCGTTGGGGTCGGGGACGGACATGACGTCGAGCAGGGCGGCGGCGTCGGCCACCGTGCGAGTGAGCACCCCCTCGGTGGTCGCCCCCTGCCAGGTCGGCACGGTAGCGGCCACCCGTCCCCGGGTGGGCTTCAGGCCGACCAGCCCGCAGCACGAGGCGGGGATCCGGATGGAGCCGCCCCCGTCGTTGGCGTGGGCCACGGTGAACATCCCCGAGGCCACCGCCGAGCCGGCCCCGCCGCTCGACCCGCCGGGGGTGTGCTCGGGGTTCCACGGGTTCCGGGTGGCGCCGTAGCGGACGTTCTCGGTGACGGTGATGGAGCCGAACTCGGGGGTGTTGGTGCGACCGGTCAGGATGAACCCGGCCCGGTGGTAGGCGTCGACCACCGGCTCGTTGTGGGCGCTCACCCCTTCGGGGGCGCCGAAGGAGCCGTAGGTTACCGGCCAGCCCGCCACCGGGGTGAGGTCCTTGATGGGGATCGGCACCCCGGCGAAGGGCGCCAGCTCGCCGACGCCGGCGGCGATGCGCTCCCCCAGGACCCGGGCGTGGCGGCGGGCCTCGTCATCGTTGCGCCAGATGACGGCGTTCAGCTCGGGGTTGCGCTGGTCGACACGGGCCAGGGCGGCGTCGAGCACCTCGAGGGGGCTGACCTCCTTGCGGCGGATCGCCGCGGCGGTGTCGAGTGCGGACTCGTAGTCGGCCATGGCGTCACTCTAGGGCGGCCACCCGGGGCCGCACGGGCCCGGGTGGTGCGGTGCGGTCAGGCGCCCTCGTACTCGAAGCCGAGGTCGGGGGCGGTGAGCAGGGCCCGGAAGGGGAGCCCCTCGGCCGCCGCCATGGCCCCGGCGGTGCCGCCGCGGTCGACCACCGCCACCAGCAGGGCCGGCTCGGCGCCCGCCTGGCGGACGGCGTGGGCGGCCTCCAGCAGCGAGGTGCCCCGGGTCACCGTGTCCTCGGTGACCGCCACCCGGTCCCCGGGGTCGAGCGCCCCGGCGATCCGGCCGCCGCCACCGTGGTCCTTGGCCTCCTTGCGCACGCTGAACGCTTTCAGATGCCGGCCCCGGGTGGCCGCCACCCCAGCGGTGACGAAGGCCACCGGGTCGGCGCCCATGGTCAGGCCGCCGATGGCGGTGATGTCGTCGGGGAGCACCGAGAGGATGCCCTCGGCCACCAGCACCATGGCCTCCGGCCGGCAGACCGTCTGCTTGGAATCGACGAACCAGCTCGACCGGCGGCCCGACTTCAGGACGAAGTCGCCGCGCTTGACCGAGTGGGCCAGCAGGTGGTCCCGCAGGGCCTTGAACTCGGTGGGGGGGAGATCGTCGGTCACCGGGCGGCGTCCCAGGCTGGCGAGCCGAGCAGCTCCACGCCACGCTCCCCCTCGTCCACCCGTCCCACCGCCAACGGGTCGAGCCCGGCCCCCGCCAGGGCGCCCAGGGCCGCCTCGGTGGCGTCGGGCGGCACCACCAACACCATCCCCAGGCCCAGGTTGAACACCCGCACCATCTCCGCGTCGGTCACCGGGCCCAGGCGGCGGATCTCGCTGAAGAGCCGGGGCACCACCCAGGCGTCGCAGGCGACCGTGGCCCGGAGCCCCTCGGGCAGCGCCCGGGGAAGGTTGCCGGGGATGCCGCCGCCGGTGATGTGGGCCACCGCGTGGACCTCAGCGACCTCCAGGGCCGCCCGGACCCCCGGGGTGTAAAGCACCGAGGGAGCCAGCAGCTCGTCGGCCACGGTGGTGCCGGCGCCGTCCCAGGCCGGGTCGCCCAGGCCCAGGCCGGCCCGCTCCAACAGCACCTGGCGGGCCAGGGTGTAGCCGTTGGAGCGCAGCCCCGGGGAGGGCAGCCCGATCAGCACGTCGCCGGCCCGCACCCGGTCCGGGCCGAGGATCCGGTCGCGCTCGACCACCCCCACCGCGAAGCCCACCAGGTCGAACTCGCCGGGGGCCATGAGGCCGGCATGCTCGGCCATCTCCCCGCCGAGCAGGGTGGCCCCCACCTGGCGGCAGCCGTCGGCCACCCCGGCCACCAGGGCCACCATCTGGTCGGGGTCGACCGAGCCGGTGGAGATGTAGTCCAGCACGAAGAGCGGCTCGGCCCCCTGGCACACCAGGTCGTCGACGCACATGGCCACCAGGTCGACGCCGATGGTGTCGAAGCGCCCGGCGTCCCGGGCCACCACCGCCTTGGTCCCCACCCCGTCGGTGCAGGCCACCAGCACCGGCTGGCGGTACCGGTCGGCGGCCAGCGCGAACAGGCCGCCGAAGTCGCCCAGCCCGCCCAGGACCTCGGGGCGGAGCGTGGTGGCCACCAGCGGCCTGATCCGCTCCACCGCCGCCTCCCCCGCCTCGATGTCGACCCCGGCGGCCGCATAGGTGGCCGGGGTGGAAGGGGCGGCGTCGTCGTGGGTGGCGGAGGGCCCCTCCGTCACGCCGGGGAACCGGTGCCGACGGTGCTCAGGGCCCCGGTGGTGCGCAGCGCGACCGGGACCGGCACCGGCACCGGGTAGACACCGGTGAGGCAGGCGTCGCAGAAGCCGGCCCCGGGGGCGTCGATGGCGGTCTTCAGGTTGTCGAGCGTCAGGTACTCGAGCGAGTCGACGTCGAGGAACTCGGCGATCTCGTCGATGGTCTTGACCGAGGCCAGCAGCTCGTCCGTGTCCGGCGTGTCGATGCCGTAGAAGCAGGGCCACCGGAACGGCGGGGACGACACCCGGAGGTGGACCTCGAGGGCGCCGGCCTCGCGCAGCATGGTGACCATGGCCCGGGTGGTGGTGCCCCGGACGATGGAGTCGTCCACCACGATCAACCGTTTGCCGGCGATGTTGTCCCGCAGCGGGTTGAGCTTGCGCCGGACCCCCTTGGCCCGCTCGGCCTGGGTGGGGGCGATGAAGGTCCGGCCGATGTACCGGTTCTTCACCAGGCCCTGGCCGTAGGGGATGCCGGAGCCGAAGGCGTACCCCTCGGCGGCGGGCACGCCGGAGTCGGGGACCCCCATCACCAGGTCGGCGGCCACCGGCTTCTGGGTGGCCAGCAGCTGGCCCATGCGGCGCCGGGCGCCGTGGACCTCGTTGCCGTAGAGGATGGTGTCGGGGCGGGCGAAGTAGACGAACTCGAAGATGCAGAGCTTGGGGTTCAGGCGCTCCAGCGGGAAGGGGTGCTCCGAGCGCACCTCCTTGCCGTCGATGACCACCATCTCGCCGGGCTCGAGCTCGCGGATGAAGGTGGCCCCGATGACGTCGAGGGCCGGCGACTCGGAGGCCAGCACCCAGCCGGCCTCGAACTCGTCGGTAGCGTCCAGCCGGCCCAGGCATAGGGGGCGGAAGCCGTTGGGGTCGCGTACGCCGATCAGCCGGTCGGCATCGGCCAGCACGAAGGAGAAGGCACCCTCCACCGACGGGAGCACCGCCCTCAGGGCCGTCTCGAGATCGGCGGCGTGGTCGTCCCGGGGACGCTCGGGCAGGTCGGGGGGGAACGCCTGGCCCAGCAGCTCGGCCACCAGGTCGCTGTCCGAGTCCACCAGGCCGGGGAGCATACCGGCCGACTCGGCCAGGGCGTCGGTGTTGGTGAGGTTGCCGTTGTGCGCCAGCGCGAACCCGGCCCGTCCCACCCCGCGGAACACCGGCTGGGCGTTCATCCAGTCGGAGGTGCCGGCGGTCGAGTACCGGGTGTGGCCGATGGCCAGGTGACCCCGCAGGCCGGAGAGCTTCCGGTCATCGAAGACGGTGGTGACGAGGCCCATGTCCTTCATGACGGTGATGGCGTCGCCGTCGCACACCGCCATGCCGGCCGACTCCTGGCCCCGGTGCTGCAGGGCGAACAGGCCGTCGAAGGTCAGGTATGCCACCGACCGCCCCGGGGCGTACACCCCGAAGACACCGCACGCTTCCTTGGCATCCATTATCGGTTCGTCACCGTTTCACCAGGGGTCACCAGAGGTTGTCGGGCACGTCGTCGCGGTGGCACTACCAGGCGGAACCACCGCTCCCCGCCAGACTAGTGCCAGGTGACCGGCGGGTGACCACTTCCCCACGTCCGGCGCTCCGGCGCTGGTCACGGCGCTCCCGGTAGCCTCGGCCCCGATGATCGACCTGCACACCCACTCCACCGTCTCCGACGGGAGCGATCCCCCGGAGCGGATCCCCGAGCTGGCCGCCGCCGCCGGGTGCCGCGCAGTGGCCCTCACCGACCACGACTCGCTGGCCGGCCTGGGGGCGGCCCGGGCCCGGGCGGCGGAGCTGGGGATCACCCTGGTCCCCGGGTGCGAGATCTCCTGCCACTTCCCCGGGGTGGGCAGCGCCCACGTGCTCTGCTACTTCGTGGAGGACGACGGCGGCCCGCTGGCCGAGGAGCTGATCCTGCTCCGCGGCGACCGGCGCCAGCGCAACCTCCGGCTGGCCGCCCGGCTGGAGGAGCTGGGCCTGCCGGTCACCTATGCCGACGCGGTGGCCGAGGCCGGCACCGAGGAGGGGATGGGCCGGCCCCACTTCGCCGCCGCCATGGTGAAGGCGGGGGTGGCCGTTGACATCCAGGACGCCTTCGACCGGTTCCTGTCGGCCGGGCGGCCGGCCTACGTGCGCAAGTCCCGCCTGGTGCCGGCCGACGTGGCCCGCCTGGCCACCGCCTCCGGCGGGGTGGCGGTGCTGGCCCACCCGTTCAGCCTGGGGCTGGAGGGGGCCGACCTGGCCTCGGCGGTGGAGGCCCTGGCCGGCTGGGGGTTCGCCGGCATCGAGGCCGTCTACGGGCGGTACTCCCCCCGCCAGCGACAGGAACTGGGCAACCTGGCCCGGCGGTTCGGCCTGGTGGCCACCGGCGGCTCCGACTACCACGGCACCATCAAGCCCGACCTGGCGGTGGGCACCGGGCGGGGCGACCTGAAGGTGCCCGACAAGGTGCTGGTGGAGCTGGAGGGCCGGCGCCCGGCGGCTTGAGCCCGGGGTCGGGCGGGCGGCACCCGGCCCGGCGTCCCCGCTCAGTCGAAGGTGGCCGGGACAAACCCGTCGAGCATGGCCGGCAGCCGGTGGCGCCAGGCGTTGGCGGTCTCGGCCACGCCCACGTCGACCAGCCCGTCGACGGCGATCCGGTCGCCCCCGGCGGTGCCGAGGACCCGGAAGCGCACCCCGGCGTCGGCGGCCCGGGACACCAGGGCGGCGACGTCGGTGGTGCACACCACCACCCGGGACGGCGACTCGCTGAACAGCTCGTGGTGGTCGGCCACCCCGGCCACCTGCAGGCCGGTGCCGGCGTGGACGGCCAGCTCGGCCAGGGTCACCCCCAGGCCGCCCCCGGACACGTCGTGGACGCCGGCCACCAGGCCCTCGCCTCCGGCCGCCCCCTCGGCCACCAGGGCGGTGACCAGCGACAGGAGGCGGGCGTGGCCGGCCAGGTCCAGGGGGGGGAGGGTGCCGTTCCGGTGGCCCCGGAGCTGGCGGGCCCAGCGAGAGCCGCCGAGCGACGGCGGGACCGGCGGGTTGGTGGGCAGGGACGGCCCGCCGTCCAGCAGGACCAGTGAGCCGCCCTCCACCAGGGTGACCCCCGGTGGCCGCACCACCAGGCGGTCGATCAGCCCGACCACCCCGATCACCGCGGTGGGGTCGATGTCGGCCCCGTCGGACTCGTTGTAGAGGCTGACGTTGCCCCCGATGACCGGGAGCCCCAGCCCCAGGCAGGCCTCGGCCATCCCGTCGACCGCCTCGGACAGCTGCCACATGACCTCGGGGTGCTCGGGGTTGCCGAAGTTGAGGCAGTTGACCACCGCCATCGGCCGGGCTCCGGCGCAGGCCACGTTGAGGGCGGCCTCGGCCACCGTGGCTGCCGTCCCCTGGCGGGGATCGAGCGAGCACCAGCCGGGGTTGGAGTCGGTGGACAGGGCCAGGCCGCGCTCGGAGGCGGGCAGGCCGGGCGCCGCCAGCCGCAGGACGGCGGCGTCGCCGCCCGGGCCTTCGACCGTGTTGAGGAACAGCTGGTGGTCGTACTGCCGGTAGACCCAGGTGGGGTCGGTCAGCAGCTCCAGCACGTCGGCACCGCAGTCGACCGGGGGCTCCAGCGTCCCGGGGTCGTCGGCCAGCCGGGCGCCCTGGTCGGCGGGCCGTGCCATGGGCCGGTGGTAGAGGGGGGCGTCCTCGCTGAGGGCCACCGCCGGCACGTCACCGAGCACCTCGCCGCCGAAGCCGTCGAGGATGCGCAGGCGGCCGGGGGCGCCGTCGGCGGCCTCGGTGACCCTGCCCACCACCGAGGCCCGCACCTCCCAGCGCCGGCACACCTCCTCCACCCGGGCCAGGTCGCCGGGGGTGACGATGGCCAGCATGCGCTCCTGGCTCTCCGAGGTCATCACCTCGTAGGCCACCATGCCGTCCTCGCGGCGGGGGACCGCCGACACGTCGACGTCCATGCCCACCCCGCCCCGGGCCGCCGTCTCACTGGTGGCGCACACCAGCCCGGCACCGCCCAGGTCCTGGATGCCGACCACCAGCTTGGCGTCGAGGAGCTCCAGGCACGCCTCGATCAGCCGCTTCTCCTCGTAGGGGTCGCCCACCTGCACGCTCGGGCGCTTGGCCTCCGAGGCGGCGTCGCCCTCGCCCCCGAAGCCGGCCGAGGCCAGCACGCTCACCCCGCCGATGCCGTCCCGTCCGGTGGCCGAGCCGAGCAGTACGGCCAGGTTCCCCACCCCCGAGGCCCGGCCCAGCACCAGCCGCTCGGTGGGCAGCACCCCCAGGCACAGGACGTTGACCAACGGGTTCTGGGCGTAGCACGGGTCGAAGGTCAGCTCGCCGCCCACGGTGGGGACGCCCACCGAGTTGCCGTAGCCGGAGATGCCGGCCACCACCCCCTCGATGAGCCACCGCTGCCGGGCCTCGGCCGGGTCTCCGAAGAAGAGCGGGTCCATCACCGCAATGGGGCGGGCGCCCATGGTGAAGATGTCCCGCAGGATGCCGCCCACCCCGGTGGCCGCCCCCTGGTAGGGCTCGATGGCCGAAGGGTGGTTGTGGGACTCGATGCGGATGGCCACCGCGATCCCGTCACCGGCGTCGATCACCCCGGCGTTCTCCCCCGGCCCCACCAGCACGTGGGCGGCCTCGGTGGGGAGGCGCCTCAGGTGGACCCGGGACGACTTGTAGGAGCAGTGCTCGCTCCACATGACGGCGAACAGGGCCAGCTCCAGATGGTTGGGCGGCCGGCCGAGGAGCGTCTCCACCTCGTCGCGCTCCCCGTCGGTGAGGCCGAGCGCCCGGTGGAGCGGCTCGGCGTGGTCGGATCCACCGTCGTTGGCGCCGGCACTCATCGCCGTCAGCGTACCCGTCTCATCGGGGGACACGGCACATAGGACAAAGGCCTTCGCGACCCATGAAAAGAATCCCGGCGACCGTCGAACAAGTCGCAGGATCCAATTGTGTGTGGGAATGCAACTTCCCCCCACGACCCGGGCCGGAGGGCGTTCCGGCGGCCCGTTGTGGGTCTATTCCCCTGAGCCGGCTGCGTCCATAGCCGGGCCCACCGCCGGGATGCAGAGGGTGTCGCCGGTCCGATCGATGACGTATCGACTAAATGGCGAATGTCGGAAGCTGCGTTGGGAGGCTGACCAATACGCAGTAAGGCCGGGTTGCCCGCTATATGAATCTCTGAAATGATGTCATTATGGCAACTACCCCTGTGAAGAAGGCCCGCAAAAAAACCTCGATGTCCGACGCCCACAAGGCAGCCTTGGCGAAGGGACGCGAGGAGGGACGGATCGTCCGTCGCTACCTCGAGGCCCTCGAATCGACCAAGCCCCGCCGTGGGCGGAAGCGCACGCCGGAGTCGATCAAGCGCCGCCTCGACACCATCGAGACCTCCATCGCCGAGGCCGACCCGCTGTCCCGCCTCCACCTCATCGAGGAGAAGCAGCGGCTCGAGGCCGAACTGAGCACCACCGGCGACACCGTCGACCTCGGCGCCCTGGAGAAGAGCTTCGTCAAGGTCGCCCGCCCCTACGGCGAGCGCAAGGGGATCTCGTACTCCGCCTGGAGGGCGGTCGGGGTGAGCGCCCCGGTCCTCCAGCAGGCGAAGATCGCCCGCACCCGGAGCTGATCGTCGGCGCCCGCTCGTCGCAGTGACCGGTGGCTGGGGGGCCGCCGGTCAGGCGACGGGGGCGCCGGCCGAGGCCAGCGCCGAGGCCAGCAGCGCCTCCAGCAGCACCGCCCCGTCGTCCGAGCCGAGCAGCGGGTCCGAGGCCCGCTCCGGATGGGGCATCAGCCCCACCACGTTGCGCTCGGCGTTGCACACGCCGGCGATGTCGTCGACCGAGCCGTTGGGGTTGTCCACGTACCGCAGCACCACCCGGTCCTCGTCCTGCAGGATCGACAGGGTGGTGGGGTCGCAGGTATAGCTGCCCTCGAAGTGGTTGATGGGGATGGACAGCACCGTCCCGACCTCCACCCCGGCGGTGAGCACCGACCGGTCGCTCTCCACCCGGAGGTCCACGGTGGTGCACAGAAAGCGCAGCCCCCGGTTCTTCTGCAGGGCGCCGGGCAGCAGCCCCGCCTCGGTCAGCACCTGAAAGCCGTTGCAGATCCCCACCACCGGCCCGCCGGCGGCGGCGAAGTCGCCCACCGCCGCCATCACCGGCGAGAAGCGGGCGATGGCCCCGGGGCGCAGGTAGTCACCGTGGGCGAACCCGCCGGGGATGATGAGGGCGTCGTAGCCGTCGACCGAGGTGTCGCCGTGCCAGACCAGGTCGGCCCGGCCGCCCAGCTTGTCGACGGCGTGGACGGCGTCGTGCTCGCAGTTGGTCCCCGGGAAGACGACCACCCCGATGCGGGCCGGCATCAGCGGCCGGCCGGCCCGGTGACCGTCACGGTGGACTCCTCGATGACCGGGTTGGCCAGCACCCGGTCGGCCACCAGGGTGCTCTGGGCCAGGGCGGAGGCCTCGTCGTCGGCCACGATGTCGAACCGGAACGACTTGCCCGCCCGGACCCGGGCCACGCCGTCGATGCCGAGGGCGGGCAGCGCCCGCTCGATGGTCGCCCCCTGCGGGTCGGCGATCCCCTGGCGCAGCCTGACCTCCACCAGCACCGAGAACGTCTGATCGGCGGCCATGTTCAGGCACCGTACCAGTCGGCCAGCCGCCGGCCGCAGACCCGCTGGTAGGCGTCGACGTACCGCTTCGAGGTGGTGCCCACGATCTCCGGCGGGAGCCGGGGCGGGGGAGGGCGCTTGTCCCACGGTTGGTCCTCGAGCCAGTCGCGCAGGGGCTGCTTGTCGAAGGACGGCGGGGTGGTCCCCGGGGTACAGTCCTCCGCCGGCCAGAAGCGCGACGAGTCCGGGGTGAGCACCTCGTCGCAGATGGCCAGCCGCCCGTCGATGATGCCGAGCTCGAACTTGGTGTCGCAGATGACGATGCCCTGCTCCTCGGCCCGGGCCGCCGCCCGCCGGTAGGCGGCCAGGCACAGCTCGGACGCCGCCTCGGCGGCCTCCTTGCCCACGATGTCGATGGCCTCGGCCATCCCGATGTTGACGTCGTGCCCCTCGGTGGCCTTGGTAGAGGGCGTGAAGAGCGGCTCGGGGAGCTTGTCGGCGTGGAGCAGCCCGTTGGGCATGGGCATGCCGTGGACGGTGTGGTCGCGCTCGTACTCCTTGTAGGCCGAGCCGGCAAGATAGCCCCGCACGATGCACTCGATGTCGAGCATGTCGGCCCGGTGCACCAGCATCGACCGGCCGGCCAGCCCGTCGAGCCCGCCGGGCAGGGCGGCGGCACCCTCCGGGTAGTCGGCCACGTCGGCGCTGATCAGGTGGTTGGGGGCCAGGTCGGACAGCTCCTCCAGCCAGTAGGCGGTCATCGCCGTCAGCACCCGGCCCTTGTCGGGGATGGGCTCCTCCATGATCACGTCGAAGGCGGAGATCCGGTCGGAGGCGACCATCAGGAGGCGGCCGTCGCCGGCGTCGTAGAGCTCGCGGACCTTGCCCGACTGGACGAGCGGCAGGGGACCGGTGCCTGTCATGGGTGCAGCTCCTTCAGGGCGTCGGTGAAGCGGTGGACGTGGCGGAGGGTACGCGACAGGTCGAAGGCGTCGTCGAGCTGGGCGGGGGTCAGGGTCACCTCGGGGTCGGCCTCCAGCACCTGGCGGAAGGGACGGGCCTCCTCCCACGCCGTCCGGGCGTCGCGCTGGACGATCCGGTAGGCGGCGTCGCGGCTGAGGCCGGCCGACACCAGGGCCAGCAGGACCGACTGGCTGAACACCAGGCCGTGGCTCCCTCGGGTCAGGTTGGCCAGGGCCCGCTCGGGGTGGACCACCAGCCCCTCCACCAGACCCTTGGTCTTCTGGAGCACGTAGAGAGTGAGGGCGGAGGCGTCGGGCAGCACCACCCGCTCCACCGAGCTGTGGGAGATGTCCCGCTCGTGCCAGAGGGCGACGTCCTCCAGGCCGGCCGACAGGTAGCCGCGCAGCACCCGGGCCAGGCCACACAGCCGCTCCGACAGGATCGGGTTGCGCTTGTGGGGCATGGCCGAGCTCCCCTTCTGCCCCGGCTTGAACGCCTCCTCGACCTCGCCCAGCTCGCTGCGGGCCAGGTGGCGGACCTCGGTGGCGATGGTCTCGACGGTGGCCCCCACCGCCGCGCAGGCCCACAGGAACTCGGCGTGCCGGTCACGGGCCACCACCTGGGTGGCCGGGACCGGGGTGAGGCCCAGCTCGGAGCAGACGTACTCCTCCACCCGGGGGTCGATGTTCGAGTAGGTCCCGACCGCCCCGGACAGCTTGCCCACCGCCACCCGCTCCCGGGCCGCCACCAGCCGCTGGCGGTCGCGATCGGCCTGCAGGGCCCAGAGGGAGAGCTTGGCCCCGTAGGTAGTGGGCTCGGCGTGCATGCCGTGGGTCCGTCCGGTGATCGGCACGTCGATCAGCTCGACGGCCCGGGCGGCCAGCACCCCGACCAGCTCCTCCGAGGCGGCGACCAGAAGGTCGGCCGCCCGGGTGAGGGTGGCGCACAGCGCGGTGTCGACCACGTCGGACGAGGTCAGCCCGTAGTGGACCCACGACCCCTCGGGCTGGCCGATGGCCTGCTGCACCACGTCGACGAAGGCGGCCACGTCGTGGTCGGTCGTCCGCTCGCGCTCGGCCACGGCCTCGACGAAGGCGTCGTCGACCTCGGGGGCCCGTTCCCGGCACACGGCGGCGGCCTCGGCCGGGACGTCGCCCACCGCCACCCAGCCGTCGGTGGCCAGCAGCTCCACCCGCAGCCACATGGCGAACCGGGCCTGGTCGGAGAAGAGGTCGGCCATCTCCTTGGGGGTGTAGCGGGGGATCATGCGATGGGCTCCTTGGTGTGGGCGGCGGCGATGTCGGTCCGATAGTGCATCCCGGGCCAGCTGATGCGGGACACCCCCCGGTAGGCCAGGGCCCGGGCGTCGTCGACGGTGTCGCCCAGGCCGGTCACCCCGAGCACCCGCCCGCCGGCGGTGACCACCGCCCCGGCGTCGTCCGGGGCCGGGGCCGTCCCGGCGTGGAACACCACTGCCCCGTCGGCGGCCGCCTCGGCCAGCCCGGTGATCACGTCCCCGGTGCGGGGAGACCCCGGGTAGCCCTCGGAGGCCAGCACCACGCAGACGGCGGCCCGGTCGCCGAAGGCAGGGCGGCTGCGCAGCCGGCCGGCGGCCGCCTCGGCCAGCAGGGCGGTCAGGTCGCCCTCCAGCCGGACCAGGACCACCTGGGTCTCCGGGTCGCCGAAGCGCACGTTGTACTCGAGCACCCTGGGCCCGTCGGGGGTGAGCATCAGCCCGGCGTAGAGCACGCCCCGGTAGTCGATCCCCCGGGCCCGCAGGGCCGTCACCAGCGGGGCCACCGCCTGGTCGACCAGGGTGGCCACCAGCGCCTCGTCCACGGACGGCACCGGCGAGTAGGCGCCCATGCCGCCGGTGTTGGGCCCGGAGTCGTCATCGCCGCACCGCTTGAAGTCCTGGGCGGGGGCCAGGGCGGCCAGGCGCTCCCCGTCGCACACCACCAGGAGCGAGCACTCCTCGCCCACCAGCCCCTCCTCGACGACCACCCGGCGCCCGGCCTCCCCGAAGGCGGAGCCGGACAGCTTGGCATCGACGTCGGCCTCCGCCTCGGCCAGCGAGTCGGTGACCAGCACGCCCTTGCCGGCGGCCAGGCCGTCGGTCTTGACCACCCAGGGGCCGGGCAGCTCCCGGAGGAACGCCTTGGCCGACGCCGGGTCGTCGAAGACGCCGAACCGGGCGGTGGGCACCCCGGCCTCGGCCAGCATCTCCTTCATGAAGGCCTTGGACCCCTCCAGCCGCGCCCCGTCGGCCCCCGGCCCGAAGACCAGCCGTCCGGCGGCCCGCAGGCGGTCGGCCAGCCCGTCGACCAGGGGGGCCTCCGGCCCGATGACGAACAGGTCGGCGTCGATCTCCTCGGGTGGGGTGGCCACGCTGGTCAGGGTGTGGCCCTCGGGGGTGGCCCCGGTGATCCCCGGGTTGCCGGGGGTGACGACCACGTCGGCGGTGCGCCCCAGCACCAGGGCCAGGGCATGCTCGCGGCCGCCGGAGCCGACCACGCACACCGTGGTGATCGGCCGGTCCCCGGAGGCGCCTCCGCTCATGCGGCGAAGCGGACGAACTGCTCCCGCCCGGGACCGACCCCGACCAGGCGGACCGGCACGCCGATCTGCTCGGCCAGGAAGTGCACGTAGTCGCGGGCGGCCTGGGGGAGGTCGCCGATGTCGGTGGCCTCCGAGATGTCGGTCCTCCACCCCGGCAGCTCCTCGTAGATGGGCGTGACCTGGTGGAACACCGACTGGTGGTACGGGGGGTGGGTGAACCGCTCCCCGTTGGCTTCGTAGGCCACGCACACCTTCACCGACTCGAAGGAGTCGAGCACGTCGAGCTTGGTCAGGGCCACCTCGGAGAGGGAGTTGAGGCGGACCGCCTGGCGCATCATCACCGCGTCGAACCAGCCGGGCCGGCGGCGGCGCTTGGTGTTGACCCCGTACTCGTGGCCCACCTCCACCAGGGTGTCGCCGATCCCGTCGGTGAGCTCGGTGGGGAACGGCCCGCTGCCCACCCGGGTGACGTACGCCTTGGCGATGCCGATCACCTCCTCGATGTAGCGGGGACCCACCCCGGCCCCGGTACAGGCACCGCCGGCCACCGGGTTGGAGGAGGTGACGAACGGGTAGGTGCCGTGGTCGAGGTCGAGGAAGGTGGCCTGGGCGCCCTCGAGAAGGACGTTGGCCCCCCGCTCGAGGGCCTCGTGGACCACCCCCACCGTGTCGGACACCATGGGGGCCACCCGGGGGGCCAGCTCGTCGAGGTAGTGGGCGCAGATCTCGTCGGCGCTGAGGGGGAGGCGGTTGTACACCTTGGCCAGGATGGCGTTCTTCTCCTTCAGCACCACGTCCAGCTTCTGGCGGAAGATCTTCGGGTCGAGGAGGTCCTGGACGCGCAGGCCCACCCGGGACGACTTGTCGGCGTACGCCGGGCCGATGCCCCGCTTGGTGGTGCCCAGCTTGTTCTTCCCCAGGTACCGCTCGGCCAGCTGGTCGAGCTCGTGGTGGTACGGCATGATCAGGTGGGCGTTGCCGCTGACCAGCAGCTTGGAGGTGTCGATCCCCTTGGCGATCAGGGTGTCGACCTCGGCCAGCAGCACGGTGGGGTCGACCACCACCCCGTTGCCGATGACCGGCGTGATGTGCTCGTAGAGGATGCCGCTGGGCACCAGCTGGAGAGCGAAGGTCTCACCGTCCACGACGATGGTGTGACCGGCGTTGTGGCCGCCCTGGTAGCGGACGACCAGCTCCATCTCCTTGGCCAGCAGGTCGGTGAGCTTGCCCTTGCCCTCATCTCCCCACTGGGTTCCGACGACGACGGTTGCCGGCACGCGTGACTCCTCCGTTGCGAAAAGCGGATTACGCACCAGTGTAGCCCGGCGGTGGGGGGACGGGCCGGGCCGGCACCCCGAGAGCGGCGCCGCCCCCGAGGTCGCCAGCGGCCCGGGCGGTCGTAGACTGCCGGTGCCATGCTGCTCACCAACTTCCACAACCTGTTCGACGTCGTCTTCGGGGGCGTCATCGCCGTCCTGAACTACCGGAACACCGAGCGGTACCGGCGGGCCACCGGGAAGAGCCCGTGGGGGATCCCCCCGATCGGATGGGCCGTGGCCAGCGCGTTCGTGCCGGTGGTGGTGACCTTCATGGCCCTGATCGCCATGACCTCCGGCCGCGGCGCCCGCCGTGGCAGCCGCCCCTTCGGCGGGACCATGCCCGGCAGTGCCGCCCGGCCGCCCTTCGATGGCCAGGTGCCGGACCCGCCCACCGGCTACCGCCCGGGCGAGCTCCCCGACGCCGCGCTGCACCCCAGCGGGCAGCGGTCGACCGATCGCCAGACCGAGGCCGCCGTACCGGCCACGCTGACCGCCTCGGCCTCGGCACCCCCCAGCTGGCAGGCCGACCCTTCCGGGCGGTTCGACTTCCGCTACTGGGGTGGCGACGAGTGGACCGAGTTCGTGTCCAAGGGCGGCGAGCAGAGCACCGATCCGTTCTGAGCCGGCGGGCGACAGCGACCGGCACCGGGCACCGTCAGAGCAGGACGATCGCCCCGTCCTTCTCGTCCACCGTGACCGTGGAGCCCTCCGGGTAGCGGCCCTCCAGCATGGCCAGCGCCAGGGGATCCTCCACCTGGCGCTGGATCACCCGGCGCAGTGGGCGGGCCCCGTAGTCGGGATCGAAGCCGGCCTGGGCCAGCACCGCCTCGGCGGCCGGGGTCACCTCCAGGGTCAGCCGGCGCTCGGCCATCCGGCGGCTCAGCCCCTCCAGCTGGATGGAGACGATCCGGACCAGGTCGGCCTCGCTCAGGGCGTGGAAGCGCACGATCTCGTCGATCCGGTTGACGAACTCCGGCTTGAAGTACGACGCCGGTTCGCCGACCAGGTTGGACGTCATGATCAGCACCGAGTTGGTGAAGTCCACCGTCCGGCCCTGCCCGTCGGTCAGGCGCCCGTCCTCCAGCACCTGCAGCAGGATGTTGAACACGTCGGGGTGGGCCTTCTCCAGCTCGTCGAGGAGCACCACCGCGTAGGGGCGGCGGCGGACCGCCTCCGTGAGCTGGCCGCCCTCCTCGTAGCCGACGTAGCCCGGGGGGGCACCCACCAGCCGGGCCACCGAGTGGCGCTCGCCGTACTCGCCCATGTCGATGCGGACCATGGCCTTGGCGTCGTCGAAGAGGAAGTCGGCCAGCGCCCGGGCCAGCTCGGTCTTGCCCACCCCGGTGGGGCCGAGGAACAGGAACGAGCCGATGGGACGGTTGGGGTCGGACAGTCCGGCCCGGCTGCGGCGGATGGCGTTGGACACCGCCGAGACGGCCTCGCTCTGGCCCACCACCCGGGCGTGGAGGGCGTCCTCCATCCGAACCAGCTTCTCCACCTCGCCCTCCAGCAGGCGCGACACCGGCACGCCGGTCCACCGGCTCACCACCTCGGCCACGTCCTCGGCGTCGACCTCCTCCTTCAGGAACCGCTGCTCCGACTGGAGGTGCTCGAGGGCGGTGGTGGCCTCCTCGATCTGGCGCTCAAGCTCCGGCACCCGGCCGTAGGTGATGGCCGACGACTCGGCCAGGTTGCCGTCACGGGCCAGCCGCTCGGCGTCACCGCGGGCCTGCTCCAGCTCGCCCTTCAGCTCCTGGATGGTGTTGATGGCCTCCTTCTCCGACTGCCAGTGGGCCGTCATGGCCACCGACTGCTCGGACAGGTTGGCCAGCTCCTCGTCGAGGCGGGCCAGCCGCTCGGCCGAGGCGGGGTCGGTCTCCTTGGCCAGGGCCATCCGCTCGATCTCCAGCTGGCGCATCCGGCGGCTGACCACGTCGAGCTCGGTGGGCATCGAGTCGATCTCGATGCGCAGCCGGCTGGCCGCCTCGTCCATCAGGTCGATGGCCTTGTCGGGGAGGAACCTCCCGGTGACGTACCGGTCGGAGAGGACGGCGGCGGCCACCAGGGCGGCGTCCTGGATGCGGACGCCGTGGTGCACCTCGTACCGCTCCTTCAGACCTCGCAGGATGGCGATGGTGTCCTCCACCGACGGAGGCGGCACGAAGACCTGCTGGAACCGGCGCTCGAGGGCGGCGTCCTTCTCGATGTACTTGCGGTACTCGTCGAGGGTGGTGGCGCCGATCAGCCGCAGCTCGCCCCGGGCCAGCATCGGCTTGATCATGTTGCCGGCGTCCATGGCCCCCTCGGACCCACCGCCGGCCCCCACGATGGTGTGGAGCTCGTCGATGAAGGTGATGATCTGGCCCTCGGCGTCGGTGATCTCCTTCAGGACCGCCTTCAGCCGCTCCTCGAACTCGCCCCGGTACTTGGCCCCGGCCACCATCGAGCCCATGTCGAGGCCGATGACCCGCTTGCCCTTCAGGCCCTCGGGCACGTCGCCCTCCACGATCCGCTGGGCCAGGCCCTCCACGATGGCGGTCTTGCCCACCCCCGGCTCGCCGATCAGGACCGGGTTGTTCTTGGTGCGGCGGGACAGGACCTGGATCACCCGGCGCACCTCCTCGTCGCGCCCGATGACCGGGTCCATCTTCCCCTGGCGGGCCAGGGTGGTGAGGTCGCGGCCGTACCGCTCGAGGGCCTGGAACGACTCCTCCGGGTTCTGCGAGGTGACCCGGTGGCTCCCCCGCACGTCCCGGAGCGCCGACAGCAGGGCGTCGCGCTCCACCCCCAGGCGGTCGGCCAGGGCCAGCACCAGGTGCTCCACCGACAGGTAGTCGTCCCCCATGGTGGACCGCAGGCGGTCCGCCTCCACCAGGGCGTCCCGCAGGGCCCGGTTGATGCCGGGCTCCTCGCCGCCGTAGACGTGGGGCAGCTTGGCCAGCTCGCCCTCGATGCGGTCGCGCACCACCGCCGGCTCCACGCCCACCCGGGTGAGCACCGGGCCGGCGATGCCGTCGGACTGGCCGAGGACCGCCCACAGCACGTGCTCGGGGGTGATCTCGCTGTTGGCCTCGGCCTTGGCCCGCTCGACGGCGGCGTTGAAGGCCTCCTGGGTCTTGGCGGTCCACTTGTTCGGGTCGATGGTCATCGGGTCACTCCTCCTCGGGGCGTCGCCCGCCCCTGCGGCCGCGTGGCGACCACGGCGTTGGACACGGGCACCAGGTCCCGACGGTACTGCCGGTGGGTGCGGGCCACCGCCTCGCGGGCCTCGGCTCGGGCCGCAGCCACCTCGGTGCGGAGCCGGGCCACCTCGGTCTCCAGCTCCATCACCCGCTTGACGCCCTCGAGGTTGAGGCCGGCGGCGGTGAGGGCTTGGATGTGGCGGAGGCGGGCCAGGTCGTACTCGCTGAACCGCCGGCTGCCGCCCACGGTGCGCGTGGGGTCAAGCAGGCCCTTGCGCTCGTAGACGCGCAGGGTCTGGGGATGGACGCCGGCCAGCTCGGCGGCCACCGAGATCACGTAGACGGCGCGGGTGCCGGGATCGTCGGCCATCTCACACGCCCAGGAAGTCGCGCGGCGGCCGGTCGAGGACGGAGGCCAGGGCCTCCACCGCTGTCCGCTGCTCGTGGCTCAGTTTGTCGGGGACCACCGCCTCCACCGTCACCAGCAGGTCGCCGCCGGCGCTCTTCTTGGCGGCCGGGACGCCCCGGCCCTTGACCCGGAAGGTGCGCCCGGACGGGGTGCCGGCCGGGATGCGCAGGGTCACCGGCTCGGCCAGGGTGGGCACCGTCAGGGAGGTGCCGAGGACCAGCTCGGGGTAGGAGACCGGCACGGTGAGGGTGAGGTTCTTCCCCCGGCGGCCGAACAGCCGGTGCGAGCCGACCCGGACCACCACGTAGAGGTCGCCGGCCGGGCCGTTGTCCCGCCCGGCCGCCCCCCGGCCCTTGACCCGGATGCGCGAGCCGTCGGCCACCCCGGCCGGGATGCGGACCTTGACCTCGCGGTCGCGTTGCTCCACGCCCGAGCCGTGACAGGTCGGGCACGGGGTGGTCACCACCGTGCCCCGCCCCTGGCACTGGGGGCAGATCTGGCTCAGCGAGAAGAGACCCTGGTTGTCCTGGAGGGAGCCGGTGCCGTGGCAGCGGGGACAGGTCACCGGGTGGGTGCCCGGGGCCGAGCCGGAGCCGCGGCACGTATGGCAGCGGACGTCGGTGGTCAGGTGGACCGAGGTGGTCACCCCGTTGACGGCGTCCTCGAAGGAGAGATGGAGCTCGGTCTCGACGTCGGAGCCCCGTTGGGGGCCGGCCGGCCGGCCGCCGCCGCGGCGACCGCCGCGGTTGAACAGGCCCCCGAACAGATCGCCCAGGTCGCCCAGGTCCTCGGCCCGGTAGGTGGTACCGCCGCCGAAGCCGCCCGGGAAGCCGCCGCCGCCGAAGCCGCCGGCCCCGGTCATGGGCCCCATGGCCCGGACCTCGTCGTACTCCTTGCGGGTGTCGGCGTGGCTCAGGACGTCGTAGGCGGCGGAGATCTCCTTGAACTGCTCCTCGTGCCCGGTGTTGGTGTCGGGATGGTGCTGCTTGGCCAGCTTCCGGTAGGCGCTGGTGATCTCCTTGGGCGTGGCGGTCTCCGACACCCCGAGGGTCTTGTAGTAGTCCTTCTCGAACCATTCGCGTTGGGGGGCCACCGGCTCAGCCGCGCACCATCACCATGGCGGGGCGGACCACGTTGCCCTTCCAGCGGTAGCCGGCCCGCATCACCTGGCCGACCACCGGGCCCTCGGCCTCGGCCGCCCCGGCCGCCCCGGGGTCGGCGGGGAGATGGCCCACCGCCTCGTGGGCGTTGGGGTCGAACGGCTGGCCGGCCGGGTCGACCCGCTCGAGGCCGGCCTTGGCCAGCACGTCGTTCAGCTGGGAGGAGACTGCCAGCAGGGCGCGGGCGTCGTCCGAGTCGGGGTCGCCCAGGTGGGTGGCCGCCTGGTCGAGAGTGTCGAGCACGGGCAGCAGCTTGTCCACCAGGTTCTGGGCCCCGCGTCCGGCCTCGTCGGCCTGCTGCTTGACCACCCGCTTGCGGTAGTTCTCGAAGTCGGCCTGCAGGCGCCGGAGGGCGTCGAGGTACTCGTCGCGCTCGGCGACGGCCTGGGCCACCGGGTCGAGCGGGGCCGCCCCGGCCTCGCCGTCGCCGACCACCTCGCCCTCGACCACGTCGGCGTCAACCACGTCGGCGTCGACCACGTCGGCGTCGACCACGTCACTGTGTATGCCCACCCCGGGGACGTCCTGGGGCGAGCCGGCCCCGGTGGCGGAGGCCACATCGGCCTCGGCCACCTCGGCCACCTCGCCATCTGGTGTCTCGTAGATCCCGGTCACCGAGATCAGCCTTCGCTGGTGTCGGCGTCCACGATCTCGGCGTCCACCACTTCTTCGTCGGAGAGCTCGTCGGCCGGACCGCCGTCGGTGGCACTGGCCCCGGCGGCGTTCTCCCTGGCGGCCTCCTCGTACAGCCGCTGGCTGAAGGACTGGCTGGCGGTCAGCAGCGCCTCGGTGGAGGTCTTGATGGCCTCCACGTCGGTGCCGGCCAGCGCCTCCTTGAGGGCGGTCAGTGACGACTCCACCTTCTCCTTCTCGTCGCCCTCGATCTTTTCACCCTGGTCCTTCAGGAGCTTCTCCGTCTGGTACACCAGGGTGTCGGCGTGGTTGCGAACCTCCGCCTCCTCCTTACGGCGCTTGTCGTCCTCGGCGTGGGCCTCGGCGTCCTTCACCATGCGGTCGATCTCGTCCTTGGCCAGCGAGGACTGGCCGGTGATGGTCATCGACTGCTCCTTGGAGGTGGCCCGGTCCTTGGCCGAGACGTGGACGATGCCGTTGGCGTCGATGTCGAAGGTGACCTCGATCTGCGGCACCCCACGGGGGGCCGGCGGAAGGTCGACCAGCTGGAACTTGCCCAGCGTCTTGTTGTACATGGCCATCTCCCGCTCACCCTGCAGCACGTGGACCTCCACCGACGGCTGGTTGTCGTCGGCGGTGGTGAACACCTCGCTCCGCTTGGTGGGGATGGTGGTGTTCCGCTCGATCAGGCGGTGCATGACCGAGCCCTTGGTTTCGATGCCCAGCGACAGCGGGGTCACGTCGAGCAGGAGGATGTCCTTCACCTCGCCCTTCAGCACCCCGGCCTGGACGGCGGCGCCGATGGCCACCACCTCGTCGGGGTTGACGCCCTTGTGGGCCTCCTTGCCCGTCATCGCCTGGACCAGGTCCTGTACGGCGGGGATCCGGGTGGACCCGCCCACCAGCACCACGTGGTCGATGTCCTCCTTGGCCAGGCCGGAGTCGGCGATGGCCTGATCGAAGGGGGCCTTGCACGCCTCCACCAGGTCCTTGGTCAGCTCGTTGAACTTGGCCCGGGTCAGCTTGACGTCGAGGTGCTTGGGGCCCTCGGACGTGGCCGTGATGAACGGCAGGTTGATCTGGGTCTCCTGCAGGGAGGACAGCTCGATCTTGGCCTTCTCCGCGGCCTCCTGCAGGCGCTGGGTCGCCATCTTGTCGGTGGAGAGGTCGACTCCCTCGGTGTCCTTGAACGTCTTCACCAGCCAGTCGACGATCCGCTGGTCCCAGTCGTCGCCACCCAGCTTGGAGTTACCGGCGGTGGACTTGACCTCGAACACGCCGTCGCCGATCTCGAGCACGGAGACGTCGAAGGTGCCGCCTCCGAGGTCGAACACCAGCACCGTCTGGTCGGCGCCCTCCTTGTCGAGGCCGTAGGCAAGGGCGGCGGCGGTGGGCTCGTTGATGATGCGCAGCACCTCGAGGCCGGCGATGGTCCCCGCCTCCTTGGTGGCGGTGCGCTGGGCGTCGTCGAAGTAGGCGGGCACGGTGATGACGGCCTGGTTGACGGTGTCGCCCAGGAAGGACTCGGCGTCCCTCTTCAGCTTGCCCAGGATGCGGGCGGAGATCTCCTGGGGGGTGTACTTCTTGCCGTCGATGTCGACGGCCCAGTCGGATCCCATATGACGCTTCACCGACCGGATGGTCCGCTCGGGGTTGGTGATGGCCTGGCGCTTGGCGACCTCGCCCACCAGGACCTCACCGGACTTGGCGAACGCCACCACCGACGGGGTGGTGCGAGCTCCTTCGGCGTTGGGGATGACGACCGGCTCGCCACCTTCCAACACGCTCACCACCGAGTTGGTGGTTCCGAGGTCGATTCCTACTGCCTTGGCCATCTGTTCTGCCTCCTACTCGGCGCCCGTTCCGAGCGCCCTCACTTCTCCGTGGGCTGCAGGGTCTGCCCTGCAGTGGTCAGTCGTCCTGGCTAACTGAAGTCAACTATACCAAACTTGAGTGCCGCTGTATCAAGTTTCCTTAAGAATCTCGGTCAGGCTTGAGGCGGACCGGGCGCCGGCCGCCAAGGCCCAGGCGGGGCGCCCGGACGGGTGCTGGCCCCGACCGGGGGGTAGGTCACATGGATCTGCCAGGCTGCGTTCAGGCTGCTGTCAGGTTCCCTCTCTACGGTGGCACTGCCAAGCCCGATGAGCCGTGGTCCCGCCGCCCGGCTCCGGGCCTGGCACCATCAAGCCGACGGACGACACACCCGCCACCGCGGTACGAGGTTTCACAGACCACCCCGGAGCGGCTCGGGCCGGCAGGGGGCGGAACGTCGGGGACGACACCACTCGGACGCTGGCGTCGAGCCGGTCGGGATACGCTCGCCCCATGCTCGACCTGGTCCTCCTCCGCCACGGCCAATCCACCTGGAACCAGCAGAACCTCTTCACCGGCTGGCACGACGTCGACCTCACCGCCCAAGGCGAGGCCGAGGCGTCGGCGTCCGGCGCCCTGCTGGCCGGCGACGAGGGCCTCGACCTGCGGGTGGTGCACACCTCGGTGCTGACCCGGGCGGTCCGCACCGCCAACCTGGCCCTCGACGCCGCCGGGCTGGCCTGGCTGCCGGTCAGGCGCCACTGGCGCCTCAACGAGCGCCACTACGGCGCCCTGCAGGGCCTCAACAAGAAGGACACCGCCGACAAGTACGGCACCGAGCAGCTCACCGCCTGGCGCCGGAGCTACGCCACCCCGCCGCCGGCCCTGCCGCCGGGCGACGACCGCCGCCCGGCCGGGGACCCCCGCTACCGGGACGTCCCGGCCGACGTGCTGCCTTCCACCGAATGCCTGGCCGACGTGGTGGTCCGGACCGTCCCCTACTGGGAGGACGCCATCGTCCCCGACCTGCTGGCCGAGGGGGCCAGGGGCGGCGCCGTGCTGGTGGTGGCCCACGGCAACAGCCTCCGGGCCCTGCGCAAGCACCTGGAGGGGATCGGCGACGACGAGATCGTCAACCTCGAGATCCCCACCGGCATCCCCTTCCACCTCCGGCTGTCCGACAGCCTGCAGGTGGTCTCCGGCGCCTACCTGGGCGACTAGGAGGCGGCCTCGGCGGCGGCCGAGGCGGTCAGGCGCCAGGCCGGCTGACCCGGCTCGCACTCGCCGGCCCCGGATACCACGGACGGCCGGCTCCGAAGAGCCGGCCGTCCGTCGTTCGGGCGTCGTGGGGGCGACGACGCCCCCGGGGCCTACAGGGCCTCGGTGCCCCGCTCCCCCGTCCGGACCCGGATGATGTCCTCGACGGGGAGGATCCACACCTTGCCGTCACCGATCTTGCCGGTGCCGGCAGAGTCGAGGATGGCGGTGGTCACCTCCTCCACCTGGGCATCGTCCACCACGATCTCGAGACGGATCTTCGGGACGAACTCGACCTCGTACTCGGCACCCCGGTACACCTCGGTGTGGCCTCGCTGGCGGCCGAACCCCTGGGCCTCGGTCAGTGTCAGACCGTGGACCCCGAGGGCCTTGAGGGCCTCCTTCACGTCGTCGAGCTTGAACGGCTTCACTACCGCTACGACTAGCTTCATTTTGCGTTCCTCCTTTGGATTCGTAGTGGTCGTGTCAGTAGCCGGCTGGTCCGGATGGGGGACCGTCCCCGAGGCGTCTCGGTACTCCCTCACCGAGCGCTCTGGGGACTCCGTCCTCCGTTGTCAGCGACACTACGGTGTCGCCGCTGCCGCCGGCACCGCCGCTCCCCGTCGAGGCGAGGGCGCCCGTGCGTGAAGCCAACGTCTCCTCGGGGAAGGCCTCCTCGCCGTGGATGGCCAGGTCGCCGATCTCGAGGACCTCGTCCTTGTACCGGGCGCCACCGAGGACCAGGCCGATCAACTTCATCAGGATGAAGGTGACCAGCGCCGACCAGAAGATGACCCAGATGGCGGCCCGGAACTGTTCCCACAGCTGGTGGGCCGAGCCGGTGTAGGCCCAGCCGCTCACCGAGAACGGCGTGCAGCCCCCATGAGCCGACGTGTAGGCGGCGTTGGATGTGTAGGTGAGCTGGCCACTGGCGTCGAGGCGGCCGCAGCCGTACTCGATCATGCCCGGGTCGCCGAAGATACCCAGCAGCATGCCGCCGAAGAAGCCGGCGATGCCGTGGGTGTAGATGACGCCGAGGGCATCGTCCACCTTGGAGAAGGGCCGGACCTTGGAGAGGAAGTTCCAGCACACCCATACGACGATGGTGCAGATGGCGCCCACGGCGATGGCGCCCTGGCCGTTGACCCAGCCGGCGCAGGGAGTGATCCCGACCAGGCCGCAGATCATGCCGTTCACGCCACCGAGGAAGGCGGGCTTCTTCTCCTTGGACAGCCAGGCGTCCAGGGCGATCCAGACGAGGACACCGGTGGCGGTGGCCAGGTTGGTGTTGACGACGGCGGCGGCGGCATCGGCCCCGGCGTAGTACGGGTCACCACCGTTGAAGCCGTTCCAGCCGAGCCACAGGATTCCGGCACCGACCGCCGCCATCACCAGGTTGTTGGGGATGGCGTGCTGTCTGTCCCGCAGGAGCCGTGGTCCGAGGACCCAGGCGGCCACGAAGCCGGAGACACCGGCCGACATGTGGATGACGTACCCGCCCGAGAAGTCGAGAGATCCCTCCTGGGCGAAGTACCCACCGCCCCACAGCAGGAAGGCGTCCACGCCGTAGACGATGGTCGACCACAGCGGCACCAGCAGGCACCAGGCGCTGAACTTGATGCGGCCGAGCACGCTCCCCAAGAAGAGCAGCGGGGTGATGGCGGCGAACACGAACTGGAAGTAGGCCAGTGTCGAGGTCGGGAAGTGGAAGGGGATGGCGGTGTTGGCCGCCGACACCGCCTGGGCCTGTTCACCGTAGGGGCTGGTGATGCTCCCGGGTTTGCCGGCGAAGTTGTCGAAGAAGTGCTTGAACCATCCGACACCGGAGAGTTGGGTCTGTATCCCGTTGTGGACCCCCCCGCCGATGGAGTTGGCACCGAAGCCGATGTTGTACGACCACAGGAACCAGGCGACCAGGACGAGCGAGAACCCGGCGAACATCATGGCCAGCACGTTCACCGCCCACTTCTTCTGGACCAGCGAGGCGTAGAGAACGGCCAGGGCGGGGAGGCTCATCAGGCCGACGAACGTGGCGGCTACCAGCTGCCAGGTGTTGTCGCCCGTATTTAGCCAACTTGGATACGGAACTGAGACTGCTGCGGCTAGCACGGCTTAAGTGCTCCTCTCGTGTTGACGACTGCCCCCCGGCACGCCCGCCTAATTGCAGTGGGGGTACCAGGTGCCGCAAACAATGTCGGAGGGGGGTTTCAGTAGAGTCACGCCCGTGTTACCACTGCGTGAACTGGCACGAATCCGCTGGTCAGGACGTCAGCATGCCGGCAACGGGGGGTCGGCGGCGCCCGTGGGGTGCCCGCCGCAGACCCCGGGCGGGCGGGCTCCGGGGCGCCGGGCCGGCCCGTTCGACCGGCCCAGTGACGGGACGGTGGCGGGGAGTGGCTACCGGCCGGTGGGGGGGGTGTAGCGCTTGTTGGGCCGACCGGTCCCGGGCTGGCCGGCCCCGGAACCGCCGCCGCCGGCCTTGGCCACTTTCAGCTTCTGCTGCAGCCGGTAGGCCCGGACCAGGTACCAGGCGCCGGCCAGGATGAACGGGATGCCGAACCCCCAGAAGTGGAGGTTGAAGATCGACAGCCCGTAGAGGGCCATGGCGATGCCCAGATAGAGGCGCTTGCGGTACCAGGCCATGCCCAGCATCACCAGGGCCAGGGCGAAGGAGATCCCCCCGAACTCGAGGTAGAGCGACGGGTTGACGTGCTTGAGGTTGACCGCCCCGTTGGCCAGCAGGGCCTTGGGGTCGTTGTTGATCAGGCTGCCGGTGACGAGCAGCCCGATACCGGCGGCCAGCGGCGCCATGATCAGCCCGACCAGGCGCTCCTTGTCGTCGGCGCGGGCCACCGCCTGCTCGAGCTCCTCGACAGTGGTGGGCTCCGGGGGCGCCGGCTTGGCGTCGGGGCCGACCTCGGCGGCCACCACCGGCTTCAGCATGGCGTCCTTCAAACGGCTGCTCAGCGGCTCGTTGTCGGGGTTGCTGGTGAGGCGCCGCCAGGTGCTCGGCTTGGGCGGGGTGCCGTCGTCGGCAGCGTCGGGATCGCTTCCGGGCATCGGCGAAGGCTAGCGCGCCCGCCGGCGGAACAAGACGGCCACCAGCCCGACCAGGACGAGGAGCAGGACGGTCGGGACGATGAACACCTTCCACGACGGCTTCTGCGTGGCCACCGCCTTGGCCGTCGAGAGCAGGGCCGGGTCGCCGGGAACGGTGAGGCCCGGGATGGTCGAGCCGGTGCGGAGGAGGGAGTCGCCGGGGATGGACTCGGTGTAGTGCCTGCCGTCGACGGTGTAGCTCCCCGTACAGGCGTACCCGGCCAGGTTGGAGCCGCTGCCCCCCATCAGCCCCAGGCAGTTGGTGACGGTCACCTCGACCGGCACTCCGTGGCGGCCCAGGCTGGTCTGCTGGGCGTTCTTCTGGGCCCCGGCGATGAAGAGGACGACGGTGAGAACGGCCAGGCCCACCAGGCAGACCACCACCACGGCCTGCCTGGCCCGGCGGGCGTCGATGTCCACGCCGGCACCCCGCAGGGGCGCCAGGCGCTCGTCGGACTGGTCGTCACCCGGCTGCTCGGCTCCAGAGATGGCGGCGATGGTAGCAGCGCCGCCCGGAGGCTCCCCGGCGGCCCGGACGGGTCCACGGCGCGCCCGGGAACCGGCGGCTAGCCTCGCCACATGGCAGCCAAGCCCAAGGCTCTCGACCTCAAATCGATCTGGCTCTTCTCGAGCTGCACCACCGCCGAGGTCCGGAAGATCCGCAGCTCGCTGGAGGAGGTGACCGTCCCCGCCGGCAAGGTGCTGGTGGAGGAGGGAACCATCGGGCGCGAGTTCTTCCTGATCGTGGAGGGCATGGCCAAGGTGGTCCGCGACGGCAAGACGGTCGTCACCCTCGGCCCCGGCTCGCACTTCGGGGAGCTGGCCCTGCTGGACCGCCGACCCCGGTCGGCCTCGGTGGTGTCGGAGACGGAGATGGACGTGCTGGTCCTCGACCAGCGCCACTTCAACGGCGTGCTGGAGTCGGTGCCGACCATCGCCCGCAAGCTGCTGTCCGCCATGGCCACCCGCCTGCGGGAGGCCGACGCCAAGGTGCACTGACTGACGGGGTCAGCCGGGCTCGATCGGCTCGCCGGGCTCCCCCACCTCGCCGGCGGACGCCGTCTTGGCTGACGGGGCGCCTACCGACACCGGCTCGGCGTCGAGCGACTCCTCCAGCAGCTGGGAGAGGTCCAGAACGCGGACGTCGTCCTCCTTGGCGTTGGCCCGGACGGCGTCGTCCAGCATGATCATGCAGTAGGGGCAGGCGGTGGAGACCACGTCGGCCCCGGTGCCCAGGGCCTCCTCGGTGCGGTCCATGTTGACCCGCTTGCCGATGTTCTCCTCCAGCCACATGCGGGCACCGCCGGCGCCGCAGCAGAAGCCCCGCTCGCGGCAGCGGCCCATCTCCACCTGCTTGGCCCCGGGGATGGCGTCAATGACCGTGCGGGGCTCGTCGAAGACCCGGTTGTGACGGCCCAGGAAGCAGGGGTCGTGGTAGGTGACCGTCCCCTGGTAGCCGCCGCCGGGGGTGAGCCTGCCGGCGGTGACCAGGTGCTCGAGCAGCTGGCTGTGGTGGATGACCTCGTAGTTGCCGCCCAGGGCCGGGTACTCGTTGGCCAGGGTGTTGAAGCAGTGGGGGCAGGTGGCGATGATCGTTCTGGTCCCGACGCCGTCCAGGGTGGCGATGTTGGCAGCCGCCTGCTCCTGAAAGAGGTACTCGTTGCCCAGGCGCCGGACCGGGTCGCCGGTGCAGCTCTCCTTCTTCCCCAGAATGGCGAAGGAGACCCCGGCACGGTGGAGCATGCGGGCGGTGGCCTGGGCCCCCTTGCGGGCCCGCTCGTCGAGGGCGCCGGCACAGCCCACCCAGTAGAGGTACTCGATGTCGTCCGGGATGGTGCCGGTGACGACCGGGACCTCGAAGTCCAAACTGGCGATCCAGTCCTCGCGCTTGGCCGCCCCCAGGCCCCAGGGGTCGCCCTGGTTCTCCACGTTGCGGAGCATCAGGCCGGCCTCGGTGGGGAAGCGCGACTCGATGAGGACCTCGTAGCGGCGCATGTCGACGATGGTGTCGATGTGCTCGATGTCCACCGGGCACTGCTCCACGCACGCCCCGCAGTTGGTGCACGACCAGAGGACGTCGGGGTCGATGACGTTGGGGACCAGGGTCTCCACCTCGGTGCCGGCGGCCCGGTTCTTCTCCATGATCCGGTCGGCGGAGGCGAACATGTTGTCGCGGAGGTCCATGATCAGCAGCTTGGGGGAGAGCGGCTTGCCGGTGTTCCACGCCGGGCACTGGGACTGGCAGCGGCCGCACTCGGTGCAGGTGGCCAGGTCGAGCAGCTGCTTCCACGAGAAGTCCTCGATGCGGCCGGCCCCGAAGATCACCTCGTCCTCCTCGCCGACATCCTCCATGGTCATGTCCGGGGTGGAGGCCAGGGCGCCGAGGGCGCGGGGGCGGCGGGAGGTGGCCACGTTGACGGGGGCGAGGAAGATGTGGAGGTGCTTGGAGTAGGAGACGAAGACGAGGAAGCCGGTGATGATGGCCACGTTGGCCAGCAGGGCCACTGTGTAGATGACCGAGTTGACTCCCTCGCCCAGGGGCTTGAGCAGGACGGCCAGGCCGTGGGAGGCGAAGGCCCAGTCGGTGTAGGGGAAGTTGCCGGTGTTGACCTGGGCGGCCCGGTAGACGAGGAGGGAGACGATCACGCCGGCGATGGCCAGGAGCACCATCCAGGCGGCGCGGGTGTGGGAGCCGAAGAAGCGGGAGAGCCGGCCTTCGCGCTTGGGGGAGTTCTTCACCCGGATGCCGACGAAGACGGCCAGGGAGACGAGGACGGCCACGGCGAAGAAGTCCTCGAGGAAGCCGATCCACGACCAGGTGCCGATGCCGGGGATGTGAAAGGAGCGCTGGAAGAGGTCGCCGTAGGCCTCGATGATGGTGAGGAGGAGGATGGTGAAGCCCCACATGGTGAAGAAGTGGGCCAGGCCGGGGACCGTCCACTTGAGGAGCTTCCTCTGACCGGCCACCTCGACCACCTCCGCCTTCACCCGGGCGGGCACGTCCTTGAAGCGGCCGGGGGCAGGTTGGCCGGCGCCGATCAGCTCGAACAGCCAGTAGAACCGCCGGCCGGCGATGGCGAACATGACGACGGTGATGCCGAGGCCGATACCGATGGTCAAGGGCACTGAGAGGCTCCTCCTGGAGGGAAGTTACTGCTGGGTAACTTGTGCATCGTAGACGACGTGCGGCTAGTCGCGGAAGTTGTCGGCGTACCGGCTGGGGGTGGGGCCCCACTGGCCCTGGTACTTGGACTTGAGCTTGGCCGAGCCGTAGGGGTTCTCGGCGGGGGTGGTCATCTGCAGGAAGGAGATCTGCCCGATCTTCATGCCCGGGTAGATGGTGATGGGCAGGTTGGCCACGTTGGAGAGCTCGAGGGTGAGGTGGCCGTCCCACCCGGCGTCGACGAAGCCGGCGGTGGAGTGGATGAGCAGGCCCAGGCGGCCGAGCGAGGACTTCCCCTCGAGCCGGGCCACCAGGTCGTCGGGGAGGCCCACCCGCTCGGAGGTGGACCCGAGGAGGAACTCGCCGGGGTGGAGGACGAGCGGGTCCTCGTCGCCGATGTCGACCAGCTCGGTCAGGTCTTCCTGATCTTCCCGCACGTCGATGACCCGGCTGGTGTGGTTGCGGAAGATGCGGAAGTACCGGTCGACGTGGAGGTCCACCGAGGACGGCTGGATGCAGCCCTCCCCCAGGGGGTCGATGACGATGCGGCCGGCGTCAAGCGCCTCACGGATGGAGCGGTCGGAGAGAACCATGTCGGCTCAGACGATAGTGTGAGTGGCTGCCGCAGGCGTGATCCGCCTGTCTTCGCGGGTGTAGCTCAATGGTAGAGCGCCAGCTTCCCAAGCTGGACACGCGGGTTCGATTCCCGTCACCCGCTCTCGGGGTTTTGGCTGGTCAGGGGCTTGCGGGGAGTCGGCCCGCAACGACGTGGGACCCGCAAATGCCCCCACAGACCTCAAACAGACCTCACTTGCTCTGAGCCGCCTGGTGAACCGTCTCGACCAGTTTCGGAAAATTAAGGTCCCGAAGGGGTCCGGTCCACCCCACGTGCGTGGGGACGACGTGGGGGTCGCCTGGCACTTCATCGACGACAACGGTCCACCCCCACGTGCGTGGGGACGACCCCCGCTGGACCTCCCGGTCGTGCCGCTCCGACGGTCCACCCCCACGTGCGTGGGGACGACGTGGGCTGCTGGACGACCGTGGCCAGGTTGGTCGGTCCACCCCCACGTGCGTGGGGACGACGCCTTCACCCGAGCCCAGTCAGCGGCAGTGAACGGTCCACCCCCACGTGCGTGGGGACGACGTCGAACTTGCTGTTGTGACCGACGAGCTCACCGGTCCACCCCCACGTGCGTGGGGACGACGCCGGGATCTGTTTGCCGTTGCGCGACAGTTTCGGTCCACCCCCACGTGCGTGGGGACGACGGTCAGGTAGTCGCTCAGCCGGGCATCGGTCTCCGGTCCACCCCCACGTGCGTGGGGACGACGAAGCCGATTGAGAAATTCGCCACCGCAGCGACGGTCCACCCCCACGTGCGTGGGGACGACGAGAGGTCCGCGGGGGGATCTCCGGCAGCTTTCCGGTCCACCCCCACGTGCGTGGGGACGACGCTGTCGATCAACGCGGCATTCGTCCGGACCCCGGGTCCACCCCCACGTGCGTGGGGACGACGGCCGATGCCGATGGTCACGCGGTCAGCCCGCCGGTCCACCCCCACGTGCGTGGGGACGACTCCTCGTGCTCGACCTCAGAGAGGTACGGCACCGGTCCACCCCCACGTGCGTGGGGACGACGCCTACGAGCAGAAGATGCTCACCGGCGCCGTCGGTCCACCCCCACGTGCGTGGGGACGACGGGAGTGGCGACCACCTGGTTCTCGTCAGCCGCGGTCCACCCCCACGTGCGTGGGGACGACGCTCTGATCGGGTGGGGCTTCGTGGTGGCTACCGGTCCACCCCCACGTGCGTGGGGACGACTCCGCCGCCTGGGCGTGGTTGAGCGTCCCGGTCGGTCCACCCCCACGTGCGTGGGGACGACACGGCCACGGCCGACGTCGACGGGGATGCGACCGGTCCACCCCCACGTGCGTGGGGACGACGCGACGGCCACCCCGGCCGGCACCGCCTTCGCCGGTCCACCCCCACGTGCGTGGGGACGACCTCGTCGGTCAGAGCCACGTACTCCCCTGAGTAGGTCCACCCCCACGTGCGTGGGGACGACATACAGACCATCGAGAACACCGAGCAAGGGTTCGGTCCACCCCCACGTGCGTGGGGACGACCCATGAGGCCATGGCACCCGACCGGGTCTCCACGGTCCACCCCCACGTGCGTGGGGACGACTGATGGACAACGGACAGGTGGCCCAGGCGATCCGGTCCACCCCCACGTGCGTGGGGACGACCCCATGACGCGCGTTCAGGTGGGCTCTTCCGACGGTCCACCCCCACGTGCGTGGGGACGACTGGGGTCCTGTCGGCTGTCATCTGATCCTCTCCGGTCCACCCCCACGTGCGTGGGGACGACGCGCCCCCAATGCCGATTGTCTTGGCCCCCTTCGGTCCACCCCCACGTGCGTGGGGACGACCGACAGACAGGCGGTCCGGGAAGCGGGTCACACGGTCCACCCCCACGTGCGTGGGGACGACTCGGCGGTGGCCGGTTGGGCCAGCGTGGCGAACGGTCCACCCCCACGTGCGTGGGGACGACCAGCAGCCACCCATCCTTGAGGGGCCCTGCGCCGGTCCACCCCCACGTGCGTGGGGACGACTGGGGATGCCTCCGGGGCGGTTCACGACTGCCCGGTCCACCCCCACGTGCGTGGGGACGACCATCAGCCAAGCCCGAGGGTGACGGTCTGACGCGGTCCACCCCCACGTGCGTGGGGACGACGCGACGGCCACGCCGGCCGGCGTCGCCTTTGCCGGTCCACCCCCACGTGCGTGGGGACGACAACACCGGTGCCGGTACCCAGAGTCATCACGGCGGTCCACCCCCACGTGCGTGGGGACGACGCAGTGCCACGACCGGCACCGGGGGCGGCGGTACGGTCCACCCCCACGTGCGTGGGGACGACCACTCCCGGACCTGGCAGTTGAAGGCGTCTTCCGGTCCACCCCCACGTGCGTGGGGACGACGTCGACACGGTGAGCCAGCTCCAGGTGGCCGTCGGTCCACCCCCACGTGCGTGGGGACGACGAGCTGAACCCCAGTTTCGACGCCAGGGGTCCCGGTCCACCCCCACGTGCGTGGGGACGACTACGGGTAGAACTTGGTGGCGAATGCCTGGTACGGTCCACCCCCACGTGCGTGGGGACGACACGAGTAACCCGGCGACCACGACAGGGCATCACGGTCCACCCCCACGTGCGTGGGGACGACTTCGCCTCGAGGGTTTGAGCTCGCGAGGGGTTCGGTCCACCCCCACGTGCGTGGGGACGACGCCCGGGCCTTCTCGTCGGTCGCCGTGTAGTCCGGTCCACCCCCACGTGCGTGGGGACGACTTCCCGATCGACCCGACGACCTTGACGCCCATAGGTCCACCCCCACGTGCGTGGGGACGACGTCGGCGGCCAGCACCGAGCGGCCCTCGTTGAAGGTCCACCCCCACGTGCGTGGGGACGACGTCAGCTCGAACGGTCGTCTGGCCCAGCGGCCCGGTCCACCCCCACGTGCGTGGGGACGACTTGTCGGTGGTGGCCCCGAGCCCGGCCAGCGACGGTCCACCCCCACGTGCGTGGGGACGACAGCAGCTACCGGGCGGCTGCGATGCGGCCCGCCGGTCCACCCCCACGTGCGTGGGGACGACGCCGATTTGACGTTCTCCGGGGTGTACTGAGCCGGTCCACCCCCACGTGCGTGGGGACGACCAGAGAGCAGGCCGGCGGTGATGTCCCAGTGGGGGTCCACCCCCACGTGCGTGGGGACGACGCCGGCCCGGCCAGCACGGTGTTGAGGAGGGCCGGTCCACCCCCACGTGCGTGGGGACGACGTGCCGGCCGGGATGTTGGTCCCCGACACCCCCGGTCCACCCCCACGTGCGTGGGGACGACACAGGCTCGACGAACCCCTCGACGGTCCGGCGCGGTCCACCCCCACGTGCGTGGGGACGACTCAAGGTTGGGATAGAACACAACCATTGGAATCGGTCCACCCCCACGTGCGTGGGGACGACGGATCGGCAGAAGTTGATGCCTTGCCCGCAGTCGGTCCACCCCCACGTGCGTGGGGACGACGTGGCCGGCTTCATCGCCGCCTCGGCCGAGGCCGGTCCACCCCCACGTGCGTGGGGACGACCCACGTTTCGGCATCGTGTACCCATCCCAGGGCGGTCCACCCCCACGTGCGTGGGGACGACTCGTCCCGAACAACCCGCGCCGACCGATGGTGCGGTCCACCCCCACGTGCGTGGGGACGACTTGCGGCACACTTGCGCTTTGCTGTTGAAGTCCGGTCCACCCCCACGTGCGTGGGGACGACCAACGCCGACGCACCGTTTAACGTGCTCGGCGCGGTCCTCCCCCACGTGCGTGGGGACGACGTTAATAGGCTTGCTTCCGGTGCAAGAGCTACCGGTCCACCCCCACGTGCGTGGGGACGACGAGACCGTGTCGTCCCCGCCCGTCGACACCTTCGGTCCACCCCCACGTGCGTGGGGACGACACTTTGTGACCTGCATGGTTTCACAGCTTCCAGCGGATTAGTTGGAGGCCGTCCATATCGACAAGTTCGCGTCGATGTTCACCATGGGTCCTGATCTTGAAGCCCTGTTCGTTGCTGCTCCGGTGGATCAGGACGGCACTTCCGTCGCTACCAGTTCTTGTTACTTCTGCCCAAACCAGTTCGCGCACTCTGGACGACACAGTGCCGACATAGACGCCAGCGCGAGGCTCGACGAACCAACGTGTGAGAAGACCTCTGAGGCCCGCCGACACTGATTCCACAATGACTACGACCATCAGGTCAGTTCGCCATAGTTCGTGCCACCGGCCACGTTCGGCATTTCCGGGTCCCAAAGCTCACTGGGACTTGGAAGGTTCTCTGCGGCTGGTTCGTCTGTGTCTTCCGATCCGAACAGGTTGTGAAGGTCGTCAACGATACGTGCTAGCAGTCTCGTGTCGTGGAATGCCTGGCGACAGGCCAGTCGGGTTCGTCGGTCGATGCTTTCGCTTCCCTCAGATGCTGCTGCAAACGCCACTGGAACCGTGGTCACCGTCTTGTAGAGGTCAGCGAGGTCGTAGACGAAGGAGAGTTGTTTTCCCGTGTGGATGAAGCCAAGGCCAGTGGAACAGCCGAGGGACACGATAGCTGCGTGGCAGATGCCGTAAAGGCAGGAGTTTGCGGATGACAGCGCCCGATTCACTGGGTCTGAGGCCGACCAGTCGTCTTGCCGGTAGCTGCGGCTGCTCCATGGAACGCCACTTTCTTTACTTGCTTCGACGTACGCCCGCCGCACCCGAGCACCTTCCCGGCCTCGAAGCTGCTCCAGGCTTAGTTTGGCGACGCTCTCGCCGGGAAAGCGCATCTGATAGAGCGTTCGGGCTGTACGAAGTCTGTTTTGCGGGTCGGCCCACAAGGTTGCCTGGCGTTCAAGGTAGCGGGTGTGTCGGGTCTCTCCCACCCCTGCCGCATAGAAACGGACCCCGCTGTCTCCTGTCCAGATCATGCTGCACCCGTGATCAGCCAGTGTTCTCACGGCAAGGTGGGTGATCGTAGTCCCTGGGCCGAGAAGCAGCGCCGCCAAGGCGGCGCAAGAGATAGGGGTCATCCCGTCTTTGTCCCAGGCAGCCACGGCGTGATCATGTCGGTCGATACGTGCATCTTCGATGTAGAGGTAGCTGAGCCCGTCGCCGAAGCGCGGCAGGATCTGTAGGTTGCGGGGCCGATCAGCCTGCATGTCCACCTAGGCCGGGGGTCCTGGTGCCAAACTGAGCAGGCCACAACCGAACGCCTTGGCGGGGCCGACGCCAGTGCGCACCGCATTGGCCAACCGCGCTGGGTCCATAACTGTGAGCAGACCCTCAAAACGTGTTGCTTCGATGGTGACGGCCCTGCCACCACGACCTCCCCGGCTCGGTGCCTCCGATCGGATGTCAACGGCTGGAGCGCCTCGTCCTTCAACCATGCCGAAGCCAGCGGCCTCACCGTGACGGACCAACCACTCCTGAGCCTTCTCAGGGGAACGCAGGGGAACCCTCTGCCCGTTCCGCCGGACCTCATCGGCCCCGGTCTTCGTGTTGATCTTCCGGGTGGCGTTGGCCCGCAATAGGAATCTGAGTGTCTGCCCTTGGTCGATGGCAGCAAGCATGGGATCGATGTCCTTGCTGTCGATCGACTCAGTCCAGGGCTTGAACGACGCCCAGTCACCTTCTCCGTTCGACTGCACCGTAAGGATGGGCCGGCGTGCCGAGTCGAACTCGTAGCGCCACAGCACCCCGAGTGCTTCTCTGGCTGAGGCTCCCCTCACCTGACCGAATCCGGCCATCACCTTGCGGTGGAGTTCCACAGGGTCCGAGACGGCTCTCATCACGTCCCTAGAGGCGCGATCGAGTCGGATGCGGGTGAGAACGGTCATGAGGCCACCACAGGCTCAGGGAGCATCTCCGGAATCAATGTCAACGAAGCGACCTGGACCGTTCGGCGGGTGAAGCGACGGGGCTCAAAGGACAAAGGCTGGTCGTTGCGGAAGTGAGTGGCGTCAGCGGGGGAGGCGTCCGTGACCGTGCGAAGCTTGACCGTCTCACCCGTTTCGAGTCCCCTGCGCAGCAGCTCCGTTCTCCTGTGGGATGGATCGGTCCACGGGCCTCGTGAGAGTGCGTCAGCCAGACTTCCTTCAGTGACACCTCGAAGCACAGGGCCAGCCGGTGGGAAAGCCTTGCGGCCCAGGAACAGCGGCCATCGTGGTGCTGCCATTGCCGTCTTCAGGGCTCCGATCAGTTCGGACGCTCCCTCCAGCGCAACCAGGAAGGCTGCGTCGGCGAGAAAGTGACGGCTGCTCATCACCGCGTCCTTGTTGCTGCTGCCGTCGGCCCTGATGGCCCCCTGAGCGGTCTGGAAGTCACGCTGGAGGGTTCCTTCGGCGTCCACCCGCACACCCATTCGCAGCCCGGCCAGATCGGCGATCGGCTCGTTCCTCGCACGCCCGAGTGCTGACGCCAACAGACCGACGACGCCCGACTTCGACGGCTCGTTTCCCGAGTCACGAACCTCGAAGCGGCTGGACGTGCCCCAGGACTGTGCAGGTCCGGCTAGGGCTAGGACCAGACAGGCCATCAGCCCTGGGCCGCCAGGGCGTCTGCTGTCAGGGCGACAGACTCATCAAGGGAACCGAACTGAGCGCCTTCCACGTTGGCGAAGCTGTCGACCAACGACGGCAGGGTGGCGATGGCGAGCAACTGCGCAGGGTCCCCGTACATGGCGACCAGGTCGTTCCAGTGGGCGGCGAGGCGCTTGCAGGACTCTCCAACCAGGTCACCCTGCCGTCCTGTCCTCACCGGATCAGCGAAGGCGTTGGCAAGGTTCCAGCTACCTGACTCGCGAACCACCAGCAGCGCAGCCGCAGGCGGATTGTGGGCTGCGAAGGTGTTCTGCTTCCCTGTTGGCATAACGGTCACGAATCCTTTGGCGAATGCCTCGCTCGCACGCTTCGCCAGGTCAATGTCTCCATCCAGGTTCGCCAGGAGCTGTTGTGTATCCACGCAAGCGTAGCGATACAGGCAGGCAGAGTTGAACTCCACGGTGCCGAGCATCCCTGCGCCCGACTCCTCATCGGGGATCAGGTCGTCCACGGCGGTGAAGTAGTCGAACTCGGTGTCGACCGCATGGGTGGAGAGTGCATGGGCCACCTGGACAGCAGCATCGACGGTGCCACCGTCAGGGGCATCCGTCAGCATCCTGCCGAACAGTGCGATGTCCACACTCCTGGCTCCGACGACTTTGTCCACCACGGACTTCTTGATCGCCTTGGACGCATCGGCGCTCAACTTCTTGCCAGACACCAGGTCATCCCAGTACTCGTTGGATAGTGCGACCAGCACCTCGATGGAGCTTCGCGCCACCAGCCAGAGGACCTTGGTCTGATGGGTCTTCTCGTCGATACCCGCCCCTCCGGCGACGAGGACGCCAGAGGCCACCACCTCGGCTTGCTCCCGGTCCTTGCCCTGCCCAACGAGTACATCGCTCACCTGTTCGACCAGGCGCTTGGTCCGCCAGGCCAACTCGTCAGCGGAGAAGTCGGTGGAGAACGACTGCCGGACCGCTCGCTTCCAGGCCTGAGAGGACACCCGCGCCCGGCGGTAGCCACCGAACATGGCGTCCTTCGGTGCCCCGGTGTCATCTCGGTTCAAGTTGGCAGGGGCGACGTTCTGAATGACGTGCAGCTCTAGGTTCATTCCTATTCCTTTCCGTCGGACAGATTGGTGCTGGACACCCAGAAGGAGCGCGCCCAGTTGCGTTGGACAAAGTGGTCAGGGTGATCCCACTGGCGCAGATCGTTCAGCAAGCAGATGAAATCGACGTTGGTGCCACCCGATGACAGTTGGCTGACGGCTTGGCGCAGGTGATGGGCGAGGCGCTCGTCGTCGCTGGACAGCAGGACGGAGAAGCGACGTTCCACGGATGGGGCAATGCCGTCACCACCAGAGACACCGAGGGCGAACGTGTGCATGCTGGTCCCGAGGTTCGAACCCGTGTGGCTCGCCGGTGTGCCTTTCCCTTGGTGCCACTGGGCATAGAGACCGGCGACGAGCATCCACTTGGACTCCTCGTTCGGATCCAGGTTCGGTGGCATCAGCGGGTAGGCAGTGGCGAACACATGAGGACCCCAGCGATCCTGTGGAGTCACCAGTTGGCGGAGTGAGGCCAGACGGGCACGGTCACCTCGCCGGACAAGGTCATCGAGCCTCCCGATGAAGCGTTGACTGGCCGACTGGGTCTCAACGGCGGTGTCAGTCATGCAGATCCCTCTCGTAGTTGACGGGCATGGGCGATGGCTGCTCCGTAGTGGCGTCCGGCGTTGGCGGCACGGTGAAACCCTGAGGTCGAATCAGGCAAGGAATTCGACCACGCCCGCCAGACCCTACGCACCGCCTGCTCCAGACTCTTCGACCACCCGACGAGGGCCTGGTCACCAGCGGCGAGGTCGGTGAGGAACTGATCGAACTCCGGCCCGAGATGCCCCCAGAAGTCAGCCATGGCACGCCCTGCCCACATGCGCCGACGCTTCTTCTCGTCCTTGTCCAGGTCCGGCGAGATGGGACGGCCCGCAAGCTCGGCCACGCCCAACTGGAGCGCCCTGGCCACGGTGTCAGCACCCGCAAGGGCGTTCGACAGCGTTTCCCCCTCGATCCCGAGGTGAAACAGCCTGGACTGCAGGGGCAGGCGCTGGTGGCGCCAGAACAGGTATTTGGCCTGGTTGGTCGCCAGGCCGTATGCGTCGAGGCCCAGTCGCACAGCGGGCGGGATCGCTCCCGCCACGACCATGCTCCCGACGTGCTCGATGATCCGTGGGCGCTCGTAGGTGTCGGGCTGTGATCTGAGCAGTACGTCGGCGTCCCGCCACAGGTCACGGTCCTCTGACGGCTTGATGGGCACCCATCCCTGGGTCGATTCACGAAACGCCAGGTTCTGATCTCGGCCCCGTGCCGTCCAACTCTCACCGGTCCGGTCACCGTCAGTCAGGGCGACCTTGGAGACGGCGACCTCGCCGTTCGGTGTTTCGTCGGCGACCAGGTGGACCCGCCGAGAGGGGTAGGTGAGCAGGTCCAGCCACCCTGCGGGTACCCGAGTCTCTGCACTGCTCGGTGGGGGTCGTTCCCACACCGGTGCGTCCGCGCTTGCAGTGGCGAAGGGCCGCTCGGCACCAGGGTCGTAGAGGGGTGTGTTCAGGAGGAGTGTCTGGAAGAGCGTGGGTCCGGTGACGAAGTAGGTCCACGCGCCCGCCAACAGGCCAGCCTTGCCCGAGGTCCTGCTTCCAGCTTCACCGGACATCAGGCCACCGGCGGTGAAGGATTGGAGGGCGATGAGGCGCCGTGCCGCAACGGCTGCGGGGATGGGAATCTGCTCGTCGTCCATTGAGTGGTCGAACACGGTGGCGTTGTGCCCCCGAGCGGAAGCAGGATCGAGCAGCGTAGGGGGCCGAAACGCATCTTCTGGAAACACTGGTAGCAACGCCTGGAAAAACGGTTGGTGGGCGTCGAACAGGTCGAAGCGGTCCCGCCAGTGCTGCAGGTAGCCATCAAGGGCCTGTTCGTCGAACCTGCCAGGAGCCCACGCGGACGCCCAGGCGTCGGAGGTCTTCGGGCCATCGAGGACCCGGTGGACGATGGCGATGAGCAGCCTGAGGAGTGCGGCGGTGGCCGGTGGGTCGCCCTGGAGCTCCGTCAGGCCGTCGGCCTGGACGAGCGTGTCTCTGAGGTTCAGGGTCTGGCTCTTGCCGTCCAGGTCTAGGCAGGGCACCCACGGTTCCGTGAGCAGGTTGAAGGTGGCCGTCATCGGTTCGACCCCGCCCGCTCCAGGGCCAGGCCCAGGCGATCATCTAGTAGCACTCGCACTCCGCCGATCTGTCGCGGCTCCCCGTCTGGGTTCAGCCGAAGGAGACGTGCTGATCGTAGCCACGGGCTGTGACCCCAGGAGGAAGGCGTCTCCTCGAGGAGTTTTGCGCCGAAGCTCTTGCGCCCTGGGGGTAGGGAGAGCGGCAGGGAGCGACTCAGGAGGGATCGAGCCTGCTCCGCCGTCGGGACCTGATCCAGAACGACAGGCTGGGAGCCGTCTCGGGTCAGGGACGGCGATCCCTCGATGCCCCACAGGCAGACCACCGTGATGCTTGGGGGACCGAGTCGGGTGAGGGCCTGGACGCTCGGATGGGCGTCGTCATCTTCACGGCTCGGGTCCAGGGAGAGGTCCGCCAACTGGAGATCGGCAATGGGAGGAGGCAGGATCCTGGCCGTGGCCTCGCTCTCGGAGTCCTGCAAAGACAAGAGCATTCGGTTGAAGGTGTCCTCCCACAGCTCCTCCAGGCCCTCAGGTGGAGTCAGGCCCTCCCCGTATACGGCCTCGATGAGTGGGCGCATGTCACCGGGGAGATTGACGACTTGATGCTCGCGGGCCAGCAGCCAGGAGCGAAGCAGCAGGTGTGGTTCGTACACGTAGGCCGAGGGCCATCCGGTGAACCTCGGTCGACCTTCGTCGTCAAGGGTCGGTCCGAACCACCAGCACTCTGGTGACTTCCACCGCTTAGGACGTGATCGATCATGGCGATGCAGTCGGCCCATGCGCTGGAGCATCAGGTCGATGGGGGCAAGCTCGGTGACGAGCAGGTCGAAGTCAACATCGAGGCTCTGCTCGACCACCTGCGTGGCGACCACCACCGCCCGCTCGGGCCGGTCTGGACTGGGGGGCGGACCGAACCGTTGGCGCAGTTCAGCTTCCCAGCGGACTCTGTCCTCGGCGCAGAACCGGCTATGGGCCAGGACCGTCCAGATCTCTGGATCGCCATCACGGAGTGCTTCGACGGTCTCGAAGACGGCCTGGGACTCCGCCACCGTGTTGCAGAGACCCACCACGCAGCCACCGTCACCGACGGCACGGATCAGTTCGGATGCCAAGGTGTCTACTCCTGACGCTTCGGCAAGGTTCCAGGTCCTCTCTGCCAAGAGGACGTTCTGGACTCGTGAGGCCCGTGGTGACCGGAACTGCACACCGTGCTGGTTGACGTTGGTCAGGAGCGGGTAGGCGGAGGGGGCAGCAGCGTCCAGGTTCGGTGTTCCGATGCCCTTCCCCCAGGCTGCCGTCAGTTCCGACCGTCGTTTGGAAGGAAGGGTGGCCGACAGCACGACCACCGAGGCACCGAGCGCGCCCAGCCACTCGATGGTGCGGTCCAGGACCTTGCTCATATAGGTGTCGTAAGCGTGGGCCTCGTCGATGATCACCACCTTCCCTGCCAGGCCGAACAGCCGGACAAAGACGTGCTTGGCCCGCATCCCGGCCAGCAGGACCTGGTCGATGGTCCCCACGCCAAATGGTGACAACAGCCCACGCTTGCGCTGCGTGAACCATTCGGAGGCCACCACCCGCGCCAGAGCGTCAGAGTCGTCGTAGATGCCTTCGATGTCGAGATCGGCTCTGGCCAGCAGTTTCTGGGCCGTGGGGTTGAGCCATGCTGATCCGTGGAGCAGTTGGAGGTTGGCTGTGCCGCTCGGGAGGCTGGCTTCCAAGAACTCCTTGAGCCTCGTCAACATCTGGTTCGCCGTCGCCTGGGTAGGTAGTGCGAAGTAGAACCCCCCGTATCCCACGTCAGCCGCAAGGGCCTGGGCGATGAGCAGCGCGGCCTCGGTCTTCCCTTCACCCATTGGGGCTTCCATGATGACCAGGGACTGCCCATCGGTCTGGAGCGCAAGCTCTTCGGAGGCTTCCTGGAGCGGACGAGGGTCGCACGAGAACAGTTGGGAGAACGACATCTGCTCTGCCTGCCACGGTTCCCAGAACAGGGATTCACGGGCCTCTACGGCCCGCTGACGAGCCAGCACAACGTAGGCATCGATGTCGTCGGCGCCCTTTGGCACGTAGGGGAACCATTGGAGGTTGGACCCCACCCAGTCAGCCACCGAACACAGACCGGCAAGGAGGACGGCGTTCCCGGCGTTGAACGGATGGCTCGGCACTCCTGCCCCGAAGGTCGCCATGATCTGGTCTACTAGTTCGCTTCGGGCCGTCGACCACGGCCCTTGCCCAGCGAGCACGTTCTTCACCCCAAGAATCTGGCTACTGCTGGGGAACAGGCCGTGGTGACCACCAAGCACATCGGCGACCCTCTGCGCCCCGGCGGGATGGGCACCCCGTACGCAGAGGAGTTCAGGGAGCGTCCATCGCGTGACGAGGCCGTGTGGCGCTGACTGTGGGTTCACCAGTTTGCCGACGGGAAGTCCATCACCTCTAACAGCGACCGCCAGATCAGGACGTTTGTCTTGGAACGCAGGGCTGGCCTTACCCAGGTCGTGCAGGCCGCACCAAGCACTGAGCGCTGAGGGGTCCCCAATCGTGGCAAGGCGGTCACGGACAGCCAGGGGTACGGAGTGAGCCAACATGGTTTCGGTCATGGCCCCTACGTCGATCAGGTGACAGACCAGGGGGTGGTACTGGCCATCGTTGGGACTCGCCTTAGCCCAAAGGTGCCGACTCAAGAGTGACATTGTCATGACGCTACCGGCGGGGTCCAATATCCTGGTGTTCCAGGAGTGCATCCTGCGATTGAAGAACCCCATCACTGCTGGGCGGTCCAGCTGGACGGGCTCTTGGCTGGCATCGTGACTCGTGCCGGATCCCCCTTTATGACAAACTTGTTTTTCCAGAGCGACGGAGAACAAGTTTGTCATATCCTCTGTTTCACCCCGAACGCCCTGGTGATCTCCCCCTGCTCCTGAGCGAGGAGGATTTCGCCCACGAGTTTCCGGGCGAAGGCACGGCCGTCGAGTTCAAACAAGGCATCACCACCAAGAAGGTCCAGGAGGCGGCCGTCGCCTTCTCCAACGCCGACGGGGGCGTTCTCCTCGTCGGCGTCAATCCTGCTGGGGCGGTGACGGGCTTGTCGCAACCGGGCGAGAAGTCGCGGAACCTCCACGAGGCACTCAAGAGCATCAGCAACTGCGGCCGCTACGAGATCCGCGAGATATCCGTCGGCTCCAAATCGGTCCTCGCCGTCAGCATCGAGCGGCGCCACGAAGGCTTCGCCCAGACATCCGAGGGCGTCGTCCGGGTCCGCAGGGGGGCGAGCAATCCGGCACTCCTCGGCGCCGACCTCTCGAGGTTCGTCGCCGAACGGGCCTTCCACAGCTTTGAGAGCACACCGACGAAAGTCTCCCTCGCCGATGCAGACCCGGTCCGGCTTGGCCGCCTTCGTCAGGCCTACGGGTGGCCCGACGATGACACCTCCGACCGGCTGCGCGAGTTCGGGTTCGTCGAAGCCGCCAAAGGAAGCAGCAAGTTGACGGTTGCCGGAGCCCTACTCTTGCTCGGTGATCCCACCGTGATCAAGTGCCGGGCCGACATCGACGTCCGACGCTTCGGGACCGAATCGCAGGAGCCGGACAAGACCTGGAAGATCTCCGGTTCGGTGGCCGAGCAGATCGAGCGTGCGACCACAGACATCCTCGCCGAGCTCGGGTCGACAACCGCCGTGCTCGGTGCACATCGGGTCGACATGCCCAAACTTCCTCCGAGAGCTCTGCGTGAAGCCGTGGCCAACGCGGTCGCCCACCGCTCGTACCAGAATGCCGGGTCGGCGATTCGCGTGGAGATCCATCCTGACCGGGTCCGCATCACCTCACCCGGCGGCCTACCCGAGCCGGTGACCATCGAGAACATCCGCTACCAACAGGCCGCCCGCAACGCCGCCCTCCTTGACGCCCTGCATCGGATGGGCCTGGCGGAGGACCTCGGTCGGGGGATCGACCGAATCGAGGACGACATGGTCGCTGACCTGCTCCAGCCGCCGGAGTTCGAAGACGACGGCTCGTTCTTCACCGTTACGCTCCGCCTCTCCGGTACCGTCACCCCCCTGGAGCGTGCGTGGGTCCGCCAGCTCATCGACCGAGAGAAACTCGACGCCCGATCCGGACCGGTCGTCGTCCAGGCAGCGCGACAGGGCTCCATTGCCAACACCGAGGTCAGAATTCTCCTCGGTGTGGACAGCGTCGTCGCCCGCTCGATCCTGCACCGCCTTGTCGTCGAGGGAGTCTTCGAACAGCGCGGCGAACGAGGGGGCGCTCAATACGTCCTCGCTCCGACTGCGGGCGCACCCGTTCGGATTCGCCACTCCGACGAGGAACTGGACCAGATCGTGCTTGAACTCGCACGCAACCTGCCCGTAACCAATGCACTTGTCCGTGACCACACAGGGCTCGATCGACTCGATGCCCTCGACCTCCTCCGCCGGCTCGTACAGAGTGGCCGCCTCACCCAAGAGGGCACCCGCCGGGGAACGCGGTACCTCTTGCCCCCGGAGCGCCGGTAGGGCTCGTGCGCCGCCATGGCGCGCACCGCCATCACGGGACCCGCTCTTGCGGCGCTGGCAAGGTTCCAGCCCCTCCCGCTTCGTGTGCCCGACCACGGTACGGTCCGAACGGCGATCTGAACGGTCGACCAGGAGCGGCCGGGGCCACCCGAGCGCCGGAAGCCCCGGCACCCGCCACCGCCCCGTCAGAGTGTCGCAAAACGAGACCGATTTCAGACCTCACACAGACCACAATCGGCTGGACAATGGTGGTTTCTGACGGTCCGTCGCGGACAATCGATATGCCATCTGACCAGGTGATTCTCCGATCTTGAGTACCCAGACGTTGGGCACTGGTTCGCTTCTCGATTATGAGACAAGGCTCGAGCCATCCGGGAGCCCAGCCGCTGCCGATTCAGGCGTCGCTGGCGACAGGCCCCATACCAGGTCAGCCACTTCCCGGAGTTCCGGAGTTCGTAGGCATTTTCGGGGGTCCGGCGTGACATCGTCCCTGGTCAGAGCGTTTTGAGGTCTCGAAAACTCCGAAAGCGTAGGCACACGACTAGTTGACTGACCAGCGTGGTTCAGTGACAATGTAGGTGTGTACTTGCGAGAGTCCAGTCGCCGGAACAAGGACGGCTCCAAGGTCACCTATCTCCAGCTGGCC
>JBKQTE010000066.1:0-165967 GCA_052143315.1 Acidimicrobiales bacterium | reverse complement strand
CGGTGAGATCCTCACCAACAACCACGTCGTCGCCGGAGCCACCACGGTGACGGTGACCCTGTTCGGCCAGACCAACGCCCTGGCTGCCCACGTGGTCGGCACCGACCCCGACGAGGACCTGGCCCTGGTGCAGATCGACCACGCGTCGAATCTTCCGACGGTGACCTTCGGAAACTCTGACCAGGCCCAGGTGGGCGACTCCGTGCTGGCCATCGGCAACGCCCTGGCCCTGGCCGGCGGCCCCACCGTCACCGAGGGGATCGTCTCCGCAAAAAACCGGTCGCTCACCGCCGAGAACGACAGCGGCCAGACCGAGTCCCTGGTCGGCCTGATCCAGACCGACGCCGCCATCAATCCGGGGAACTCCGGTGGACCCCTGGTGAACACCCAGGCCCAGGTGATCGGGATGAACACGGCGGTGGCATCCAGCAGCTCGGGGAACGCCCCCGCCCAGAACATCGGCTTCGCCATCGCCATCGACTCGGTCAAGCCCCGTCTGGCCGATCTCCGCCAGGGCGGCCCCGGCGGCGCCGGCAACTCGAGTCCTCAGCCGGCGCCGGTGGCCAACTCCGCCTACATGGGCGTCACGGTGGAGACCGTCACCCCCTCCCTCCAGCTCCAGGACCACCTGACCCCGTCGACCGGGGCGCTGGTGGCGTCGGTGGAGGCGGGGAGCCCGGCGGACACGGCCGGGCTCCGGGCCGACGACGTCGTCGTCTCCTTCAACGGGGCGTCCATCGAGACGGCCGAGGATCTGACCGCGGCCATCCACCCGCTGTCCCCCGGTGACCACGTGAAGGTGGGCATCTACCGCGGGGCTGCCCAGCAGACCGTCGACGTCACGCTCGGGGCCACGCCGAGCGGCGGGTAGGCTGGCCCCGCCGCCATCCAGGAGGAACCACTGTCATGACCCCGGCCGCCGACGAACCGACCGTCCCGGAAGAGAGCGAAGAGCCACCACCGCCGGTCGGCCACATCCGCGTGGTCTACCTCGGCCCGGTGGCTCCGCACTGGGAGGTCCAGTCGGACTTCGGCGACCCCGTCCTCATCGAGGAGTTCCGTCAGCGGACGCTGGCCCGGTTGGTCCTGCTGCCGCCGCACGACCCGCAGTACCGGAGGAACCGCGAGCGGGTCGTCCGCGACGCCGAGCGGGAGAACATCACCCTCGAGTGGGACCTCGGCACCCCCGAGGAGGAGCCGGTCGTCCCGACGGTGGCCGAGGTGGCCGTGGTGGCCGACTGAGCCACCGGCTCACCCGGCCGGCGGGCCCGGGTCCTCCAGCTCGGGGAGGCTGATCCGCTCCAGCCACAGGCCCGGGGCGTCCACTTCGGCGGGGGTCGGGAGGTTCCGGGACGACGCCCACAGGCGCGCCAGCGACTCCTCGCCCGCCCGTTCGACGACGCCGTCGATGAACGACCGGCCCCGGTCGACCTGTGCTTGGTCGAGGTCGAGCCCAAACAGGGCGCCGGCCGCCTCCTCCCCCTTGCCCCGCTCGATCCGGCGGCGGTACCAGGCTTCGGCCAGCTGGGCGTGCGATCCCACCAGGGTCCGCCCCACCCGCTCGGCGATGTGGTCGGCGTAGGCGTCGACCACCACGGCCACCGCCGTCAGCCGGTCCGAAGAGCGTTGCGACTCGGGGGTCAGCAGGTCGCCGAGCAGCGCCTCGGGATCGCCGAACATGCCCTGGAGCGACTCGAGGTCCATGCCCGAACCTCCCGAGGGGTCTCCCAGGCCTCCGAGGCGCTCGGCCAGCCCTTGCTGGGTGGCGGCCACCGACGCCGCCACCTCGGCGAGCAGCTCCTCCATCCGGGTCCGGACCGACGGCCGCGACAGCACGGCGTGGGAGGCGAGCTCGCGGGCGCTCACCCACAGCAGGGCCTCCTCCTCGGGGATGCTCCAGTCCTCGGCGAAGGCGGCCACGTTGCCGGTCACGATGAGAAGCTCGTCAGACGGCGACCAGGGGAGGGCCAGGACGTACTGGCCGAGCGCCCGGTGGGACAGGTGGCCCACCACCGACCCGACCTGCAGCCCGAAGAACATGGGCCCGATGGTGACGGCCCACTTGCCGATCAGCTCGCCCAGCCCTCCGGTCGGGTCCGCCCCGAGGAGGTCGTCGCCGGCGCCGGCCGCCGGGGCCGGTGGTGCGGCGGGGGCGGGGGCCATGGCGGTCAGCGCCGGCCGCCACGAGTCGAGGGCCCGTACCGTCCACCCGCCCCGGCCGGCCGGCACGCAGGTCAGTCGGCGGCCGTCGGACGACACCGGCATGCCGGTGGCCTCGATGACGTGGAGCTCGGCCACCCGGGCCAGCTCCTCGAGCCGGATGCGTTCGATCGGCTCGATGTTGGGCTCGGGTGTGCCGCCGGTGGCCACGTTCAGGCCGAAGGACCGGGTCATCTCCCACTGGTCGGGCCCGTTGGTGCCCAGCATGTTCATCAGATCGCCGAGCAGGGATTGCAGGGGGTTTCCCATGTCCTCGGAGTCAGGCGCCATTACCGCATGCTACGGCGACCCGCCGACGTCCGATGCATCGGTGCCCTCGGCGGCCAGCACCACGCCGGCGGTGCGCTCGGTCCCGGCCCGGTCGAAGGTCACCTGCAGCCAGGTGCCGGGCAGGTCGGCGTAGAGGCGGGTACTGAGCTCGGCCATGGAGTGCACCGCCTCCCCCTCCACCGCCACGATGGTGTCGCCGACCTCGAGCCCGGCCTGGGCGGCGGGCCCATCCTGGTCGACGACGTCGACGACCGCTCCGCCGCCGGCGGCGGCCCCGGCGACGTCGCTGGCCTCGACCCCGAGCCATCCCCGCTCGACGGACCCCCCGGCCACCAGCTGGCGAGCGACCCCGAGGACCAGCGACGCCGGGAGGAACACCGCCACCGTGCCGCCGCCCAGGGTCTCGGTGGTGTCGAGGATGCCCGTCACCTGGCCCTGGTCGTTGACGAGGGCGCACCCGTCGTCGCGGCTGTCGAGGGGCGTGTCCACCACCGTGGAGGCGAAGACCGACGTCGGGGCATCGGCGCCCACCGCCGTCCCGGACGACTGGACCGTCCCGGCATAGACCGATGCCGGGGGGGTCGGGGCACGGGCCCCGTCGGTCACCGCCACCGCCATGGCGGTGGTGCCCGGTACCGGGTCGGCCAGGTCGAAGTCGGCCACCGGAAGGTCGGTGGTGACCCGCATGACGGCGATCCCCGAGGTGGGGTCGGTGCCGACCATCGCCACCGGCTCGCGCGTCCCGTCGGACTCCTCGGTATGGATGGAGGTGGCACCGGCCACCGCCGCCATGGTGGTGACGATGACGCCGCCCGACTCGGCGATAATGCCGGTGGCGGTCGTCGTGCCACCGGGTCGGTCGACGGTCAGTGCCACCAGGGAGGGTCGTACCGCGGCCAGGGCGTGGGCCTCGTCGTTGGTGCTGAGCAGCTGGGCGCTCCCCGGCTCGGTGGTGGGCGGCGCCACCTTGGCCATCTCCGTGGTGCTGGTGGAGCTGCTGGCGCCGGGCGAGGCTCCGGAGGTGGCCATCACCAGCCCGGACACCAGGAGGGTGCCGACGGCGCACACCGCCATGCTCCCCACCACCCAGGCGCCGCGGCGGTCGCGGCGGGTTCCGGCCTCGGACAGGTGCCCGGCCATGGGGCCCGCCACCGGATCCTCGCCGGGCGATCCGGCCTCGGACGGGTGCCTCCAGAGACGGTCCTCGGGCGAGATCCACCCCCGCAGGCCGTCGGGCTCTCCGTCGCTGGGGTCGGGATCGTCGGCACCGAATTCTCCGGGGTTCGGGCAGTCTCCGCTCACCGACCTGAGCGTACCGACGTCGGCGGGGGTTGGGAGGTCGCCCCGCCGATGGGCGGGTGTTCGGGGGCGCCCCCCAATCGACCGGCCGGGAGGTGGCCCTACGATGGCCCGGTGCCTCGAGACCTCGCCATCGACCTCGGCACGGCCAACACCCTCGTCTATGCCAAGGGCAAGGGCATCGTGTTGAACCAGCCCACGGTCATCGCCCTGAACACCCGCACGCATGAAGTCCTGGCCGTCGGCAACGAGGCCTGGCAGATGATCGGGCGCACGCCGGGCTACATCGTGGCGGTCCGGCCCCTGCGCGAGGGGGCGATCACCGACTTCGACATCACCGAGCGGATGATCCGGCTGCTGCTGCACCGGGCAGGTGTCACCAAGCTCAGCCGGCCGCGGGTGCTGATCTGTGTGCCGTCCGCCATCACCTCGGTGGAGCGGCGCGCCGTCAAAGAGGCCGCCAGGCGGGCCGGCGCTTCGTCGGCGTACCTGATCGAGCAGCCGATGGCGGCCGCCATCGGTGCCGGGCTGGCCACCCACGAGCCGATGGGCAACATGGTGGTCGATGTCGGTGGCGGCACCGCCGAGACGGCCGTCATCTCCCTGGGCGGGGTGGTCACCTCCCGGGCCATCCGCTGCGGCGGCTTCGACATGGACGCCGCCATCCAGCAGTACGTCCGGCACCAGTACGACGTCGCCATCGGCGAGCGCACGGCCGAGGAGCTGAAGCTGGCCATCGGCTCCGCCCTCCCCTACAGCGACGAGGTCAAGGCCGAGGTGCGGGGACGCGAGGTCACCACCGGCCTGCCCAAGACGGTCGTCCTGTCGCCGGACGAGATCCGGTACGCGCTGCGCGACCAGGTGAACCTGATCGTGGCCACCGTGATCGACTGCCTGGGGGAGGCGCCGCCCGAGCTGGCCCAGGACATCATCTTCCAGGGCATCCATCTGGTGGGGGGAGGAGCCATGCTCCGGGGACTGGCCAACCGGCTGGCCAACGACACCGAGGTGCCGGTCCACCTGGTCGCCACCCCGCTGGAGTGCGTGGTGATGGGGGCGGGCATGTGCCTCGACTCCTTCGACAGCCTGCGCCACCTGTTCGCCGCCGCCGAGGCCTGACCGGCCCCGGTCACCCCCCGGCGAGGAGGTCCTCGGCCACCTGGCGCACCTGCCAGTCGCGGTCGTCGAGGCAGCGGCGCAGGGCGGCGTCCACCTCGGGGCCGTCGAAGGCGGCCAGCGCCACCGCCGCCCGACGTCGGATGGCCGGCTTGTCCTCGAGGGCGGCCAGGACCGCCCCCAGCCCGGCCGGGTCGCCGATGGCCCCGAGCGCCGCCACCGCCGCCTCCCGGCAGAGCGGCTCGGGGTGGCCGCCCCGGGCCGAGGACAGCGCCGCCAGGGCCTGGACCGACCGGGGGGACCCCTGCTCCCCGAGGGCCCAGGCGGCCATCTCCACCACGGAGGGGTCGGGGTCGGCCAGCCCCGCCTCCACCGCCACCTCCGGCCGCCCGGCCGCCAGCTCGTAGGCCCGGCGGCGCACCGACGGGTCGACATCGACCAGGGCGCCGGTCAGGTCGGCATCGTCCAGCGCCCCCAGCCGGGCGAGGGCGCCCAGTGCCGTGGCTCGGACCGCCGGGGCGGCGTCGGAGAGCCCGGTCCGGGCTGCCTGTCGGTCACCGGTGTGGCCGGCCAGGGCCACCTGCCGGCGGCGCCGGGTGACGTCGCCGTCAGGTGGTTCCGTGGCAGGCTGTGCGACCGGATCCATCCCGGGATCACCGGAGTCCGAGCCGGACGACCTGGGAGCGACCACCGCACCACTATGACCCAGGACGACACCGCCACGCCGTTGATCATCCCCGGCACGGAGCCACCCGAACCGGTGCCACCCGCCCGGAGACGGTGGTGGCTGTGGGTCGTCGTCATCGTGGTGGTGGTGGCGGCGGGGGTGGCCTCGCGCATCGACCTCAACTACTACGCGGTGCAGCCGGGGGTGGCCCAGTCGGTGCAGCAGTTCATCACCGTCCCGCCCGACCAGCGCCATCCGGTGCCCCATCCGGTGCTGCTCACCGACGTGGAGGTCGGTCGGGTCACCGCCTTGTCCTACTACTTCTACAAGGTCCAGGGGAACACCACCCTCTACAGCCTCGAGTCCATCACCGGTGGTACCCCGCCGTCCGAGTACGACGCCCAGGGACAGCTGGAGATGTCCCAAGCCGAGTCGTACGCCAAGACGGCCGCCCTCCGGCGCCTGGGGTACCAGGTGCCCGCCCGACCGGCCGGGGCGGTGGTGGCGGCGACCTACGCCGGCACGCCGGCCTACGGCGTCCTCAACGTCGGCGACGTGGTCACCGCCGTCGACGGCACTCCCACCCTCACCGCCGATTCGCTCCTCGCCGCCCTCCGGGGCCACCACTCGGGACAGACGATCACCCTGACGGTGAGCGCCGGCGGCACCGGCCCGCCGAAGTCGGTGACGGTGACCCTCCAGGCCACCAGGATCGACACCGGCGGCGGGGTGATGGGGACGGTCGACCTCGGCATCCAGTCCGAGGACCAGGTGGACTACACGTACCCGTTTCCGGTGACCATCGACGTGGCCAACATCGGCGGTCCCTCGGCCGGCCTGGCCATGACCCTGGGGGTGATCGACGAGCTGAGCGGTGGCTCGCTGACCGGCGGGAAGACGGTGGCGGCCACCGGGACCATCGACGACCAGGGCGACGTCGGCGACGTGGGGGGCGTGCCCCAGAAGACGGTGGCCGTCGAGAACGCCGGCGCCACCATCTTCATGGTCCCCCCGCAGGAGTATGCGGCGGCCAAGTCGAAGCAGAAGGCCGGGCTGCAGATCTACCCGGTGTCGACCCTCGACCAGGCCCTGGCGGTGCTGGCCGCTCACGGCGGCAAGGTGCCACCTCTACCCGCCACCCCGGTGCCGACTGCCGTCACCACCGACGGCTGAGGGTGACCCGCGGCAGCCGCGGCGGGTCGTAGGCTCTGGCAATGCCCGAGGACCGCCGGATGGCCATCTCATCCTCATCCCCGTTGTCCCCCGACGAAGTGGCCCGCCGCACGTTCGCCACCGTGCGGCGCGGGTTCGCTCCGGACGAGGTGCGGGCCTACCTCGACGCCATCGCCCAGGGGCTGCGGACCCAGGCGGAGCGCGACCACGAGCTCCGGCGGGCCCTCGAGGACGCCGAGCACCGGGCGGCCAACCCGGTCCTCGACGAGGAGACCCTGGACGCCGCCCTCGGCCAGGAGACCTCACGGGTGCTCCGCAGCGCCCACGAGGCGTCCCACGAGATGGTGGCCAAGGCCACCGCCGAGGCCGAGCGGCTGCTGGCTGAGGCTCGCGAGGAGATCGCCGCCACCGAGGCCAAGGTGTCGTCCCAGCTCTCCGATCGGGTGGCCCAGACCGAGGCCACCACCGCCGAGCTCCGGAGGCGGGCGGAAGAGGAGTCGGCGTCGGCGTTGGAGATCGCCCGCACCGAGGCCGAGGGGCTCATCGCCCAGGCCCGGGTGGAGTGTCGCGACATGGTGGAGGAGGCCCAGGGCCTGCGCGCTCGGGTGCTGGCCGACCTGTCCAAGCGCCGTAAGGTCCTCCATGCGCAGATCGAGCAGCTGCGGGCCGGGCGCGAGCACCTGGCCGAGACGGTCCGCGACGTGCGCCACACCATCGATACCATCGCCGACGAGCTGTTCCGGGTCGAGGACGAGGCCCGTCTGGCCGCCGACGCCGCCGGGCGCCAGGCGGTGTCCCGCCCGGACGACGAGTCCCCCGAGGAGCTGGCCGCCACCCTGCTGGCCGAGGAGTCCCTGCTGACCGGGGCCGGCTCCGTCACGGTGGCGGTCGAGGAGGTGGCGGTCGAGGAGACCGGTGAGCTGCCGGTCGTCGCCACTGAGGAGCCAGAGGAGCCGGAGCCGGTGACCGGCGAGGTGGAAGGAGAGGTCGTCGAGGTCGTCGAGATCGTCGAGATCGTCGAGATCGTAGAGATCGACACCGACCAGGACGACACCGGCGGCGGGGAGTCGGCGCCGAAGCCGACGGTGGACGCCCTGTTCGCCAAGTTGCGCGCCTCCACCGAGGCGGCGGGCGCCACCTCCGACGACCAGCCGGCGGCCGAGGAGCTGTCCGCCGGCCCGGACGCCGGACCGCCGGAGGAGCGCACCCGCCTCGAGGCACGGCGCGACGAGCTGATGGCGCCCGTCGTGGCCGCCCTGGCCCGGCGGATGAAGCGCACCTTCCAGGACGACCAGAACGACATCCTCGACCGGCTCCGGTCCAACCACTTCACCTGGTCGGTGGGGATCCTGCCGGAAGAGCCCGAGCACCACGACGCCTACTCCACCGCTGCCCTCCCGTACCTGGAGGAGGCGGCGGAGGCGGGTGCCTCGTTCGTCGGGTCGGAGGGGACCAAGGGCCCCTCGGTCGACGAGCTCCTGGGCATCGCCCACCAGCTGGCCGAGACGGTGGTGGGACCGCTCCGCCGGCGGCTGTCGGACGACGAGCGGCTGCATCGGGCCGAGGAGGCGGACGTGGCCGAGCACGTCGGCTCGGCCTTCCGGGAGTGGAAGGGCGAGCGGGTGGAGCGCCTGGCCGGCGACTACGTGCTGGACGCCTTCTCGGCCGGGTCGATCGCCGGGGCGGCCAAGAACCCGGACCTCCTACTCGAGTGGGTGGCGGTGGCCGCAGACGATGCCGAGCCGTGCCCGGACTGCGAGGACAACGCCCTCAACGGGCCGCAGCGACCGGGCGGGGAGTTCCCCACCGGGCACGTGCGCCCGCCGGCCCACCCGGGGTGTCGCTGCCTGCTCGCACCCCCCGCCCCCTAGGCTGCACCCGTGCGGTCCCCCAGCGATATCCCCAAGAGCACGCCCGCGCCGTCCCACCGTCGCCGACGGTGGCTGGTGGTGGCGGCCGTCGTGCTCATCGTGCTCCTGCTCTCGCTGCACGCGTTCGCCGTCTTCTACACGGACGCACTGTGGTTCTCGTCGGTGCAGCTCCACACCGTGTGGCGGAGCCTCTTCGAGATCAAGGTCGGCCTGATGCTGACCTTCGGGGTGATCTTCGGCGTGTTGTTGCTGGTCAGCCTGATGGTGGCGGAGCGGCTGGCACCCACCGGGCCGTCTCTCGACGCCGAGGACGAGTTCGTCAAGCGCTACCAGGAGGTCGTCGGCCCCTACGCCCGGCGCCTGCGGTTGGCGGTCGTGATCGTGCTGTCGTTGATCGTCGGCTCCCAGGCGATCGGCGAGTGGCAGAACTGGATCCTGTTCCGCAACGGGGTGCCGTTCGGGGTGAAGGACCCGCAATTCCACATGGACGTGGGCTACTTCGTCTTCAAGCTGCCCTTCGAGCTGTTTCTGGTCCACTGGGCCCTAGTGGCGTTGATCGTCATTCTGGTGGTGACGTTGGTCAGCCACTACCTCAACGGGGGCATCCGGCTCCAGGGGGCGCGGCCCCGGGTACGGCCGGCGGTGAAGGCCCACATCTCGGTGATCCTCGGCCTGCTGGCCCTGGTCAAGGCGGTCGGCTACTACCTGGCCCGGTACTCGCTCGACCTGTCGTCCAATGGCTACAGCCAGGGAGCCGACTGGACCGACGTCCACGCCCGGATCCCGGCGCTCGAGCTCCTGATACTGGTGTCGTTGGCCGCCTTCGTGCTGCTGCTCTTCAATATCCGTCGGCAGGGGTGGGCACTTCCGGTCATCGGCGTGGGGATGTGGTTCGTGGTGGCGCTGTTCGCCGGGGCGATCTACCCGGCAGTGGTCCAGGCGCTCAAGGTCAACCCGGCCCAGTCGACGCTCGAGGCGCCCTACATCCAACGGAACATCGCTGCCACCCGGGACGCGCTCGACCTCAACAGCATCACCGACATCAGCTATCCGGCGTCGTCGAACCTCACCGCCTCGCAGCTGACCGCCAACAGCGACACCTTGTCCAACACGCGTCTGTGGGACCCGCTCCTCACCCAGGCCACCTACGACAAAAAGCAGGACTTCCGGTCGTACTACCAGTTCAACGGATTGTCGATGGACCGGTACCTCGTGAACGGCATCCAGACGCCGGTAGTGGTCGGGGTCCGGGAGATCAACGACGCCGACATCCCGTCCCCGTCGTGGGTCAACACCCACCTGGCGTTCACCCACGGGTACGGCATGATCATCTCGCCGGCCAACCAGCAGACCGGCAGCGGCGACCCGCAGTTCGCCGTCGGGTCGGTGCCACCCATCTCCAACAGCGGCCTGGGCGTGGTGACCCAGCCGTCGGTCTACTTCGGTCTGAGCAACGCCGGCTACGTGGTGGCCAACTCCGCGGTGCCGGAGATCGACTACCAGCTGGGCAACGGCCAGAACGTGGCCACCCACTACTCGGGCAGCGGGGGCGTGCAGCTGTCGTCGTTCTTCAAGAAGTTCATGTTCACCGTCCGGTTCAACGACATCAACCTGCTCATCTCGAGCCAGCTCACCGACAGCTCACGGCTCATCTTCGATCAGGGCCTGCAGGCCCGGGTGTCCAAGGCGGCACCGTTCCTGAGCCTCGACGCCGACCCCTATGCCGTGCTGGTCAACGGGCAGATCGACTGGGTCCAGGATGCCTACACCACCACCGACAACTACCCCTACGCCCAGAACGCCGACACCAGTGCGGTGGCGGCGGGCAGCGGGCTCCAGAACGGCAGCGTCGACTACGTCCGGAACTCGGTGAAGGTGGTCGTCAACGCCTACACCGGCAAGATGACGTTCTACGTGATGGATCCGAAGGACCCGATCATCGAGACCTACGAGAAGGCGTTCAAGGGCATGTTCACCCCAGCCTCAAAGATGAGCCCGACGCTGAAGCAGCACCTCCGCTACCCCGAGGACATCTTCACGGTGCAGGCGTCCATGTACGGGAGGTACCACCTCACCAACGCCTCCGCCTTCTACAGCGCCGCCGACGCCTGGACGCTGTCGCCGTCCCCCGGCTCGGGATCGCCGTCGGCGGCGCTGGCCACCACCCAGACCACCAACGCCCAGGGTGAGGCCGTCTCCACCGGTCAGCTGGTGCGGATGTCCCCCATCTACCAGGAGCTGCGGGTCCCCGGCCAGACCCAGCAGTCGTTCACGCTGCTCGATGCCTTCGTGCCGGTCTCCGCGGGGAGCCAGATCCAGACCCTGGCCGGGTTCATGATCGCCGGCTCCGACCCGGGCCAGTACGGGAAGCTGGAGATGTTCGTGACGCCCGGCAACCAGCCGGTCGACGGCCCGTCACTGGTGGCGGCGCGGATCGACGCCAACCAGAGCATCTCCAAGGAGATCAGCCTCCTCAATCAAGAGGGCTCCAGCGTGTTGCTGGGGAACGTGCTGATGATCCCGGTGGCCAACTCGCTGGTCTATATCCAGCCGCTCTACGTGGAGTCGTCCCGCAACGCCTTCCCGGAGCTGCAGGAGGTGATCGCCGTCTACGGGAACCAGGCGGCCTACGGGGACACCCTGGCCTCGGCGCTGTCGCAGGTCTTCAACGCCCCGGTGTCCACCACGCCGACCACCGGCGGCACGGGCTCGTTGTCGCCACAGATCCTGTCGCTGCTGGCCCAGGCTGACGCCTCGTTCGCCCAGGCCAAGTCCGACCTGGCGGCCGGCAACCTGGGTGCCTACCAGACCGACGTCGAGGCGGCCCAGTCGGACCTCGAGCTCATCCAACAGCTGACCGGCGGGGTGTCGGTACCCGGCGGCTCCGGCGGGGCGCTGGCCGCCACGCCGACCTCCACCACGCCCACGCCGACCACCACCACCACCACCACGACCACACCGACCACCACCACCACGGCCACCACCACCCCGGCCAAGTCGAGCACGACGACCGCGGTGAAAGGGTCGTCGGTCACGTCCACCACCGCGGCGCCGGCCTGACCCGGCCGGGCGGCGGCCCAGCTTCGCGGGCCTGCGGGCGAGCTCAGACGCCCTCGTCGGGGATGGCCTCCCACCACTGGCACCACCACTGCGAGCCGACGAGGATGCGGAGCTTCGGATGCCAGCAGTAGGAGAGATCGGCGGTGGGCTCGAGATAGTAGCGGCAGTTCTCGCACTTCTCGACGCCGGACGGTCTCCCCTTCAGCACCGCGTTCGAGGCCAGGTGGCGCAGCTCCATCGAGAGCCTCTCGTCGATCTCCTTGGGTTCGGGCTCCGGGATCACGTAGTCGGACACGACCCGGAGGGTACCCGATCCGGCCGTCGACCCAGCGCCAGGTGCACCGCGGTCGCTCTCCGCTGGCCGGTCGGGGAGGCCGATGGCATGGATGGTCAGGCCGCTGCCGGACAGGTCAATGGCCGTCGCCCGAACGGCCCACCGCCGCTGAACGACCGTCGAGTCGGAGGTGCTAATCTGATCGCTCACGCCGCGGGGTGGAGCAGTCTGGTAGCTCGTCGGGCTCATAACCCGAAGGTCGGAGGTTCAAATCCTCCCCCCGCCACTAAGTAATAATCCCTGTTCAAAGGGGGTGTCTCCACTTGGCGGAGCATCCTTTGAACGGAGGCGGAATCGCGCATTTGTCATCAGCTTGTCCTCACAACTACCGTGGATCCGTCGATTCTGTGCGTGGGACGAAGCACAAGCGCAAGGACGGCGTCTGGGAGCTGCGGGTCTACATCGGCCGTGATCCAGAGACCGGCAACCCTCGCCAAACGTCGACGCCCAGGAGGGTGACGATGACCGGGTCATCCGGGGCTTCAAGTGGCTGCCGGTCTTCGGCATCGCCCAGACCGACGGCGAGGAGCCGCCCTCCGTCTGCAACCGCCTCGTCGGGGATGTCCCCTCCGGCCACTACGCCCAGCTCGTGGCAGTGGCTCAGTCCATCGGCTTCTCCGTTGAGGACGTCGAGATCCCGGGACGCACGAACGGCGACTGCTCGTTCGATCTCCGCCGGATCCGGGTCAAGATGACCAACTCTCCGGCCCAACGGGTGGAGACGATCGCCCACGCGATGCTCCACGAGGGCTTCAAGGACCGCCGGCTTGCTGAGCTGGAGGCTGAGTCAACAGCCTACGTGGAGTGCAGCTAACTCCGTCTCGACACCTCGGACTACTCGTTCGGGTACGTCGCCAACTGGGCCGGTGGTGGCGACGAGGCGATCGCCGGCATCAAGGCGTCGTGCGAGCGGATCCAGAAGACCGCTGCCTCGATCTTGCGGTCCTTCGAGGAGGACGAGCAGGCCGTGGCGTAGACCACAGGGCCGAGTGCCGTCCTGGTCAGTCCGGCGGGAAACCGCCGGCAGCCAGGGCGGTCTCGACCTCTCGGCGATGGCGAGGATCGCACGCCGCCCAGCGGCGCTCGCTGTCGTCGAGATCAGCCAGGAAGCCGTACCGGTGCCGGACGGTACGTTCCCAGCCCGCCAGGTCGACCGGCTGCGTCAGCATCCCGATCGACTCCGACGCGAAGTCCTGTTCCCGCCGCTCGGTGAGAACATCGGCGGGATCGAGAGGTCCGTCACCGCGTCGATCATCGACGACGTCACCCCACACCTTCAATACCCAGAGGCGACGGACAAGTGGCTCGTCGATCGGCCGGCTGGCCATCCGTGCGAGGTCGTACACGTCACGGCCGAGTGCGGTCCGTCGGTAGCGGGCGAGCTTTTCGGCGCATGCCTCCGCTTGGGCGATCACGGGCAACGACGGCAGCGCCATGTCGTAGCCACGGTGCACCGGAAGCGCCACGAACGGCAGAACCTCCGGTGCGAGTACGAGTGGTCGTCGTGCGAACTCAACGGATGCAGGGATGTTCGGGCGTCCGAGGTCCGGATGATCGACCGCAAGATTCCAATGTCGTCCGTCACCGCGAGAGGGGGTGAGAGAGAACCTGAATCCGGCCACCAAGGCGCCATCGATCTCTCCGCAGACCTCCAGGACGGTGTCGTCATTGGGAGCAGCGAAGTCGAGGTCGGTCGAGAATCGCCCTGCACCACCCAGTCGGCACTTCCGCAGGCTCGTGCCGCCCTTGAAGATCAGCGATCCGTCCGCGAAGAGGCCCAGTTCGGCAAGGAGCCAGAGTGCATGGTCCTGTGCGACATCGAGGAGCGCAGCGTCGTAGGTGTCCGCCCGGCCCGCACCGTGCCGGCCGATGAGAGCGCGCGTCAGCGATGGACCAGCCACGTCAGGCTTTTCCGCCTGCACCTTGCAACGGTGCAACGAGGTGGTCCACGACGGAAAAATCCGGTGACCAAACGGTCTTGGGTCCTTCACCGAACTGCACCTTGGGCATGCTGTTCGTCATCGGTCGGCGTCCCAGGAGCGCAACGCCGTCGTCGTGGCGATTGCCGCAGTGCAGCAGGTAGGCGGCTCGCTGCCACGCTGACGACGACTGCGTCTCCAGCAGACCGGCGAGCCGGTCTATGTCGCAGTCCTCGGCCAGCTGCTCCAGGTGACGGACAAGGTCTCCCCACACCCGAAACGACAGCGGTCTGGCGGAGAGCTGGACGACGAGGGCTTCCGGTCCGAACCCAGGCAGGCCACTGGCCCACGCCTGCGTGTCGAGGCGACGCCGGTGGAGTAGGGCCGTGGTCGGTCCCAGGCGGGGAACGACGTCGGCGTTCCACCCCAGCGTGACGATCGACAGGTGAGCCCGGAGCCCGTGGGGCAGCCGGCTCTTGGCCGGGGTCCAGACGGCGACCGAGCCGGAGAAGGCCCGGTCCAGATAGCCGAGATGCCATGCAGCGGCCTCTCCGGCGAGGGCGAAGACGGCGTCGGGCTCCCGGGCCTTCCAGCCGCGGACGTCGATGTAGGGGTCGATGACCTCCTCTTCGCCGGGGGGCACGTACGCCCAGACGCCCTTCACGTGGAGGGGTTGTAGCCACCCAAGCCGCTGCAACTCCCGGACCGTCTGGTCGACGTGCCGGGTAGAGCCCGACTCTGTGAGGTCGGCCTCGATGTCCTCCCTGGTCACGACAGCCGGACGGTCCCGGGCAAGGCGAGCCAGCAGACCCGCCGCCCAACCGGGGATCCGGCGGTCCGATCTGACGCCCTTCTTGGCCTGTGGCTGGTCGGCTTCCATGGTTAGCTCCATACCCGGATAGATCTCGCTGCGGGCTTCTTCCGGGCTTGATCCTAACCGATTGGTTAGATTTGTACCCGGATAGGACCCGCCACAGCGCAGATCCGGGCACGCAGCTAACCGTCGTCTCTGCCTCCGAGAGGGTCACCGCCGGGCCGCCGGGTATCGGATTCCAGGCCAAGCGGCCGCTACCCTGCTCCTGCTCCGTCGCCATCCTCGTCCTCGCGGCCGTCAAGCGGATCTGAAAGCTCGCGGACGACAACGACGGCGGCGACTACTACATCTAGGTTCGACCGGCCCCGGTCGCAGCGCTCGCGGGGAAGTCAGGGGCCGTCCGTCCGCCCGAGCCCAACGCTCTTTCCAACTCACCCGAAATGACCGTCATGTCCTGCTCGCCGATGCGCGCCGCAACGGCCAGAACTCCGAGTTGCACGGCCAGAATCACGCCGAGCACGCAGATGGCAGCCCATTCCCCCGCTGCCGCTCCGACGTGCGGATTTCCGGAAAGCGTTCCGCCGATGCCAAGCGCCATCAGTAGAACATTTCCCACCACGAACGTCACGGCAACTGATCGTTGAATTGATCCCAACCCAAGTCGTCCACGGAGGACCGTGGCGCCCGCTTGGCGCTCAAGGCGCCCCGCGAAGCGGATTTGAAACGGGTTCCCGTAGAAGATCCTTCTCCTGATCCAGACACGCCCGTTCGACCCCGCCGACCCGTAGATCGGCGGATTTGGCGCACCCCGCGCCAAGTGTGCCAACTGGACCAGGACAGACTGCGAGCGACGGGTAGGCACAGCCCTCGACCGTGCCTCGACGACCTGTGAGCTTGGTGCGCTGGTAGCGCACTCCCATCTAATGCCCCGCAAGAGCATGCGCACTGCTCTACCCACGGCCAATTACTCCTGAGAACCCACGAATCACGACGCCAGTCGGCGCTCTTGAGAGGCTGTCGCGGATGTTTCCCCAGCGCGTTCACCCAGGTAGCGGCTCCGTCAATCGGCGAAGGAGGAGCCGGGCATGGGCGGCCCATACGAAGCCTTCGATGACTTCGGGATCGCGTTCATAGTCGACCTGTAGGCGCCGGTTGTTCATCAACCACGACCAAGTTCGCTCGACGAGCCAGCGCTTCGGGAGCACCTCGAAGCGATGCGCGTGGATGTAGATCACCACCTCGGCCGAGATGTGCTGTGCCCGACACTGCTCGATAAAGGTCTTCTTGAAGCCGGCGTCACAGAAGACCTTGGTGAGGCGCGACGAGCGCTGGCGCCCGCGCTGCACCACCTCGATGCCGCCCACGTTGTCCGACGTGCTGGCGGTCAACACGACGACGGCCACGAGCAGGCCCAAGGTGTCGACCAGCCCGAATGTCTTGCGCCCCGAGATCTTCTTCCCGGCATCATAACCCCTGGTGGGAGAGGTGACCGTCGAGGCACCGCGCACGCTGCGGGCGTCGACGATGGTGGCCGAAGGCTCGGCCTCGTGACCTTCCTGCTGGCGAACCAGTTCGCGCGGTCGCGTGCAGATCGACTCCCAGGTGCCGTCGCGTGACCGGGTCATGTGGTAGCGGTGCACGGTGTTCCAGTTCGGGTAGCGCTCGGGCAGGGCCCGCCACTGACAACCCGTCGAGGCCACGTAGAAGATCGCGTTCACGATCTCGCGCTTGGACCACTTGGTCGGACAGCCGAGCTGGCCGCCGCCCGAGTACACCGGCAGCAGATCGGCGATCAGTTCGCACTCCTCGTCGGTCAAATCGCCGTGCGCGGTGCGCCAGGTGCTCGAAATCGCCCGGTCGGTAGGTGCCATCAATAAGGCATATGGCTTCGGGCGACCCAAGGGGAGGCAAAATCACCCAGCAACTGGAATTTCTTTATCCACAGCCTCTCAGAACCCGAAGGTCGACCCCGATCGGGCAGTCGGGGTGCGTTTCTGTGGACTCCAGTCCTCGAGAAGCTCGAGACCTCGGGCTATCTGGAGCAACCCGTCGACCCGGACGACCGGCGGGCCAGGATCATCAGCCTGACCCCTCGCCGTATGACGGCACCAATGGACGCCGTCCAGATCATGGCGATCATGCAACAGGCGTGGCTGTACGCCGTCGGCCCCGATCGCCTGGGTGACTGCCAACGGAAGCTCCGGGACTTGGCGGAGGTCTTCGGAGATCAGACAACCGCCTGAGGGGACATTGGCGAACCATCGTGGACGCCGGTCGGCGGCGAAGGCTCGACGCCGACCGGCTCAGGTCGCCTCCTTCGGGTGCGCCGAGAAGAAGGCCCAGATCGTGCTCGTGGCGTGGAGCGCGCTCGAGGGTGGATCGAGGCCCAGCAGCATCTGTATGAGGGGTCGGTCCACTCCACCGGGCCACTGATGGCCCGCGCCAGCGATGGTGACGAGCTCCACTGCCCGACCCCCCGGGCACCCGGCCAGCGATGTGGTGACCGAGCCGGAAACGGTGACGTCTGGCGCCGCGCAGCCGTCGATGTTGCGCCAAGTGGCGTTCACGCTCGGGACCGAAGGGCCGTCGATCTTCGCCTCCCCGCTCCCTTCGCCGCCGCCGTAAGGGATTCTGGTGTCAGCAGTCCTGTGGATGTGGATGACCGAGATCGGTGACGGCGAGGGGCAGGCGCCGAGCATCGTGGCCGAGTCGGGACCGATGGCGGCGAAGATCGTGGTCGCGCAGGCGAGCCGGTAGGACATTATCCCCCCGTTCGAGATGCCGGTCGCATAGACCGCATCGGGGTCGATGGGGACCTCGCGTTCGAGCAGGGCGACCATCTTCGAGATGAAGGCCACGTCGTCCACGTTGGACTCCGCCGGCTTCCCACAACATCCACCCCCGGCATTCCATGCGTGGTTCGTCCCGTCCGGGTAGACGACCAAGAACTGGCCTCGGGCCGCCTCGGCGTCCCATCCGTACGACCTCTCGGCCTGCGATCCGCTGCCGAAACCTCCGTGGAGGAAGACCACGAGCGGCGACCTCGCCGCAGACGGGAGCGATCCGGGACGGTAGACGTGGAACGTCCGGCGGAGGCCGTCGACGACGATGGTCTGGGTCGACGACCCGATCGGCACGCTCACGACCTGCACCTCCGGCGCCGCCGACTTCGAGATGCAGCCGCCCATCCCGATCGACACTGCGATCACCGACACCAGCGCGATGGCGACACGCCATCGGGTCCAGCCCACTTTCTCGGTCGTGACCATGCCCAAGATTAGGTGGCTGGTTCGGTGGGAAGCCGCCAGCAGCCAGGGCGGCCTCGACTTCTCGGCGGTCGCGAACCGGGCCGCCCGGGGCTGGCAACGGCTGGAGCCTCCACCCCCGAGGCCTGACTGATCCGCCGAAGCTGGTGGAACGCCGGGATCAGATTCCGCCCCGGCCGACGCACGATCTGTGGTGACCGTCGCACGATCTGTGGCAACCGGTGCACGATCTGTGGAAACCGTCACAATGGCGCGATGCACGGAATTTCTTAAGGGTGCACGTGACGATCACTAAGGGGACCAGATGACGCGCCATCTTCGCAGGCTCACCTTGCTTCTTGTTGTTGCGCTTGCAGCCGCGGTACTTCCGGCGGTGTCCCTCTCGACCACCAGTGCCGGCGCTGCGTCGACCATTGCCGCCCCTCCACTCCCGTGGCTCACGTTGATCCCTGCCAATGCCGGCACGCACGGTTACGCGTATGACGCGGTCCCGCAGGCGCCGCTGGTGGCTGACGCTCCGTACTTTCCCCTGAGCACGCTGGGATACGTCGAGAACGAGTACCTCATGTCCGGCACCACCAACATCTACCAGCAGAGCGGTTCGTGGTCGTCGAACGGCGACTGGAACGTGTCGGTGGCACAGAGCAACGTGCCTTACACCACCAACATGCTCGTGCGCTATCCGACCGACCCGTCGAAGTTCAACGGCACCGTCGTGCTCGAGTGGAGCAATACGGTCACGGGCGGCGATCAGGACCCGGTGTGGTCGGAGCTCGACAACGAGCTGCTCACCAACGGCTACGCGTACATGTTGGTGACCCCGCAGAACGCCGGCATGAGCGAGCTCAAGGCCTGGGATTCAGTGCGCTATGGCGCGCTCGGCGACACCAACGACGGCCAGTCGTACGACATCTATACCGAGGCCGCCGAGGCTGCCAGGTATGAGACCGGGGTCCTCTTCCCTGGGCTGACGGTGAAGAACGTGATCGGCGTGGGTGACTCGCTGTCGGCTTTCCGTGTCGACACCTACGTGAATGCCTTCCAACCCCTGTTCCATGCGTTCAATGCTTTCATGGCCGCCGGTCGCTCCGCCCTGACGGCTCCGCTCACCGGCAACGGCATCTTCGGGACGACCTTCCCGGTGGACATCCGGACCGACAACACGGCGCCGTTCATCCAGGTCAACAGCCAGGGCGACATCCTGGAGCTGGACGCGGCCGCGGCCAGGCAGCCGGACAACACCGACCTGCGCACGTGGGAGGTCGCTGGCGCCGCGCACATCGACATACACGAAACGGAGTACGAGCTGGAGACGATCGGGCGTGACAACCCGACCCTCTCGCCGCCGTCATGCATCTTCGGCACCCCCGTTTCGGGCGGCCCCGCGGTCCTCAACGGACTCAACCAGACCAACAACATGTCGTGGTTCGAGGTCGAGGATGCTGCGATAGCGGACATCCAGAACTGGCTCGTGAACGGTGTGCCGGCGCCACATGCCTCACAGCTGTCCGCCACGCCCTTGTTCTTCGGCCTGTTCTTCATCCCCGCCACCAACCAGTACGGCCTCTCCAGCGGCGGGATCCAGATGCCTGAGGCTCAGGTCCCGACGGAGGACTACGGACAGATCAACTTCTCGACGGTGAGCGCGGAGACCTTCGATCCGGTGACACTGATCGGCGAGCTGGCGGGCATATTCAGCGCTCTTGACAGCGGCGAGATATCCAATCCTGCCCTGCGGTCGGCCGGTCTCTGCATGCTGAACGGGTACTTCACGAACCTCAGCAGCTCCACCCTGAAGTCGCTGTACCCGACGCTCGGCAGCTACGTCGCCAAGTACACCGCCGCGGCAAACGCAGAGGTCGCAGCTGGCTTCTTGACCAGGCAGGATGCCACCGCTGCCATCGCCAACGCTGCAGCCGGTTACGGCCCGACGCAGACACCGGCCGAAACGATCCCGTGACCGAGCCGGCACGCCCGGCGTGCCCGCTGGGAAGCTGACCCTCGAGGAGGTCGCCGCCTCCTGGGAGTGATGGCCGGGGGCGGGGCATCATGGACCCCCGCCCCCGACCGGACAGTCACACCGTCTGGCGGACGAGCTCCTCGAGGTGGTCGAGGGCGACCTGAAGGCCCCCCTCCATCCCCGAGGCGATGGCAGCGTCCCGGTGCTGCTGACTCGGGTATCGGATCAGGATCCTCGTGGTGGTGACGCCGTCGGCCTCCTCGAAGGTGGTGGTGCTGACGGCCTCAGCGTCGGGCACGAGCTCGAACACTTCGGTCTTGACCAGGCGGTGCGGGCGGTCGATCTCGTGGTACTCGCCGCTGAAGGCCACCTCGAAGCCGCCGTTGGCGGTCATGACCCACCGCCAACGGCCTCCGATCCACAGGTCGACCTGGGCCTCGGTGACCTCCCCGCGGTCTCCGCCCCACCAACGCTTCACGATGTCGGGCGTGGTCCAGGCGTCGAACACCAGCTCCGCCGGCGCGTCGAAGGCCCTGGTGATCAGGATCTCGTCGTCGGACGGCAGGGTGACAACGGCAGAGCCGTGCCGGTTGCCCGTAGTGCTGTTCATGGTTGTCTCTCCTTTTTCTCCTTTGCCTGAAGCTCGGCGAGCACGTCGTCGAGCCGGTCCAGTCGGGTGTTCCAGGTGGACTCGAAGCTGCGGGCCCACTCGTAGACGGGCTGCAGTGCCGGCCCGTTGACCCGGTACCAGCGACGCCGGCCCTCGGCCCGGACCGATACCAACCGAACGGCCCGGAGCACTGCGAGGTGCTTGGAGACCTGAGGCTGGCTCAATCCCAGTCGTTGGACGAGGTCGTTGACGGTGGCCTCCCCGGTGCCCAGGACGTCGAGGAGCTCCCGGCGGCTGCCTTCAGCGACGGCGCTGAAGGCGTCGGTCGTCGTCGGAGTTCGAGCCACAAAGGAATGATATTCCTATATCGGAATATGTAAAGTGGACCATCCTCAACCGGCGGGGTCACGGTTGACGCGTTAGCTACCGCTAACATATTGTCAGTGCGTGATCTGGTCGCTGTCCTGGCCGAGCCCAACCGTCGGCGACTGCTCGAGCTCCTGTTGGCGGGGGAGAGGTCGGTCAATGAGCTGGCGGCCGAGTTCGGTATCACCAGATCGGCGGTCTCCCAGCATCTCGGAGTCCTGGCCCGTGCCGGATTGGTGCAGGTCAGGCGCGAGGGTCGCTTCCGCTACTACCGGGCCGACCCGGCAGGGCTGGCCGAGTTGCGGGCGTCGTTGGACGTGTTCTGGACCAGGGAACTGGAGGAGTTGGCAGCCGCCCGGCCGCCCCGACGAAGAGAGGTCTCGATGGCCCTAGAGAAGTCCGTACTCGTCCCGCTCGGCGCCGATGAGACGTTTGCCTTGCTGACCGAACCGGAACGACTCCGGCGCTGGCACACCGTCAGCGCCCGTATCGATCTCCGGGCCGGCGGCGACTACCGGTGGACGATCGTTCCCGGTCATACAGCGGCGGGCAAGGTCATCGAGGTCGAGCCCGGTCGCCGGCTGGTGATGACCTGGGGGTGGGAGGACGCCGAGGACCTTCCGCCCGGCGCCTCGACCGTCACCATCACGCTCGAGCCCGCCGACGGCGGCACCCTCGTTCGCCTGGTCCACGACGGCCTGACCGACGAGCAGGCCGCCAGCCATGGCCAGGGGTGGAGCCACTACCTCGATCGACTGTCCATCGCCGCCACTACGGGAGATGCCGGGGCCGACGAGTGGGTCGTGACTCAGGATCCGACCGACAGGCTCAGCGCCGCCGAAGGCTCTCTGGCCGTGTGCCAGCTGGTCCTGCGCGGTCTCGACGGCTCGGATGGCACCGCAGCCACACCGTGCGCCAAGTTCACCGTCGACGACCTCGTGGACCACCTGTTGGGCTCGATCACGCATCTGGGGAGCATGGCGGACGTGACGGTGGTGCCTGCCGAGGGAACACCCGAGGTCCGAGTGGCGACAGCCGGCCAACAGGCCCTCGAGGCATGGCGCAAGCGCGGGACCGAAGGCGAAGTGCAGTTCGGGAGCTCCACCATGCCGGCATCGCTGGCTGCCGACATCTTGTCCGTGGAGCTCCTCGTCCACGCCTGGGACCTCGCTCGCGCCTCGTCACAGGACGTGATCGCCAGCGACGAGCTGAGTGAGTACGTTCTCGGGCTGGCACGGGAACTGATCGCTCCGCAGATGCGAGACGGCGATCGGTTCGCCGCCGAGGTCGAAGCCGGCCCGGACGCCGACAACCTCGAGCGGCTGGCGGCTTTCACCGGACGTACCCCGTAGCCAGAGAACACTCGAGAAGGACGCCGCACACGACGCCAGCTCATTGAGGCCACCATGGCCAATCTCGCGTCTTCGGCCGAAGGGACAAGAGGATCTGAGATGAGGTCCGACGAGATCTGGAAGTGCATCCATTCCGAACGAGCCGACATGGCTGAGACCTGGGGCGTGCTCTCTCTGGACCAGTGGGGCGTTCCGTCCTGGTGCGAGGGCTGGTCTGTCCAAGACACCGCCGGCCACGTTCTGGCCGCCGCCGAGCAGACCCCGGCGAACTTCTACAAGGAGATGATCTCCGCCGGCTTCAGGTTCAACGTCTTTGCCGACCGGGCCGCCAGGCGCCTGGCCACCATCGGCCCGGATGAGCTGGTCCGCCGCCTCTACGCCCGGACGTTGACCACCAACCACCCACCCGCCCCCGTGATGGCCATGCTGGGTGAGATCGTCGTCCACGGCGAGGACATCCGCCGACCCCTGGGCCTCGAGCACCGGTCGCCGGAGGTGGCCCTGGTGGCCCTGGCCGACAGTTGGAAGAACACCAACCTCCTGATCGGCGCCAAGCGTCGGATCGCCGGTCTGCGCCTCCGGGCCACCGACAGCGACTGGGCCCACGGCGAGGGCCCTGAAGTCTCCGGCCCCCTGATCTCGCTGATCCTGGCCATGACGGGGCGCAAGGGTGCTCATCCGGACCTCAGCGGCGAGGGTCTCGCCGTCCTCGCCGGCCGGCCCTGAACCGGATCGACGGCCGCCGGGGTTCGGCGTGGACCGTGACGATGGCTCCCGGCAGGGAACCACATGGCGCCTCCTCGGGGCCCTCTCCTAGAGTCGCCGGGGTGGCTCCCGTGATCGAGGTGACCGGCCTTCGCAAGTCCTACGGCGAGGTCGAGCGGATCCACGGGATCAGCTTCGAGGTCCAGGCCGGGGAGATCTTCGGCTTCCTGGGCACCAACGGGGCGGGCAAGACGACCACCATCGAGATCCTCGAGGGCTATCGCCCCCGCAACGCCGGGCAGGTGTCCGTGCTCGGCAGCGACCCGGCCAGGGGCGACCGGGCCTGGCGCAACCGGATCGGGCTGGTGCTCCAGGAGTGCGAGCTCGACCCCGTGTACACGGTGCGCGAGACGCTCTCGATGTTCGCCTGCTACTTTCACCACCCCACCGACGTGGTGGCCACCATCGCCGCGGTGGGACTGGCCGACAAGACCGACGACCGCGTGGGGCACCTCTCGGGCGGCCAGAAGCGACGGCTGGACGTGGCGCTGGGGCTGATCGGGGACCCCGAGGTCCTCTTCCTGGACGAGCCGACGACGGGGCTGGATCCGGCGGCCCGTCGCGAGATGTGGACCATGGTCGAAGGCCTGCGCGACGTCGGCAAGACCATCTTCCTCACCACCCACTACATGGACGAGGCCCAGCACCTGGCCGACCAGATCATCATCCTCCGGGCCGGGGAGATCGCCGCCCAGGGCACGGCTGAGGAGCTGAGCCGCAGCCTGGGCGACCGCACCCGGATCACTTTCGCTCTCCCTGACGGGATCGCGCTCGACGGCCTGAGCGGCACGCTCGGGACCCCCGTCGAGCTCGAGGGCCCGTTGGTGCGCTTCGACACCGACCGTGTCCAACGAGACCTGACGGCGCTGTTGGGCTGGGCCGAGCGCGAACGGGCCGAACTGGCCGACCTCCAGGTCGTCCGACCCACCCTTGACGACGTGTTCGTGCAGCTGGCGGGTGATCCGGTGGCCACCGGGGAGCGCGTGCCCGAGCCATGAACGACGTGACCCTGGCCGGCGCCCAGACCCGTTATGCACTGCGCGGGTTCCTGCGCGACCCGCGTGCCCTCATCTTCACCGTCATCATGCCGGTGTTCCTGCTGCTGCTGTTCAACGCCATCTTCCACGGGACCACGCGCCTCGACGGGCTGAGCGTCGCCTCCCCCTCGTACTACACGGCCTCGATCATCGCCTACCAGATCATGTTGGCCGGCTTCGGCTCGCTACTCATCTCAGTCACCACCGATCGCGAGGGCGGGCTGCTGAAGCGGTTCCGGGGCACGCCCATGCCGAGCTGGGTCTACCTGGTCTCCGAGATCGGTCAGACCATCGTGGTGGTGGTGGCGACGGTCGCCGTCCTGCTGGCGGTGGGTGTGCTCTTCTACCAGGTGAAGCTGTCGGGGCACATGCTGGTCGGCCTGACCGTCTACGTGGTGGTGGGCACGGCCTGCTTCTGCGCCCTGGGCCTGGCCGTGGCCCGGATCTGCACGACGACCGACAGCGCCTCGGCCATCGGCCCGTTCTCCACCGTGGTCCTGGCCTTCCTCTCGGGCGTGTTCATCCCGGTGGCCATCATGCCGGCGTGGCTGCTCGACATCGGCAACGTGTTCCCCCTCGAGCACCTGGCCCGCGGCCTGCAGACGGCGTTTCTGGTGCCCGGCTCGACCGGGATCACGGTGGCCAACGTGGGGGTGCTCGTCGCCTGGGGCGCCGCCGGGCTCCTGGTCGCCGTGCGCACCTTCCGTTGGGAGCCCCTGGCTGCCGGGGCCGCCTGAGGGTCAGTGGCTGTTCGGTCGCCCATCGTGACCTTCGGCCCTACCGGTGCCCGGCGGTGCGGCGACAGAATCGACCCATGGGCGGTGCCGACGGGACCGGCACGGGCCGATCGGCAGGTCGGGCAGCGCCGGGGTGACGGGGGCGGGTGACGGAGCTCCCCTCCCCGGTGACGACGGATCCCGACCTCCCGGGCGGACCACACGAGACAACGGAGGATCCGATGGAGATCGACGGAGCAGTCTGCATCGTGACCGGGGCGTCATCGGGTATCGGCGCGGCGACGGCGCGCCAGCTGCACGGTCTGGGGGCCAGGGTGGTGCTGGCGGCTCGGCGGACCGAACGGCTGGAGGCACTCGCCGTCGAGCTGCCCGGCTCGCTCCCGGTCACCACCGACGTGACCGACGCCGCCCAGGTCCAGCGGCTGGTGGCCCTGGCCGTCGACGTCTTCGGCACGGTCGACATCCTGGTCAACAACGCCGGCCAGGGTCTCCACGTGCCGCTCGAGGAGCTCGATCCGGCCGACCTCCGCGCCGTCTTCGAGCTCAACGTGGTGGCCCCACTGGTGGCGATCCAGGCGGTGCTGCCGACGATGCGCGAGGGCTCCGGTGGTGCCGTCGTCAACGTGAGCTCGGCCACCTCGCTGCGGGTCTTCCCCGGGCTGGGCGGCTACGCCGCCACCAAGGCAGCGCTCAACATGCTCTCCCAGGTGGGAAGGGTCGAGCTGGCCGAGGCCGGCGTCACCGTGTCGGTCGTGTACCCGTCGGTGACGGCCACCGAGTTCCACGATCACCTGCGGGCCGGCCACCTCGTCACCGGCGCATGGACCATCACCCCCGATCCTCCCGAGCTGGCCGCCGGGGCCATCGTGTTCGCCATCCGCACCGGTGACGCCCATGTGCTGGTCGCCGATCCGCCCGTGCCGATCGTTCCCGGAGACCAAGGGGGGTGGGGAGCCCTCCTCGCCCGCCAGACACCACCGACCGCCCACTGGAAGCCGTCGCCGGCGCCGTCGTCGGGACCGGACGGGCACGCCAGCGGTCCCTCCAGCGCCGCGGAGCACCAGCGGTGATCGTGGTGACGGCGGCCAGCGGGCGCGGCTACACCGTGGCCCGCCGGTAGAGGTTCAGCGAGATCACCAGGAACACCACGAAGATCCCGGCACACCACAGGACCGCCTGCCACAGGGAGTGGTACACGGGTCCACCTTCGAAGAGCGCCCGCACCGAGTCGATGGTGACGGAGGCCGGCTGGTTCTTGGCGAAGGGCTGCAGCCAGCCCGGCATGGTCGATACGGGGACCAGGGCGGAGCTGGCGAAGAAGAGGATGAACATCGGCAGGATCGACGTCATCTGGGCGGTCTGGGGATCCTTCACCGCCAAGCCGATGGCGGCGTAGACCCAGGTCAGGGTGTAACCGAAGCCGATGATGAGCGCCACACCGGCCAGGCAGGCGACGACGCTGTTGTGGAACCGGAATCCCACCAGCAACCCCAGACCGACGAGGAAGGCCAGGGCCAACACGGCGCGGCACAGATCGGCCAGGGTGCGGCCGGCCAGAAACGCCGGCCGGGCCATCGGCAGGCTGCGGAAGCGGTCGATCATTCCGGCTTGGAGATCGGTGGCCAGGGCCACCGCCGTCGTCATGCCGCCGATGAGCACGGCCTCCAGGAAGATCCCCGGTACGACGTAGTCGACGTAGTCGATCCCGGGGACGTGGATGGCTCCGCCGAGGACGTAGCGGAACACCAGGAGGATGATCGTCGGTTGCGCGACGGTCATGACGAGGAGCTGGGGCGTGCGGACGATGCGAAGGAGGTTCCGTTTGGTGATCCCCTTGATGTCACGGACGGCCAGCCCGAGCGTGAGGGGAGCGGCGCTGGACGACGGCTGCCCGCCGGCCGGGTCAGCCATCGGCTCCTCCGGAGGGTGACCCGACGCCGTCGGCATCGGAGACGGCGGTGTGCCCGGTGAGCGCCAGGAAGACGTCGTCGAGCGACGGCCGTCGAATGCCCAGGTCTTCGAGGGCGATCCCCTCGTCGTCCAGGGCCCGTCCGGCCTCGATCAGCACCTTGGCGCCACCGTCGATGGGGAGGCTGACCTGGTTGAGGTCCGAATCGAGCCGGGGCGGCGCGCTTCCGAGGCCGGCGACCAACGCAGACGCCCGTTCGAGGTCGTCACGGCTCACCACTCTGACCTCCAAGATGTTGCCCCCCAGGCGGTCCTTCAGCTGGTCGGCTGTTCCTTGGTCCACCACCCGCCCCTCGTCCATCACGACGATCCCGTGCGCCAGGTGCTCGGCCTCTTCCATGTACTGGGTCGTGAGCAGGACGGTCGTTCCTGCGGCAACCAGCTCGTCGACGAGCGCCCAGAGGTCGTTCCTGGTCCGAGGGTCGAGACCGGCGGTGGGCTCGTCGAGGAAGAGGACCGGAGGTCGACCGATAAGGCTGGCGGCCAGATCGAGTCGGCGCCTCATTCCGCCCGAGTAGGTCTTGACCGGCTTGTCACCGGCTTCCGTCAGCGTCATCCGCTCCAGGGCCTCTCGGGCCCGCCGTTGGTACTCCGACCTGTCCAGGTGGTAGAGGAGCCCGACGAGCTCGAGGTTCTCGCGACCCGTCAACAGCTCGTCGACGGTGGCGTACTGCCCGGCCAGCCCGATCATGGTGCGGATCGCCTTGGCGTCCTCCTGCACATCGAGGCCGGCGACGCTGGCCCGCCCGCCGTCGGGCTGCAGCAGGGTGGTGAGCACCCGCACCAGCGTCGTCTTGCCTGCCCCGTTCGGGCCGAGGAGTGCCAGCACCCTCCCGTAGCCGACCTCGAGCGAAACGTCGTCGAGCGCCCGGGTGGCCCCGAACCGCTTGCTCACGTGCTCGACTTCGATCGCCGCGTCCATCCGGGAGCTCCTGGCCTGTCGGTACGGCTCGGTGTCGTACGAGCCTGTCAGACATTCCCGAGCCGCCGCCCTCGCCCGGATCCGGGCAGGACCATGCCCACGTGCAGAGGGCCGGCCCGCCGACCGGTCAGGTGAAGATGATCTCCCCGCCGGCGGCCATGGCGTAGAACTCGCCGACGGTGATGATGTCCATGACCTGGTCGATCATGTCGTCCTTGGTGAGCTCGAACAGGTCCACCGACGCCTTGCAGGCGTAGATCCCCGCCCCGGTGTCGGCGATCATCTCGACGAACTCGGGAATGGGCGGGATGTCGAGCTTCTCCATCTTCTTCTCGAGGTAGTGGGTCATGGCAGAGGAGACCCCGGGAAGACCACCCGCCATCGTCGCCAGGTGCAGCCCCGGATTGCCCACCGTCGCCACCTTGATGTGGTCGACCCTGGACCGGTTCACGACGTCGAGGCCGAAGAACGTGAAGAACAAGTTGGCCTCGATGCCCTCGGCGCGGGCGCCGTTGGCCATGATCAACGCCGGATAGACCCCCTCCAGGGATCCCTTCGAGACGATGATGGATACCTTTTCGATGGCGTCTCCCATGACGCACCCTCCTTCGTGGTCCGAACGGTCAGGGGCTCAGATGCAGCCCCGCGGCTTGGGTATGCCGGCGATCTTGGCGGCGACCTTCGCCGGCCCCTTCGGGAACAGCTGGTACAGCTCCTTCACCGACACCCCGGAGGTTTTCCCGAGCACCCGGACGGTGGGCCCGGTTCCCTTCTCGGCATACTCGGCACGCATGAACTTGATCACCTGCCACTGTGGCTCGGTGAGCTCCTCGATACCCTCGGCGCGGGCGATCTCAGGGGCCATCGCCTCGGTCCACTGGCTCGGGTCCTCGAAGAACCCCTCGTCGTTGACGGTGACCGCCTTACCGGCGTAGGTGGCTGTGGGCATGGTCGGCTCCTTTCAGGAGTACGTGCGGCCCGGGTGCCGGGTCATCGGGCACTCTCGGTCTGCTTCCCTCGGGCCGGCATCGCCGAACCGACGCCAGGAAGGTCCCGACCGGGGAGCAGGCTGTGCCAGTAGAGCGATTGGAACATGAGCTTCCCCAGGTGGTTGAGCCGCGACTCCTTCAAGAGCGGCAGCCCCACCGAGGTGGGATAGTGCCCGGGGAGCGGCTCGGTGTCGTAGTTGAAGTCGATGAGCAGGGCCTTGCCGAACCCGGTCTCGATGAAGCAGTTGGCGTGGCCGTCGTAGCTGGCATCGAGCGGTTCGTCGGCCAGGAACCGCCGGACGTTCTCGACCAGGACCTCGCCCTCGAAGTGGGTGACCGACCCGGCCTTGGAGGTGGGCACGCCGGCGGCGTCGCCGATGGCGAAGATGTTCGGACTGGAGACCGACTGCAGCGTGTGCTCGTCCACCGGCACGAAGCCCAGCTCGTCGCCGAGGCCCGGGGACCTCGCCACGTAGCTCGCCCCGCCGTGCAGGGGCACCACCACGGCCAGGTCGAAGTCGACCTGCCGTCCGTCGTAGGCCACCAACCGGCCGCCGGACCCGTCGACCTGGCCGGTGTTGAACTCGGTCACCAGGGCCACGCCCTTCTCCTCCATCAGGCCCGCCAGTCGCTTCGACGCCACCGGCTTGGTGAAGGCGCCGTCGAGGGGGGTCACATAGGTCAGCTCGACCTTGTCGCGGATGCCGCGCTGTTGGAAGTACCAGTCGGCCAGGAAGCAGAACTCGAGCGGGGCGACCGGGCACTTGATGGGCATGTCCACCACGTTGACCACCATTCGGCCGCCGTCGAAGGCATCGAGGGCGTCATGCAGCGCAGCCGCCCCGGCGATGTCGTAGAAGGTGAAGACCTTCTCCATCCACCCGGGACCGGTGAGACCCTCGGTCTCCTCTTCGACCAGGATGGACCCCGAGGCGACGACCAGCACGTCGTACCCCAGTGCCGTGCCGTCTTCCAGGTGGACGGTGTCCGTGGCGATGTCGACGCGCTCGACCGGGACCTGCCGGAACTCGATGCCCTGGTGCAGCTGGTGATGCCGGGGACGGACGATCTCCTCGGTGTGCGCCAGCCCGAAGGGGACGAACAGCAGTCCCGGCTGGTAGACGTGGTCGTCATTCCGGTCGACGACGACGATCTCGACGTCTTCGACCGGCCACAGCCGGCGCAGGCGGTTGGCGCCGAGCGTGCCCCCGGTGCCGCCGCCCAGGAAGACGATGCGCTTGTCCACACCATCAGCATGTGGTCTGTACACGCCGGCGGGGTAGGGCCATTGGTCCTGAGCCCGGCGCTCGGGTCAGCCGGCGGCAGAACCCTGTGGAGCCAGGGCCAGGAGTGCTCCCCTCGTCCGAGGCTGCGCGTATCGGTGTATCACCTATGACGCCTACTGTGATACAGTAGTCCTATGAGAAGCCTGCGCCTCGATCCCGATCTCGACGAGAAGGTTCAGCGAGCCGCCACGGTCATGGGCGAGTCGGTGTCTGAGTTCATCCGGCACGCTGCCGAGGAGCGTGCCAACGCGACGCTGGCGGACCGCCCAGGCGATATCTTCGCCGATGTCGTCGGCTCCGTCCACGGTGGAGGCGGGCGTGCCCGGCACTCGGGAGAGGCCTTCACGAGAGCCTTGGCCGAGGGCCAAGCCGGACGTTGACGCTCACCGATGCTGGACCGCTCATCGCCCTCATTGACGCCGATGAGGCGGACCACCTCGCCTGCCGGGATGCGCTCGACGAGCTCTCTTTGCCGTTGGTGACGACATGGCCGTCGTTCACCGAGGCGATGTACCTCCTGGCAAGGGCCGGAGGGATCCAGGGACAGCGGGCACTCTGGCGGTTGGTTCACACCGGTCGCCTGATCGTCGCCGACCTCTCAGCGTCCGCGCTCGACTGCAGCGCCCGGCTGATGGATCAATACGCTGACAGGCCCATGGACCTCGCCGATGCCACCCTGGTCGCGTTCGCCGAGGAGCATGGTCACCGCAGGATCTTCACACTCGACTCCGACTTTCACGTCTACCGCATCCGCGGCCGCCAACGCTTCGAGGTCGTCCCCACCCGCTGACCGGGTGCCCGGCTGGAGCACCGAACGACGGGCCAGGATGTGGCTCTCGTGACACATCCGTGGGTGCTCTGCCCATGGAGCAGGGTGACGACGGAAGAGGCCGAGGAGAAGACGACGGTCATGGTGAACGGATCGAGCCGTGCTCTCGGTCGGGTGGCCCGAGTTGCAGCGGTGGCGATGGCGCTCTCCCACCTGCCTGTTCGCCCAGCCGGAACGCCCAGGGCCTGAGCAGTGGATCGTCATCAGTGGGTCGAGAGGAGTCCGGGGTGCAACGTCCCGACGATGGGGTAGGGCCAATGGTCCCGACCCCGGCGCCCGGGTCAGCCGGAGGTGTGCGATGCCGCCCGTGTGAAGTAGTTCCACGGCCTGGGCCCCTGCCCGTAGGACTGCGACACTTCATCCAGCACGAAGCCGGCGTTCCGCACCATGGAGACCGGATCACGGGTGAGGTGGCAGCCGTCGGCCAGGCGACGCTGCAGCGGCTCGATACGCCGCTGCCACGCGGCCACGCCCGGCTCAGGGGCGATACCGTGCTCGAGGAAGTGGAAACGGCCCCGCGGGCGAAGTACGCGTCGCACCTCCTCCAGCGCGGCGTCCGGATCGGGGATCGTGCAGAGCGCGAACGTGCACAGCGCCACGTCACAGCACTGATCCGGAAGGGGTATCGACTGCCCGTCGAGCCCGATCCGTTCGATGGGTGTCCGTGACCCGTCGATCCGCTTCCGGGCAATCCGGAAGGCTCTTGCCGACGGCTCCACGGCGAACACCTGGTCGACCTCCGGCGGGTAGAACTGCACATTGAGACCGGAGCCGAAGCCGATCTCGACCAGGGTCCCCGAAAGCCCGGCACTCGCCTCTGCCCGCCACCGCCGGAGACCCGACATGCCGCACACCCGATCCACCACGTGCGGCAGGATCTGCTGGCGGTAGAACCCCATGGAGCCAGGATAACGACGGAGCAATCCGGGGTACCTCGTGGTTGGTCTTTATACCCCCTAGGGTATAGTGCGGAGCAAACGAGAAGACGATGGCCCTGGTGAACGGATCGAGCCGGCCCAGCCGGAACGCCCAGGGCCGGAGCAGGGGATCGTCATCAGTGGGACGAGAGGAGTCCGGGGTGCAACTTCCCGACGATGTCGTAGAGGACGTGCGCAAGCGGCTGCGACGCGTGGCCGGGCAGGTGCAGGGCGTCGAGCGCATGCTCGAGGAGGGTCGTGAGTGCCGCGAGGTGGTGACGCAGCTGTCGGCCGCCACCAAGGCGCTGGAGCAGGCGGGGTTCAAGTTGATCTCCTCCGGCCTGGTCTACTGCCTGCAGAACCCGGACGAGGCCGCCGCCGACGGGTACGCCATCGAGGAGGTCCAGCGCATGTTCATGAAGCTGGCGTGAGGAGCCCACGACGGTCTGGGACCGGCGGCTGAGGGCCACCGGGCGTTGTGGGCAGGGTGTCCGCCTGATACCCTAGGGGGTATGTGCAGAGCAGTGACGTGCCGGAAGTGCGGGATGCCGTCGTGGAAGGGGTGCGGCCTCCACGTCGAGCAGGTCCTCGGCGACGTGCCGCCGTCCGAACGGTGCCGGTGCCGAGCTGAGAAGGCATCGGCCGGCACGGCGCCGCCCACCAAGCGGTCGTCGTGGCTCTCCCGGTGAGCGGCGCGCCCGGGTCCCATGCCAGGCGGGTGGTCATCGTCGGCGGTGTCGCCGGTGGGATGTCCACCGCCACCCGCCTTCGCCGCCTCGATGCCGATGCCACCATCACCGTCCTCGAACGGTCCGGCCACGTCTCGTTCGCCAACTGCGGCTTGCCGTACTTCGTCGGCGGCCTGATCGAAGAGGAGGAGGATCTGACCCTCCAGACTCCCGAGCAGCTCTTCGACCGGTTCCGGCTCGATGTCAGGGTGAACGACGAGGTCGTCGGCATCGACCGGGCAGCCCATGCAGTCACCACACGCTCGACGGTCACCGGCGACGAGAGCATCGTCACCTACGACAAGCTGGTGCTCTCCATGGGGGCCGCCCCGGTGCGACCGCCGATTCCCGGGTACGACCGGGTCCGAACGCTGCGGACCGTCGAAGATGCCGCCCGTCTCGCCTCGGACGTCGAGATCGCACCTGCGACTGCCGTGGTCATCGGCGCCGGCTTCATCGGACTCGAAATGGCCGAGAACCTGGTGGGCCAGGGGATCGACGTCACCATCGTCGAGGCGACCCCCCAGGTGCTCCCACCCCTCGACCCCGAGTTGGCGATTCTGGTGAGCGACGAGCTGGTGGCGCACGGTGTCAGGGTGGAGACCGGCGCGTCCGTCGCCTCGGTCGAGGACCGTTCGGTGGTCCTGGCCGACGGTAGGCGCCTGGCGGCCGACCTGGTGGTCGGCGCCATCGGCGTGCGGCCTGACGTTCGGCTGGCCGAACTGGCCGGCTTGGACCTCGGACCGAACGGCGGCATCGCGGTGAACGAGGCGAACCAGACGAACGATCCTGACGTCTACGCGGTGGGGGATGCCGTCGAGAAGTCGGACGCCGTCTCCCACGCCACCTCGCTTATCGCGCTGGCCAATGTCGCCAATCGCCAGGGGCGCAGGGTGGCGGACCACATCGCCGGGCGACCCTCCCACGCCGTGGCCTCGCTCGGGACGGCCATCGTCAAGGTGTTCGACCTGGTGGCGGCGACCGTCGGGTGGAACGAGCGTCGACTGCGAGCTGCAGGACGGACCTACCGGGCTATCCACTCCCACCCGTTCGATCACGCCACGTACTACCCCGGTGCGACGCGCATGGCGGTGAAGTTGATCTTCGACCCGGCCGATGGCGGCATCCTCGGTGCCCAGATCGTCGGTGGGAACGGAGTGGACAAGCGGATCGACGTGATCGCCACGGCGATGGCCGGTGGGATCACCGCCGACCGACTGGCCGATCTCGAGCTGGCCTACGCTCCGCCGTTCTCGTCGGCCAAGGACCCGGTCAATCTGCTCGGCTACATGGCCGAGAACGTGCTCAGCGGCGACTGCGATGTCGTCGACCCGCAGGAGCTCGAAGGGCTGGTGGCGAGCGGTTGGGACGTCGTCGACGTCCGCAGCGCCGAGGAGCATGCACGGGGCGCCATCGAGGGGTCGTCGAACCTGCCGATCGACTCGCTCCGGGACCACCTCGACGCGCTCGGCCCCGGTCCGGTCGTCGTCTACTGCGAAGTCGGTCAACGCGGCCACACGGCGACCGCGCTGCTGCACGAACTGGGGATCGAAGCACGCAACCTCGACGGTGGCTACCAGACATGGTCGGCTTCGATGCGGGCTTCGGCGAAGGCGACCGCGCCCACCTCGTAGCGGGACGGCGCCCTTCCGGTGCGGCCGCCGGCCTCCCACCCCGGGCTGACCGGGCCGGTCAGTACCCGGTGGGCAGCAGCGGGCCGAGGTTGGCGAACAGGGGGAGGAGCGTGGCCAGCACCACCGCCAACCCGCCGGCGTAGACCCACCACCGGCGATACCGCCGGTGCGCCAGCCACACCCCGGCCGCCACGACCAGGCAGGCCGTGCCCCAGATCAGGGCGCCCGCCCGGCTGCCTCCGCTGGACGACAGGGTGGCCGCCGGCGGTACCCCGCCCGGTCGTGCCGCACCGGCCGCCGCCGGCGTGACCAGGTCGGCCGTGACCACCATCCGGGTCGAGGCGCTGTAGCGGGGGTTGCAGGTGGTCAGGGTGAGCGTCGGGGTGGCGGTGGCGTCGAGCACCGCCACGTCGGTGGGCCGGACGACCCGGGTCCGGGTCACGTCGTACCGGAACCGCCCCTGGGTGGTGGTGACGAAGATGGGGTCGCCCGGGGCCAGGGCGTCGAGGTGGTAGTAGGGGTGCAGGTAGGTCGTCCGGTGGCCGGCGATGGCGGCATTGCCCGGGTTGCCGGGGAAGGCCGTGTTGACGTAGTGGCCCGGCCCGCGTTCGAGGTCGGCCTCGTCGGTTCCCTGCACCACCACGAAGTCGACGCCGATCCTCGGGATCTGGATGATGGCGATCGGCTGCCCGTCGGTGGCGGTCCCGGTCGACGGGACCAGGCCGCGGCTCGACGGGACGGTGGTGCCGGTGGTCCCGGGCGGGGAGGTCGGGATGGCGACTCCGGCCTGGCGCAGCTCCTGGTCGAACTGGTTCCGAAGGGCCCGCTGATGGCCGGCGGTGATGAGACCGGTGCCCCAGAGCTCGTAGCCGACGAAGAGCAGGAGCAGCACTCCGACCGCTACCAGGGCGGCCCCCACGTTGCGCAGCACCCGCCGGACGGTCACCGCACGAAGAGTACCGGTGGCGCTCGGGCCGGCCGCCGTCCCCGTCCCGGCACCTGCGCAGCTCCGAAACCGTTCACACGGCCGTCACATCGCCGCTGCCGCCGACGAGGTCGCCTTGGCAGTGGCGGCGTCGCATCCGTGAGCACTCAGCGTGCGGAATTCACTCGCAGTGTCGCTCGCCTGGCGCACCTCCCCGGGAGGGGCAGGCCCGATCGGCGACGTCACCGTTCGCCGATGGATCGTGCTCCCGTCCCAGCTCAGGGGTGCCTCTTGCCTGGTCCGACCTCCCGGGGAGTACCCTGGACACAGTCATCGACGGTGAGTCCGCTATCTGTAGCAGCGCAAGGGAGGCGTCACTATGAGTGACACGGCGCTGGGTCCTGATTGGTGGAGGGGAGCCGACGGCAGATGGCATCCGCCGGAGCTCCGCCCCCCGACGGTCGGCCCGCCACCCCAGGTAGTTCCTGCATCCCCGGCCCCTGAGGGCTCCTCCACCGCGGTCGAGCCGCCCCCGGCCGCCGACACCCCGGCGCCCCCGGCCGCCGAAACCCCAATCGAACCGCCCCCGGCCGCCGACACCCCGGTGCCCCCCTCCGAGGTGGACGTGGCGGAGCCGACCGATGACCGGACCGGAGCCACGACGACACCGGAGGAGGGGACCGACGGTTCCGAACCGGCCGACGCCGACTCGGCGGCCCCGGAGGGGACCGGCACCCAGCCCGACGTGGCCGAGAGCGAGCCCGAGACGTTCGACGAGGAAGAGTGGATCTCCGTGCACGCGCTCATCTTCCGTCCGGAGCAACCCGACGATGCCGGGGATGAGGGCGCCGGGTAGGGCCCGCCGCTCCGATCCCGGGCCGCCCGCCACGGGGTGGCCCGGCCGTGATCGGCCCCCGGCCGCGACCGGTAGGGTGAGCCGCCGTGGCCAGCACCGTGACCGGAACCAGCCGCCGCCTCCGGCCCGAGCGTTTCCTCCAGGGCCTGAATCCCCGCCAGCTGGAGGCCGTCAAGCACGGCGGCGGTCCACTTCTGGTTCTGGCCGGGGCCGGCTCGGGCAAGACGAAGGTGCTGACCAGCCGGATCGGCTACCTCATCGCCAGCGGAGCGGTCGCACCGGAGCAGGTGTTGGCCATCACCTTCACCAACAAGGCGGCCAAGGAGATGAAGGAGCGCCTGGCGGCGTCCCTCGGACCGTTGGTCAAGGACATGTGGGTGTCCACCTTCCACAGCGCCTGCGTGCGGATGCTCCGCCCCTACGCCGACCGGGTCGGCCTGACCAAGCGGTTCACCATCCTCTCCGAGGACGACTGCAAGCGCCTGCTCCGTGACATCGCCGACGACCTGAACATCGACGTCAAGATGATGCCACCCGGGGGGGCCAAGGCTGCCATCAGTGCCGCCAAGAACCGCCTGGTGGACCCGCGCCAGCTCTCCATCGAGTCGTCCGACGCCCGGTCCAATGCCCACGCCCGGGCCTACCGCGAGTACCAGCAGCGCCTGGTGGCTTCGGACTGCGTCGACTTCGACGACCTGCTGGTCCACGTGGTCACGCTGCTCACCCAGCACCCGGACGTGCGCGAGCACTACCGGGCGCGGTTCGCCCAGGTGCTGGTGGACGAGTACCAGGACACCAACCGGGCCCAGAGCGTGATCGTGGAGGAGCTCGCCTCCGGTCACGGCAACCTGTGCTGCGTGGGGGACGGGGACCAGTCCATCTACGGGTTCCGGGCGGCCGACGTGGGCAACATCCTCAACTTCACCCGCACCTTCCCGGGCGCCACCAGCGTCCTGCTCGAGCAGAACTTCCGCTCCACCGGCACCATCCTCGACGCCGCCAACGCGGTGATCGCCCACAACGCCGACCGTCCGGAGAAGAACCTGTGGACTGATGCCGGGGAGGGCAGCCTCATCGCCCTCCGGGCCGCCGACGACGAGGCGGACGAGGCGTCGTGGCTGGCCGACGAGGTGGCCACCCTGGTGCGGGACGGGGCGAGGCCGGGCGACATCGCCGTCCTGTGCCGGGCCAAGACACTCACCCGCCCCATCGAGGCCGAGGTGGTCCGGCGGGGCATCCCGTGCCGGACGGTGGGCGGCACCCCGTTCTTCGAGCGCAAGGAGATCCGCGATCTCACCGCCTACCTCCGCCTGGCCGTCAACCCGCACGACGAGCTCTCGTTCCGCCGATGCGTGAACCTCCCCCGGAGGGCGGTGGGCGACGCCAGCGTCAAGAAGGTCCGGTCCTTCGCCCAAACGTACGGGCTGGCCCTCGGGGACGCCCTCGACCGCCGTTCGGAGATCGAAGACCTGCCCAGGTTGGCGCTGGCCGGCCTCGATGAGTTCGCCCGCCGGCTCGACGAGATCCGCCGGGCCGGTGAGCTCCACGGGGCCCTCGGGGCGCTCGACGCGGTGCTGGCCGACGGCGAGTACCTCCGGCAGCTCGTCGACGCCGCCGCCGACGACGAGGAGCGGATCTACCGCCAGGAGAGCGTCGAGCAGCTGCGGGCGGTTGCCACCGACCACCCCACCATCGACTCGTTCCTCGACATGGCCGGCTTGATCACCGACGCCGACGACGCCGACGACGACCGGTCCCGCCTGGTGCTGATGACCATCCATGCGGCCAAGGGGCTGGAGTTCCCTGCCGTCTTCGTGGTGGGCATGGAGGAGGGCATCTTCCCCGACCGCCGGTGCATGGAGGACGAGCAGCTCGAGGAGGAGCGCCGGCTCGCCTACGTCGCCATCACCCGCGCCGAACGGCGGCTCTACCTGTCCCACGCCCGCACCCGCCGGTCCATGGACCGGGTGGTGGAGAACGAGCGCAGCCGGTTCCTCGACGAGATCCCCGAGGGGCTCCTCCACGCCCTCGACGTCCCGTGGGAGCCCTCGCCCGAGGCCAGCGACCGCTTCACCGCCCTGCGGTCGAGCCTGGGGATCTGATCCCCGGCCCCGACCGGGGGGTCGGGGCCGTCCCCCCGGATCCGACCCGGTGGCGCCACCGGCGGGTCCCGCCTCGCTAACGTCGGCGGCAGCCATGGGAGCGACTCGACAGCATGGGGCGATCGATCGGCGACGACCGGGCGTTCTGCCGTCCGGGGCGCGAGCCATCCTGGCGGCGGCCGCTTCCCTGGGTCTCGGCGGGTGCTCGCTGGTCACCGCCCCGGCGCCGCCGACGGTCTCGGGCCCGTCGATGGCGCCCCCGGGGAGCATCGGGTACGTGGCCTGCCCCAACGCCGTGACCCCGGTGGAGCTGGCCACCGACACCCCCGAGGCCGACATCCCGCTGCCCATCTCCGGCACCCCGGCCCCCGGTGACTTCGCCATCGCCGCCTCCGCCAACGGCCAGTGGGCCTACGTGGTGACCACCGACGGGGTCTCGCCGTCGCCGTCCACCGGCAGCTCGGCACCGGTCACCACCGGAGCGGCCACCACCGCACCCGGCCCGACCGGGCAGAACGTGGTGATCCCCGTCAACCTGGTCACCCAGCAGGCGGAGACCCCCATCGACGTCCCGGGCACCGGTGGCACCCACGGCATCGTGGTCATGCCCGGTGGGACCATCGTGCTGGCGGCCAGCGGCGAGGACGTGGTGCCGGTCGACGTGGCCACCCGCCAGGTCGGCGCGCCCCTCGACCTCGGACCCACCCACGCCATCTACGGCATGGCCCTGGACCCGGCCGGCACCACCCTGTTCGTTCTGGTGGCCGGCGGGGTGATCCCGGTCGACACCGTCCACGCCACCGCCGGCACCCCCATCGCCACCGGACTGGCGGTGTCGTCGTTGTACTCCCCCAACGGGATCGCGGTGACGGGCGCCGGCTCGATCGTCTACGTCATCGGGCAGGGGGGCTCGGACTACGGCGGGCGGGTACTCCCCATCGACGCCGCCACCAGGGCGCCCCAGGCCCAGGCGTCGTTCGACCGCTTCGGGATCGCCGCCCCGGCGGCGGTGGCGGTGTCACCGGACGGGGGCACCCTGTACGTCGTCGACTCGGCCGACAACTGGGTCAACCCGCTGCCGGTGGCGGCGTTCGCCTCGCCGCCCGCACCGGTCCGGCTCCCGGTCGACGCCGCCGGGGGCACCCAGCACCCGACCGACATCGTGCTGGGGCCGGGCGGCTCCACCGCCTACATCGTCGAGGGGTTCGACTCGGTCATCCCGTACGCCACCGCCACCCAGTCGTTCGGTCAACCGATGTCGGTGTGTGCCGGCGCCGCATCCATGACGGTGGCGCCGTCGCCGTCCGGGGCGGCCTCGTCGTGAGCGGGCGCCGGCGCCGGGCGCCGGTACGTGGCCGGGCCGAGGCCGGCGGCGTCGAGCAGCTCGTCGAGGGCGAGCGGGATGTCGTTGGCCAGGTTCCAGAGCTCGGGGACCGTCTCCGGGCAGGCCATGATCCCCCAGTACATGACGCCGCGGTAGCTCATGATGGTGATGTTGAGGCCCATGCCCTCGATCACCGGACCCAGCGGGTACCCCGACCGGAGCTCGGCCCCTCCGAGGTAGAGGGGGAAGTCCGGGCCGGGCACGTTGGAGATGACCAGATTGGCGACGGGCCGGTGCCGGTTGGCCAGCCGCATCCGGCTGTACAGCCGGGCGGCATTGGCGAAGAGGTTGGGGGTGGCGTGCTCCGCCCAGTTGAGGAGGGTGTCGGCCCCGAGGGCGTTGTGCTCCTCCTTGGCCCCCTTGGTCCCCTGCTGGATCATCAGTAGCCGCTCGAGCGGGTCCTCGAGCTGGGACGGGAGCTGCACGAACATCGACGACACCTTGTTGGAGCCATAGGTGTCCGTGGCGTCGGGGCGCACCGACACCGGCACCACCGCCACCAGGGGCTTGGCCGGAAGCTCGTCCCCTTCGAGCAGGAAGGTGCGGAGGGCGCCGGTACAGACGGCCAGGACGACGTCGTTGACGGTGGTGCCCATGGCCGTCTTCAGCCGTTTGACGTCGTCGAGCCCGATGGCGGCGAAGGCCACCGACCGGCGCCTGGTCACCGAGGCGTTGAACGAGGTGCGGGGGGCCGAGAGTGGGAGGGCCGCCTTGCCCAGGCCCGGACGGCTCTCGGCGCCGATCCGGACCTTGCGGACATCGAGCACCCGCTGGCCGGTGCGGATGAGGTCCTTGGTCATCTCGAAGGGGCGGAGAGTCCTGAACCACATGGCCTGGGCCACCAGCTCCAGCTGGGACGGGACGTGGTAGTCGGGCTCCCGGTCGTCCGCCGGCGCCGCCGGCGGGTCGGGCTCCAGGTCGAACAGGACGGTGAGCAGCTCGGCACCGGAGACGCCGTCGACCGTCGAGTGGTGCATCTTGGCGATGAAGCCGACGTGCCCGCCGGCCAGGCCTTCCACGATCCAGATCTCCCACAGCGGCTTGGAGCGGTCGAGCGGCCGCCCGGTGATGTCCCCGGCGAGGTCGGCCAGCTCGTGCGGGCCGCCCGGCTGGGGGACGGCGGTCAGGCGCACGTGGTAGTCGATGTCGAAGTCGGGGTCGTCGACCCAGACCGGGTGGCCCAGCTGGAACGGGACCTCCACCAGCCGGCGTTGGAACACCGGGGCGCTGGGGACCCGCTCGGCGATCAACCCCTTGATCCGGGCGAACGAGTACCCGCCGGGGACGGTGGCCGGATCGAAGGTCATGGCCATGGCCACGTGCATGTGCAGGCTCGGGGTCTCCAGGTACAGGAAGCTGGCGTCGAGCCCGCTCAGTCGTTCCATGCCGCTCCCTCCCCCCGTACGTGTCGTGTCGTGTCCCGCCCCGTCCGATCCGACCCGCACCCGGGCACCCGTCTTTCGCTCCGGTGCCCGGAAGGTGTTTCATGGTGCGGTGCCCTGGGCGTTGTTGGCAGTCAGCATGGTCGGTGGAGTGCTGGCGGTCAACGCCTTCTTTCCGATCCGGCGCGAGCCGTTCACCGCCATCAGCTTCGCCCTCGGGTGGATCCCCGGCGAGCTGCCGATCCAGGTGATGGCGGTCGAGGTGGCGATCACCGGGGTCCTCGCCGCCTTCGGCGCCTGCAGCCGGTGGCCCGGGTGGGTCGGCCTGGCGGTGTCGGTCGCCTCCTGGCTCGGCCTGCTCCGGCTGGCCGTGGTGGCCCACCACGCCGGGGACCTGGTGGACGCCGCCCTCGAGGACGCCACCGGCGGCCCGATCCGGGTCGACGGGTTCGACGCCTCTCCGGCCTGGAACCGCTGGTGGCGGCTGGCCATCGCCGTGCCGTTCCGGGGGCGGTCGATACGGCGGATCCGCAACATCGACTACTGGGGCGACGGGCTCTACCGCCACAAGCTGGACATCCTCGAGCCAAGGGGGCACCGGCCGGAGGGCGGCCCCGTGCTCGTCTTCATCCACGGCGGCGGCTGGGTGATCGGCGACAAGCGCCAGCAGGGCGCCCCGATGATGCACGAGCTGATCGAGCGGGGATGGGTCTGCGTGGCCATCAACTACCGGCTCAGCCCCCGGGCCACCTGGCCCGAGCACGTGGTGGACTGCAAGCGGGCCCTCGCCTGGGTGAGGGAGCACATCGCCGAGTACGGCGGCGACCCCGACTTCATCGCGGTGTCCGGCGGGTCGGCCGGCGGCCAGCTCTCCTCCCTGGTGGCGGTCACCGCCAACCGGCCCGAGTGGCAGCCGGGGTTCGAGGAGGCCGACACCTCTGTGGCCGCCTGCATCCCGTTCTACGGGGTCTACGACATGACGGGCAGCCCGGAGGGCTCGGGCGCCTACGGGCCCGGGCTGGTGCACCTGCTCGAGCGGAAGGTGATGAAGGTGTCGATCGACGAGCACCCCGAGGTGTTCGAGCAGGCGTCGCCGACGTGCCGGGTGGAGCCGGACGCGCCCCCGATGCTGGTGTTCCACGGCGTCAACGACACCCTGGTTCCGGTGGTCGTGGCCCGAGCCTTCGTGGCCAGGCTGCGGGAGGTGTCGACCTCCCCGGTGGCCTACGTCGAGCTGCCGAGGACCCAGCACGCCTTCGACGTGCTGGCGTCGATCCGCTGCCGGCACACCACCATGGGAGCGGTGCGGTTTCTCGAGAGCGTCCGGGAGCGCATCGGCAGCTGACCCGACGGCCCCGGCCCCGTCGGGCCGGCGCCGGTTGAACTCCCTGGTCAGGCTGTCGGCACCCCGGCTGAAGCCTGCAAGTGCTAAACACAGCTCCGAGTTTCTGACGTAGAGTCACATTCAGCGCGGGACCGGCCGGCGACACGGTCGTGAACGGGCCGCGATTCGCACCGAGTTACGAGGGGGAGCATTGGTATCTGCATCGTGGAAGATGCGTATGGCCGCAGCCGGCATGGTCGTGCTGCTGGCGGCGACGGGCGCAGCCTGCAGCTCGACGAGCTCGTCGAGCACGGCCACCACCGCCGGGCCCGGTGGGTCGAAGATCCCCTCCAGCGCCTTCAGCGACCACACCGGCATCACCTCCACCACCGTGCATGTCGCCAACGTGTCGACCCTGGACGGTGGCCTCTTCAAGGGAGCGGCGGTCGGCACCCAGGCGTACGCCGACTACGTCAACTCCACCGGCGGCATCAACGGCCGGAAGATCAGCGTGGACAGCGGGAACGACGGGTACAACAACGGGGCCAACAACAAGGCCCTCACCCAGGCCGCCGTGACCAACGACTTCGCCCTGGTCGGCAGCTTCTCGCTCAACGACAGCTTCGGTGGGACCGTGCTGGCCGCCAATCCGGGGATGCCGGACGTGTCGGTGACGCTCGACCCGACCACCAACAAGCTGCCCAACGTGTTCAGCCCGGTGCCCCTGGGCGGTGGCTGGGAGCTGGGCCCGCTGCAGTACTTCCAGCAGAAGTACCCGAGTGGCGTGAAGTCGGTGGGCGTCCTGATCGCCAACGAGCCGTCGGCGGTGGACCAGTGGCTCGGGGAGAAGGCCGCCATGGAGCACCAGGGCTACAAGGTCGTCTACGACGAGCAGTTCCCGATCACCCAGACCGAGTTCACCCAGAACGTCGTCGCCATGAAGAACGCCGGTGTGAAGATGCTGTTCATCGAGCAGATGCCGGAGAACTACGCCTCCGCCGTCATCCAGGCGCTCAACCAGCAGGACTTCCACCCCCAGGTGGTCTTCGGGGCGTCCACGTACAGCTCCGACCTGATCTCCGCCTCCGGCGGGGCGTCGGCGACCGACGGCTCCTACCTCGAGCAGAACGCCTCGCTGTACCTCGGCGAGGACCAGGCGGCCATCCCGGCCGTCGGGACCTTCCTCCACTGGGTGCAGCAGGCCTCGCCCGGCTTCAAACCCGACCTGTTCACCTTGTACGGATGGGTTTCGGCCGAGCTCTTCTCGCAGGGCCTGGAGGCGGCCGGGTCCGATCCGAGCCGGGGTTCGCTGCTCCAGGCACTGTCCAAAGTCACGTCGTTCAGCGGCGACAACATCATCGCCACCACCAACCCGTCGGCCAAGACCAACGGCAACTGCTACCTGATCGCCCAGGTGCAGAACGGGCAGTTCCAGCGGCTCGACGATCCGCCGGTGACCGGGCCCGACCACGGCTACCGTTGCAATAGCGAGTACTACATCGCGCCAGGCTCATAGCGGGCGCCACCGACGGCGCCGTATGAAGTGAGGACAGACCAGGTGAGGGGAGCCGAGCGGTGACCGACTTTCTGCAGTACACCGTCTTCGGGGTCATCCTGGGCGCCGGGTTCGCCATCGCCGCCACCGGCCTGGTGGTCACCTATACGACGTCGGGGGTCTTCAACTTCGCCCAGGGCGCCGTCGGCATGTTCGCCGCCTTCGCCTACTGGGAGATGGTGGCCAACCACCACGTCCCGGCGTGGCTGGCGCTGGTGGCCATTCTGGTGGTGGGCGCGCCGGTCGCCGGGGCCCTGGTGGAGCGGGTCCTGATGCGCCGGCTCCACGGCGCCACGGCCGAGCGCCCGATCATGGTCACCCTTGGGCTCCTGGTCATCCTCACCGGTGTGGCCACCATCGTCTGGCCCCCGGCCAACCAGTACCAGCTCCAACCGATCGTCTCCGGCACCTTCCGTCTGGTTGGCATCAACCTCCAGTACCAGCAGGTCCTGACCATCGGCATCGCCATCGTCCTGGTGGTGGCCCTCCGCTTCCTCTTCTACAACTCCCGTACCGGCATCGGCCTGCGGGCGGTGGTCGACGACCCGGGCCTGCTGGCCATGTCCGGGGCCTCGCCGAACCGGATGAGCCAGTACGGATGGATCCTGGGGTTCATGATGGCCGCCCTGGCCGGCGTGCTGCTGGCCCTGACGCAGGAGCAGACCGGCATCAGCATCATCACCATGACCCTGCTGGTGGTCAACGGCTACGCCGCCGCCGTGGTCGGGCGGTTGAAGAACATCCCGGTGACGTTCATCGCCGCCATCGTCATCGGGCTGCTCGAGGAGTACATCATCTACTACGCCCTGCCGCACGTGTCGCAGAGCCTCAACTCGGACATCAGCCTGGCGCTGCCCATGGTGTTCCTCTTCACCGCCCTGGTCATGCTGCCGTCGGTCAGGCTCCGGGCGGTGGGGCGGCTGAGCACGGTGCGCGTGCCCCGTATCCCCGGCGGTTGGGAGAGCCTTATCTCCGGGGCGGCCTTCCTGGTGCTGGCGGTGGTCGTCTCGTCGATCTTCGGGAGCGTGGTGATCCGGGGGACCAGCTTCCTCGACCTGGGTGGCGAGATCATGGCCTTCGGGATGGTCGGGCTGTCCCTGGTGCTGCTGACCGGCTACTCCGGCCAGGTGTCCCTGTGCCAGTTCTCGTTCATGGGCATCGGAGCCTTCCTGATGGGCAAGGTGGCCGGCGGCGGCTCGCTGCTCGGCCTGTTGGCCGCCGCCGCGGTGTGCGCCCTGCTCGGGGCCCTGATCGCCCTGCCCACCATCCGGCTGCGCGACCTGTACTTCGCCCTGGCCACCTTCGCCTTCGCCGACGCCGTCGACCAGGGGTTCTTCGGGGACTCCCGGGTCTTCGGCAACGGCCTCAACGTCGGCCGGATCGTGCTGCCCGGGCTGTCGTTCGGCGGCGACCATGCCGAGTTCCTCCTGTTGACGGTGTTCTTCATCCTGTCCGCCCTGATGGTCCTGGCCATCCGCCGGAGCCTCTTCGGGCGCCGGCTGGTGGCCATGAACGACTCCCCGGCGGCCTACGCCACCGTCGGGCTCAACCTGGCCTTCACCAAGGTGGCGGTGTTCGCCATCGCCGCCGCCATGGCGGCCGTGGCCGGCGGCCTCTACGCCACCGTCAACGGCACCGTCAGTGAGAGCGACTTCGCCTTCTTCTCCGGGATCATCTTCGTGCTGTTCGTCACCGTCTGGAGCGTGCGCACGGTCACCGGGGCGTTCCTGGCGGCGGTGACCTACGTGGTGCTGAACACCTTCTGGCAGACCGGCATCGGCCTGGTGGCCGGGGCGGGGATCATCCTGATCGGCCGGGCGGCCAGCGGGGTCCTCGGCATCGAGCGCCTGACCGATCTGGTGCACCTGCCCTGGGTGCAGCGGCCGCCCGGGCCGGCCGGTGAGGTGGTCGGGGAGCCGGCACCGTCGATCGGGGGTGAGGCGCGTGTCGCCGGATGAGGCCCAGGACGGCGCCGCCGTCGAGGAGTGGCAGGTCCGGTGGGACGGCGATACCGCTGCCGGTGCCGACGGCGGTGCCGACGGGGTGGTGGAACCGGTCGTGACCGCCTCCGACGACGTGGGCCCGACCCCCGAGCCGGCCGTCACCTCCGAGCTCCCGGCCCTGACGGTGTCGGAGGTGGCGGTCCGGTTCGGGGGCGTGGCCGCCCTCACCGACGTCAGTCTCAAGGTGTGGCCGGGCGTGGTGACCGGACTGATCGGGCCCAACGGCGCCGGCAAGACGACGCTGTTCAACGTGATCAGCGGGCTGCAGGAGCCCGACCGGGGCTCGATCCACTTCTTCGACACCGACGTGACCACCATGAGGCCCCATCGGCGGGCCCGGCTCGGCCTGGCCCGGACCTTCCAGCGGCTGGAGCTGTTCGGGACCCTGTCGGCGGGGGAGAACGTGCAGGTCGGCCTGGAGTCGGCCGTCAAGTGGTGGCAGTGGCGCCACCTCCGGACGTCCTTCCCGTGGCGGAGCGGCCCGCTGTCGGCCGGGGGGGAGTCGCCCGAGGTCGAGGAGCACAGCGGCCCGGGCTCCCTGGCGGTGACCACCTCCGACCGGATCCTGGCCGGCGTCGGGCTGTCGGGCCTGGCCAAGGTGCAGGCCAGCACCCTCCCCACCGGGCTGGCCCGCATGGTGGAGCTGGCACGCGGCCTGGCCATCGGACCGAAGCTCCTCCTCCTCGACGAGCCCGGGTCGGGCCTGGACGAGGCCGAGTCGGAGGCGCTGGGGGACCTGCTGCTGCGCTTGGCCGCCAGCGGCATGGCGGTGCTCCTGGTCGAGCACGACATGGAGCTGGTGATGCGGGTCTGCGAGGAGATCCACGTGCTCGACTTCGGCCAGATCATCGCCTCGGGCACGCCCGGGGTGGTCCGCGCCGACGAGACGGTGCAGGCCGCCTATCTCGGGGTCGGCACCACCGGGGAGGCGCCCCCCGCCGATGGCCCGGACGGGCCGGGAGGTGAGCCCCGATGACCACGACGCCGAACGCCGTCCCGCCGGCCGCGCCGGTATCGCTCCCGCCGGCGCTGACCGTCAACGGGCTGCGCGCCTCCTACGGCCGCATCGAGGTGCTGCACGGGGTGGACCTGACGGTGCCGGCCGGCGCCGTCTTCGCCCTCCTGGGGCCGAACGGCGCCGGCAAGTCGACCCTGCTGAAGGTGGTGTGCGGCCAGCTGCGCGCCAGCCACGGCGAGGTGGTGATCGGCGACCGGACGGTGGGGAAGACGTCCACCGAGAAGCTGGCCCGCACCGGACTGTGCGCCATCCCCGAGGGGCGGGGCATCTTCCCCAACCTGACCGTCAAGGAGAACCTGCGCATCTGGACCTACCGGGGGGGCCTGAGCCTGAAGGCCGTCGAGGAGACGACCTACGACGCCTTCCCCCGGCTCTCCGAGCGCCGCCGGCAGCTGGCCGGGACCATGTCCGGGGGCGAGCAGCAGATGCTGGCCATCTCCCGCGCCCTGGTCACCGAGCCCAAGGTGCTCCTCCTCGACGAGCTGTCGATGGGCCTGGCCCCGCTGATCGTCTCCGAGCTCTATGGGCTGGTGGGCAACCTGGCCCGCCGGGGCATCACCATCCTGCTGGTCGAGCAGTTCGTGACCACCGCCCTGGCGGTGGCCACCGCGGCGGCCATCATGGTGCACGGGAAGATCACCCAGGAGGGCTCGCCCCGCGAGATGGCCGACGCCGCCCTCAGCGTCTACCTGGCCCACTGATCACTCCTCGTCGGCCAGCTGCACGTCGACGAGCGGCTGGTCCCCGGCGGTGGCGACCAGCTCGGCCACGCCGCCGGCGTCCCGGAGGTCGTCGGCCACGGTGGCCAGGTGGGCCAGCCGCTCGCTCGTGTCGGTGACGATCAGGACCGCCACCCCGGCACGCATCGACCGCTTGGCCGAGGTCTTGGCCCGGCGCACCGACCCCAGGACGTCCGAGACCACCTCCAGCACCGCCTCGTCGGCGCCGCCGGCCGGCCCCGCCAGCTCGTCCGCCCTGGGCCACGCCGCCCGGTGCACCGAGCCCGGGTTCCACCACGACCACACCTCCTCGGTCACGAACGGGAGTACGGGGGCGAGCAGGCGCAGCTGCACCGACAGGGCCAGGACCAGGGCGGCCCGGGCCGACGCCGGGCCGGCCCCGGTGGGGTCGCCGTAGGCGCGGGCCTTCACCAGCTCGAGGTAGTCGTCGCAGAACCACCAGAAGAAGGCCTCGGTCCGCTCGAGGGCCCGGGCGTAGTCGTACCCCTCGAAGGCCTCGGTGGACTCGGCCACCACGCCGGCCAGGCGGGCGCACATGGCCCGGTCCAGCGGGGCGGTGATGGCGTCGGGGCCCGGGGCCTCGATGGCGCCGGTGTCGTCGGCCAGCCGTCCCAGCGCGAAGCGCGAGGCGTTCAGGACCTTGATGGCCAGCCGCCGCCCCACCTTCATCTGCCCCTCGTCCACCGCGGTGTCGGTGCCCGGTCGGCCGCCGGCGGCCCAGTACCGGACGGCGTCGGCGCCGTGCTGTTCGAGCAGGGGGAGCGGGGTGACCACGTTCCCCCTCGACTTCGACATCTTCTTGCGGTCGGGGTCGAGCACCCATCCCGAGATGGCGGCGTTGTACCAGGGCACGGTGCCGTGCTCGAGCTCCGAGCGGACCACGGTGGAGAACAGCCAGGTCCGGATGATGTCGTGGGCCTGGGGGCGGACGTCCATGGGGAAGACCCTGGCGAAGAGGTCGGGGTCGTCCTGCCACCCGCCGGCGATCTGCGGGGTCAGCGACGAGGTGGCCCAGGTGTCCATCACGTCGGGATCGCCCACGAAGCCGCCGGGGGCGTGGCGCTGGTCCTCGGTGTAGCCGTCGGGCACGTCGGTGGACGGGTCCACCGGCAGCCGGTCCTCGGCCGCCACCATGGGGCTGGAGAAGTCGGCCTCCCCGTCGTCGCCCACCGGGTACCAGACGGGGAACGGGACACCGAAGAACCGCTGGCGCGAGATGTTCCAGTCGCTGGTGAGTCCCTCCACCCAGGTGCGGAAGCGGTGGGCCATGTAGGGCGGGTGCCAGCGGATCTGGTCGCCCCGCTCGAGGAGCCGGTCCCGGAGGGGGAGGGTGCGCACGAACCACTGGCGGGACGACACGATCTCGAGCGGGCGGTCGCCCTTCTCGTAGAACTTGACCGGATGGGTGACGGCCTTCGGCTCCCCGATCAGGGCGCCGGCGGCGGTCAGCTGCTCGACGATGGCCGTCTGGGCCTGCCTGACCGTCTTTCCGGCCAGCTCGTCGTAGTGGGCGGCGGCGTCGACCGGCGAGGCCGACTGCCACCCCTCGGTGCCCCACGCCACCGGCAGCAGGCGGCCGTCCCTCCCCACGATGGTCCGGGTGGGCAGGTGCAGCTCGCGCCACCAGACCACGTCGGTCAGGTCGCCGAAGGTGCAGACCATGGCGATCCCCGACCCCTTGTCGGGGTCGGCCAGCGGATGGGCCAGCACCGGCACCCGCACCCCGAAGAGCGGGGTGACCGCCTCGGTGCCGAAGAGCGGCCGGTACCGGGCGTCGTCGGGGTGGGCCACCAGGGCCACGCAGGCGGGCAGGAGCTCGGGACGGGTGGTCTCGATCTCGACGGCGGGGCCGCCGCCCGCCGCCGGTGGGAAGGCCAGCCGGTGGTAGGCGCCGGGCCGCTCCCGGTCCTCCAGCTCCGCCTGGGACACCGCCGTGCGGAAGTCCACGTCCCACAGGGTGGGGGCGGTCTGCTGGTAGGCGTGGCCGGAGTCGAGCAGCCGGAGGAAGGCCCGTTGGGAGACCCGACGGGCGGCCTGGCCCACGGTGGCATAGGTGTGCGACCAGTCAACCGACAGGCCGAGGGTGCGCCACAGGTGCTCGAACGCCTGCTCGTCCTCGCCGGTGAGCTGCAGGCACAGCTCCACGAAGTTGGGGCGGGAGACGGCCACCGGCTCCTTGGGTGGGTCGGCCGGCGGGGTGTACCCGGGGTCGTAGGCGAGGCTCGGGTCGCACCGGACCCCGAAGTAGTTCTGGACCCGCCGTTCGGTGGGCAGCCCGTTGTCGTCCCATCCCATCGGGTAGAAGACCGACTTGCCGCGCATCCGCTGGAACCGGGCCACCGCGTCGGTGTGGGTGTAGGAGAACACGTGCCCGATGTGGAGGGAGCCCGAGACGGTGGGGGGCGGAGTGTCCACCGAGAAGACCCTGTCCCGGGGTGCCGAACGGTCGAAGGTGTAGGTGCCCTGGCGCTCCCACCGCTCGGACCAGGTGGCCTCGAGGCCCTCCAGCCCCGGCTTCGGGGGAATTCCGGCCGGGCTGATGACCCCCTGCCCCGGGTGGATCGCGTCGGCGCTCATGATCGGGTTACCGTACCTTGCGTGCTGCGCCTCCACGACACCGCCACCGGTGAGGTATCGGCCGTCGACTTCCGGACGCCGGGCAAGGTGTCGATGTACGTCTGCGGGCCCACCGTCTACGACTCGCCCCACCTCGGCCATGGCCGGTTCTCCCTCGTCTTCGACGTGCTGCGCCGCTACCTCCTCTTCTGCGGGCTGGACGTGACCTACGTGTCCAACATCACCGACATCGACGACAAGATCATCGAGCGGGCGGCCGAGCGGGGGGTGGAGCCGGCCGACCTGGCCCGGACCTACGAGGCGGTGTGGTGGGAGGCGATGGACTCGCTGGGGGTGCTCCGCCCCGACGAGGCGCCGCACGCCACCGCCTACGTCGACGACATGGTGGCGCTGGTGGAGAGGCTGATGGAGCTGGGGGTGGCCTACGAGACGACCGACGGGGTCTACCTGTCGGTGGGGGACGTCCCCGGCTACGGGCTCCTGGCCCGCCAGCCGCTCGACTCGCTGCGGGCCGGCGCCCGGGTCGAGTCGGCCGACGAAAAACGGTCGCCACTCGACTTCGTGCTGTGGAAGAAGGCCAAGCCGGGGGAGCCGACCTGGGAGTCGCCCTGGGGACCGGGACGCCCCGGGTGGCACACCGAGTGCGTGGTCATGTCGTTGGACCTGCTGGGGGACGGCTTCGACCTCCATGGCGGCGGCGGTGACCTGGCCTTCCCGCACCACGAGAACGAGCGGGCCCAGGCCGTCGCCCTGTCGCGCGACTTCGCCCACCACTGGGTGCACAACGGGTGGGTGGTGGTCGACGGGGAGAAGATGTCCAAGTCGCTGGGGAACTTCACCTCGCTCGACGACCTGCTCGACCGGAGCGATGCCCGTGCCTACCGGCTGCTGGTGCTGCGCTCCCACTACCGGTCCCCCATCGAGGTGACGCCGGACACGGTGGCCCAGGCGGAGGCAGGGCTGGACCGGCTCGACGAGCTGGCCCGGCGGTTCGATCTGCCCGACCTGCTGGCCGGAGGGCCGGTGGTCGACGGGCCTGGGCTCGGTGCGGTCGACGTCGAGGCCGTCGCCCGGTTCCGTCAGCGGATGGACGACGACCTCGACACCCCGGCGGCGCTGGCCGGGGTGTTCGAGCTGGCTCGCCGGGCCAACGCCGCCGCCGATGCCGGCGACCGTCAGTCGGCCGAGCGGGCGGCGATGACCGCCGGGGTGCTGGCCGCCGCGCTCGGGCTGTCGCTCCACGGTCGGGCCGACACCGGCGTCGACCCGGTCAGCGCCGACCTGGTCCGCCGGCGCGACGAGGCGAGGGCGCGGCGCGACTGGGCGTCGGCCGACGATCTCCGCCAACGGTTGACGGCGCTCGGATGGCTGGTCGAGGACGGTCCCGACGGCACCCGGATCCGCCGTCCGTGAACGTCCTGTGAACTGCCCGGAAACCGGTCGATTCCCTTGCCAACGGCGGAGATGCGGCTGCTAGCGTTTCCGGTCGAGAGAGTCCCGGGGTGCTCTGTTCGACGCCTGCCTCGCCCGGCGAACCAGGTCGGCGGGCCGCTTCCCACGGACTCTGTCGGATAGGGCGTGTGAAGGAAAGGGGATCGCCACCGTGGCATCCGGGACAGTGAAGTGGTTCAACGCTGAGAAGGGCTTCGGCTTTATCTCACAGCCGAGTGGAGGGGCCGATGTCTTCGTGCACCACTCGTCGATCCAGATGAACGGGTTCCGTTCGCTCGAAGAGGGCCAAGCGGTCGAGTTCGAGGTCCAGGAGGGTCCGAAGGGGCTCCAGGCGGTGGACGTCAAGCCGGCCTAGCCGGAGAGCCACCCTGCCGCCGTCGGCGGCGATACCCATCCTCACCAGGCATTCCGTCGGCGGACACCGGGTTCCTGCGCGGACGGCGTTCCCGGCGCGGCCACGGAGGGGGTGGCGCCGGTGACGGCAGTTGGTTACCATTGGGTAACAACGCCGCGCCCGCCTGACCTGGTGGCCGGCAGGGCGCCGTCGGCGTGAACACCAACGCGCAACGGAAACCAGTGGACAGGCCCGGGCCGGGCCGGAACGGAGCAACTGCCATGGGTGAATTCTCGCTGGACCTGAACGAGGAACAACTGCAGATCCAGAAGTGGGTGCACGACTTCGCCGAATCGGTCATCCGGCCGGCCGGCCACGAGTGGGACGAGCGGGAGGAGACCCCGTGGCCCATCATCGAAGAGGCGGCGAAGATCGGGCTGTACTCGTTCGACTTCATCACCCAGAGCTTCTTCGACGAGTCCGGCCTGCTGCTGCCGATCGCCAACGAGGAGATGGCCTGGGGCGACGCCGGCATCGGCCTGTCCATCTTCGGGTCCGTGCTCGGCCTGGCCGGCATCGCTGCCAACGGCACGCCCGAGCAGCTGGTCGAGTGGGGCCCGCAGTGCTTCGGCACGCCGGAGAAGATCCAGCTGGCCGCGTTCGCGGTGTCGGAGCCCGACGCCGGCTCCGACGTCTCCTCGCTGCGCACCACTGCGGTCTACGACGAGGCCAAGGACGAGTGGGTCCTGAACGGCACGAAGACGTGGATCACCAACGGAGGCATCGCCGACATCCACGTGGTGGTGGCGTCGGTCGTCCCCGAGCTCAAGGCGCGGGGCCAGGCCAGCTTCATCGTCCCCCCGAACACGCCGGGCCTGACCCAGGGCCAGAAGTTCAAGAAGATGGGCATCCGGGCGTCCCACACCGCTGAAGTCATCCTCAACGACGTGCGGATCCCGGGCAGCTGCCTCCTCGGCGGCAAGGAGAAGCTCGACGAGAAGCTGGCCCGTGCCCGTGAGGGGAAGAAGACCACCAGCCAGGCCGCCATGGCCACGTTCGAGGCCTCCAGGCCGACGGTCGGCGCCCAGGCGCTGGGCATCGCCCGAGCCGCCTACGAGTACTCGCTCGACTACGCCAAGGAGCGCAAGGCGTTCGGTCGGGCCATCATCGAAAACCAGGCGATCGCCTTCAAGCTGGCCGACATGAAGACCCGGATCGACGCCTCGCGCCTGCTGGTCTGGCGGGCGGCGTGGATGGGGCGGAACAACAAGCCGTTCACCTCCGGCGAGGGCTCGATGTCCAAGCTCTACGCCGGTGAGACGGCGGTGCACGTCACCGAGGAGGCCATCCAGATCATGGGCGGCTACGGCTACGTCCGCGAGCACCCGGTGGAGCGGTGGCACCGCGACTCGAAGATCTACACCATCTTCGAAGGGACGAGCGAGATCCAGCGCCTGGTCATCAGCCGGGCCATCTCCGGGGTGCAGATCAGGTAGCTGAACTGGACATTTATCTTTCTTGAGCGGTCAGCGGCCGACGGGGATCGGGTCCGCCAGACGTTGGCTGAAGGGCTCTTGTCCTACTCGTCCCAATAACGCGATTCACGGGTGAAAGCGTCCCCCAACCAGGCACTTATGCCATGGCCCGAGACACCTGCGGTACAGTAGTTGAGCATACGCTCAACTAGGAGGTGTTGATGGGCGAGGCCGAACCCACAGAAGAGCACGACAGTCGCAGGGTCCGGGGCGAGGCGACCCGTCGGCAGCTCATCGACGCCGCCATCGAAACCCTCAAGAATCACGGCTATGCCGGTGCCAGCGCTCGAGTCATTGCCGACTGCGCTGGGGTCAACCAGGGTCTGATCTTCTACCATTTCGAATCGGTCACCGGTCTGTTACTCGCTGCCCTTGACTCGGTCAGCGACCTTCGCCGAGAGCGGTACGGAGGGGCCGTCGAGGAAGCGGTGTCGGCGACCGACCTGGTCGATGTGGCGTCATTGATCTTCCGAGAAGACCTGGCTGCTGGGCACGTTGCTGTACTCGTCGCCATGATCAGCGGCACCGCAACGACGCCAGGCCTCGGTGGGGAGGTTGCAAAGCGGATCGCTCCGTGGACCGTCTTCGCCCGGGACGCGGTTTCGGGGGTACTTGCGGATTCGCCGCTCGGTTCACTGGTGCCCGCCGAGTCCGTCGGATTCGCCGTGGTCGCCCTCTACCTTGGCATGGAGATGCTGACTCAACTTGACGGCAATCCGGCTCCGGCCGCGGCTCTCTTCGATCAGGCCCTCCATCTCGCAACATTCCTTGGAGGCCTGGGTGCCGGGACCTCGGGAAGTCACTCGCCACCGAGTCCTCAGCCGTGACACCGTGGAAGCGAGCCGTCCGCACGAAGATTGCGGCGCTCGGCCTGGCCTGGCTGCTCTGGTTCGGCTTGCTCACGGTCGTGCACGCCTATCACTTTGCGATTATCGCCAGTGGAGGTCAAGCACGAACCATGGCTGAGGCAGATCCCGGGATCGCCCGAGCGATGTTGGTCGGCTTCGCACTCCTCCTGTTGGTTGAAACGTGCAGCCTGACCTGGCGAGCTGTACGGCACTCGTCGAGGATCGGCGTGAACGGGATCATCATTGCCGGCTTGAGCTGCACCGCCCCGCTGCTCTTCGCCTTCACGCCTATCGGGTTCTTGCTTCTTCCCTTTGCCGCTCTCGGAGTCTTCCTGGCGCTACCGATTGGCCATGCCGAATCGAAGGTGTCGAACACGCTGCTCGTCGCTCCACCCGGGTGGTATGCGAACCCGTTACCAGGTAGCCAATTTCGCTACTGGGACGGGACGACCTGGACACCCTGGACGGCCTAACGGCGCCAAGCAGAGTCCTGCGCTAGCGCCGCAGCATGTCCATGCCCCCCTGCCCCAGACCGACGGGAGAGTGACCCCCTGCGACACATTGGCAATGCCTCCCAGGGATCGGATAGCTAGGCTCCACTCTGACGTAGTGCCGAGCGCCAGCAGAGGAGAAGCCGATGCCAGAGTTCACCTCGTACGACCCCGGAACACCATCCTGGGTCGACCATGCCACCAAGGACATCGAGGCATCCAATGCCTTTTACGGGTCGCTCTTCGGCTGGGAGGCCGACGACCAGGGCGAGGAAATGGGTCACTACACCCTGATGCGCAAGGGCGGAAAGACTGTCGCCGGGAACATGCCGGCCATGGGCGAAGGCCAGCCCAGCGTGTGGGTTACGTACGTCTCGGTTGAGAACGCCGATACGGCGGTCGATCGGGCCAAGAAGGCCGGCGCCATGGTGTTCGTGGAGCCGATGGACGTCTCGGACATCGGCAGGATGGCCGTCTTCGCCGATCCCACCGGCGCGGCGATCGGGGTCTGGCAGCCGAAGACGTTCATCGGTGCCGAGCTCGCCAACGAGGCCGGGGCGTTCGCGTGGAACGAGCTGAACACCCGGGACCTGCCGGCATCCAAGGCGTTCTACACCGAGGTGTTCGGCTGGGTACCCCACGACGCTGCGATGGAGGGCATGGACTACACCGAGTGGAGGCTCGGCGACAAGCCCGTTGCCGGCATGATGACCATGCCTGACATGGTCCCGGCGGAGGTCCCGGCGTACTGGCTCGTGTATTTCGGCGTCGACGACACCGACGCGACCGTGGCCAGGGCGACCGAGCTCGGTGCCACTGCGCTCGTCCCCCCGACGGACATCCCTCCGGGACGCTTTGCAGTCCTTGCTGACCCCGATGGCGCCACCTTTGCCGTGATCAAGATGCAATCCTGACGACGAGCGGAGGTTGCAGAAACTCAATTCCGGGTCGCCCAGATCGCTGCCGGGTCGGTGGGACAGCGAGGTGTGCGGTTCCCGCCCCGGGGACGCCCAGGACCAAGGCGTTAGCCTGATCGAATGAGATCTGGCGCGCTCGTCCGCCTCTATAGGCCGAAGGCGGTAATCGCGTGGGCGGGCTAATTCACTGTTTTCTTGGACGGGGCCGAACGTGGAGAGCTTTGGGGCGATCAGGTGCGAGTCTTCGAGATTGCCCCCGGGAGACACGAAGTTCGGGTCAAGCAGGGTTGGGGACTGTTTCAGGGATCTCCGACGCTGCCCTTCGAAGCAGGTCCGGGTCAGGCCGTCGAGTTTGCATGCTCTCGGCTCTCCTCGGTCCTGGGATGGGCTGATCTCCATCGGGCCACGGCCACCGAAAGCGCCAAGGTGAGGCGATACGTCGATCGGGCGCCTGCCCCAAGGAACCTTGCCTTGCCCAAGGATCCGTAGAGCGGCACGCTCGATTTACGGGGGTCTCCCAGACCAGCGGACCGATGCTCTGATGGACCCTCGCCCCGGACGCCAGTTCGGAGACCCAGCTGGTACGCCGGAGATACTCTCACCAGAGAGGGCGAAGTCACGCAAAGTACGGAGGCGGGCATGAACCAAGGTGCTAAGAGGTACTTGGTGGAACGGCTGACAATCGCGAGGGTGCGGCCACCTCAGGTCGAAGTCTTATCCTGGAGGCAACAGATGCTCGCTGGCTTTGGTGGAGCCATCGAGGCGCTCCGAGCGGCTGATGCGATGGATGCCGATGAGGCCCAGGACTGGAACAGTCGAATGCATGTGGCCCTCGGCCTAGCCCCGCTCGAACCTTCGCCTCCGGGATTCAAAGGCGCGCGAGCTATCTTCATCGGGGACGGCGAGCCGCCGACACCTCCGCCGGTTGCCCCGATTGCCCCGATTGCCCAGTTTCTCGAACTCCTGCCCGTGCTCGATGCGGACCGACAGATTCCGTACGGTGGACGGTTGCAGATCCTGGGCGTGGAGAGATATGACACGGCGGTGGCCGTTACCTGGAGAATGGCCCCGCTTCCTGACGCCGAGCTTCAGTACGCCGACGAGCTACGCGCCCATGATCGGGATACCGAGGGTCTCCCGGAGGATGAGCGCGCCATGATGCGCCGACATTTTCTCCACAGGTTGAGTCGCCCGCCACTCCAGACGCTCACTCTCACTGACGATCTGGCGACTGACTATCGGAGTACCGGCGGCGGCTCGAGCGGCGGAGGAAATGAACGAACTGGACGGGCTGAGTTCGCCCCAGGCATTCCGCACGAAGCGGCAACCCTCACTGTCCACTGGGATGATCTCGCTTTCCCGGTCTCTCTCGACTCGCTTTCCGCACTTCTCGGTTGTGATTTCTCACGGGCTGGAGGGCGGACTGTCTGCGTAGACAGAGCGAGGCACGCCGAGCAGATCAAGGACCTGACCCTGTAGGTCGGTGAGCTCGGGGTCGAACACTTGGATGGTTCTTCCGGACTGTTGAAGATGGTGACGGGAGACGCCGCTGAAGATCTCGAAGATTCGTGGCGCACTCGGCGAACCGCAGTCTCGCTCCTCGGGGTAGAGCGGGATCGCCTCGGTGCCTCCGTCTGCCATGGCCGTGCGGATCTGGCGTTCGACGAGTGCTTGGACAAGTAGGGCGACGAAGTGGCAGCAAAGCAGCCCTTCGATGCGTGCCGGGTCCTTCAAGAAGACGGGGGCAACGAGTTGAGTGCCCTTGAGCTGGGCGTGCCGTCGTTCGAGATGGGGCTGGTACTTGTAGGCGCTGAGCACCTGAGCGTCGGTGAGCCCGGTGTCGTTGGTGACGAGCGGGAAACAGCCGTCGCTTCGTGCATCGAAGGACACGAGATCGGTGTCGATGCTCCAGCGCAGCTCGAAGCGAGTCCGAGTCTCCTTGCGATAGCGGGTCTCTTCCCCGGGGCGACCCCGGCGCTCCTGGCGGAAGGTCTCTTCGTCCGCTTCGGTCACCTCGATGTGCACCCAGCGTCCGGCGTGGCACGGGGCAAGGGCACGCTCGGCGGCCTGTTCCACCGCGACGCGCGTGTGCCAGCGCGAGCGTGGTCCCGCCACACGCTTGGCCAAATCGGCCAGGGCAGCCACGGCCCGCTGGATTCGGTCCGAGCGGGACTCGGCATCGAGCGCCTCCTCGATGCTCGAGTGGGCCCACACGATCCGGTAGCCCTCGGCCGACGGGACAGGCGACGGGGTCGTCCGCCAGATGTTGTCGGGCTCGCCTGCTCGACGTGACGGTCGACGGGCGGCTTCAGCCCAGGTGGGGACGTTGTCCTGGATCCACTGGCGGAAGAACCCGTCCTCCTTCCTCGTGCGGGGTAGCACCGTGACGAACCGCCCGCCACGGGCGGCGATGTGGTCCATGGCGTCCCGGTTGGCCAGTTTGGTGTCAGCCACGTAGAGGAAGTCGCTCCTTCCGACCAGCGCCACCAGGGCGTCCCAGGTGGCGACGTGAGTGGTGTCGTCGTTGGTGTTTCCCGACTCCACCCGGTAGGCGAGGGGGACGGCACCATCCGCGCTCACCGTCAGGATCCACACCAGCTGCTTCAGGTCCGCACGGTGGTCCTTGTTGTGGCCGAAGGCGATAGCGGGTGTTGCCTTCCCGCCGCGGGGCTCCCCAGTGGCGGTGCGGTAGGCGCCCGAGAAGGTGATCGACGTCGAGTCGTTGTGCAGCTCGCTGCAGTCGATGCTGAACTTCTCGACCGCCCCGAGGACCAGCTCGGTCATGAGGCTGGCCCGGTCAGCATCGAAGAGCCGAAGGAGGGTCCGGCCCACTCGGTCATCGTTGAGCACACCGGGATCCACGCCATCGAGGCCGAGGACCGAGGGGCGAAAAGGTTCGGCCCACTCACCGAGTGCATAGACCGGCTCGCGGTGCAGGACGAGGTTGCGCACGACGACACCGAGCACGATCGCCGGGGCGACCTTCAGCCGGCGATCATCGTGGGGGACGTGGCGTTCGAGGAGCTCGTGAAGGTTGAGGCGCTCGAGGAAGTAGCTGACCAGGGGCATGGCGCCGAGCAGTTCGGAGTGCAGCTGGAACTCGCCGGTCACAGCCATTCCCCCGGCGGCTCCTTGCCCGACCATACTTGAAGCCTATATACTTCAACACCATCGGAGGTGGATCATCAGTGAGTCCAAGACAATCGTCGACGAAGCCAGAGGATCGCCATCGGGCCCTGCTCGCCGAGATGGCCGAGATCGGCTGGACGTTGCCGGGGAGCGTCACTGAGCGGCACACCAGGTGTTCCAATCCCACATGCCGGTGCCGGGCCGAACCCCCGCAGCTACACGGTCCCTATTCGACGTGGACCCGCAAGGTCGACAAAACGACCGTCACCCGCAACCTCACTGCTGAGCAGGCAGAACGCTATCGACCGTGGTTCGCGAACGCCCGACGACTACGGGAACTGCGCAAGCAACTCGAGGAGCTCTCGATCCTGGCTATGGCCGAGGCGGAGGGCTGGGGGTAGAAATCAGGACCGAGAAGTGCGGAAAGCGAGTCTCGAGGACTCGGGCGACCCTGACTCCTAACGCTGCCGGCTGTGGGGGGTGGGGTTGTGGCCTAGCTGTTGCCCGACGGAGGCGTTGGGCCGGGGTCGATGAACGGGTTAGGTCGAGCTGCCAGCCGCCCGGTGCTTCGATGGATCAGCTCCGTCAGGTAGTAGAAGCTGGCTGCGGCGCCAGCACCACCTACAAGCACAGTGGGAAGGTAGAAGCGTGGATTCCACGTCCCGCCGATGGCCATGAAAATGAATCCGTACAAAGAGGCCCTCGTCCACAGGTACCGCCGCCACTCCGGATCGCGACGGCGAATGTACGGCCAAGCCAGGTCACCGCCACACCCGCCTGACACCCTTCGCCTCCCGCACAGACAGGAGGCTACTGCTTACGCATCGGGCTGTTCACCTGCTCCATCACCACTAAGCGAACCGGATAATCCAAGCCATTGAAAGGTGCGGTGAGTCAGTAGAGCCGGGGGTGGGTCCACCGCTTCTTCATTAGCTGGAAGGTGACCATGACGACGACCCCTGGGAGCCAGAACAACCAGTAGCCGATGACCATGCCAAGGGACCACGCCCACTTGGCTCCCACCGTCAGACCCGGCGCCCTCGCCACTTGGACGACGGAGATGATGATCAGGACGAAGACGGCCAGAAAGAGCAGGGTGAAGAACAGGGTAATAATACCGTCGAGTCCGAAGATCTCAGCAATCATCGGAACCGCCTTTCTCTTGGCCGTGCCCAACGCTTATCACAGTCCCCCGTCCCGAGGCGTTGGCCCCAGGGTCGATGCACGGATCAGGCGCAGCCGCCAGTTGCCGGGCCTTGCGACGGCCTAGCACCGACAGGTAGGAGAGGCCCGCTGCGGCGCCAGCGACACCCAGCAGCAGACCGGGAAGGTGAAGAGTGGGTGGCACCCACGACACACTGCCGGTGAGGCATACGAATACGCCGACACAGACGCCAGTCCGCTCAGCCCGCTGCCACTCCGGATCGCCATGGCAAATGTAGGGCCAGTTCCACATCCGCCAAACCCGCCCGTGCCCCGTCTTCGCCCGCACGGATAGAAGGCCACCGCTTGCGCTTTCGGACTGGCTGGGGTTCGATCCGGCAACCAGTAGACGGGGGAGGGTGTCTCTGACCAATCACCGGGAGCGGGGTGGTTCAACGTCATCTTGTGTAGACCCGTCAGCCTTGTTCCGCCTACTGGGAGATCTGAGCCTTGCACTAGCGTCAAGTCCATGGATCTGCCTGACCGATTCGTCGAGTTGATGCGAGGCCGGAACCCTTGCTTCATCACCACGTTGATGCCTGACGGCTCGCCGCAGACGACCCAGACCTGGGTCGACACGGATGGTGCCCACGTGATCATCAACACGGTCCAGACGCACCAAAAGATGCACAACATCGAACGGGACCCCCGAGTGTCGGTTGCCGTCTGCGACGCCGCCGAGCCGTCTCGCTACTACGCCGTCCGCGGGCGTGTCACGAACATCACGACCAAGGGTGGGGCAGAGCACATCGAGATCCTCTCCCAGCGGTACACGGGTGGCCCCTACCAGTGGTACGGCGGACGGGACCAAGTGCGAGTGATCCTGACGATCACGGCCAACAGAATCCACTCGATGGACCGCTGATCTGGAGGTTCGACGCCGGATCGCTTCAGCCTGCCCCAGATCGCTTAATACGGGTCAGTTCGGCCCGTCACGAGGGTCGGACAGCCAGGCTCGCGATGGCACTTCGGATACCCTGCCGGACGGACGGATCAGACCTACACCATCTTCGAAGGGACCAGCGCGATCCAGTGCCTGGTCATCAGCCGGGCCATCTCCGGGGTGCAGATCAGGTAGCCGATCCGGGCGTGTCTGTCTGCACAGCCGAGACCGCCTCTGTCCCGTTCGGCGAATCGGTGCGAGCGAGATTGCGTCGCACACCCCTCGGCTGCCCAGCAGGGTCACGCCGCTGATCGAGGAGCGGGGCGACGAACACCCTCGGCGCCTCGAAGGCCGCCCGGCGGGACGCCCGACGGAAGGTGGCGAGCAGGGCTGGCCCGACGAGCACGATGCAGACGGCCGTGGTGATGGCCCGCCCGGTGTCCCAGCCCAGGGAGGTGGTGGCGTCGAAGATCAGGTAGTGGTGCACGTTGGCACTGAGCGACGCCCCGGGCTGGTAGGCGATCGAGCTCTGCGGGTCCAGCGAGAACGGCCAGAACGAGAGGTTCACCATGAACCCGTAGCAGTAGGCGGCGACAGCCCCGTAGCCGGCCAGGAGCAGCACCTCGCGGCGGCCTGAGGCTGGGGGAAGCAGTCCGGCGAAGAGCCCGACCCAGGCGCACCCGAACATCTGGTAAGGCATCCACGGCCCGACGCCACCGGTGAGCAGGGCCGAGGCGAACAGCGTGGTGCAGCCGAGGGTGAAGCCGAAGCCGGGCCCGAAGACCCGCCCGGCCAGCACCAGGATGAAGAAGACCAGCTCGATGCCGGCCGTCCCGGCGCCGAGGGGCCGCAGGGCGGCGCCCACCGCCGAGAGCACGCCCAGCATGGCGATGGCCTTGGCATCGATCCCACCGTCGGCCACCCCGGCGAAGACGATGGCCAGCACCAACAGCAGCAGGGCGCCGAACATGAGCGGGGCCAATGTGGTGTCCCCGACCCGGCCCGGGACGACCACGAACGGCCACAGGAAGGCGATGAAGCCCAGGAACGAGGCCACGGCCAGCGTCAGTCGGGACCGGTGCCCGAGGGGGATGGCGCTGGTGCGGCCCGACATCACGCGTCCCCGAGGACCTGGACCACCTGGTCCATGGTGAGGTAGGGGGCCGGGGAGAGGATCTTGGCCAGCTGGGGGGCGAAGGCGGGCGAGGCCGTCACCACCGCGGCCGTCGGGCCGTCGGCCACCACGTCGCCCACCGCCATGACGACCACCCGGTCGGCGGCGCCGGCCGCGAACTCGACGTCATGAGTGGCGATGACTACCGCCCGACCCTCGCCGGCCAGGATGTCGAGGATGTCGATGAGTGCCCGCTTGGCCGGGTAGTCGAGCCCCCGGGTGGGCTCGTCGAGGAGGACCACCGTGGGGCTGGCGGCCAGCTGGATGGCGAGCACCAGGGCCAGCCGCTGGCCCTCGGACAGGTCGCGGGGGTGCTCGCGGTCGCCGATGCCCGGAGCCAGGCGGTCGAGCACCTCCCGTGCCTTGAGGGGCGCGGCCCCTTCCGCCTCACGGTCGGCCTGATCGCACTCCTCGGCCACGGTGTCGAGGTACAGCAGGTCGGCCGGGGTCTGGGGCACCAGGCCGACCAGCGCCCGGGCCTTGGCGGCCGGCACGGTGGCCGGGTCCGTCCCCTCGACGGTGACCGATCCCCCCTGGCGCGGGCCCGAGCCCTGGAGGGACCAGAGCAACGACGATTTTCCGGAGCCGTTGCGGCCCATCAGGGCGGTGACCTGGCCTCCCTTGAGATCGAGGTCGACGGCCCGCACCGCCACCGTCTCCCCGTAGCGGACGATCACCTTGCAGGCCCGGAGCACAGTGGCGCCGGGCGTGCGCGGGACCAGGCGGATCGGGGGCGGGACCGGGCCGTCGCCCAACCGCAGGCGCAGGGGACCGGCCAGGCGGCGGGCGTCGCGCACCGAAAGGGCGAGAGGGTCCCAGCCGGCCAGCCGGCCCAGCTCGACCACCGGGGGGGCGACGGCCGCCGTGGCCAGCATGGAGGCCGGGGTGCCGGCGCCCACCGTGCCGTCGGACCGCACCTCGACCACCGAGTCGGCGTACTGCACCACCCGCTCCAGGCGGTGCTCGGCCAGGACCACCGTCACCCCCAGGTCGTGTACCAGACGGGTGATGGCGGCCAGCACCTCTTCGGCCGCCGTCGGGTCCAGGGCCGAGGTCGGCTCGTCGAGCACCAGGATGCGGGGCTGGGTCGTCAGCACCGAGCCGATCGCCACCCGCTGCTGCTGGCCCCCGGAGAGCTGGTGCAGGGGACGGTCGCGCAGCTCGGCGATGCCCAACAGGTCGAGCGTCTCTTCGACCCGTTTGCGCATGACGGCGGACGGCACGGCCAGCTGCTCCATGGCGTAGGCCAGCTCCTCTTCCACCGTGTCGGTGACGAAGCCGGCCAGCGGATCCTGGCCCACCACCCCCACCACGTCGGCCAGCTCCCGCGGCTTGTGGGTCCGCGTGTCGCGCCCCTCGACCAGCACCCGGCCGGCCAGCGTGCCCCCGGTGAAGTGGGGCACCAGGCCGTTGACGGCCCCGAGCAGCGTCGACTTGCCCACCCCGGTCCTGCCCACCACCAGCACCAGCTCGCCCTCGCCGACGGCCAGGTTGACGTTGCGCAGGACCGGGCTCGGCGCCCCTTGATAGGTGATCGAGACCCGGTCGAACTCGATCACGGCGCCACGCTCGTGGTGCGCAGGCGCCCGACGTCCCGCTCGAGCCCGACCTCTGCCGGCCGGCTCGGCGCCCCCCCCGGTCGCACCGGCGGGGGCGCCACCACCGCGGCGAGCACCGCCACCACGATGGCCAGGGCGGGGATGACCGGCAGGGTGGGCCAGGACATCGGGTCGGTCGGGGGGTTGAGCGAGGACGTACCGGCACCGAACGAGGTCAGGAACACCACGGCCGGCACCATCCCGCAGGCCACCACCGCCCACTCGGGCAGTCGCCAGGGATCGGGGCGGTACTGGGTCCGCCGCACCCGCCGGCTGCCGAGGGCCAGGCCCAGGCAGCACAGGGAGGCGCCGACCGCCATGGCCGGGAGTCCCAGCACTCCGGGGGCCGTCCCGTCGAGCAGGCCGTAGGCACTTGTGCAGAGCCCCAACATGCCGGCCATCATGAGGGCGCCGGTGGCCTGCCGGGCTCGGTGCGAGGCACCTCCGGTGCGGCCGTAGCCACGGGAGTCCATGGCCGCGGCCAGCTGAAGCGAGCGTTCGAAGGCGTCCTCGAGCACCGGGATGACGATCCCCCGCAGGGCATGACGACCGCTGGTCGGCCCGCCCCGGAGCTTTCGGGCACGCCGGACGCGCTGGACGCTCTCGACGAGCTGGGGAGCCACGCTGAGCGAGACCACCACGGCCACGCCGAGCTCGTAGAGAGCCCCGGGCAGGACCCTCAGGGCGCGCTTGGGGTTGGCCAGGGCGTTGGCGGCGCCCAGGCAGCACAGGAGGGTCCCGAGGCGGAGGCCGTCGTAGATGGCGGCCATGGTGCCCTCGAGCGTCACCGGGCCGCCGAGCTGGACACCGGCGGCCCACGAGGGGAGGGGCACCTGGGGCAGCCGGAACAGCACGTGCATCGTCCGGGCGTCGATGTCGCCGCCGAAGACCGAGCGGAAGGCCACCCGTAGGACGATGACGGTCATGGCCAGGTACAGGTAGTACTTGAACGCCCGGGCCCACGGTGCCTCGCTGCGCCGATTGGCCACCACCACGGCCAGGACGCCGAGCACCAGCGCCAGCAGCAGGGGGTTGGTGGTCCGGCTGACCGCGGTGGCCAACCCGAGGGCCCAGAGCCACCAGGCGATCGGATGCAGGGTCCGGGGCAGCCGGGCACCACCCAGGCCGAGGAGGCGCGTGTGGCCGGCCATGGTCATGCTGCCCGGCGCCTGCGCCAGGCGATGATCCCGGCGCTGCCGCCCAAGGCGGCCACCGCCACGACGGCGACGATGGCCGGCAGTGGCGATCCGGGTGCGCGGTGGTGTCCTGAGGAAGCCGGCGCCGCCGCCACGACGATCGGGGCAGCCGGGTCGTGGGTACTGGACCCGGTGGTCGGGGTGCTCTTGGTGCCGCTGGCCGGTACGCCGGTCGTCGTCGGTGTGCTGCCGGAGGTGGTCGTCGTCACCGGAGTAGTGGCCGCAGTAGGGGCGCTCTTGCCGGTGCTGGCCCCCGGGCTGGTGGTTGGGCTGCTCTCCTGACCGATCCCCGGCCCGGTGGTGGCTGTCGAGCTCTCGCCGCCGCCGGCGCCGGCGGCGGTCGGGGGGCCGGTGGTGGTGGTCGACGACGTAGGGCCGGAAGTGGTGGCCCGTACCGTCGACGGTGCGAAGTCGGGCTTGTTGTTCGGGCTGGATGAGCCGAAAGTCCAGGCCTCGACGCTGCCCGGCTGAGGGACGACGGTCGACGCCCCGGCCGGGCTGTACGTCCAGCCGGTGGCACCGGCATCGGCCAACCAGTAGCTCCAGCTGGCCGAGGCCGGCGGCGTGGAGGTGCAGCTCTGGTTCTCCGGATACCCGTCGATGAGGCAGATGAAGGCGAGCCCGTACTCCGACGTGCCTGTCGGCGTGAAACCGGCCACCTCCATGGCAGCCAGGCCGGTGGTCAGCGTCGGGTCGCAGCCCACCTGGATCTGTCCCCCGAAGGTCTGGAAGTCGACGGCGACCACCACGCCGGTGGTCGTGGTGCAGTCAGCCACCGGGTCGGCCGACGCCGGCGGTGCCGCGCCGACCGACAGCGCCAGGGTGGCGCCCACCCCTCCGAGGCCGGTCGCGACGACAGCCGCGACCAGCCACGAGCCGAGCCTCCGGAGGCGCCACCTCCAGCCGGCTGGTCTGGCCGTCACCGCCGCCCCTAGATGGTCCTGCGGCTGGAGGCCGCCACGCCCACGATCGGCTTGTTGAGCGGCTTGCCGCCCATCGAGCCGTTGTAGACGGCGTCACCGAAGGCGAACACCCCACCGTCGGAGGCCAGCTCCCAGTAGCCGCCCCCGTCGGGGGTGGCGGCGAGGCCGACCACCGGCTGGTTGAGCGGCTGCCCGCCCATCGAGCCGTTGAACGAAGCCGTCCCGAAGGCGAACACCCCGCCGTCGGAGGCCACCTCCCAGTAGCCGCCGCCGGCGGGCGCCGGCGTCACGCCCACGATGTTGCCTACGGCCACGCCGAGGCCGGGCAGCGAGCCCTGGTAGGCGGCGTCACCGAAGGCGAACACCCCGCCGTCGGAGGCCACCTCCCAGTAGCCGCCCCCGTCGGGGGTGGCGGCGATGCCGACGATCGGTGAGTTGAGCGGCTTGCCGCCCATCGAGCCGTCGAAGCCGGCGTCACCGAAGGCGAACACCCCGCCGTCGGAGGCCACCTCCCAGTAGCCGCCGCCGTCGGGGGTGGCGGCGATGCCGACGATCGGCTTGACGAGCGGCTTGCCGCCCATCGAGCCGTCGAAGCCGGCGACACCGAAGGCGAACACCCCGCCATCGGACCCGACCAGCCAGTAGGAGCCGTTGGACATGCCGAGCGGGAAGGCGAAGGACATGCCGGCGATCGCCGGGGCGGCCTGGAAGCTGGCTGTGACGTCAGGTGCGCCAGGTGCGAGGGAGGACTCGAACGCGCCGGCGCCCGGACCCGACGTCAGCTGGAAGGCGAGCAGTGCCGTCACCGGGTTGGCCGATCCGTGCACGAACGTCGGACTGGCCGGCGACTGGCCGACGGCGACCAGGGCTTGGATGACGAGGGCGGTGGAGTCGGGATCGGTGGCTTGCGGGGCGCCCGCCGAGCTCGGGTAGGACGACCAGCCGCCGTCGGCGTCCTGGCCCCTGGCGTAGAAGCCCAGGACGCTGCTGGCGATGGCCGGAGTGACGGCGCCTTGCGCGGCCAGGCCCTGGACCGCCTCGGCGGTCGAGTTGGTGTCGGGACCGGTGTAGTCGGTGGCGCTCACCACGCAGGTGTCGGTGGCCTGGTCGGTGAACGACCAGCCCCCGTCGGGGCACTGCTGGTCGACCAGGTAGGTGATGGCGGCACCGAGGCCCGGACCGCTCTTCACGCCGGCCACGGCCAGGGCCTGCAGGGCCAGGCCCTGCTCGTAGTTGCCCGCCGAGAAGTTGGTCAGTTGGTTGCCCGTGCCGAAGAGGCCACTCGGCTGCTCGGTGGCCAGGAGGCGGCTCACCAGGTTGGTGCCCCCGAAGTCGGTCGGGTTGGCGCCCCCCGCCTCGGCGTCCAGGATCAGCAGGGCCAGCTGCCCCGGACCGTCGGCTCCGTTCTGGGTCACGTAGCTGTCGACGTTGGCTTCGAGGTAGGTCAGCGCCGACCGCGCCCCCGCCGGATCGACCCCGGCCGCCACCAGGGCGAGGACGGTGTTGGCGGTGAAGCTCAGGCTCGGTGCATTGGAGGAGTTGGGGATCCAACCACCGGGGGTCAGCTGACTGGCGAGCCACTGCGCCGACGCCTGGGCGGCCGCTGGCTGGGGAAAGGTCGGGGCAGCAGCCACGTTCGGTCGGCTGGCCGCCCCGGCCGCGGCGACCGGGACGAAGGCCAAGCTCAGGCCGAAGGCGACACCCAGCACCAGGAGGCGGGGACGGTGGTTCATAGCTGCTCGCTTTCCGGGTCCGAACCCGGGAGCAATTCGTCATCGTGACACGATGACGAGCGACCACCGAGCCCCAGACCGTGTGTCTCGACGATGGGAGCTCGCCTCGACCAGGTATCCCGGCTTACGGTGACCCTCACGGGTACACCGCCTACGGTTGCGGACCAGCGCCGGAATCTGACCGGCTTCCCCTGCGTCGAGGCACTTCTGTGTTGCGTCGGACCGACGTTACCACGCCGTCCTGCTGGGGACCCTGGGCCGATCGTGGCCGGCTTGAGGTGTTCACGGCGCCGTGCTCACTGGCAGTCCTGACACCGCCCGTAGACAGCAAAGTGGTGGGGATTGATCTCGAACCCGAATCGGACCCTGGCGTTCTTCGAAAGGTTGCGGAACAGCGCGTCAGGGGCCTCGAACGTCGCTCCGCACACTTCGCACACGAAGTGGGTATGAGCGCCCGCCGCCCGATGGTAGGTGGCGGCACCATGCCCGAGATGCGAGTGGACGATGACCCCGAGCTTCTCCAATTCCTCCACGTTGCGGTAGATCGTCGACAGGTGCACATCGGGCGCTTTGGCCTGTACTTTGGCGGCCAGTTCCTCGACGGTGCTGTGGCCTTGAGCCTCGAAGATGGCCTCCAGAAGGAACCGTCGGGACGAGGTGATCCGGCCGCCGTGTTCGCGGAGGAGCGCCAGAGCTCCTTCGAGGGTTGTGGCGTCGCCTGTCTCTGTCTCCCAGGCGGAGATCGACCTTGTCACGGCGTCATCCTACCGGCCGGCGAAGGCACGACAGATGATCATCTTATGCTGTTGCGAGGTCTTCGCATCCCGCCTACTCTGCAACGCAGGCCAGGGCAGCCGATCAGCCGTCGACCGAGGAGGAGCCCAGTGGCACCTATCAGCGAGGCCCCCACCGGGTCGTCAGGTCCCCTTGAGATGATCAAGGAATTCCATAGGGACATGGCCCCCACCCAGTGGCTGCACACCAAGCTGATGTTCGCGTCCATCCTGCTGCTCCACATCATCGGCTTCGGTGTGTTCATCGTGTTCGTGGTTCCCAATCACTACAAGGGCCTGGGGATCGGGGTCTCGGTGCTCGCCTACACCCTCGGACTCCGGCACGCCTTCGACGCCGACCACATCTCGGCCATCGACAACACGACACGGAAGCTGATGAACGAGGGTAAGAAGCCGGTCAGCGTGGGCTACTTCTTCTCGTTGGGCCACTCCACCATCGTGATCGCCATCGGGGCCGGGATCGTGATCGCCGAGAAGGCGGTCTACGGAGCCGTCTCCAACAACCATTCCGGCCTCGAGCAGTTCGGCGGGGTCTTCGGCACCATCGTCTCGGCGTCGTTCCTCTATCTGATCGCCTTCTTGAACATCGTCATCCTGGCCGGGATCATCGCCGTGTTCCGGAAGATGCGCCACGGTGACTTCAACGAGGAGGAGCTCGAGAAGCATCTGGAGAACCGAGGGCTGATGTTCCGGGTCTTCGGCAGGTGGATGAAGTCGATCACCAAGGAATGGCAGATGTACCCGGTGGGAGTGGTCTTCGGCATGGGCTTCGACACCGCCACCGAGGTGGCGCTGTTGGCGACCACCGCCCTGCTGGCCACGCAGTCGTTGCCCTGGTACTCCATCATGTGCCTGCCCATCCTCTTCACTGCGGGGATGTCCCTGATGGACACGCTGGACGGCGTCTTCATGAACGTCGCCTACGGCTGGGCCTTCTTCAATCCGGTCCGCAAGGTCTATTACAACCTGGCCATCACCGGCCTGTCGGTGTTCATCTGCTTCTTCATCGGCACGATCGAGGTACTCGGGCTCTTGCCCATGGAACTGCACCTGAACGGCAGCTTCTGGACCTACATGGCCAACTTCAACATCAACACCGCCGGCTTCGTGATCGTCGGTATGTTCATTGCCACCTGGGCTGGCGCGCTGCTGGTTTGGAAGTACGGCAACGTCGAAGAGAAGTGGACGGCGAGCCTGAGTCACCAGACGAGCCCCGATCAGTTCGAAGCGGACCTCGTGGCACAGTACGGGGTGGAGGTCGCGGTCGAGCAGGTATAGCTGCCACGTGGCCTCGGTGCCCACTGCCACCCGCCGAGGGCACGAACCAGGCCGCTCCGGCGGTCGGACGCGGAAGCCCAGGGTGGACGGACAGCTCACCCTGCCCGAGGACGTCGTCTGCCGTGGCCGCTGTCCGATCCCGTGACCGGTTCTCAACCCCTGTGGGTAACGTGCCGATCAATGTCTCATGCGGGACCAGGCGGTGCTCCATGGCGGTGAGGGATGAGCGATGTCAAGATTGGCGCCGATTGGTGGATCGCGTCGGACGGTAACTGGTATCCGCCCGAGCTGCATCCCGACCGGGCCTCCACACCACCGACTCCGGCCGCGGTGCCGGGCGCGTTCGGCGCACCGACGTCAACAGCCCTGCCCCAGTTCAGCTTCGATCACCAATTCGTCGCTCCGCATGCACCACTGAGCAGCCCTCCGCCGCGGACACCACCAGGTACCCCCGCCGGCTATGGCTATGGATTCGTCGCCCCAGCGACGAAGACCAACGGTCTTGCCATCGCGTCGCTGGTCTGCTCCATCGTCTGCTTGGTCGGAATCGGGTCCATCCTCGGCATCATCTTCGGGTTCGTCTCCCGGGGTCAGATCAAGCGGTCGAACGGCTCCCAAACTGGCTCCGGACTGGCCCTGGCCGGGATCATCGTGGGGTTCTCGATCCTGACCTTGGTTCTGCTGGCCATCGCCGTTCCGACCTTTCTCGGGGTGGAGCACAGGGCCCCAGCCGAGCAAGCCGTCGTGCATGAGCCGGTCACAGCCATCACCCTCGGCACGCCGATGGCAGGTTCACCGAGTAGCCCCATGGTGTGGCCCACAGAGCCCGTCCAGGACGGGCAGTCGATGACGCCAGTGCCCGGAGGTGTCGATCTACTGGCGGCGGCCGGCCTCGAGGAGTGGCGTGCCGACCCGGTCAGCGACTGGTTCCCCTCGACCCAGACCTCGGCCTCGGTCCAGATCGTTGGCGGTGCCACCCAGAACGCCATCGGCCTCGGGTGCCAGTCACCGTCGGGCACCGATGAGGTGAACTTCGTTGTCTATAGCTCCGGCGTGTGGGAGATCTACGAGGTCGTCGACGGGTACCGGTACCCGGTGGACTCGGGAGATACCTCTGCCATCAACGCCACCGCTCCCAATACCGTGGTGGCCGCCTGTCAGGACTACCTGGCGTCGCCCGGCTCCACCCGGATCGGATTCGCCATCAACGGGGTTCCGGTGGCCACCGATGTGATCGGGCTCAGCTCGCCAGGGTGGAGTCCGGTCATCGGGCTCTGCTCGTGCTCGGGGGCCGACACCGGGCGTTTCCTCAATGTCGTCCAGTACGTATCCCCGGACACCGCCTCCACGACCTTGGGATCGGTGCGTGCGCAGCGCCCACCGACCACCAGCGCCTGACATCGATCGAGCCCCGCCGACCAGACACGGTAAAGTCGAAAGCGCGCAAAGAGAGGCGGCCCGTGAGCAAGTCCACCAGGTGCGACAATCCAATGTGCTCGTGCGATCCCTGCACGTGCGATGACTGTGCGTGTGGCGGCGCCAGGCTGGGCGAGCTCGAGCGCCGCGTGATGGGCATCCTGTGGCAGAAGCCCGGAGGCGAGCTCACCGGACGTGACGTGGCCGACGTGCTGTCCGGCAACGCCTACACGACGGTGGCCACCGTCCTCGACCGACTGGTCCGCAAGGGCCTGGTCCGACGCAGGATGGACGGCCGCATCATCCGCTTCTCGGCCGTCGGTTCACAGGGCGCCCACGCCGCAGTCTTGATGCGCCAGGCCATGGCCGTCGGCACGGACACCGATGCGGCGCTGGTCAGCTTCGCCCGAACCCTGTCGCCTTCGGAGGCGGCGACCCTTCGCGGCGCCCTCGATACGGTGGTCCTCGAACCGGCGGACTCCACTTCGTAACAGGTCAAGAGGCGTCGGAGCGAGCTCAGGTCATCAGGATCAGCATGAAGGCCATGCCGATGCACATCACCACATGGCTCAGGTCCTCCAGCCAGGGCAAGGCCACAGCAGCCTCGATGTTCCCGACAGGGCTGGGCTCTCCTCCGTGGGAGCCCACCGGGGTCCCCGATCCGGATGCGCCGCTCATGGCGTAGGAGGGCAGATGGGTCCCATGGTGTGACGCACCCTTGTTCGGCGAGGCCAGCGTGAAGATTGCCGAACCGCAGAACACCAGCGCCAGCAGGGCCCCCAAGCCGGAGTCGAGATGCGACCCTGCCGCCGATCCCGACATCGCCATCGACCCCGAAGCGGAGGACGACGCCATCGGGAACCAGTACATGAGGAGCATGGCGAAGCTCATCGCCGCATGGACGAGGGCATGGGGGACGTGTAGCCCGAACCGCTCCACGGACTGGATGCTCCGCGCGATGAACCAGACCATGAGCACTCCGAAGATGAGCTCCCAGACGGCGCTGGCGCCGAATGCCCACTTGGGAACGAACATTCCCGCCATGGCGATACCCATGGAGGTGTGGGAGATGTCGACGTCCCTACCCGCAGGTCGCCGGGAGGCCAAGGAAAGGACCAGTAACACGGCGCCGTAGCCGGCCACGGCGAGCATCAGCACGCCGGAGAGGTAGTAGAGCCAGGTCGGGGTGCCCATGTGCGTCAGGCCTCCTTCGCCACGGTCGTCAGGCCGGGCGCCGGGGTGATCGGTGTCGGTCGGGTTCCGGCCAGTGGCCAGTAGGTCAGGGCCAGGAGGATGACCAGCAGCCCCGAGTTGGGATCGGTCGCCCCTCCGGCCAAGATGCCGCCGAAGTCCTCGACCGCCACCCAGATGGTTGCGAACACCACCATGGCCAGAACCAGCGTCACCTGGGTTGCCTGAGGGGGGAGGAAGACGCCCACCGCCACGATCACGCAGACGAGAGCGAGCAGGATGGCCGCCGTGGTGCCGTGATGCAGGAAGAGCGATTCGGAGGACCGGTCGATGCGGGCGAGCCATCCAGGCTGCCCGCTGTTCAGGCCCGCCACCAGGTCGTGGAGCGCCTTGGGCGACCGACCCGAACCGACGAGCGCCAGCACGGTCAGCAGCCCCCACACCGCCACCCAGATCCACTTGGCCGCAGCCACCCCGACGGTGCGGGCGGCCACGAACGGCTGGTCCGGGCCAGTGCTCGGCCAGAGCAGCACGGCCAGGAGCGCGTAGAAGAGGACGCCCCCGGGGCCCCCGCCGAAGGGGGTCGCGCCCCCGTGGAAGACCTGTCCGGCGCCCTCGCCAAACCACCAGACTCCCAGGGACCAGATGATGGAGAGGGCAAGGGCTGGCTTGATAGTGCGCTTCGACGTGATCCCGAATGCGATCACGAACTGGATGAGGGCGAAGGCAGTGTTGGTCAGGATCGAATGGTGGTCGACGATGGTCGCGTTCCAGGTAATGGTGTGGGAGACCCATCCCGGGTTCCCACTGGCCAGTCCGTTCAACATTCCGCTGAACCCGTTGGAGCCCCTCGTGAACATGAAGGGCTGGATCTGCAGTATCGCGTCGAGGAGCCACACGGTCGCCAGCAACAGCTGGAACGTCCGTTGGAGGTCCCTCGGCTGGCTCCTCGCCCCTCGAGGGGCACCGGCGGTCTCCGTGTTCGGATGCCTGTCTACTGCGGCTTCGGCCACTGCCATCTTCCACCAGCCCTTCCTTCTTCGGCAGCATTACTACCATCAGTAGTACAAGGGCGACAACTGATCGCCGGTTGGTCACGGCCCCCTGAGGGGCGCTTCGGATCTGAGCCGGGTGTGGCGCTCGTGAACTTGAGCACCTGACCGGATCGACCTGGAGGTAAGCGGTGCGTAGCTGTTGATAGGGGATGTCCGGTGCGACCGTCACCCAGGTGCCTAGAGGGTGCGTGAATGGATCTAGGTGACAATGCCACTGCCGCGGTTCCGGGCGGCATGCGACGATGGGCGGGTCAGGTCCGGTTAGTTCTCCCCGGGAGGTGAGGCAGCGATGCATGTCATCTTCAATGATGCCCAGTTCGACTTCCAGACGCTCCGGCTGCTCGGCTCGGCGGCCTCGGGTGACGCTGAGGTTGGCGAGGTCTTATCGACCGCGTATCGCATCCGGGAGGGCGACTTCGAGAGCTGGACTGCCGAATGGCTGAAGACCGCTCGGCGGGTGCACGAGATTGCCGAGGGAAGTCTGGATCGCGGCTGTAGGGTCAGCGCCCGGGAGGCCTACCTTCGAGCTTCTAACTACTACCGCGCTGCCGAGTTCTACCTCCACGGCGACCCGAGTGACCCTCGCATCATCGACTTTTCCCGCAGTGCGCGGGCCTGCTTCGAGCAGGCGCTTGGCTTGACCTCCCTGGCCGTCGAACGTGTGGCCATCCCGTACCAGGGCACGTCGCTTCCGGGCTACTTCTACCGTGCAGATGAGGCCGAAGCGAGGGCTCCCACGCTTATCGTGCACACCGGATATGACGGTACCCAGGAGGAGCTCCGTGCCACCGCGACGGCTGCCACCTCCCGTGGCATGAACTGTCTCACGTTCGAAGGACCTGGGCAGGGCGCGGTGATCCGCGAACAGGGCCTCGGTTTCCGGCCGGACTGGGAGGCGGTGGTCACGCCGGTCGTCGACCACGTCCTGGACCTTCCGACGGTCGATCCGGAGCGAATCGCCCTCTTGGGCATCAGCTTCGGCGGCTACCTGGCACCTCGGGCCGCGGCCTTCGAGCACCGGCTCGCGGCGTGCATCGCCAACGGAGGTGTCTTCGACTTCATGGCGAATCGGTTGCCGAGCGGCATGTCGCGCCAAGCCGCCATCGACTGGGTGGGCAGCGATCCGAGCGGGTGCGACGAGGTGATGCGAGCAATGATGGACGCGAGCTCCGACTCCAGGTGGGGCATAGAGAACGGGATGTTCACGTTCCGTGCCTCCTCTCCGGCCGACTATTTCCTCAAGGCCCTCGACTACTCGCTGGTGGGGATCGCCGAGAAGATCACCTGCCCGACGCTCGTGATCGACTCCGAGGGCGACCTGTGGTACCGCGGGCAGGCAAGGCAGCTGTTCGACGGCCTCATTTGCGACAAGACATTCCAGCTCTTCACGGCCGAGGAAGGCGCCGAGGACCATTGTCAGGTCGGCTCTCCGTTGCTATCCGCGCAGCGCATGTTCGACTGGCTCGAGGAGACGCTCAACCGCGTGCCCTCTGCTAGCGCTGCCTGAGCGCGTCAATGGATTGGCTGTCTACGTCGGACCCTTGTGTGAGCAGTATTGCCGCCGGCAGCGTCGTCTTTTCGATCCCTGCTCTCGGAGTGCAGGCGGTAGGTACCGGAACCTGTAAGGGGAACGTAACGGTAGCGGTACGGGAACGGTCGTGGAGCGGGTTCTCCACACGCTGTGTAGACAGGGGCGCACGCTCGGCAGTTCGTCAGACCGGCGGGGGTGGTATCCCCATGGTGCCGTCCCGGGCGCAGCAACTATCAAGCACGACGGGGGCGGCCCACCAGACCCCGCTCAGATCACAAGGGCCACTTGAGGACGCCTGGGTGGCCCCCTAGGGTGGGAACATGACTCCACGACGCTGCCTCGCCCGCACGAGGCGTGCCTGTCGAACTGCATGATCCGGCGGAGCGGCCACCAGCGGCGTCGGTCACATGGCCTCTGATACCGATCAACCCGACCGGTCGGCGGACTTCCTGCTTCAGGAGTACTCCTCCATCGAAGCCGATACCCAACGGCTGCGACAGGAGGGCGCCACCCGGCTCAACATCCTCATCGCCCTGGTCGGCGCTTCCTTGGCGGCCGCTATCGCCGCCCTGACGAGCGGCTCGCTGACGCACTCGGCGAAGGAGGTGATCGGCTACGGCCTCCTCGCCATCGTCGGTATCTTCAGCCTGCTCTGCTACAAGTACTTCATCGACCGGGAGATCACGACCGATAGCAACTTTCGGGCTCTGGCCAGGATCCGACGCTACTTCGTCGACCAGCAGCCGCTGATCGCCCCGTACGTTGCCTGGGGCACGCACGACAACGCCACCCACCAGGTCACCCACAACAAGTCGTTCATACTCCTGGCCGATCGTCACTTCATCGCCACCCAGCTGACGATCGCGGCCGGCGTGCAGTCGCGTGACGACGGTCTCTCGGTCCTCGGGACCGCCATCGTCGTAGCTGCGGCCTATGGGCTTTCGACGGTAATTCTCTGGTGGTGGAGCTCGAGCTGCCTGCACCGAGCCGCCGCCGCCGCCGACGCCGAGGCGAAGTTCCCGCCCCCGGAGGAGAACGGACCATCGGCCCATCGGTGACTCCTTCCCTCCACATCGTTCCATGTGTCACCGGGCGGGGTCCGGTCCTCTCCGCCACGCCACCCTGCCCGGACGTGGCTGGTGCCGAACCGTCGCTCACACTCTGTTCGACGTCCGCCTTCTTTCGACATGCCGGACCTCTGACCCAAGCCGTCGGCCGGGCCGTGCGGACCTCGCCGACGTTCGCCGGGCTGGCTGCCAGCCGACGCGCCGGATGGCAGGTCCGTTGGACCAGCCACCTGCTCTGGCTGGCGGCAGGCGAGGTCCCGGCCGCCCGCCGCGAGTGGCACCTCGACCGCGTGGGACCGGGCCGGAACGTTGATGGCGGTGAGGTCGCCGACTTCTCCGACAATCTCGAGGCCGGCGACGAGGAGGCCCTCTTCGGCGCGGTGTCGTACTTCTGGCCTGATGAGGCCGGCGCCGGCGGTACGGATCTCCACACCGAGTTCCTGATGGAGGAGATGACCGTTCCGCTGCGGGAGGCCGTGGAGGATCCGCGCCTGGTGGGAGAGGCCATCGAGCGGAAGGTGGGGACCCTCGACACCCCTGGGGACGTCCAGACCTTCCGGTCGAACGTGCTGACCTGGTTCGGGGCCCGGACGCTGCATCGGCCACCCGTCGCCCTGCGACCCGGTTGGCGCTTCTTCCTGCGCGTGGGCATGTACCGCGAACCTCATTCACCGTACGTCGACCATCGTCTGATCTGTCACCGGCTGTGGGATCACGCCCACCAACGCACCGTGTACCGGCCGGCTGGCGGGCAGGGCAACCTCGACGACTGGACCGAGCCGCTGTCGGTGCGGCTCTAGCCATGTGGATCGGCGTCAAGACCCCCCTCCATCATGTGACGTGGGACATCCTCCGCCACACCTGGCAGCTGGCCGATGCCTGCCAGTCGATCGCCTCCGCGTGGGTCTTCGACCACCTGGGGCCCGCATGGGGCGACCCGGCCGGTCCCTGCCTGGAGGCTTGGACCTCGCTATCCGCCCTCAGCGCTTCGACCAGCCGGCTCCGGGTGGGGACCATGTGCAGTCCGATCGTCTTCCGGCACCCGTTCCTGCTGGCTCAGATGGCGGCCAGCGTCCAGCAGGCGAGCCACGGACGCCTCGCCGTCGGCATCGGCACCGGGTCGAAGTCGTGGGAGTCGGACGGCCTGGGGCTGGACGACGGATCCGCCGGGGCTCGGGCCGACCGGCTCGAGGACGGCGTGGCGCTGATCAAGGAGGCGCTGGCCACCGCCGGGCCGTTCGACTTCTCCGGCCCCTGCTACGAGGTGCATACCCGGGGAGGAGTGCTTCCGACGCTCGGCGGCTGGCCGAGGCCGGAGATCGTCATCGGCGGTCGCAGCGACCCGGTGCTTCGGGTCGCCGCCGCCGCCGACCACTGGAACTTTCCCCGGGGATCCCCGGCGGAGTTCGTCGACGCCCGCCACCGGCTGGTCCAGTACGCGCACCGGCTGGGGCGACCCGCTCCGACGTGTTCCGCGCACACCGTGTGGGAGAGCCACTCGGGTGACCAACTGTCCGCCGAGCTCCATGCGTGGGAGGCGGCCGGTGCCGACGGCGTCATCGTCGCCCTCCCGGCTCCCTGGGAGCCCGACGAGGTGTTGGGCTTGGCGGCAGCGGCGGCAGGCTTCGTCCTCTGATCCAGATGGTGAGGCGACGCCGACGCCCAGGATCACCGCCCGGATCGTGGCGGTCCTGCTGCGCCGTCTGCGGTCACTCCCCCTGCAGGTCCCGCCGGTTGAACGCCACGCCCCCGGCCAGGGCGCCGGCGGCACCGATGGCCACCATCACGCCGTTCGCCTGCCAGTTCGGGGGCACGGCAGGGTTGGATGCCATCTGGTGGAACACCGAGGTGTCGAGGATCCAGTGGTCGGTGGCGCCGATGCCACCGACCAGCTCGACCAGCAACGACCAGCCCACCAGGCCGTAGACCACGAACGAGGTGGCCCGGGGCAGGACGCCCATGGCCAGGACGCCGACGCCCAGGACGCACACCGCCGGCGGGATGACGTTCAGGCCGGCACCCACCAGGGTGGTGAAGCTCACCCCCGAGTGCTGGGTGGCCGCGGCCAACCAGGTGAAGGTGCCGGCCACCACGCCACTGGCCACCAGGACGACCACGGCCACCAGGAGCCTCCCGCCCAACCACGACGAGCGTGAGACCGGACGGACCAGGAGATGGTCGAGGCGTCCTCCCGACTCCTCGGCGCGGGTGGCGGTGGCCTGACCGGCCGCCACGAAGGCGACGAGCACCGCCAGGAACAGGAACGCCACACCGAGAAAGGCCTTCGTGCCGGTACCCGACGCTCCGAGCCTCGAGAGGACCTGCCGCACCGACGACCCGGAGATGGTGGCCGCCGCCGCTTTGGCGAGGAGCCCGTAGAGCACCCCGGTGATGGCGATCGCCACCCACCAGCCGATGACGACGGGACGGAGCGTGCGCAGGGCCAGCCCGGTGGGGCCGAAGAGCAGCCGGAGGTGCGGGCTGGCGGTGGCGCGGTCGGGCAGCGTGCTGGCCCCGAGGTCGCGCCGACCGGCGAGGTGCACGGCGATGACGGCCAGGACGGCCGTGAACCCGACGATGGGGAGGAGGGCGAAGGGTCGGGGCTCGCTGAGCGGTTGGAGCTGCTCGATCCATCCGAGCGGAGAGGCCCAGACCAGCCCGTGGAGGCCGATCCCCGAGTCGGCGACCATCCGCACCGCGTAGCTCACACCCAGGAGGGCGGCCGCCCAGGAGGCCGCCTGCCGGCGGGTGGCCGCCAACTGGCTGGTGAGGGCGCCGACGGCCAGGAACATGATGGCGCTCGAGACCAGGGCCAGCGCGAAGTACATCGCCGGTCCGGCGGCGATGCCGATCTTCGACGACCGCCCGGTCACCACGGTGACCAGCGCGGTGACCGCCCACAGGGTGCAGACGCCGGCGGCCAGGCCGGTGAGCGCCTGGGCGGCGGCGCCCCTCCGGGTGGTCTGACCGGAGAGCAGCAGCTCCGTGCGTCCGGCGTCTTCCTCGCCCCGAAGGAGCCGGGTGCTGGTCAGCAGCCCCCAGACGGCGCCGAGGACCATCAGCGCCATGGAGGTCTTGTACACGGTGAACCCGGCCACCGTCTGGAGGTGCAGGGCGGAGCCGAAGAGCGCACTGGCGGCATTGTTCGTGGCGAACGCCGCCTCCAGGTGGTCCCGTTCCGCCCGGGTCTTGTAGATCGACGCGTAGCTCACGGCGGACGAGGCCACGAAGATGCCGAAGATGTATCCCCACAGGACCCCGGACCGGATCGCCTTGCGAGCGGTGAGGCGGGCGACCACGGTGCCCGGGGACCGCCCGGACCGCCGCGGCACCGCCACCGCCGGTTCAGCCGGCAACGCTGCCGGCGTCCTGGCTCTGGCCGTCCCCGCCGTACAGGGCGAGGAAGAGCTCCTCCAGGGAGGGCTCGCGACTCAACAGCTGGGTGACCCCGGCGTTGGCCAGCACCTTCAGCAGCGGCTCGACGGGGCCGCGTACCTGGCAGCGGACGGACCGCCCGTCGCCGGCCACCGAGCTCACGCCGGGGACGCCCGAGAGGTCGGGGACCGCACCGTCGAACGTGGCTTCCACGGTGAGGGCGGAGAGGTGGCGCATCTCGGCCAGCGTCCCCGACTCGACGAGCTTCCCGTCGCGGAGGATCGCCATCCGGTCGCACAGGGCCTCCACCTCGGTCATGATGTGCGACGACAGGAACACGGTCTGGCCCCGCTCCCGGGCCTCGTGGATGCAGTGGCGGAACGCCTGCTCCATCAGCGGGTCGAGGCCGGTGGTCGGCTCGTCGAGGACGAGCAGATCGGGACGGGTCATGAGGCCGGCGACCAGGATGACCTTCTGCCGGTTCCCCTTGGAGTACGCACGTACCTTCTTGGTGGGGTCGAGCTCGAACCGGGAGACCAGCTCGTCCCGGTACGCCTCGTCCACCCGACCCTGCACGCGGCCGAGCAGGTGGAGCGTCTCGGCGCCGGTGAGCGACGGCCACAGGCTCGCCTCGCCGGGCACGTAGGCCAGGCGGCGGTGGATCTCGACGGAGCGGCGCTGGCAGTCCAGCCCGAAGATCTCGCCGCGTCCCTCCGTCGGTCGGATCAGTCCCAGCAGCAGCCGGATGGTGGTGGTCTTGCCGGCGCCGTTGGGGCCGAGGTAGCCGACCACCTCGCCCTGGAACACGTCGAGGTCGAGGTGGTCGAGAGCCGCCAGTTCGCCGTAGCGCTTGGTCAGGCCCTCTGTTCGTATCGCCGCGGGTCCCACTGGCACGCTGTATAGCACCCTGGTCGCCGGTGCCCCGGGACGCACGGGGGCGGGTCGCCGGCCGCCGCCGGGACGGTACGGTGGCCCGGATGGATGCCCACCCCGGCGAGGCGGCGGGCCGCGGCCGCCCCCGCGTCCTGACCCTCTGCACCGGCAATGCCGCCCGGTCGGTGATGGCCGGGGCCATGTTGGTGGCGGCACCGGTGGAGATCGTCACCGCCGGGACCCACGTGGTCGAGGGCCAACCCGTGAGCCGCCGGACACGCGACGCCCTGGCGGCGGTGGAGCTGCGCCCCGGTGCCCACCGCAGCCACCAGCTGACCGACGAGGACGTGGCCCGGGCCGACCTGATCATCGCCCTGGCCGGCGAGCACGTCCTCTACATCCGCCGCCGGTACCCCGAGGCATCCCCCAGGACGGCCACCCTGCGCCGGCTGGCGCGCGACCTCTCCGACGGCCCCGAGCCCCTCGCCGAGCGGGTGGCCCGCCTGCGACTGGCCGAGGTGGCGCTGGAGGGGTGGGAGGACGTCGACGACCCCGCCGGCGGCGAGGACGAGATCTACGTGGCCTGCGCCCGGACCCTGGTAGGCCTCAGCGCCGAGCTGGTGCCCCGCCTGCGCTGAGCCGGAGTCAGGCCTTCGACGGGGCCGAGGCCGGCTCGGGGTGGCGGAGGCTGATGTCGGCGCACGCCTCGCAGACCTCCTCGGGGACGACCCCGGCCTTCATCAGCAGGCCGAACGCCTTGCATCCCAGGCACAGGCCGAAGGCCGACTCGAGGAAGGCGGCCACCGCCAGCAGACCGATGACCACGTAGGCGGCGGTACCCAACCCGAACCCGTACCAGAGCACCAGGGCGGTGGTGGAGAACACCACGCCGATGGCCTGGGCGAACCGCTTCGGCGGCCCCGCCACCAGACGGGGGCCCCGGGGGAGCCGGGGGGCGACGACCCGGGTGGCCAGCTGGCCGAGCGGGCTGAGGGTCGGCCCGGTCAGCACGCGGGCCCAGAACCCGTAGGCCAAGGGGATCAAGATCCACGGCTGGCGGAACACGATGGTGGCCACGGCCATCACCACCACGCCGGCGGCCACCGACCGGGCGGCGTACTCATTGACCGGGTTGGGGAAGGTCAAGATCGAACGGAGGGTGGACATGGCGCTCCTCGAGGATGCCTGCCGGTGCGCTCGCCCCAGCCCTGATACTTTACCGGCTTCCTCGGCTTTCTGCCACGGTCGCTCCAGTGCCCAACTCGGCGTGGTCAGACCCGGTGCACCTGGCGGAGGCCGGCCCAGGCCAGGTCGGCCACCCGGGTGGCCAGGCGGGCGGCCTCCTCGGCGTTGGAGTCGGGTGCGGCACCGTGCCGGCCCGACCCCCGCTCGGCCCTGCGGTCCACCCAGTGCCGGCTGGCACCCTCGGCCATCCCCACCACCGAGTAGGCCAGGAGCAGGCGGTGCCCGGGGTCGAGCCCGGCGTCGATGAGCGGGTCGATGGCCTGGGCGATGGCGTCCTCCACCCGGCGGAGGGCCTCGCCCAGCTCCGGGTCGTCGGGGGCGTCCCGGCCGTAGAGCAGGCGGAACGCCTGCTCGTTGCCGACCATCATCTCGAAGTAGGCGGCCATGCCCAGCTCGACCTGCTGGCGCGGCCCGTGGGCGTCGGCGGTGGAGGCCACGATGCGGTCGACCAGCTCGTGCGAGAACACGTCCATCAGCTCGATGTAGAGGGCCCGCTTGGAGTCGAAGTGCTGGTACACGAGCGGCTTGGTCACGCCCGCCGCCTCGGCGATGTCGTCCATGGTGGTGGCGGCGTAGCCGCGCTCGGCGAACAGCGAGAGCGCCACGTCGAAAAGCTGGGCCCGACGCTCCTCGGCGGTCAGCCGGCGAGCGGTCGGCGTGGCCGGGCGCGAGCCGACGCCGGTGGGCTTGTCCCGGCCGGTGGTGACGGCTCCGGTCATCTCCTTGATGGTAGCCGTCACCGGAAACGGTCCGGCCCCGGCGGCGACCGGTAGGGGAGCCGCCTATAGGGGTGGGAGCAGCCGTTCCAGGCGCCCGGGGAGGTCCCGGAGCGAGAAGTGGGCGTCGGCCACCGCCAGGTTGTGGTCGAGCAACGCCGGGTCCGGGGCGTCCAGCCACCGGGCCAGGTCACCGAGGTCGTCCAGCCCGAACCACCGGAAGCCGAAGGCCGCCAGCTCCGCCGCCACCGGGTACGGGCCGATGAGCAGGGGGCGCCGGTGGACGGCCGACTCCACCGACGGGTTGCCGAACCCCTCCCAGGTGGAGGGGAGGGCGATCACGTCACTGGCGGCGTAGGCCGCCTCTACGCCGCCGTCGGGGATCGGGCCGGGCCACTCCAGGGCCACCGGGCAGGTCGCCCCGGCCACCAGACGGTCCAGCTCGGGTCCGTACCCGTCCTCGGCCGGACCGAGCAGCCAGTAGGTGGCGCCCAACGCCTCGGCGGCGGCCAGCCCGGCTCCGACGTTCTTGCGGGGGAGCGCCCGTGTGGGCTGCAGCACCAGCCGGTCGGTGTCGCCGAGCCCCAGCGACGAGCGCACCCGGGCCCGCCGGTCGCCGACGCCGACGGCGCCCGCCCGGCCGGTGTCGAACGAGTTGTAGACGGTGGTGGCCGAGATCCCGTGCTCCGCCAGCTGGTGGCGGCTGAGCTCGTTGATGGTCACGTGGGCCCACCGCCGGTCGTCGGGGGGCGGACCGTGGCCGGCGAACCGGGGTCGCTGCCAGGGGAGGTCGTGGTGGTGGAGGACACAGGGACGCCCGGCCAGCGTCGCCGCCACCACCGAGGCGGCTCCCGGGTTGAGGGGCAGGGAGCAGAGGTTCTCCACCACCACCAGGTCGGCGTCGGCAAGCGCCGAGCCGACCTCGCGGCGGCCGGGGGGCTCCTCGGCCCCGATGGCCAGGCCCGGGAGCGTCCGGTCGACCGGGCCGGACCCGGCCACCGTGTAGGTGGCGAAGCCGAGCCGGCCCAGGGCACCGGCCCACTTGGCCGCCTCGATGGCCACGCCGTCGGAGCCTCCGAGACGGAACGAGAGCAGGGCGGCGGTCGGGATGGCGCCACGGTAGCGCCGACGCCCGGAGACACGCCGATCCCGAGCGGCTACCGTCGTGCGGTGCCCGAGGAGCCTGCCGCCGCGTCGATCGAGGAGCCCGAGCCGGAGCTGGTGGCCGAGCGGGACGGGCCGGTCCTGACCCTGACCATCAACCGCCCGGAACGGCGCAACGCCATGACCTGGGAGGTGATCGACGGCCTCCGGCGGCACGTGGCCGAGGCCAAGGCCGACCCGGCCGTGCGGGTGGTGGTGCTCGCCGGCGCCGGCGACCGCGCCTTCTGCGCCGGCGCCGACCTGTCGGGCATGGCCCCCCACCAGGCCGGCGGGGGCACCGACGCCTTCTTCGATCACCACGTGGCCCGGGGGTGGCTGGCCCTGCTCTTCGAGGAGATGTGGCACCTCGGGAAGCCGACCATCGCCCGGGTGCAGGGGTGGGCCATGGCCGGCGGCTTCGGTCTGGCCCTGGCCTGCGATCTGGTGGTGGCCTCGGACCGGGCCCGATTCGGCGCCCCCGAGCTGAACGTCGGGCTGTGGCCGTACATGGTGACCGTGCCGATGGTCCGCTCCATGCCCCCCAAGAAGGCGCTCGAGCTGATGCTGACGGCCAGGGTGGTCGAGGCCGACGAGGCCGACCGGATCGGGTTCGTCACCCGGGTGGTGCCGCACGACGGGCTGGACGCCGCCGTCGCCGAACTGGCGGCCAGCCTGGCGTCGAAACCGCCGGGAGCGGTGAGGCTGGGCCGCGAATCGTTCTACGCTGTGTGGGATTCAGCCGCCACGGAGGCGTTGCCCTACCTGCACTCCCTGCTGACTGTCACCAGCCAGACGGCGGAAGCGGCGGAGGGCATCGCCGCCTTCATGGAGAAGCGACCACCGGCGTGGCAGGTCCCCAGCGACGACCAGGCCACCTGACCCCCCGAGGAGCACATCGAGCATGGCGAAGCGAGCACTGATCACCGGCGTCACCGGTCAGGACGGTTCCTACTTGGCCGAATTCCTGCTCGACCAGGGGTACGAGGTGTTCGGCATGGTGCGGCGGTCCAGCACCGTCAACTTCGAGCGGATCGCCCACATCCAGGACCGCATGACCCTGGTGGCCGGCGACCTGATCGACGAGGTGTCGATGTTCAACATCCTCCGCGACCACCGGCCGAGCGAGGTGTACAACCTGGCGGCCCAGTCCTTCGTCCAGGCCTCGTGGAGCCAGCCGATGCTCACCGGTGAGACCACCGCCCTCGGTGTCACCAGGGTGCTCGACGCCATCCGCACGGTGGATCCGGAGATCCGCTTCTACCAGGCCAGCTCGTCGGAGATGTTCGGCAAGGTGCTCGAGGTGCCCCAGCGCGAGGAGACCCCCTTCTACCCTCGCAGCCCCTACGGCGTTGCCAAGGTCTACGGGCACTGGATCACCGTCAACTACCGGGAGAGCTACGACCTCCACGCCTCGTCCGGCATCCTCTTCAACCACGAGTCGCCCCGGCGTGGCCTCGAGTTCGTGACCCGCAAGGTGACCCACGGGGTGGCCCGCATCAAGGCCGGCCTCGACGCCAAGCTGTCCCTCGGCAATCTCGACGCCCAGCGCGACTGGGGCTTCGCCGCCGACTACGTGCGAGCCATGTGGCTGATGCTCCAGCAGGACCAGCCCGACGACTACGTGGTGGCCACCGGCGAGACCCACTCGGTCAAGCAGCTGGTCGAGCTGTCCTTCGCCGCCGTCGACCTCGACTGGGAGAAGTACGTGGAGATCGACGAGCGGTTCCTCCGGCCTGCCGAGGTGGACCTGCTGGTGGGCGACCCGGCCAAGGCGGAGAAGACGCTCGGGTGGCACCGTGACGTCGACTTCGCCACGCTGGTGCAGATGATGGTCGAGGCCGACGTGGCCCTGGTCAACAAGCAGCTCGGCTGATCGCCACGGTGCGCCGGTAGCTCGATGATCGTCACCGCCACCCTCCACCTCCACGCCGACCCGCTGGGCCTGCTGGTGGCGTTCGGGGCGGGGATGCTCTCCTTCGTCTCGCCGTGCGTGCTCCCCCTGGTGCCGGGGTACCTCTCGATGGTCTCTGGTCTCTCGGCCGCCGAGCTTCAGGCCCTGCGCCCGGCCGGGGTGCCGGTGCCGGTACCGGTGCCGGTGGCGGTCGGGGCCCCCTCGGCCGGGCCGACCCCCCTGCCGGTCGATGGGCCGACGCCTGCCGACCTGCGGAGCGAGCGGGCCCGGCTGCTGCGCGGGATCTTGCTGTTCATCGTCGGGTTCACCGTGGTCTTCACCATGCTGGGAGCTTCGGCGTCGGCCGTCGGCCACCTGCTGCTCACCCACCAGAAGCAGCTCGAGACGGTGTCGGGCCTCCTCATCGTGGCCTTCGGGGCGATCCTGGTGGCCATGGCCGCCGGCTTCCGGCTGCCGGCGTTCATCACCGGCGAGCACCGCTTCGACGTCCGGCCCTCGCGGCTGGGCGCCTGGGCGCCTCCGGTGATGGGCATGGCCTTCGCCTTCGCCTGGACCCCGTGCATCGGCCCGGTGCTCGGCAGCGTGCTGAGCCTGGCCGCCGGGACGGGGGGCTCCGCCACCAGCGGGATCGCCCTGCTGCTGGCCTACTCGCTGGGCCTCGGGGTGCCCTTCCTCCTGTTCGGGCTGGCCTTCGGACGGATGACCGACCTGCTGGCCCGGGTCCGGGGCCGCCTTCGCCTGGTCAACCTGGTGGGCGGGGCGGTCCTCATCGTGTTCGGGATCCTCCTGGTCACCGGCAACGTCGCCGTGCTCTCCGACCACATCTCCACCTGGCTCCAGGACCTCCACCTGGCCCGCCTGTCCGACAGCTGATTGGCGCGGCCGGGTCGGTGCCGGCGGGCCCGCCGGCGCCGGGCACCGCCCCCGCCTGGCCCGGAACCCCCCACCCCCGTAGCATGGGCCGACGGCTATGGCCCCTGCAGCTCCCCCCACCTCCGCTCTGTCCCTCCGTAACGTGGTTGCGTTGTCGGGACGGTTCCCTCTGCTCGCCGGCGTCGACCTCGAGGTCGGCATCGGGGAGACAGTGCTGGTCGAGGGGCCGAACGGGGCCGGCAAGACGAGCCTCCTGCGGGTGGCCGCCGGCCTGGTGCCGGTGGCCTCCGGGCAGCTCACCGTGCTCGGGCTCGATCCGGAGCGGTACCGGACGGCGGTCCGTCGCCGGGTCGGCCTCCTGGCCCACGCCTCCCACCTCTACGACGATCTGAACGTGAGGGAGAACGTCCGGTTCGCCGTCCGGGCGGCGGGGGCCGACGTCTCCCGGATCGACGAGGCCTGCAGCCGGCTCGGGCTCACCGGAAGGGTGCTGCGGACCGGCGCCGCCAAGCTGTCGGCCGGCCAGCGCCGTCGGGTGGCGCTGGCCGTCCTGGTGGCACGGGCCCCGGAGCTGTGGCTGCTCGACGAGCCCCACGCCGGGCTCGACGCCTCGGCCCGGCTCCTCCTCAACCAGCTGATCGTCGAGGCCAACGCCGCCGGCGCCACCGTGCTGGTGGCCTCCCACGAGCCCGAGCTGGTGGCGTCCCTGGCCGGCCGGTCGATCACCGTCACCGGCGGCCGGGTGACCGCCGAGCGGAGCCTCGTCCGCGGCCCGGCGGCCGCCTCCCCGACGACCCCGGCCGTCCCGCCGGCTCCTCGCCCGGCCCGGATCCCCGAACCGTCGCCGGCCGCCGGGGGGGTCGTCCATGTGGCGTGACACCCTGCTGGTGGCGGGCAAGGACCTCAGGATCGAGGCCCGGTCCCGGGTGGCCCTCAGCCAGGTGGCGCCCTTCGGGGTGGTGGCGCTGGCCCTGTTCGCCTTCGCCCTGGGTCCCGACCGGGCGCCGATGGTCAAGGGGGCACCCGGGCTCTTCTGGGTGGCGGTCCTGTTCTCGACGGTGCTGGCCGTCCAGCGGAGCGTGGCGGTGGAGTCGGTCGACGGCGCCCGCGACGGGCTGCGCCTGTCGGGCCTCGACCCCGCCGGGCAGTTCCTCGGCAAGGCGCTCTCGGTCGCCGCCGAGCTGGTGGTGCTGGAGCTGGTGCTCGGCGCCGGCGTGGTGCTGCTCTACGGGGCACGGATCGACACCTACTGGCTGATCGCCGCCTCGTGCGTCCTCGGGACCATCGGGCTGGCCTCGGCCGGCGTCCTCTACGGGGCACTGTCGGCCGGCCTGCGGGTGAAGGAGACCATCCTGCCGTTCCTGCTGCTGCCGGTGGTCACCCCGGTGCTGCTGGCCGGCACCCGGATCTGGCAGGCCGGCCTGTCCGGGGGGACGCCCTCGGACGCCACGCCCTGGTTCCACCTCCTCATCGCCTTCGACGCCGTGTACCTGGCCCTCGGGGTGGTCGTGTACGGACCGATCCAGGAGTCCGCATGACGACCACGGCACCCCCGACGGCCACATCCGTACCCACCGCCCCGCCCGGCGCCGCCACCCTGCCTGCCGCGCTGGTGCAGTCGCGCCGGATGGTCTGGACGACCCGGATCATCGGGGCCGCCGCCGCGGTGACCACCGCCCTCACCGTCTGGCTGGGGCTGTGGGTGACCCCGCCCGACAAGGTGCAGGGAGACCTGGTCCGGCTGGTCTACATCCATCCGGGCGTGGCGTGGGTGGCGCTCTACCTGGCCTTCGGGCTGGCCGCCGTGTCCAGCCTCCTCTACCTCTGGCCCCGCACCCGGTCGCTGTTCTGGGACCGGCTGGCCGCCGCCGCCGTGGAGACCGGGGTGGTGTTCATCGTGTGCACGCTGATCTCCGGCTCCATCTGGGGCCGGCCCACCTGGGGGGTGTACTGGGCGTGGGACGCCCGCCTGACCCTCACCGCCGTGCTGCTGGTCCTGTTCCTCGGGTACATGACGCTCCGGAGGGTGCCGGCCGAGCCCGATGTCCGGGCCAAGCGGTGCGCCTTCGCCGCCCTCTTCGCCGCCGTCGACGTCCCGTTGGTGCACTTCTCGGTGGTGTGGTGGAAGACCCTCCACCAGGGGGCCACCGTGCTCAACGCCGATCTCTCCCCGACCATCCACGGCTCGATGGCCTGGACCCTGCTGCTCAGCTTCGTCGCCCTCACCCTGGTCTTCGTGTGGATGCTGCTGGTCCGCTACCGCATCGGGGCCCTCCAGGACTACCTGGGATCGGGAGAGCTCGACGTGGCCATCCGCGAGCGCCGGGCGGAGGGCACCGTTCCCGCCGAGGTCGGCCGGTGAACTACGTCATCGCCGGCTACTGCTTCGTGCTCGGGATCCTCTTCCTCTACGGCGTCCAGCTGGTCTGGCGCCGCCGCCGGCTGACCCGGCTGGTGTCGCGGGTCGAGGCCTCGCCTCCGGCCGCCCCCGCCGAGCCCGGAGCGGGATGACCACCGCCCCTCCCATGGAGCCGGAGGCCCCGGCCTCCCCGCCGCCCGCCGCCACCGAACGGCGGCGCCTGCGTCTCCGGTTCGTGGTGGCCGGGGTGATCCTGGCCGGCGCCTTCGCCTTCCTGCTGGTGAAGGGGCTGGGCACCGCCCTCGACTACTACCTGACCGTCGACCAGGCGGTGCACCAGCGCAGCTCCCTCGGCGACCGGACCTTCAACCTCGAGGGCCTGGTGGTGCCCGGATCCATCCAGAAGACCCCCCTCGGGGTGGACTTCACCCTGAGCGCCGGCGGCGACGCCCTCCAGGTGGTCAACTCCGGCAGCCCTCCCCAGCTGTTCCAGAACGACATCCCGGTCATCGCCGTGGGCCACTTCGCCGGCACCACCTTCGCCTCCGACCAGATCCTGGTGAAGCACAGCGCCAGCTACATCGCCGCCAACCCGGGAAGGGTGACGGCGCCGAACGGGACCAAGCGGTGACGTCCCGGCACGGACCGGGCGACCACCCGGACGGAGCCGGCCGGTGAACGGCGCCCTCGGGCACACCGGGGTCGTCCTCGCCTTCGTGGCGGCGGTGGCCGGGGTGGTGGTGATCGCCGTCGGGCTGGCCCGGCACCGCGACCCGACCGTCCGCCACGGCCGGCTCTACGCCCCGGTGATCCTGGCCGGAGGGCTGATCGCCATGCTGGCCATGGAGCACGCCCTCGTCACCCACGACTTCTCGTTGGCCTTCGTGGCCGACAACAACAGCCGTGAGACCCCGCTGCTGTACTCGATCACCGGCCTGTGGTCGGCCCTGGCCGGGTCCATCCTGCTGTGGGGTCTGATCCTGGGCGGGTACGCCACCGCCATGGTGTGGCGCTTCCGCCACCGGGCCGCCGAGCCCCTGGTGGCCTGGGCGACCCTGGTGGTCTACGTGGTGGCGGCGTTCTTCTTCGGGCTGATGCTCCACGCCGCCGATCCCTTCCAGCACGTCGTGGGGGCCGTCCCCCACGACGGCGCCGGGCCGAACTCGCTGTTGCAGGACAACCCGCTCCAGGCCATCCACCCGCCGCTGCTGTACCTCGGGTTCGTGGGCTTCACCCTGCCGTTCGCCTTCGCCATCGCCTCGCTGATCACCGGCCGCCAGGACGACGCCTGGCAGCGCGAGACCCGGCGGTGGACCCTCTTCGCCTGGACGTTCCTCACGGTCGGCATCCTCCTCGGCGCCCTCTGGTCGTACCAGGTGCTCGGGTGGGGCGGGTTCTGGGCCTGGGACCCGGTGGAGAACGCCTCGTTCATGCCGTGGCTGGTGGGCACCGCCTACCTCCACTCGGTGATGGTCCAGGAGCGCCGGGGCCTGCTGCGGATCTGGAACCTCTCGCTGGTGATCGCCACCTTCAGCCTGACCATCCTGGGCACCTTCCTCACCCGGTCGGGGGTGATCCAGTCGGTGCACGCCTTCTCCGACTCGAGCATCGGGCCCCTGCTGCTCGGCTTCTTCGGTCTGGTGCTGGCGACCGGGGTGGGGCTCATCGCCTGGCGGGGCGACCGCCTCCGATCGGTCGGCGGTATCGACTCGCCGGTCAGCCGGGAGGGCGCCTTCCTGGCCAACAACCTGCTGTTCGTCGCCTTCGCGGTGGTGGTGCTGCTGGGCACGGTGTTCCCCCTCCTCTACGAGGCGGTCAACAACGGCCAGCAGATCACCGTCGGCGCCCCGTACTTCAACCGGCTGGTCATCCCCATCGGGCTGGGGCTCCTCTTCCTGATGGCGGTGGCCCCGGCCCTGCCGTGGCGGAAGACGACCATGGAGGTGATGCGTGGCCGCCTGGCCGTGCCGGCCACCCTGGGGGTGCTGGTGGTGGTCGTCTGCGTGCTCTTCGGCATCCACGGGCTCGAGCCGCTGCTGGCCTTCGGGCTGGGCGGCTTCGCGGCGGCGTCGGCCGGCCGGGCGCTGGTCCTGGCCATCCGGGGTGCCTGGCGCGGTGCCCGGGCCGGCGGCCAGTCGCCCGCCCGTTCGGCGCTGGCCGGTTGGCGGGGCCTGGTGGGCCGGGCCAACGGCGGCATGATCGTCCACATCGGCGTGGTGGTGCTGGCCGTCGGGCTGGCCGCCGCCAGCGCCTTCGGGCATCGGACCGAGGTCCAGCTGTCCCCGGGCCAGACCGGTAGCTTCGAGGGCCACACCGTGGAGTTCCTCGGGACCCGGACGGTGCGGACGACGTCGGTCTCCGCTCTCGATGCGGTACTGCGGGTCGACGGCGGCGGCATCTACACGCCGGCCATCAGCTCGTTCGGTCCCGACTCCCAGGACGTGGGCACCCCCGCCATCGACTCGAGCTGGAGGGACGACGTCTACCTCACCATCGACTCCACGCCCACCACCGGCATGCGGTGGACCTTCGGGGTCGTCGTCCAGCCCCTGGTGGCCTGGCTGTGGATCGGCGGTGCCCTGGTGGCGGTGGGATCGGTGCTGTCGGCGGTGCCCGGCAGGCGCCGGCGGCCCACCGACCCGGTCTCCACGCCGGTGGTGGAGGTCCACGCCCCGGCGGAGGCCGCCGCCGGCCTGGCCGGGACGGGCGGGTCGACCAATGACGGCGGCCCGGGCGGCCGGGGCGGCACCGCCGGACCGTCGACAGCACCGGCACGCCGGCCGGTGCCGGCCTCCGTCGGCGCCGACGACGGCCCGTGAGCCCCGACGCCCCACGCGGCCACCCGGCCCGGTGGATCGCCCTGGCCGTGCTGGTCATCGCCGCCGGGCTCACCGCCGTGCTGGCCGCCAGCCCGTCGGCCAACGTCGCCCAGGTGCAGAGCGCCCTGGTCGGGCACCAGGCCCCGCAGATCAGCGGCCCCACCATCGACGGGACCGACTTCTCGCTGCCGAAGGCGCCGGGCAGGTACGTGGTGCTCAACTTCTTCGCCAGCTGGTGCGTGCCATGCCAGAACGAGGGCCCGGAGCTGGTGGCGTTCCACTTCCACCACCAGGCCACCGGCGACGCCACCCTGGTCAGCGTGGTGTTCGACGACACCGTCTCGGCCGCCCGGGCGTACCAGCAGGACACGCTGGGGGCCACCTGGCCCACCCTGACCGACCCTGGCGGCAAGCTGGCCCTCGACTACGGGGTGGAGGGCCAGCCGACCACCTTCATCATCGCCCCCGACGGGAGGGTGGTGGCCCACATCGTCTCGCCGGTGACCGCCGCCGAGCTCGACACCCTCATCGCCGAGGCCGAGGCGACCCACCCATGACCGGGCGGCGGTTCCCGCTGTGGCTGGTCCTCGGCGTGGTGCTGGTGGTGGCCCTGGCCGTCGGCAGCGGCGCCTTCGACACGTCGTCGCCCACCCCCGCCCAGCGGGCCCTGGCCATCGAGAGCGGTATCAAGTGCCCGAGCTGCGAGGACCTGTCGGTGGCCGACTCCAGCGCCCAGACGGCGGTGATCGTCCGCGCCGCCGTCCGCCAGCTCATCGCCGACGGGCGGACCGACCAGCAGATCGAGGCGTACCTGGCCGACCGGTACGGCTCGGCCATCGTGCTCGATCCCCCGACCAGTGGCTGGTCCCTGATGGTGTGGGTGCTGCCGCTGGTCGGCGGGCTGGCGGCGGCGGTAGCCCTGGCCGCGGTCCTGGCCCGGCGACGCCGGGCGGCCTTCGTCGGCCCGTCCGAGGCGGCGCGGCTCGAGGCGGCGACCGACGCCGGTGCCACCGCCGACCAGCTCGACGACCGGCGCCGGTTCCTCGAGCAGTCGCTGGCCGATGCCTTCGCCGAGCACCGGGCCGGCGACCTTTCGGATGGGGACTTCCAGGCACTCCGGCGCCGGGACACCGCCCGGCTGGCCGCCCTGGACCTCCGGGTGGACGAGGCGTCCGGGCCGCCCCGGGGGCCGGTGACCACGGCCCCCTTCGCCACCACGGGCGCCTCGACCCCGGCAAGCTCCGACGTTGCCGCCGCCGCCGCCGACGCGGCACCGCGCCCGAAGCGGAGCCGGCGCCAACGGCTGCTGCTCGGCGGCGGGGTCACCGCCATGGTGGCCGCCCTGGTGCTGGTGGTGTCGTTGTCCGCCGCCGACCGGCTGCCGGGCCAGACCTCGAGCGGCAACGTGACCCTCAGCCGGCAGGCGCAGATCCAGCAGTCGTTGGCCCAGGCGGCCACCCTGGTGGACGAGGGCCAGACCGGTGAGGCCACCCAGCTCTACCAGAAGGTCCTGGGCCAGCAGCCGGATGACGAGGTGGCGCTGGCCCAGCTGGGATGGCTCGAGTACGAGACCGGGGTGGCGGGGAGCTCGGCGTCGCTCGTCGCCGACGGTCGGGCCGATCTGGAGAAGGCGGTGCAGCTGGCTCCCTCCGACTTCGCCGGACGCCTCTACCTCGGCACCGTGCTCCTCCAGCAGGACGGCAACGCCGCCGGAGCCGTCGCCCAGTACCGGCAGTTCCTGGCGGCCGATCCCCCCACCGATCTGCTCGACCAGGCGGCGCCCCTCCTCCGGCGGGCCTACACCCAGGCGGGTCTGCCGGTCCCGCCGCAGGTCCCCGCCACCTGATCTGTCGCGGCGACAGCCGGGACGGACTCGGAACGTCCCGGTACCCGCCCGATCAGGACCGCAGGGCGCGCAGTCCCGACACCACCCCGCAGAACCGGCGGCCGAACGCCTCGATGTCCTCGTCGGTGGTCGACCACCCGACCGACAGCCGCAGGGACCGCTCGGCGTCGACGCCCATGGCCGCCAGGACCGGAGACGGCTCCAGGCTCTCCGACGAGCACGACGACCCCGAGTGGGCGGCGATCCCCGCCTGGTCCAGGCCGAGCAGCACCGGCTCGGCGTCGACGCCCTCGATCCCCAGGCACACCAGGTGGGGGAGCCGGTGGGAGGGACTGCCGAGCAGGGTGACGCCGGGGACGGCCAGAGCCTCGGCCGCCAGCTGTGCCGTCTGCCGCCGGGCGGTGGCTGCCTCGTCGTCCAGGCGGCCGGGGACGGCCAGGGCGTCGGCGGCGGCGCCGAACCCGACGGCGGCCGGAAGGTTCTCGAAGCCGCCCCGTCGGGCCCGCTCCTGCTCGCCGCCGACCACGAACGGATCGATCCGGAGGCCCCGCCGCACCACTAGCGCCCCGATGCCGGGCGGCCCGCCCAGCTTGTGGGACGACACCGACACCAGGTCGGCCTCGAGCGTCCCGAGGTCGAGCGGGAGATGGCCGGCGGCCGCCACCGCGTCGACGTGGACGGCGATGCCCGACTCCCGGCAGCGGGCCACGACGTCGGCTACGGGCTGGACGGTGCCCACCTCGTGGTTGGCCCACTGGCAGTGGACCAGGGCCGGAGGGGCGCCGTGCTCGGCGGCGCACCGCCTGACGGCATCCTCGACGGCCGCCGGGCGGATGGTGCCGAAGGCGTCCACCGCCACCTCCACCACCGGCGCCGTCCGGGCCGACGACTGGCGGGCGGCCGAGTGCTCGACGGCCGAACAGATCACCGGTCCGGGTGCCGAGCGGGTCACACCCCACACCGCGGCGTTGATCGCCTCGGTCCCGCCGGAGGTGAAGACCACCTGCCGGGGACGCACCCCCAGCACGCCCGCCACCTGGTCCCGGGCGTCCTCCAGCCGCGCCCGGGCCATCCGACCCTCGGTGTGGACGCGCCCCGGGTCAGCGGTGACGCCCGCCGCCGCCCATGCCTCCATGGCGGCTCGGGCCTCGGGGCGGAGCGGGGAGGTGGAGGCGTGGTCGAGGTAGTGGCGGGCCACGGTGCGCCGCCGGCGTCAGGCCGAGGCGACGCACTGGTCGTCGCCGCGGGCGCGCGACGACAGGACGACCGGGACGCTCCTGTCGGCGTCCTGGCCGCACAGCCCGGAGAGCAGGCCGCTGACCATGCCGCGGTCGACGGCGCACAGCACCGGGTACTGGGAGGCGGCGTCGCCGAACGGGCAGTTGTCGGCCACCACCGAGGTGGAGCCCCCCTCGTCCTCGGCGTGAGCGGCGAACCCGTGGGCGGTGAGGGTGTCGGCGATGGCGTGCATGGCAGTCCGCAGCGACCGTTGCCCCTCGCCCGGCGACATCTGGTTGGCCAGCGTGCGCCCGTACTCCTCGCCGACCCGTTCGGCCATCGACTCGGCGGCGGCCGGGCCCAGGAGCTGCAGGGCCTCCTGCAGCAGAAGCACCAACAGGTCGTTGCGCCGGGTGAGGAAGTCGAGCGTGGGGTCGTTGGCCACCGCCCGGAACCGCTTGGACGGCCGGCCGACGCCGGTGCCGGAGGCACGCTCCATGCTGACCTCGACGTAGCCGCCGGTGACCAGGCGCTCGAGATGGTGGCGGGCCACGTTGGGGTGGAGGGAGAAGCGGTGGGCCACCTCGGACGAGGTGGCCCCCGGGTTGGAGCGCACGAAGAGGTAGATCTCCCGGCGGGTCGGGTCGCCGAAGGCGGAGGTGACGGCGGTCATGGCCGCCGAGAAGTTCCGGTCGGTCCCGGCCGGGTCCGCCGGGTCGTGCAGGGGGAAGGTACCGTCGGGGCCGGGCACCGTCGAGGGCGCCGGGGAGGTGAGGCGTTCCGGCTCGAGCCTGTCTGGGTCCGTTCGCACGTCCCCTAGTCTACGGGGAAGCCGAATTTCCTCGAGGAGTCCCCGTATGTCCATCGACGAATCCCAGGTCAGGGCCGCTCTTGCCGCCGTGATCGACCCCGAGCTCCGCCGGCCGCTGGACGAACTGCGGATGGTGGGGCCGGTCCGGGTCAAGCGCAAGCGGGTCGGCATCGACATCGCCCTGCCGGTCGCCCGCTACCCCCAGGTCGACGAGTTGTTCGGCCGGGTGCGGGCCGCGGTGGGCGTCCTCGACGGGGTCGACGAGGTGGAGGTCGAGCCGACGGTGATGGGCGAGGAGGACCGGGCCCGGCTCCGGATGCTGCTCCGGGGCGAGCCGGTCGATGGAGGGGCCCCGGACGACGACGCCGGCGCCGGCCACGCCGGGCACGGGCACGCCCACGGCGCCCAGCTCGGTCACGAAGAGGGTCGACCCAACCGGTTCATGCTGCCGAGGTCGAAGACCAGGGTCATCGGTGTGTCGTCCGGCAAGGGCGGGGTGGGCAAGTCCTCGGTGACGGTCAACCTGGCGGTGGCCCTGGCCCGCCAGGGCCACGACGTGGGCATCCTCGACGCCGACGTCTACGGGTTCTCGGTGCCGAAGATGCTCGGTGTCGGCGAGGAGCCGCTGATCATCGGCGACCTGGTGGTGCCGCCCACCGCCCACGGGGTGCGCTGCCTGTCGATGGGCTTCTTCGTCCCCGACGACACCCCGGTCATCTGGCGGGGCCCGATGCTGCACAAGGCCCTGGAGCAGTTTCTGGTGGATGCCTACTGGGGCGAGCCCGACTTCCTCCTCATCGACATGCCTCCGGGCACCGGCGACGTCACGCTGTCCCTCGGCCAGTACCTGACGAAGACCGAGGTGTTCGTGGTCACCACCCCGCAGCCGGCCGCCCAGCGGGTGGCGCAGCGCTCCGCCTACGCCGCCCGCAAGCTGAAGCTGGCCGTCCGTGGCGTGATCGAGAACATGAGCTGGTTCACCGGCGACGACGGCACGCGCTACGAGCTGTTCGGCGCCGGCGGGGGGGCCGAACTGGCTGGTGAGCTGGGTGTGCCCCTGCTGGCCCAGGTGCCCCTGGTGCCCGCCCTCCGCCAGGGAGGCGACGAGGGCATCCCAGTGGTGGTGGCCGAGCCCGACGGCGAGGCGGCCAAGACGTTTGAGGCGCTGGCCACCGCCGTCGCCGACATGGGCCCGGCCCGTGTCTACCGTAAGGAGCTCACCATCAGCTGACGGCCGGGGCCGGGGCCACCCCCGGCCGGTCAGGACCAGTCGGCCCGGGTGGGAGGCATGCCGCTGGCGCCGTCGGAGCTGGGGACGACGCCCAGCACCTGGTGGACGGCGAGCCCGCCGTCGTCGAAGCCGTTGGCCGAGGCCGCCATGTAGAGGAGCCAGATGTTGGCGCGGGCCTCGCCCACCAGGGCGACCGCCTCGTCCCAGTGGGCCTGGAGGTTGGCCACCCAGGCGTGCAGCGTCCTCGAGTAGTGCTCGCGCAGCGACTCGGCGTCACGGACCTCGAAGCCGGCAGCCTGCATGGCCAGCACCACCCTCCCGACGTCGAAGAGCTCGCCGTCGGGGAAGACGTACCGGCCGATGAAGCTGCGGCTCCCGAGCTTGGAGCCGCCGATCGACGAGATGGCGTGGTTCAGCAGCCGGCCGGTGGGGACGAGGAGCGCCCGAAGCGTGTCGAAGTACCGGGCGGCGGACGAGGTGCCGACGTGCTCGAACATGCCGATGGACGAGATGGCGTCGAACTGCTCGCCCCCCAGCCGGCGGTAGTCCTGCAGGCGGATCTCGACCCGGTCGGACAGGCCGGCCGCTTCCACCCGCTGCCGGGCGCTCGCCACCTGCTCGGTGCTGAGGGCGACCCCGACCACCTCGGCCCGGTGGTGGCGGGCGGCGTGGATGGCCATCGATCCCCAGCCGCACCCGACGTCCAGCAACCGCAGTCCCGGCCGCCGGTCGAGCCCGAGCTTGCGGCAGATCAGCTCGTGCTTGGCGTCCTGAGCCTCCTCCAGCGTGGTGGCGGGGGTCACGAAGCGGGCGCACGAGTAGGTCATGGTGGGACCGAGGACCAGCCGGTAGAAGTCGTTGCCCACGTCGTAGTGGTGGCTGACGACCTCGGCGTCACGTCCGAGCGAGTGGAGCCGGCCGGTGGGCCGGCACTCCTCGGGGGGCGGGGGGAGCGGGGCGCCGACCAGCCCGAGGCGCCGAGCGGCCACCGCCATGGCCGGGAGGGACCGCAGCCCCATCTTCCGGAGGTCCCGGGGAGCGGCACGGTGGAGCTCCCTGAGGAGGGCGTACAGGTCGCCGCCTACGGCGATGTCCCCGGCCACGAACGCCCGGGCCAGCCCGAGCTCACCCGGTGCCCAGAGCATGCGACGGAGGGCGTCGGGGGAGCGGATCTCGAGGGTACCCACCGGCTCCCGGGACCCGAGGCCGCTTCCGTCCCAGAACGCGAACCGGACCGGTACTCCGGATCCCACCAGGGCGGTCACCAGGGGTTCGAGTGCATCGGCCACGGTGCCGGGGGCGGGCGGGCCGCCATCCCCGGACCCGGTCGGTCGCCGGCCGTTGGTGCTCGTCGGCTGCGGTTGTGCGGATGCTCCGGTCACCATGGTGGACCTCCCGGACGACCGGGGGTCGGCGCCGGTGTCGCCGGACCCCGTCGGTTGGGAGTGTAGGGGGACCCCCGGCACGCGGATCAGAGCGGTCGGCCCATGCCGATGCCGGCCGGCAGCTTGTCGGGGCTCCACCCGAGGACGTCGACCGCCCGGTCGAAGGCGAACCGGTCGGTCATCCCGGCCACGTAGCTGACGGCCGCCCGGAGGGCCTCCGGCCCGCCCCCGGTGAGCCCGACCCGGTCCGGATCGCCGTCGTCCATGAGCTCGGGCCGGTCGCCGTAGTGCTCCACCAGGGCCCGCAGGACCTCGATGACGGCCCGTCCCTGGACGACCGAGCTGGGGCGGAGGTAGATGTGCTCGTAGTTGCACGCCCGGAAGGCCGCCAGCGCCTCGGCATGGTCGAGGTCCATGGCGACCCGCCCGGTGCGTAGCACCGTGGCCACCATGGCGTCGATGAAGGTGCCCAGCTGCTGGCTGCGGCGCACGCCGCACCGGTCGCGGACCACGGCGGGCAGCACCTCGGCGGTGACCACTCCGCTCATCACCGCGTCCTCGAAGTCGTGGCACACGTAGGCGATCCGGTCGGCCCAGCTGACCACCTCGCCCTCCGGGGTGGACGGGGCGGGCCGGGACCACGAGTGGTTGCGGATGCCGTCGAGGGTCTCGTGGCACAGGTTGAGCCCGGCCAGCGAGACGTCCGCTCCCCAGGGGGCGTGGTCGAACCCGTCCTCGACGTAGGGGGACAGGGCGTCCTCGCTGGCGTGACCGCCGGGGCCGTGACCGCAGTCGTGACCGAGGGCGATCGCCTCGGTCAGCGCCACGTTCAGGCGGCAGGCCCGGGCGATGCTGCCGGCCACCTGGGCCACCTCCAGCGCGTGGGTCAGCCGGGTGCGCTGGTGGTCGTCGGGGAACACGAAGACCTGGGTCTTGCCGGCCAGGCGCCGGAACGAGGGGGCGTGGAGGATGCGGTCCCGGTCGCGCTCGAAGCACGTTCGCCACGGATCGGGCTCCTCGGCCCGGTGGCGATGACCGGCTCCGGTCGCCCGGGTGGCGCCCCCGGCCAGCTGGGCTTCCTCGATTGCCTCACGGGCGGCCCGGTCGAGGCCGCCACCGGGGTCGACGGTCGCCCGGCTGTCGGCGTGGGCCAGCACGGTGGCGGTGGCGCCGGCATGACCGGCCATGGTGGACGCCCACCGCCGGCTGCGCTCGCTCGGACCTTCCATGGGGCCAGTGTGCCCCATGGGTGTGCCGCCGGGGCGGCGGCCCCTGTCGAGCTTGTATCGTCAGTGGGAGCCGGCGGGACCGTCGGCATCCCCGCTGAGAGGAGCGTGCCCGGTGGACGTGCGAATCGGGATCGTGCAGTCGGTCAAGGAGCTCAACGTCGAGCTGCCCGACGACGCAGACCGCGACAAGGTCCTGGCCGACATCGAGGCGTCGCTGGCCAAGGAGGGCGCCATCCTCTGGATGACCGACCGGAAGGGCCGCCAGGTGGGGGTGCCCGCCGGCAAGGTGGCCTACGTCGAGGTGGACGCCCCGAGCTCCGAGCGGCGGGTCGGCTTCGGGCTGTCCTGACCCCGGGCCCCCACCTCCACCGTCCCGTGCCCGTGGCGACCGACCTCCGGTCACCGACGACCCGATGAGCGCGCTCCTCGACCTGAGGCTGGTCTTCGTGACGGGCAAGGGGGGCGTGGGGAAGACCACGGTCGCCTCCGCCCTGGCCCTGTTCGCCTCCCATCAGGGGAGGCGGGTCCTGCTCTGCGAGGTCGACGCCAAGGGCGACGTGTCCGGCTTCTTCGAGGCGCCGGCCACCGGCTTCGCCGAGAAGGAGATCCTCCCCGGCCTCTTCGCCATGACCATGGACACCGAGGCGTCGCTGCGCGAGTACCTCAAGCTCCAGCTGAGGATCCCGGTGGTCGGTCGGATCGGACCCCTGGCCAAGGCGTTCGACTTCGTGGCCACCGCCGCCCCCGGCGTCCGCGAGATCCTCACCGTCGGCAAGCTCTGCTACGAGGTACGCGAGCGCCGATACGACATGGTGGTGGTGGACGCCCCTGCCTCGGGCCACATCGTCGGCCAGCTCTCCGCTCCGCAGGCCATCAACGACCTGGTGAAGGTGGGCCTGATCCGGACGCAGACCGACTGGATGCTCGACATCCTGTCCGACCCCGCCACCACCGGCCTGATCGCCGTCTGCACCCCCGAGGAGATGCCGGTCAACGAGACGATCGAGCTGGCGGAGCGGATCAAGACGGAGACCACCGTCCGCCTGTCGGCGGTGGTGGTCAACCGGGTGCTGCCCGAGCTCTTCGGCCGGCAGGAGGAGGCGGTGTTCGACGCCCTCACCACCGCCGGTCCCTCCGAGGAGCTGGCCGAGCTGGTGGGCGGGGACCCCTCTCCGGTGCTCGACGCCGCCCGTCTGGCCGTCACCATGCGACGGACCCGCTCGACCCACCTCGAGCGGCTGCGGGCGGGTATCGACCCGGCGGTGCCCATGCTGTACCTGCCGTATCTGTTCACCCGGTCGCACGGCCTGCGCACCACCCGGCAGGTGGCGGCGTCGCTCGGCGAGGAGCTGGGGTACTGATGGCGGTGCCGGGACGGTCGATCAAGGGCGGGGCCGCCCCGCGGGCCGGCCCGCCGGAGCCCGGGACGGGGTCGCTCGACGGGCTGCTGTCCGCCAAGGAGATCGTGATCGCCTGCGGGCCGGGTGGGGTAGGCAAGACGACCACCGCCGCCGCCCTCGGGGTGATGTCCACGCTGCGCCACGGTGGCAAGGTCCTCGTCGTGACGGTGGACCCGGCCAAGCGGCTGGCCAACGCGCTCGGGCTGGAAGGGTTCGGCAATGCCGAGCGACGGGTGCCCGACGAGGCGTTCCGGGCGGCGGGCGTGAAGCCCCGGGGCCAGCTGTGGGCGGCCATGCTCGACACCAAGGAGTCGTGGGACGCGCTCATCCGCCGGCACGCCCCCGACCAGCAGGCCCGGGACGAGATTCTGGCCAACCCGTTGTACCAGAACATCTCCGGGCGGTTCGTCCAGAGCCACGAATACATCGCCATGGAGCGCCTCTACGAGATCCACTCCGAGGGCGACTACGACCTCATCGTGGTGGACACGCCGCCCACCCGGAACGCCCTCGACTTCCTCGACGCCCCCCAGCGGATGGCCGACTTCTTTTCGTCGCGGCTGCTGCGCTGGCTGATCGTGCCCTACCGGTCGCGCCTGGTCAACGTGGCCACCAAGCCCTTCTACCAGATCGCCGACCGCATCCTCGGCACCCAGTTCCTGGCCGACATCTCCGAGTTCTTCATCCTCTTCCAGTCGATGTACGCCGGCTTCGTCGAGCGCGCCGAGTCGGTCGGCCGGCTGCTGTCCGATCGCCGGACCACCTTCATGGTGGTGTCGACCCTGGAGGCGGTGCCCCTGCGCGAGGCCGAATTCTTCGCCAGGGAGCTCACCGCCCGCAAGCTCCACCTGGGCGCCATCATCCTCAACAAGGTGCTGCCCGCCTACCTGCAGGGGCCGGAGGGGGCCACCGTAGCCGAGACCATGAAGGAGCGGGCCGGCGAGCTGGCCGCCGCCCTCACGCCCGTGCTCGCCTCGATCGACGGGCCGTTGGGCGACACCGATCAGATCCGACGGGTCCTGACCGAGGTGGCCGCCAGCTTCCTCAACTTCCGGGTGGTCGCCCTCCGGGAGGCCGAGGAGGAGTCGCACCTCGGCACCACCCCCGAAGTCCTGGCGACGGTGCCGTTCTTCGACACCGACATCTACGACCTGGCCGGCCTGGTGCGGCTGGGGGAGCAGATCTGGGACTGACGACCGCGACCGGCGGGTGGGCGGGCCGATACCGGGTGGGCCGCCCTGCCTTACGATGCAGTGATGACCGACATCATCGAAGAGGCCATCGAGGAGTACGCCGAGGCGCACACCACCGCCCCACCGGAGCGCCTCGAGGTGCTGGCGGCGGAGGTCCGCTCCTCACTGCGCTCGCCGGGCATGATGGTGGGGAGGCTGGAAGGACGCTTCCTCGAGCTGCTGGTCTTCGCCTCGGGGGCGAAGTCGATCCTCGAGATCGGCACCTTCGGCGGGTACTCCTCGCTGTCGATGGCCGCCGGCCTGGCCCCGGGTGGCTCGATCGTCAGCTGCGAGATCGATCCGCTCCACGCCGAGTTCGCCCAGCGCCACATCGCCGCCAGCCCGTACGCCGAGGTCATCGAGGTGATGGTCGGGCCGGCCCTCGACACCATCGCCACGCTGCCCGGTCCGTTCGACCTCGTCTTCATCGACGCCGACAAGGGCGGCTACGTCGCCTACTACGAGGCGGTCCTGGCCAAGCTGGCCCCGCGGGGGCTGATCGTGGTCGACAACACCCTGTGGAGCGGGAGGATCCTCGACCCGTCGGACACGTCGGCCGACACCGAGGCGATCCGGGCCTTCAACGACCTGGTGGCGTCGGATCCGCGGGTGGTGGCCGTGCTGACCACCGTGCGCGACGGCGTGACGCTGGTCCGGCGGGCGGGCTGAGCCGTGCTCGACTACCACCTTCACCTCTGGCCCCACTCCCAGAGCGACGCCGAGGCCACCGTCGACCAGGTGGCCGCCTACTGCGATCACGCCACGGCCCACGGCGTCACCGAGATCGCCCTGACCGAGCACCTGTTCCGCTTCACCCAGGCCAGGGACCGGCTCGGGGGGTTCTGGGACGACCTGCCCGGCGAGGCGCTGCGTCCCGGCATGGCCGCCTACTGGGACTACCACGCCCGGGTGGACCTCGACAGCTACGTGGAGGTGGTCCAAGCGGTCAAGGCCGCCGGCCTTCCCGTGGTGCTCGGCCTGGAGGTCGACTACTACCGGGACCGGATGGACGACGTGGCCGACCTGCTGCACGGCTATCCCTTCGACGTCCTGCTCGGCTCCGTCCACTGGCTGGACACCTGGCGGTTCGACGTCCTGGGCGACCCCCTGGTCATGGCCGAGTGGGACGTCCGGGACATCGACGCGGTGTGGGACGAGTACACGCTGGCCATGGAGGAGCTGGGCGCCTCGGGGGTGTGCGACGTGTTCGCCCACCCCGACCTGGTGAAGGTGGCCGGACAGGTGCCGGCGGTGCCCGACGAGTACTACGACCGGATGGTGGAGGCGGCGGTGGCCTCGGGCATGGCCGCCGAGGTCTCCTCCGCCGGATGGCGCAAGCCGGTGGGGGAGGAGTACCCGGCCCCGCCGCTGCTCCGGCGGTACGTGGCCCGGGGAGTGCCCCTGACCACGGCGTCGGACGCCCACACCCTGCCGGACGTGGCCGACCGGGTCGACGACATGCGGGGCCTGCTGGCGGCGGCCGGCGTGCGGACGCTCCGGGGCTTCCGGAACCGCCGACCCCACGAGGTGCCAGTGGCGAGCCCGACACCCGAGGCCGCCGCCGACCGGGCGGGCTGACGGTGGCCACCCCCGCCGAGCTGGCGCTGGAGCGCACCGGCCTGGACGACCACCAGCTGGCCCATGTGCTGCGCCTCCTCGGCACCTGGGGGGTGCTGGCCGACCTGTCCTTCTCGGACCTGGTCCTCCTGGCGCCGATCTCGGCCGACGAGGCCGGCGCCGAGTCGGGCCTGGTCATTCTGGGGCAGATGCGACCCTCCAACAGCGCCACGGTGGTGGAGCACGACCTGGTCGGCCAGACGGTCGGCGTCAACGACTGGCCGCTGGTGACCGCGTGCTTCGAGACGGGCGAGGTGGCCCGCGGGGAGATGCGCATCGCGCCCGGTGACGAGCCGGTCCGGCTCCAGTGCATCCCGGTGCGGTGCGACGGCACCGTGGTGGCGGTGATGGCCCGCCTGGCCGCCGGGGCCGGCCGGCGGCCCGGCCACCTGGAGCGGACCTACCGGGACGTGTTCGACCGGTTCGCGGTGATGCTGGCCGAGTCGACCTTCCCGTTCCCCGGCGAGGAGGTCGCCACCGAGGAGGCTCCCCGGGTCGGGGACGGCATCGTGCTGGTGGACGAGGAGGGCCGGGTCCGGTACGCCTCGCCGAACGCCACCAACGCCCTGCACCGCATGGGCATGTACTCGCAGCTCGAGGGACGCCGACTCTACGACCTGGGGGTGGAGGAGTCGGCCATCGAGTGGGCCCTGGCCTCGGCCCTGCCGGTGGTCGAGGAGGTGGAGCGGCGTCCGGACGTGATCGTCCTGTTGCACTGCGTCCCCCTGCTGGCCCAGGGCGACGTCACCGGCTGCCTGGTCCTGCTGCGGGACGTCACCGACGTGCGGCGCCTCGACCGGCTGCTGCTGTCCAAGGACGCCGCCATCCGCGAGGTCCACCACCGGGTGAAGAACAACCTCCAGACCATCTCGGCGCTGCTCCGGCTCCAGGCCCGCCGGCTCCCCCCGGGAGTGGGAAGGGTGGCGCTGTTCGAGGCCGAGCGGCGGGTCCGCTCCATCGCCATCGTGCACGAGATCCTCTCGAGGGACCCGAGCGACCAGGTCCCCTTCGACGACATCGTGGCGTCGCTGATCAAGATGGCCGAGGACTCGGTGGTGTCGTCGGCCAAGCTCACCTTCAGCGTGACGGGTGAGCTCGGCGAGGTCCCCGCCGACGTCGCCACCCCTCTGGCCGTGGTGCTGGCGGAGCTGCTCCAGAACGCCGTGGAGCACGCCTTCGTCGAGGTGGAGGTGGACGAGGCCGACCGACCCGACCGGGTGGACTCGGCGGTGGGGTCCACGGGCACGGTCGGTCGCATCGCCGTGGCCCTGGCCAGCGACGAGTCCCATCTGTCGGTGGAGGTCTCCGACGACGGCTCGGGCCTGCCCGACGGGTTCGACTTCGACGTCACCCAGAGCCTGGGGCTCTCGATCGTGCGGGACCTGGTGCGGACTCAGATCGGCGGCACCATCGTCATGACCAACCGGCGCGACACCGACCCCGGGTCGACGGGCACGGTCGTCCACATCGAGCTACCGGTGCGCGAGGTGCACAAGATCGGCCTGTAGTTGCGGGTTCAGGAGGCGCGGCGGCGGGCGGCCAGCCACGCCTTGCGGAGCTTGCGGCGCTCCTCCTCCGACGTCCCGCCCCACACGCCCGACTCCTGATTGGTGGCCAAGGCGAAGTCGAGGCAGGGCTCCTGCGCGTCGCACGACCGGCAGACCCGCTTGGCCGCCTCGATCTGGTCGATGGCCGGCCCTGTCGTGCCGATGGGGAAGAACAGGTCAGGCTCGGTATGGCGGCAGGCGGCCACGTCGCGCCAGTCGCCCTCGTCCCACTCCACTGTCCGGTTCCACACGAGCGCCACGGTGTTTCCTCCGCTCCCGATTCCGAGCTGTCCCCATTGTGATTCGTTTCACATGGCTCGGCGCCAAGAAGTCGCCGGTCATCTGGGGTTCCTCCGTAGGATAATCACCGCGGTGCACCGTTGCAAGCAGTTTTGCCGGCGGTCGGCGCCCGATCCGGCCCCGATCGGGGCCGGATCGGGGGTACCCACACAATCGGCGACCGAGGGAGAGCCCAGCATGACCAGGGACGTGGCCATCCTGGCCCACCGGGGCAGTCCCGACCCCGGATCGGGCATCGACGAGAACACCCTCGAGGCTTTCCTCCGGGCCCGCCGCCTGGGCGCCGACGGCGTCGAGCTCGACGTCCGGCTCACCGCCGATGGGGCCCTGGCGGTCCACCACGACGCCGACGTCCCCGGGCTCGGGGCCTTGGCCGCCCTGACGGTCCGCGACCTGCCCGACCACGTGCCCCTGCTGGCCGCCGCCCTCGACGCCTGCGCCGACATGACGGTGAACATCGAGGTCAAGAACGTGCCCACCGAGCCGGGGTTCGACCCCGGAGAGGTCGCCGCCCGCCTGGTGGCCGCCCTGCTGGCCGAGGGGGGGCACGCCGAGCGGATCGTGGTCTCCTCGTTCTGGCCCCCGTCTCTGGAGGCGGTGGCCGAGGTGAACCCGTCGGTCCGCACCGGCTTGCTCCTGGCCGGGTGGGCCGACCCGATGTGGGGGCTGGGGCTGGCCCGGGAAGCGGGCTGCCACGCCCTCCACCCGGAGGAGTCGCTGGTCACCGGGTCGTTGGTGGAGGCGGCCCACCGGGTGGGAGTGTCGGTCGCCGCCTGGACGGTGAACGGTGCCGGGCCGGTGGTGACGGTGGCCGCCGAGGGCGTGGACACGGTGATCACCGACGACGTCGTCTCGGCCGTCGAGGCGCTCCGGGGACCGCTCCGCCCGGCCGGGAGAAACGGGCACCAGGTCTCCTGACCTGGGGTCACGTAACCGATTGGTCCGGCACGGCCTTCTTCGTCAACAATGCACCGCCATGAACGTCGTTGTCTGTGTGAAGCAGATCCCCGACCCGGCGGCGCCGCCGGCGCTCGATCCGGGGACGAAGAACCTGGCCCGCTCGGGGAAGCTCATCCTCGACGACTCCGACGCCTACGGCGTGGAGATGGCCCTGCAGCTGGTCGACTCGGCCGGTGGCGGTGAGGTGACCCTGGTGTCGATGGCCCCGAACGGCGAGACCTCCGGCCTGCGCACGGCGCTGGCCATGGGGGCGGCCAAGGCCATCCTGGTCAGTGACGAGTCCCTGGCCGGGACCGACGCCCTCGGCACCGCCAAGGTGCTGGCCGCCGCCGTCAAGCGGGCCGAGCCTGACCTCGTTCTGGCGGCCACCGAGTCGTCCGACGGCTACACCGGCACCACCCCGGTCCAGCTCGCCGAGCTCCTGGGCCTGCCGTCGGTCACCTTCGCCAAGAAGGTGGAGATCACCGGGGACTCGGTGAAGGTGGAGCGCCAGACCGAGGCCGGCTACGACGAGGTCGAGAGCCCGCTGCCGGCCGTGGTCACCGTCACCGCCGGGGTGGTCGAGCCCCGGTACCCGTCCTTCAAGGGGATCATGGCGGCCAAGTCCAAGCCGGTCGAGACGCTGACCGTCGCCGACCTGGGGCTCGACGCCGGCCAGGTGGGTGCGGCCGGGGCCCGCCAGGAGATCACCGACGTGTCCGCCGCCGAAGCCCGTGGGTCCGGCGAGATCGTCGTCGACGAAGGCGACGCCTACGAGCGCGTCATCCAATTCCTCGAGCAGCTGAAGGTCCTGTAGGGACCGGGTTAGGGAGAACGAGCACAGCATGTCCATCGACAAGATCTGGGTCCTGGCCGAAGTCGCCGACGGGAAGCCCATCACCGCCAGCCTCGAGCTCATCAGCCATGCACGGTCCCTGGCCGGCACGGTGGAGGCCGTGGCCTACGGCGACGAGACCGCCGCCGTGGCCGGCACACTGGGCGAGTACGGCGTCACCACCGTCCACGACGTCGGCGACCTGGGGGGTGCCCTACCGGGTGTCCCGGTGGCCTCGGCCATCGCCGCCGCCATCGAGGGTGGCAGCGGGCCCGACGCCGTCCTCTTCCCGGCCACCTACGACGGGCGTGACATCGCCGGTCGCCTCTCGGCCAAGATCGACCGCCCGGTGCTGACCAACGTGGTCGGCCTGGTCGCCGCCGACGGTGGCCTCACCACCCAGCACGCCATCTTCGGCGGGGCGGAGATGGTGACCGCACGCTTCACCGGCGAGGGCCCCGGCATCTTCGTGGTGCGGGCCAAGTCGTTCCCGGCCGAGGCATCGGGTGGGGGCGCCGCCCACGTGGTGGCCGCCGCCGTCCCCGATGCCGGCGCCACCAACACCGCCCGGATCGTCGCCCGCCACGTGGAGGAGCGCACCGGCCCCAAGCTCGACGAGGCCGACGTGGTGGTCTCCGGCGGCCGGGGTCTGGGCGACAAGGACCAGTACGCCCTCATCGAGGAGCTGGCCACCCTGCTGCACGGCGCCCCCGGCGCCAGCCGCGCCATCGTCGACGCCGGATGGGTCCCCTACTCGCACCAGGTGGGCCAGACCGGCAAGACGGTCAAGCCCACCGTCTACCTGGCGTGCGGCATCTCCGGGGCGACCCAGCACCTGGTGGGCATGAAGAACTCCAAGAACATCATCGCCATCAACAAGGACCAGGACGCCCCCATCTTCTCGGTGGCCGATCTGGGCATCGTCGGCGACGTCCACAAGGTGCTGCCGAAGCTCATCGAGGCCCTGAAGGCGCGGGGCTGACGGTCTGACCGGCGGGACCGGGCGGGGCCCGACCTCGAGCGCCGGCCCGTCGGCGTGACCGACGAACATCGACAGGGCGGGAGGTAAGGTCGGAACCCGGCGGGGCGTCGCGCCTGTCGAGGTCACCTCCGAGCCACAGACCGATGCTCTTCCCCACCATCGACTTCGCCATCTTCTTCGCCGTGGTCTACACGGTCAGTTGGCTACTGAACCCGTTCCCGGGCCCGTGGAAGATCTTCATGGTGGCGGCCAGCTACTTCTTCTACGCCTGGGCCGACTGGCGGTTCGTGTTCCTCCTGGCCGCCTCCACTGTCATCGCCTTCGTGGGTGGTGCGGCACTCCACCGGTTGGAGGGCCACGCCCGGCGGGTGGTCCTGTGGGTGACACTGTCCGGGCTCCTCGGCCTGCTGGCCTGGTTCAAGTACTACGTCTTCGTGACCGTCAACGTGGACAACCTGTTCCACGGGATCGGCATCGGGCGCCCGTTGCCGCTGCTGAACGTGACGCTGCCCATCGCCATCTCCTTCTTCACCTTCATGGCGGTCAGCTACGTGGTGGACGTCCACCGGGGGGTGCTGAAGCCGGCCCGGCCGATGGACCTGGCCGTCTACCTGTCCTTCTTCCCCCACCTGGTGGCCGGCCCTATCGTCCGGGGCACCGAGCTGCTGCCCCAGATCCGCCGGCGGCGCGACCCCGCCCACGTCGACTACGTGGAGGCGTTCTGGCTGATCGCCGCCGGCCTGGCCAAGAAGGTCGTCCTGTCCTCCTTCCTCGCCACCTACGTGGTCGACCCGGTGTTCGCCGCCCCGCGGCTGCACTCCGGCCCGGAGGTGGTCGTCGCCGTCTGGGGCTACGCCGTGCAGATCTACGCCGACTTCAGCGGGTACACCGACATGGCCATCGGCATCGCCCTGCTGCTCGGGTTCCGCTTCCCCCAGAACTTCAACCGGCCCTACACGGCGGTCTCCCTCCAGGACTTCTGGCGCCGATGGCACATGACGCTGTCGGCCTGGCTCCGCGACTACCTCTATGTCCCGCTGGGCGGCAACCGGGGCCCGGAGTGGCGGATCTCGGTGAACATCCTGATCACCATGGTGCTGGGCGGCCTGTGGCACGGGGCGGCGTGGACGTTCATCGGCTGGGGGCTGTACCACGGCATCGGACAGGTGATCGGGCGCCAGCGGCGGCGCTGGCGGGCGGCGCACGACCTGCCGCTGGCCCCGTCGGGCCGGGCCCGGGTAGCACTGGCCCAGTTCGTGACCTTCCAGGTGGTCTGTGTGGGGTGGCTCTTCTTCCGTGCCACCTCGTTCTCCAACGCCTGGTCGCTGTTCGGCCGGGTGCTCTCGGGATGGGGGCCGTCTCCGCTGGTCACCCCGCTGGCCTTGCTGGCCATCGCCGCCGGCATCGGCAGCCAGTACCTCCCCGACGACTGGCTCGACCGGGTCAAGGCCGTCTTCGCCGCCCGCCGCCCGGTGGTCCAAGGGGGCATACTGGGACTGGTGTTGCTCGTCATCACCACCCTCGGCCCACAGGGTGTGGCCCCCTTCATCTACTACCGGTTCTGACCGAACTCCGTGACGACACCTTCAGCGATCCCGTCGACGAGCCCTCCCGAAACCGAAGGCCCCGGGTCCGAGGAGGCAACCTCCGACAGGCCGGTGGTCGGCGCCCCGGGGAACCCCCCGCAGTTCCCGGGGATCCCGTGGACCCGGGCGCTCCTCATCGGGGTGGTCTGCTTCGCCGTCTGGCTGGTGCTCGACGCCCCCAGCCTCCAGACGTCGGCCAGGGAGTCGCCCATCGGTGTCCGCCGGACGGTGTCGCTGGACATCCTCGGCCCCATCGCGGTGGTGAGCCGGGGGCTCGGCCTCTCCCACGTGGTGGGGTGGACGGACGACATCCTTGGCCGGTCCCAGGGCGGCGGTCCGTCGGTGGCGGTGGTCAACCCACCGCCCCCGCCCAAGGGCAAGGGCAAGGGCGGCCGGCCCACCCCCACCTCCCCGCCGAGCACCGCCCCGGCCCCGACCACGCCCACCACGCTGCCCCCGTTGAACCGGGCCCCGACCGCCGCCGACCCCCTCCGGGTGCTGGTGATCGGCGACTCCATCGGCATCGATCTCGGCCAGCCGCTGACCAACGACCTTGCCGCCACCGGTGTGGTCGCCGCCACCCTGGACGGCAAGGTCGACACCGGGCTGGCCCGTCCCGACTACTTCAACTGGCCCGAGGAGCTGTCGGCCGACCTGGCCAACGACCACCCGCAGCTGGTGGTGGCGATGCTGGGCGCCAACGACCCTCAGAGCATGGTGGTGAACGGCACCGCGGTGGCCTACGGCACGGCGGCGTGGAGCTCGGAGTACGCCTGGCGGGTGGGATCGTTGATGGACGAGGCGATCGCCGGCGGGGCCCACGTCCTGTGGGTGGGCATGCCCTCCATGGCCGGCTCCCAGCTCAACGGCGAGATGGACGTGATCAACGGGATCGTGCAGGTCCAGGCGGCCATCCGCGCCGGTGACGCCACCTACCTCGACTCCACCGTCATTCTCGGGACCGCCCAGGGCACCTTCACCCCGTACCTGACCAACAGCTCGGGCGCCGAGGTCAATATCCGCACCCCCGACGGGATCCACCTCACCCCCGACGGCGGTGAGGTGCTGTCCCAGGCGGTCATGAGCTCCATGCGCTCGGCGCTCCACGTCGCCCTGCCCGGCTGAGCGGACGGTCCGGCCGGCCCGGCGCCGGGACGGCAGCCGCCGCCGGTGGTGCCGTCAGACCAGCGGCCAGGGGTAGGGGCGGTCGCTGCCCGGCTCGGGGAACTCCCCGGACCGGACCAGTCCGGCGATGCGGTGGAGCAGCGCCTGGCGTTCGGGCACGCTGAGCAGTCGACCCAGCTCGTCGGGGAGGTCGCCGGCCAGCCCCTCGAGATCGGCGAGCACCGCCCCGGGGATCTGGTCGCCGGCGAAGTCCCAGATCACCGTGCGCAGCTTGGGGCTGGGATGGAAGCACAGCCCGTGGTCGATGCCCCAGAGCCGGTCGTCGACGCCCCGCAGCACGTGCCCGCTCTTGCGGTCGGCGTTGTTGGCCACCACGTCGAAGGCACACACGGTGCGCAGTGTCCCGCCGAAGCGCCCCTCCTCCACCAGGGTGAAGTAGTGCTGCTCGAAGTCGGCCTCGACGAAGAGCTGCACGGATCCCTCGCCGAACGGCCCGTCGTCCCTGGCCACGGTGGGCGGCACCAGCCCCCATCCGAGCACCTCGGAGAGGACGTAGGCCGCCACCTCGCGGCGGTAGAGGCCGCCGGGGAAGTCCCACAGGGGCCGCTCACCTCGGAGCGGCTTGTACACGGCCTGCATCCCGCCGTCCCCCACCGACACCAGAAAGGTGAGGTTCGAGCTCCAGGGTAGACGACCCTCGATCGTCAGCTCACCTGCGGTCAGCTCGGCGAGCGCCTCCCCGAGGTCGGGACCGGCCGCCGGGCTCCAGCCGTTCAGGTGGCCGGTGGCCGGTGGCCGTTCGTCCTCGGGCATTCGTGTCCGGACGGGTCGAGCGGTGACCCGCAGAGCGGGCAGGGCGGGCGGCCCGACGCCACCAGCTTGGTGGCGGCGATGGCAAAGGCCGCCGCCTGTTCCCGGGAGACCGACAGCCGGGCGATGGCCCCGGTCTCGTCCTCGGAGACCAGCTCCTCGATGACGATGACCACCCGGTCCTCGCCCTGGTCGTATGTGACGCCGACCGTCCCGACCGCCCAGGCGGGGTCGGTGGGCTCCTCCAGCGGGAGCTCGTCGGGGAGGTGGTCCGGGGGTGGCTGGCCGCCGACGATCTGGGCCAGGTACTCGGCCAGCACCGACACCTGCTGCTTCTCGATCTTCAGGGTGAGCAGCAGTCCGCCCTGCCGGCACTGCAGCAGGAACAGCCGCTGGCCGACCGGACCGACGGTGCCGACGGTGAAACGGTCGGGCTGGGCGAGGTCGTAGCCCTCGCTCACGACAGGGACAGTTCGGCGAGCGAGGAGGTGGCGTTGACGCTGAGCACGTGCGGCCCGCCGTCGGTGTAGGCCACGGCGGAGACCGAGCAGGGGGAGATGGTCAGCCGCTGGAACAGGTCGAGGTGGGTGCCGGCGGCGGCGGCGACGGCCGCCTTGATCGGGTCGGCGTGGGAGACGGCCACCACGGTCTCCCCGGGGTGGAGGGCGGCCAGCTCGGCGATGGTCCCGGTGATCCGGGCCTGCATCTCGAGGAAGGACTCGCCCCCGGGGAAGCGGAACCCGCTGGGTGAGCGCTGGACCTGCGACCACTCGGGCTTCTTGATCAGCACCTTCAGCTCGGCACCGGTCCACTCGCCGAAGTCGCACTCGAGCAGGCCCCGGTGGGACCGGACCCGCAGCCCGAGGCGGCGGGCGATGGGCCTGGCTGTTTCGGTGGTGCGCTCGAGCGACGAGGCGTAGACGGCCGCCGGCGCCCGCCGCCCGTCGACGGCCAGGGCGCCGATGCGCTCCGCCACCGCCTCGGCCTGCGCCGCGCCCTCGTCGGACAGGTGGAGGCCCTTGGCCCGGCCGGGCAGGATGGTGCCGGTGGTCGGGGTCTTCCCGTGACGCACCAGCAGGACCACGGTGGGTCGGGCATGGGGAGCCCGTCGGTTCGGCACGCCCGCCAACGTACTCTCTGACCGGCGGTCCATCCGGGCCCGGGGGCCCCGGCCCGGGGATCGCCGGGCCTCCCGCCCGGGCTCAGATCAGGTCGGGGAGGCGCCGGGGCATGGCCACGGCCGTCTGCGGCCACCGCTTGCGGCTGACCCCGGCCAGGCGGTGCAGGAGGGCGATGGCGCCCGGGTCGTCGTCGCCGGGACGGGTCTCGACCGCCCCGCCGACGATCATCCCGTCGAGGAGGTCCCGGCCCTTGTCGGTGCGGACGATGGTGAGCGTCCAGTCGCTGAAGGCACCGATCCCCCCGGTGGAGATGTCGGCATGCTCGGCGGCGAAGTCCGGGCACGACTTGCACCCCTCGCGGGTCCAGCCGTGGGCCTCCTTGAGGGGGATCTCGTGGAACTCGCCGTCACGGGTCCACACCTGGAAGACGCCCTTGATGTTCATCTTGGTGATGTCGGCCCGGGCGATGCCGTACTTCGCCTCGAAGAGCTCGGGGAAGATGGCGTCGTCGAAGGTCTTGGAGCAGAGGAGGCCGATGGTCAGCGACAGCCGGCGGGCGATCTTCCCGGCCTTGCGGGCGGCCATCACCGGTGGGCCCGAGGCCTGGCAACCCATGCCCACCAGGGCGATGCGCTCGGCGCCACCCTCGATGGCCTGGGGGTAGGCGAGGGGGTTGGCGGAGTAGGTGTAGCGCGAGCCGCTGGCCGCCAGGACCTGCTCCCGGGTGGTGGCCACCGAGGGGACGGCCTTCCACGTGGAGCCGTCGCCCTCGAGGGTGGAGACGAGCGCCGCGTCGATCAGATCGTGCTCGAGGGCCCAGATCAGCATGGCCGACACCAGCCCGCCGTCCTGGCCGGCCTGGTGGACGGCGGGGTCGGTGGCCCGCACCAGCAGGATGTCCGAGGAGACGCCGGCGATCTCGGCCGGGGTGCGCTCCCGGCCGAACAGGTGGGTGTCGATCTCCGGCTCCCACAGCCGGAACCGGGGGCAGGCCCGGGTGCACATGGTGCAGCCCTTGACCCCGTGGGTGCAGTCCTCCGCCCCCCCGTCGGCGTCGATGTGGAACGGCTTGTACTTGCCACCGGTGTCGTCGTAGGAGAGCACGTCGTGCGGGCAGGCGATGATGCAGCCGGCGCAGCCGGTACAGAGGCCGGAGGTCACCACTTCTTGGAAGAGCTCCGCCCAGTGCGGCTTCTCGGGAGGCATGGGTTCCACCATAGCGAGCGTGGTCGGCATGGCGGTGGTCCCGACCGGGGTGGTCCGGACCGGGTGGTCCGGCCCTGGCGGCGTCGGGAACCGGGCGCCCCCGGTACCCTCGTGGCCGTGCCGGAGCTGCCCGAGGTGGAGTCCTACCGCCTGCTGGCCCAGACCTCCCTCGGCCGCACCGTCGCCGGGGTGGACACCCCGGACGCCTGGTTCCTGAAGCAGGGGACCACGGCGGGAGCACTGCGTCGGGCGCTGGTCGGCCACCGGCTCACCGGGGCGAGGCGGATCGGCAAGCTCCTCCTCCTCGACACCGACGGCGGGGCGGTGGTCGGGGTCCGGTTCGGGATGACCGGCACCCTGCTGGTCGACGGGGCGTCGGCGGTGGGCCCGCTCCTCTACGCCCCCCGCCGGACCGAGCCGGCGTGGGAGCGGGTCCGGTTCCGGTTCGACGACGGGGGGTGGATGGCGGTGCAGGACCCGCGCCGTCTCGGCGGCGTCGTCCTCGATCCCACCCTCGACCACCTCGGACCCGACGCCCTCTCCATCACCCGAGGGCAGCTGGCGGCGGCGCTGGCCGGTTCGTCGGCCCCGATCAAGGCCCGGCTCCTCGACCAGTCGAAGGTGGCCGGCATCGGGAACCTGATCGCCGACGAGCTGCTGTGGCGGGCCGGGCTGTCGCCGGTACGCACCGCCGGCTCGCTGGAGCCCGGAGAGCTCGACCGGCTGCGCCGGCAGCTGGTCCGCACCCTCGGCCTGCTGATCGAACGGGGAGGCTCTCACCGGGGCGACCTGACGGAGGAGCGCCACGTCGGTGGCCGGTGCCCCAGGGACGGTGCGGAGCTGACCCGGTCGACGGTGGGCGGGCGGACGTCGTGGTGGTGCCCGGCCCACCAGGTGTGAGGCAGGGCGGTGGGCGGGCATGCCGGGCCGTCGGGTGCGTGCCGTCGGCGGCGGGCCGGGGGCACAATGGCGTTGTGGATGTGGGAGCCGGCTCCGATCGGGTCCGAGGCGCCGGCTGGAGCGACGTCGACCGCGTCGACGGGTACTTGCGACGGATCGGAGGGCTCGCCCCCCGGCTGGCCGGGGAGGCCGTGCTGCAGTCGGTGCTGGCGGACGAACCCCGGTCGGTCCTCGATCTCGGTTGTGGTGACGGCAGGCTGGCGGCTCTGGTCCTCCAGGCTCGTCCCTCGGTCGAGCGAGCCCTGGTGGTGGATTCGTCGCCGCCGATGCTGGATCGTGCCCGGAGCCGGTTCGCCGATGACCGGCGGGTGATCGTGCGACGATGGGACCTGGCCGACCCGCTCACGCCTCTGGGCACCTTCGACGTGATCGTGTCCGGCTTCGCCATCCACCATCTCGAGGATCACCGCAAGCGCGATCTCTACGCCGAGGTCGCCGGCCAGCTCCGGCCCGGTGGGATGTTCGCCAACCTCGAGGTGGTCGCCTCCGCCACTCCTGAACTTCATGCCGAGTTCCTCGGGCTGATCGGCCGAGAGCGTGACGATCCCGAGGATCGGCTGGCGGATGCCGAGTTGCAGCTGCAGTGGATGCGTGCCGCCGGCATGGCACAGGTCGCCTGTTTGTGGCGGTGGCGGGGGTTCGCCCTCCTCGCCGGTCGTGCCGGCTGCAACCGCCCGTGCTAGTCGGGCGCACCCTTGCGTCGCAGCGGGAGCCACGTCTCGATCACCGGATGCTCCAGGAAGTCGAGCACCAGACGGTTGAACAGGTCCGGCTTCTCCATCGGCACCACGTGGGACGCCCCCGGCACCACCGCCAGCCGGCCGTCGGGCACACCTCGCGCCAGCTGGTCGGCGTGCGGCACGGTGATGTAGTCGTCGTCGCCGATCAGCACCAGCACAGGGGCGGTGATGTTCTCGAGGTCGGCCGACCAGTCGAAGGGCTCGCCCCACATGGTCCGCACCTTGTCCCAGACGGCGGGGAAGTGCTCGGCGCCGTCCGGTGAGGCCTCGGCGTACATGGCGGCGAACATGGCCATCTCGGGGTCGTCGGCCGGCAGGGCGATGAACTCGTCCATGGCTCCGGTGACGTACCCGGCGCTGGCGAACCCGCTCCCCACCAGGGTGAGCGAACGCACCAGCTCCGGGCGTCGGGCGGCGATCAGGAATCCGATCATTCCGCCGTCGCTCCACCCGACCAGGTCGGCAGGTGCCAGAGCCAGCGATTCGAGGAACACGATCGTCTGGTCGGCCATGGCCTGGTAGCTGAGCGGCCCGTCCCGGTCCGGGGTGTGGCCGTGGGCCTGGCGCTCCGGGGCGATCACCCTCCGGTGCGGGGCGAAGCCCTCGAACTGCGCGTTCCAGGTGGCGTTGGTGGCCATGCCGCCGTGCAGGAGGACCAGTGGCTCACCGGTGCCCTCGGTCTCGTAGAAGACGTCCAGGCCGTCGATCTCGATGGTGGCACTGGTCCGTGCCGCCGGTTCCTCGCTCATCAGCCACCTCCGCCGTCCCCTCGGGCCAGGGACGTGACGGGGCGAGCGTATCCGCGCACGCGACGCGCTGCCGCCCGGCACCGCGAGCAACGCCGCCCGGCACCCGGAGCGAGCTACAGCATCCCGTAGGCCCGTCCGGGGGTGAACCTGACGATGACCCGTCGTTCGGCCACCATGGCCCGACGGTAGGCGTCCCAGTCCTCGTGCTCACCCAACGCCGACCGGTAGTACTCGACCAGCTCGTCCACCACTGCATCGGCGGGGTCGGCCGCCACGGGCGTCAGCACCACATCACCCTCGAGGACTGCGTAGGCGTAGAAGTCGTCGCGGGTGACGTGCAGCGCCGCCCAGGGTTCACGGGACAGGTTCTTGTACTTGGCCCGATCGGCGGTGATCGATATGCGGACGAGCCCATCGCCGGACACGTGGTGCAGCACGTTCGACAGCTGCGGGCGGCCGTTGGCCCGGATGGTGACCAGGACCGACTGCCGGGTGGTGCGGGCGAAGTCGATGGCGGTGTCGAGGTCCATGTTCGTTCCGCCCCGATCAGTCGCCCAGCTCGGCCAGCACCTTGGCGGCGTGGCCGTCTGCCTTGACGTGGTACCAGGCCCGGTCGATCTTCCCATTGGCGCCGATCAGGAAGGTGGAGCGGATCACCCCGATCGACTTCTTGCCGTAGAGGGTCTTCTCGCCCCACGCCCCGTACGCCTCGCCGACCTTGTGGTCGGCGTCGGTCAGCAGCGGGAAGTTGAGGCCGTACTTGTCCCGGAACGCCCGGTGCTTGGCGGCGGTGTCGGCGGAGATCCCGAGGACCGGGGCGCCGGCCCTGGAGAAGGCCTGGAGGTTGTCGTTGAACTGGCACGCCTCCTTGGTGCATCCGGGCGTGTCGTCCTTCGGGTAGAAGTAGACGACCACCGGGTTGCCGGCGAAGTCCTTCAGGGCGACCTTCTTGCCGTCCTGATCGGGCAGGGTGAATGCCGGTGCCTTGTCGCCTGTGTCCAGTTTTCCCACGGGTTGCATCCTTCCGGTCGAGCGGTGGTCGGCCGGCGCACCGTCGGATGCACCTCGGACCCGTGCCCACGATGGCACATCCGAAGGCGACCGGCAGCCCCGATCGGGGCCCCCAGGGTCCGGATTCGGGGTATGACGCCGGATTCGGGCTCCTAGCAGGTATGCTGTGGGTCGTGGTAGAGCACGGTGCTCTCCACCGGGGTCTTCCTCACCTCTGTCCGCCGGGTCCACTGACGTGGATCGGGCGTCCGGCCCGAGGCGGGCCCAGCTGCTTCCGCGAGTCACGCGGACGCTGATGGTCGGCCTCCGGCCGTCACAGAACAGACGAGAGTGAGAACCACACCCCATGACAACCACCGCTGAGCGGCAGGGCCGCGCCTCCGGGACCGACGACGACGCTTCGAACCCCGAGCCGGATGCGCCGACCTTCGACTCCCTGGGAGTCGATCCCATCCTGGTCAAGGCGCTCGCCGTCCAGGGCATCACCACCGCCTTCTCCATCCAGGCTATGACCATCGCTGACGCCTTGGCCGGCCGGGACGTCTGCGGCAAGGCCAAGACCGGCTCAGGCAAGACCCTGGCCTTCGGCCTCCCGCTGCTGCAGCGCACCATGTCCTCCCGCGCCACCGAAGCGGGCCGCCCCCGGGCCCTGGTGCTGGTACCCACCCGCGAACTTGCCGTGCAGGTCAGCGAGGTCCTCGAGACCCTGGCCGCCGAGGCGGACCTGCGGGTGGTCGCCGTCTACGGGGGCGCCGACATCGAGCGGCAGGTGAAGAAGCTTCGCAAGGGCGTGGACGTGATCATCGCCACACCGGGCCGGCTGATCGACCTGGGCGACCGGGGCGAGCTGTCGGTGGCCGACGTCGAGACCCTGGTGCTCGACGAAGCCGACCGCATGGCCGACATGGGGTTTATGCCCCAGGTCGAGTGGGTCCTCCGGCGGCTGGAGCGCGAGCACCAGACCCTGCTGTTCTCCGCCACCCTCGACGGTGCGGTGGACCGGCTGGTGAGCCGCTACCTGACCGATCCGGTCCGCCACGAGGTCGCCTCCCCCAGTACCACCGTCGAGGCCATGGAGCACCGGTTCCTCGAGGTGCACCAGATGGACCGGGTCAAGGTGTGCGCGGCCATCTGTCGCCGCGCCGACAAGAGCATCGTGTTCGTCCGGACCAAGCGGGGAGCCGACCGACTGGTGGAGCAGCTCCAGAAGGAAGGGATCGACGCCGAGGCCATCCATGGCGACCTGCGCCAGGCCAACCGCGAAAAGACCCTGAAGGACTTCGGGGACGGCAGGCTGCCGGCGCTGGTGGCCACCGACGTGGCCGCCCGGGGGCTCGACATCGACGCTGTCGACGTGGTGATCCACTTCGACGTGCCCGAGGACCACAAAGCCTACCTGCACCGTTCGGGCCGCACCGCCAGGGCCGGTCAGGCCGGCGTGGTGGTCACGCTGGCCCAGTGGAACCAGGTCCTCGAGGTGGAGCGCATCCAGCAGCGCATCGGGCTGAAGATCCCGATCGTGGAGATGTTCTCCAACGACTCGCGGCTGAACAACCTGGCGGGCTGGGACCCGGGCACCAAGGCCTGAGCCGGCTCGCCGGTCCGGGGCGGGCCCGGCATCGCCGCCGACATCGCTCCGCCCCACCGATCCGAGGAGTACCCCGTGCCCGACTCGCACTTTCGCGCACCCCTGATCGTCGATCCCGGCCCCGAGGGCGTCTCCCGCATCCTGGTGGTGATGGCCCACCCCGACGACGTGGACTTCGGCGCCGCCGGGTCGGTGGCGGTGTGGACCGACGCCGGCGTGGAGGTGGAGTACTGCGTCGTCACCGACGGTGAGGCGGGCGGGACTGACCGATCGATCAGCCGTGCCGACCTGGCGGCCGTCCGGCGCGACGAGCAGCGGGCGGCGGCCCGGGAGGTCGGTGTCACCGACGTCACCTTCCTCGGGTACCCCGACGGGCGCCTGGAGCCCAGCATCGAGCTGCGTCGCGACATCGCCCGGGTGATCCGACGGTTCCGTCCCGAGCGGGTGGTGGCGCAGTCGCCCGAGCGGAACTGGGCGCGGATCCACGCCAGCCATCCCGATCACCTGGCCGCCGGTGAGGCGGCGACGTGCGCCGTCTATCCGGACGCCCGCAACCCGTTCGCCCACCCCGAGCTGCTCGAAGAGGGCCTGGAGCCGCACACTGTGGCCGAGCTCTGGATGATGGCGACCGAGCGGGCGGACCGGGTGGTGGACGTTACCGAGCAGTTCCACCGCAAGGTCGCCGCCCTCCGATCACACCGCAGCCAGATCGGGGCCGGCAGCGACGTCCAGGAGCTCCTCCGATCCTGGATGTCGGGCACCGCCCTGGCCGCCGGCATGCCCGACAGTCGGCTGGCGGAGGCCTTCCACGTGGTCCAGACCGGGTGACGCCGGCCCGCCCGTGGGTGGTCATCCAGCACGATCCCGGCGACGGGCCGGGGATGGTTGCCGAGGAGCTCACCGGTGCCGGCTGCACCGTCGAGGTGGTCCGCCCCGACCGCGGCGAGGTGTTCCCGGCGGCCGCGTCGGTGGGCGGCCTGGTGGTGATGGGCGGCGTCATGGGGGTCCACGACGACGCCACCCACCCGTGGCTTCTCGCCGAGCGGTCGCTCATCGCCCGTGCCGTCGATGCGGGGCTGCCGGTGCTGGGGATCGGCCTCGGCGCCCAGCAGCTGGCCGCCGCCCTCGGCGCCGAGGTCACCACGGGGCCGGAACCCGAGATCGGGGTGTGTCCGGTGACGCTGACGGCCCAGGGTCGGCTCGACCCGGTGCTGGGTCCCGAGTACGGCGGCTTGGCCGAACCGGCTCTCCCCGTCGTGCAGTGGCACGGCGACACCTTCTCCCTGCCCGACGGCGCGGTGCACCTGGCCGCCAACCGTGCCTACCCCAACCAGGCCTTCCGGGTGGGGGACCGGATCTACGGGTTCCAGTTCCACGCCGAGGTGGACCGAGCCATGGCCGAGGGGTGGGAGCGGACGGTGCCGGCCCCGGCCACGTTCGTGGAGAGCCCCCGCCTTGCCGAGGCGACGTTTGTGGGCCGGCGGGTGCTGCATCGGTACATCGACGTGGCGCTCGCCTCGGTTGCCCGGCGGTCGAAGTTCGTCGCCGGAGTTGACCGCGCGGCCGGGACGTAGGGGGACCGCCGGCTCGGCAGCGGGTCCGGGCTCCCGGTGGAGGATCCGATCTCCCGCCGGAGATTTGGTATATGGCGTATACCTATTCTGAGATCGGACCCCGTTAGGGACCCCGCCGGAGAGTCCAGTCACCTGCCGGAGAGTCCAGTCACCCGCCGGAGAGTCCAGTCACCCGCCGGAGACGTGGTATACGGCCTAAACTTATTCTGAGATCGGATTCTGAGATCGGACCCCGGAGGGGGACCCCGCCGGAGGGCCCCACGCCCTTCCCGGCCTGCCGGTCCAGCGCGTGGGGGGAGTTGCCTACAGACCCAGCTCGGTTGGCAGGCAGGACACCCGCCCTCAGCCGGCCATCTGACGCAGCATGTACGGGAGGATCCCGCCGTTGCGGTAGTACTCGGCCTCCATGGGGGTGTCGATCCGCAGCCGGGCGGTGAACTCGACCACCCGGTCCCCGTCGACGGCCCGCACGGCCACCTCCTTGGGGACGTCCCCGTGGTTGAGCGAAGTGACTCCGGAGATGGCGAAGACCTCGTGGCCGGTGAGCCCCAGTGAGGCGGCGCTCTGCCCCTCGGCATACTGCAGCGGCAACACCCCCATGCCGATCAGATTGGAACGGTGGATGCGCTCGTAGCTCTCGGCGATGACGGCCCGGATCCCCAGCAGCGAGGTGCCCTTGGCCGCCCAGTCCCTCGACGACCCCGAGCCGTACTCCTTGCCGGCCAGCACCACCAACGGCACCCCGTCGGCGGCGTAGCGCAGCGAGGCGTCGAAGATGGTGGTCTGGTCGCCGTCGGGCAGGTGGAGGGTGATGCCCCCTTCGGTGCCGGGCGCCAGTTGGTTGCGGAGCCGGATGTTGGCGAAGGTGCCGCGCATCATCACCTCGTGGTTGCCCCGCCGCGCCCCGTAGGAGTTGAAGTCGGCCCGTTCCACGCCGTGATCGGCCAGGTAGGCGCCGGCGGGGGTCGACGGGCCGATGTTGCCGGCCGGCGAGATGTGGTCGGTGGTGACGCTGTCGCCGAGCACGGCCAGGACCCGGGCGTCGGCGATGTCGGTCACCGGCGACGGCTCCGGGGTCAATCCCTCCAGGAACGGCGGGCGCAGCACATAGGTCGAGTCGTGGTTCCACGAGAACGTGTTGCCGGTGGCGGTCTCCACCTCCTGCCAGCGCTCGTCACCGTCGAACACCGAGCGGTACCGGTGGCGGAACATGTCGGAGGTGAGCGAGGCCCGGATGGTCCGGGAGACCTCGTCCACCGTCGGCCACAGATCGGCGAGCAGCACCGGCTTGCCGTCCCGGTCGGTGCCGAGGGGGTCGTGCTCGAGGTCGATGTCCATGGTGCCGGCCAGGGCGTAGGCCACCACCAGCGGCGGTGAGGCCAGGTAGTTCATCCGCACGTCGGGATGGATACGCCCCTCGAAGTTCCGGTTCCCCGACAGCACCGACACCGCCGACAGGTCGCCCTCCTGCACCGCCTCGGAGACGCCAGGCAGCAACGGCCCCGAGTTGCCGATGCACGTGGTACAGCCGAAGCCGACCAGGTCGAAGCCGGCCTCGGCCAACGGCTCGGTGAGGCCGGCCCGGTCGAAGTAGTCCATGACCACCCGGGACCCGGGGGCCAGGGTCGTCTTCACCCACGGCTTGGGCCGAAGACCCAGGTCCACCGCCTTCTTCGCCAGCAGGCCGGCGGCCACCATGACCTGCGGGTTGGAGGTGTTGGTGCAGCTGGTGATGGCGGCCACCACCACGTGGCCGTCCTCGATGGTGGCAGTGGACCCGTCGGCGAGGGTGGCCGGTGCGGACTTCTTGGTCCCCCGCAGCGCCTGGCGGAACGCCTCACCCGAGCCGGACAGCGACACCCGATCCTGCGGGCGGGACGGCCCGGCGATGCTCGGGACCACCGTGGACAGGTCGAGCTCGATCGTCTCGGAGAAGACCGGCTCCGACCCGTCGGGCAGGTGGAACAGTCCCTGCTCCCTGGCGTAGGCGTCCACTAGGTTCACGTGGTCTTCGTCGCGACCGGTGAAGCGCAGGTAGTCGAGGGTGACCTGGTCGATCGGAAAGATGGCGCAGGTGGCCCCGTACTCCGGGGACATGTTGCCGATGGTGGCCCGGTTCTCCAAGGGCACCTCGGCGACGCCGGGTCCGTAGAACTCGACGAACTTGCCGACCACGCCGTGCCGGCGGAGCAGCTGGGTGATGGTGAGGACCAGGTCGGTGGCCGTCGTGCCCGCCGGCTGCCGGCCGGTGAGCCGGAAGCCGACCACCGGGGGCAGCAGCATGGAGAGGGGTTGGCCGAGCATGGCCGCCTCTGCCTCGATGCCGCCCACGCCCCAGCCCAGCACCCCCAGGCCGTTGACCATGGTGGTGTGCGAGTCGGTGCCGACCAGGGTGTCGCAGTAGGCCCGGCCGTCGTCGGTGGCGAAGACCACCCTCGACAGGTACTCGAGGTTGACCTGGTGGCAGATGCCGGCCCCGGGCGGCACCACCCGGAACCCGTCGAAGGCCTGCTGGGCCCAGCGCAACAGCTGGTACCGCTCGATGTTCCGTTGGTACTCGATGTCGACGTTGGTGTCGTAGGCAGCGGGGCTGCCCGAGGCCTCGGCGATCACCGAGTGGTCGACCACCAGCTCCACCGGCACCAGCGGGTTGACCTTGGCCGGATCCCCGCCCAGCTCGGCGAGGGCGTCACGCATGGCCGCCAGGTCCACCACGCCCGGCACGCCGGTGAAGTCCTGCATCAGCACCCGCTCGGGGGTGAGGGCGATCTCGGCGGCATCGGAGCCACCCAGGCCGTGGCGCTCGGGAGAGCGGCCCCAGTCGGCCACCGCCTCGATGTCGGCGGGGTGGACGGTCAGGCCGTCCTCGTGACGGAGAAGGTTCTCCAGGACGACCTTGATCGAGTACGGCAGGCGGGCGACGTCGAACCGGTCGGCCAGGGCGTTGATCCGGAAGATCTCGTACGTCTTGTCGCCGACCGGCAGCTCGGAGCGGGCGCCGAAGCTGTCGGGGACGACGGAGGAGGAGGGGGACGGTGCCATGGGTCCATTCTGACCGCCTGGCCCCGGAGTCGCTAGCCGACTACGACCGGTCGACGGATCCGTAGGTACAGTGCCCACCGTGGCAACGATCAGGGTGGGCGACCAGGACCTCTACGTGGAGATGTCGGGCATCGACCGGCTCTGGTCGCTCCACAGCCGGCTGGAGATCCCCCTGGTCCATGTGGCCGGGGCCCGGGTCGATCCGGAGGGGGTCCGGGCCGCCTCGCTGACCGGGCTGAAGGCCGGTGGCGCCAGGATCCCCGGTCACCTGACCGCCGGTACCTTCCGCCAAGAGGGGGAGTGGGTGTTCTGGGACGTGCACGACGCCGACCGTTCGGTGGTCGTCGACCTCCACGACGAGCGGTACGCCCGACTGGTGGTCGAGGTCGACGATCCGACCGCCACCGCCGCCGAGATCAACCGGGCGGTCGACCGGACGACCTAGTCCTGGGTCCAACCTCCAGGTGGGAGCCTGTCGCCACCGCCAGTGAAACGGGGCGCCGGACGACGTCAGGTGCGGGTCCGGTACCGCCGGACGGCCACCGGGGTGAGGACCGCCAGCAGGCCGACCGACCACAGCAGCGATTGGATGAGCCATGTCGCCGTCGGGCCCCCCAGCATCAGGGCCCGGCAGGCGCTGACCGTCACGCTGACCGGCTGGTAGGTGGCGAAGCCCTGCAGCCAGCTGGGCATCTGGTCGACCGGGACGAAGGCGGACGAGGCGAAGGTCAGCGGGAAGAGGAGCGGGAACGACATGACCTGGGCCGTCTCGCTGTTGGGAGCAGATAGGCCGATCACCGCGAACCCCCACGACAGGGCGTAGGCGAAGAGCAGGATGAGCCCGATGCCGGCCAGGTAGGGGAGGACGCCGGTAGTCGGGCGGAAGCCGACCAGAAAGCCGACCACCGTCATGATGATGACGACCACCACGTTCCGGCACAGGTCGGCGCTGGTGCGTCCGGCCAGCACCGCCGAGCGAGCCATGGGCAGGGCCCGGAACCGCTCCACCAACCCCTTCTGCAGGTCCTCGGCCAGGCCGATGCTGGTACTCACGGCCCCGAACGCCACCGTCTGCACGAAGATCCCCGGCATCAGGTAGTTGACGTAGCTTGCCTCCGACGTGTGGATGGCCCCGCCGAACACGTACCGGAACAGCAGCACGAACATGATCGGCTGCACCGTCGAGAAGAACAGCGCCTCGGGGATCCGGGTATAGCCGATCAGATTGCGCTTGGTGATGGTGAAGGTGTCGGCCAGTGCCCACCGGATGCGTCCTGACAACCCGGTGGCCAGCGGGGCTCCCGACACGGTGGGGACGGAGATGGTGTTTGTCATCGGTGGCCTCGTGCCTCGTAGTCGGTGAATGCCTTGTTGATGGGGCCGGCGTTGCTCGCCACTGCGGTGATCTCCTCGTCCCGGTCGTCGAGCCCCTCGTCGGCGGCGGCGTGGTCCCCGTCGGTGTCGTCCTCGGCCCGACGACCGGTGAGGGCCAGGAACACGTCGTCGAGGCTCGGCTCGCGGATGGTGAAGGTGGTGGGCGTAATCCGCTCCTGGTCGAGCGCCCGGAGCGCCACCATGGCGGCCTCGGGGCCGTTGTCCACGGTGACCTCGACCACATTGCCGCTCCGGTTGGGTGGGTGCGAGCCGACCGGGACCAGCAGTGTCGCCGTGCGTTCGGCGTCGAGGTGATCGTGGAGGCCGACCTCGAGGACGGTGGCCCCCAGCTCGGCCTTCAGCGCCGTCGGCGATCCCTGGGCGATGACCCGCCCGTGGTCGAGGACGGACAGGGTGCTGGCCAGACGATCGGCCTCTTCGAGGTACTGGGTGGTCAGCAGCACGGTGGTGCCTCCGTCGACCAGACCTTCGATCACCTCCCACAGGTCGTTCCGGCTCTGGGGGTCGAGCCCGGTGGTCGGCTCGTCGAGGAAGAGGACGGTGGGCCGGGCCACCAGGGCGGCGGCCAGGTCGAGCCGGCGGCGCATGCCGCCCGAGTAGGTCTTGAGGGGCCGGTCGCCGGCGTCGGACAGGTCGAACTCCCCGAGGAGCTCCTTGGCCCGACCGGCGACGTACGACCCGGGGAGGTGGTTCAGGCGGCCCACCATCACCAGGTTCTCCCGCCCGGTCAGGTTCTCGTCGACGGCCGCGTACTGCCCGGCCAGGCCGATCAGGCTGCGCACCCGGCCCGCCTCCTTGACGACGTCGTGCCCGAGCACCCGGGCGCTGCCACCGTCGGGCCGGAGAATGGTGGTCAGGATCCGGACCGCAGTCGTCTTGCCAGAGCCGTTCGGTCCCAGCAGGCCGAAGACGGTGCCCTCCTCGACGAGGAAGCTCACCCCGTCGAGGGCGCGGACCTCCCGCTTGCCCTTGAAGGTCTTCTGCAGGTCGTGGGCTTCGATGGCGTGGGTCATGGGGCAGTCCCGTCTGGGTGGTGAGGTCGGGGCGGTGCGATCGGTGGCCGGGTCGCGGTCCGTCGGAAGTCGGGTGCTGTCGGCACGTACCTTTACCTCTGTGTATCTTATGAGCTAAACTAAATCCGTGTCAAGCGAGCAGGGTGGAGTGGGCGGGGAGGTGCCCGGACCGGCCGACGCAGACGCCGGGATCGGCAGGTCCGCACTGGGCGAGGCGATGCGCCGCTACCAGGCGGCCGTCGACATCTTCGACGAGGCGGTGGCCGGCAAGCTGGGCCTCAACCGCACCGACTTTCGGTGCATCGACATCCTGGACCAGCATGCCCCGATGACCGCCGGGGCCCTGGCCCAGGCCGCCCGCCTGTCCACCGGGGCCGTCACCTTCGTGCTCGACCGACTGGAAGCGGCCGGGTTCGTCCGGCGCCGCCGGGACGAGAGCGACCGTCGCCGGGTGCTGGTGGAGATGGTGCCTGCCGCCAAGCGGAAAGCGGCGAGCTACCACCTGCCGATGGTCACCGACGCCCGCAGGGAGCTGGCCGGTTTCACCGACGAGGAGGTCGCCGTGGTCTGCCGGTTCCTCCGCGTCGGCACCTCCGTCTTCGAGCGCAACGTCCCCGAGTGAGCGGGGACGGCTTCCCGACCCCGCCGCCCGGGTTTGAGTAGCCTCGTACCATGGACGTCGGCGACACCGCACCGGACTTCGAGCTGTCCGACGAGAACGGCAAGCCGCGCCGCCTGAGCGACCTGCTCGCCGACGGACCGGTGGTGCTGTTCTTCTACCCGGCGGCCATGACCCCCGGCTGTACCGCCGAGAGCTGCCACTTTCGCGACATGAGGGCCGAGTTCGACGCGGTCGGCGCCCAGCCCGTCGGCATCAGCGCCGACGAGGTCGACAAGCAGAAGCGGTTCTCGGACAAGCACTCCTTCGGCTACCCGCTCCTCTCCGATCCCGACGGTGCGGTGGCGACCCAGTACGGGGTGCGGCGCCGGTTCACCGCCCTGTCGCCCACCAAGCGGGCCACCTTCGTCATCGGCAGGGACCGCAGGATCCTGGCCGTCGTCCAGAGCGAGGTCCGCATGAACGTCCACGCCGACCGGGCCCTCCAGGCACTGACGGCCGGCTGACCCACCGGCCGGGACGACCGGGCGACACACCGTCCCCGGTGGAGCGGGCACCGGGTGCGAAACTGGCGACGTGTTCCGTCTGGCCCCGCGTCCGAGCGGCCCGCAATAGTGGCTCCGAACCCCATCTCCGGTCGCATCGAGAGCATGGCCCAGGCCATCGCCGAGCGGGCGGTGCTGCTGGTGATGGACGCCATCGACCTCGATGCCATCCTCGAGCGGGTCGATGTGGACCGGCTCATCGATCGGGTGGACGTCGAGAAGATCATCGAGCGGGTCGACGTCGACCGGATCGTCGACCGGGTGGACGTGGAGAAGATCGTCGAGCGTGTGGACGTGAACGCCATCGTCGGGCGGGTCGACGTCGGCCGGATCGTCGACCAGCTCGACATCGACGCCCTGGTCGAGCAGACCGAACTGGGGGCCATCATCGCCAGGTCCACCACCGGTGTGGCCTCCGAGGTGCTCGACGTGGTGCGGGCCCAGGGGGTGGGACTCGACGACTTCTTCGCCCGCTGGACAGACCGCGTCCTGCATCGGGACGCCTCCGCACTGCCCTTCGGCCCTGCGGCGCTGGTCGAGGTGGCCCCGGTCCCGGCTCCGGGCGGCGTCCCGGCCCCGACCCGTCCGGTGGGGGAGGTGGACTGAGTGGCGGCCGGGCCACCCCTCGAGCTGACCGAGCGCCGCCAGGGGCACTACGCCGGCGCCGTCAGCCGGCTGGTGGCCTTCGGTGTGGACGTGGGCGCCTCGTGGGGCCTGTACACGGCGGGGCTGGCCGCCCTGTCCTTCACCGTGCAGCTGGCCACCGGCCACTCCTTCGCCATCGCCCACCACCAGATCCCGGCCCTGGTCATCCTGGTGGTGTGGGAGTTCGTCTACTTCGCCTACCAGTGGTCGCTCAACGGCAAGACCATCGGCATGGCGCTGCTGGGCATTCAGGTGGTGCGAGCCGACGGGACGCCCATCGGTCCGAGGCAGGCGGTCGTCCGGACCCTGACGTTCCCGCTCAGCATCATCGCCTTTGGCCTGGGATTCCTGGGGATACTGATCCAGCGGGAGCGGCGGGCCTGGCACGATCTCTTCGCCGGCACCTGCGTCGTCTACGCCTGGGACGCCCGGGCGGCCCGGCTGCGGTGGCTGGCCAAGCAGGAGCACGTGGCACCCACCCCGTAGTGCGCTCCCCGCCCGCCCGCCGACGCAGCCGACCGGCTCAGTTGTCCGGCGTGGTGGCGGGGTGCAGCACTCCTCCGGACCGGTTCCGCGATGACAGGTAGACAGCGCCGGCCCCCACGGCGGCGGCGGCCAACCCCAGCAGCGGGGTCGGGAACTCCGGCGTCTCGACCCCGGGAGTGCTCCGCGGGGACGTGGCCCCGTCGCTCCGGGGTCGGGTGAAGGTGATCGTCTCGTAGATCGTGTAGGCCGGTGGGACGTACGAGACCGGCGCCGGGTAGGTGGCCGGAGGGGACACCGCCGGCGCGTGGTAGTAGGTGAGGGTCAGGGTGGTGGTGGCCCCCGGTCCCGAGCCGGGGTCGACGGTGAACGCCGCCACGCCGTAGGGATTGTTGGTGGGTGTGGTCGGGTCCGTCCGGGCCGACCACACCGCCGGCTCCGAGGTGTCACCGGTGCCCTTGTTGCTGGCGGCGACCGCCTTCGGGTTGGTGAAGGTGTTGACGCTGGCGGTGCCGGCCACCTTGTTGGCGCCGTAGGTGTTGTCCTGGGTGTTGGTGCCGCCGGTCCCGAGCACCAGGTGGACGGTGCCCTGGGTGGTGTCGAAGGTGGTGAGGGCGGGGTTGTCGACAACCGGGGCGGGCTGGAGGGTGTCGACCGTCTGACCGGCCCGAGGCGTGCCGGCCATCCCGGTCCCCTGGCCGTGGTTGAAGCCCCGCACCGGAAACGAGCGCTCGTAGTCGTGGTCGTGGCCGCACAGCACCAAGTCCACCTGGTACTGGTCGAAGAGCGGCAGCCACGCCTGCCGGATGCCCAGGTCGCTCCCGTTGTCGTCGGAGGAGGACAGCGCCGTCTGGTGCATCTGGACGACGATCCAGTCGACGGAGGTGTCGGCGGCGGCGGCGGCCAGGGTGGTCTCGAGCCACTGGGTCTGGACGTTGTCGCCGGCCGGGACGGTGTTGTCGGAGGCGGGGCTGCCGAGGGCACCGGTGTACTGCCGGTTGTAGACGCCGGTGTTGGCCGGGATGACGGTGCCGCCGGCGGTGGTGATGGCGGTGGCGGTGAACGCCCCACTGTCCTGGTAGGTGACATCGCTGGCGTCGAGGGAGATGAACAGCACCGACCCGACCTGGAACGAGTAGAAGCTGCCTCCGAACTGACCGGTCCCGTTGTCGGGCAGCGAGAAGCGGGTCAGGTAGGCGGCGTGGCCGTACTCCCCGTTGGAGAACTGGGCGTAGCTGCCGCCGGAGTACACGGAGGCACCCGCGGGGTTGGTGGGGCTGATCTGGGCGGGGGTCAGCCCGTTGTCGTTGTCGGTGTAGCCGGTCGAGGAGTACTGGGTGGTGCCCAGCTCCATCTCGTGATTGCCGATGCACGGCATCCACGGTCGGTTGGCCGCCGATCGCTGGATGTTCAGGCCGAAGTCGCGCCATACGTAGGGCATCGGCTGGGTGGTGGGGCTCTTGTCGGCGTAGCAGAGGTCGCCGTTGAGCAGGTGGAAGAGGGGCGCCAGGGTCTCGACCTGGCTCACCGCGTAGTAGGCGTTGTACTGGGACTCTTTGTAGGTCTCCATGGAGAACGGTGCCCCCGGGGTCCCGAGATCGCCGAAGCTGGTGAAGGTGAAGGCGCTGCGCCCGCTGGGGGCGGTGGTGAACGTGGTCACCGGAGTGGTGTTGGCCGGGCTCCCCCCGTCGCTGACCTGGTACGAGTACGTCGTGCCCGGCGCCAGCCCGGTCAGCGCCGCGTGGTAGGTGAAGACCTCGAGCCCACTGATGCCGTCCACGTAGGTCTGCGGGGTGGCGTCCACCGTGGTGCCCAGGGCGGCGGTGGGGCCGAAGAGGACCTGGGGCGCGGGCTCGGCCGCCGGGGCCGCCCACGAGACGACCACCTCGGTGGTCGGGTCGGCACCCCACTGCAGGTGCACCTGCTCGGGGTCGGTCCCGGTACCGAGCGAGACCGAGGCGAACGCCGGCCGGTCGAAGAGCAGGGGCGCGGCCACCACTCCCACCCCCACGCCGGCGGCCCCCTTCAGGAACACCCGCCGTGGGAAGTGCGCTCCCGACGGCTGGCGCGGCTCGGAACGGTGCTCGGACTGGTTGGGGGCCATGAAGCATGGTGATCGCTGACCCCCTCGCCGGACAACCAAATTGATCGTCTCGTTCGGATGAACGGGTCAGGAACTCGACACGCGGGGCGATGGCCCGGCGGACCCGGCGACCGCCCTGCCCGGTGTGCCACCGTTGTCGGATGACCGAGTACGAGCAGTTCGCCGGCTTCTACGACGCGGTGATGGACGACCCCGGTCCCCGGGCCCGGCGGGTCGCCGACTGGGTCGAGCGGTACCGACCCGGTGCCACCTCCCTGCTGGAGCTGGGCTGCGGCACCGGGTCGATCCTCGCACGGCTGGAGTCGGTGCCCTCCCTGACCGGCCTGGACCGCTCGCCGGAGATGCTGGCGGTGGCGAGGAGGAAGGTGCCCGGCGCCCGCCTGATCGAGGCGGACATGACGGCCTTCGACCTGGGCCGGCGGTTCGACGTGGTCATCTGCGTGTTCGACAGTCTCAACCACCTCCTGTCCTTCGGAGCCTGGCGCTCGATGTTCGAGGCGGTCCACGCCCACCTCGTCGAGGGAGGACTGTTCCTCTTCGACGTCAACACCGTGGGTGAGCTCCGGCGGCTGGGGGAGGAGCCGCCCTGGGTCTACGACTTCGAGGACGGCGTGGCCGTCATCGACGTGTCGTTCGCCGAGGACGCACGGTCCGGCGCCATGTCGAAGTGGGACATCCGGATCTTCGAGGAGGTGGGCGGGGCGCGCTACGAGCTCCATCATGAGCGGATCGGCGAGCTGGCCGTCCCGCTGGCCCGGGTCAGGTCGGCGCTGGAGCCGGCGTTCGTCCTCCTCGAGGAGATCGGTGACGAGGGCGAGCCACCCACCGACGACTCGGTCAAGGGGCACTTCGCCTACCGCCGCCGGCCCTAGCCAGGGAGCACACTGGAATCCGACGGGGACGTGTGCCAGATTCGATCAAGCGGCGGCGGGTCCCGGCTCCAGCCGTTCGACACGAGGAGGACTGCAGATGGGATTCAACAACAAAGGACCGTTGGTCAGTCTCAACCCCGGCCAGTCGGTGTACTGGTCCTACTGGTTCGGTGGCGCCGAGTTCGGCCCCGGCGGCGACGACTACGGGTCGCAGATCGCCACCGCCAATGTGAACGGCGGGGACCCTTGGAACACGCCCCTTCTAGCCGACGGGCAGATGAAGTCGCAGTACTACGAGGCGGAGACGGCCACGCCGGGGCCACAGGGAGTGACCTACTACGTCACCATCACCAACAACGGCAGCTCGGCGTTGTCCCACAACCTGCAAGGAGGGGGGCTGACATGAAGGTCACCGTGGTCGTCGACCAGTCTGGACAGGTGGTGGCGTGCATGCAGGCGCACCACAGCGAAGGCCCGATCGCCGACGAGTCGGACGGGATGACGGCGTTCCCCACCCTGATCGCCAAGGCTGGCCAATCGATCCACGAGCTCACCGTGCCGGACGAGCTGCGGGACCTCGTGGCTCCGGAGCTCCACGCGCAGCTTGCCGCCTTCGTGCCCTGACATCCACCGCGCCAGGATCGAGCCGAGCCGACACCGGGGGCGACCGGTGCCCCGGCAGTGCCCCCGGCAGGAATTGAACCTGCGCACATGGCTTCGGAGGCCAATGCTCTATCCGCTGAGCTACGAGGGCGATGGACGGGGCGGTCGCCGGGCCTGACGACCGGGGGACCGCTCCTTCGAACTGTCAACACTAGTGCCCCGGCCCGGCCGGGTGGCCCGCGTCCTGCGGGCACCGGGCCGTGAGGACGTATCCTCGTTCCGCATGCCGATCCGTGACCAGCTCGCCGAACACGTCAGTCGCGCCCTCACCACCGTGGCCGAGGCCGGATCGCTCGATCTGGCCGTGGCGCCGGCGGACGTCCACCTCGAGCGCCCGGCCCGCCGGGAGCACGGCGACTGGTCGACCAACGTGGCCCTGGTCGGCGCCAAGCGGGCCGGCACGAACCCTCGCGCCCTGGCCGAGTCCCTGGTATCGGCGCTCACCCACGACCTCCCGCCCCACGTGACCTCGGTGGAGATCGCCGGGCCGGGCTTCGTCAACTTCCGGCTCGACGACGGGTGGCTGCACGACGCCCTGGCCGAGGTGGTGACCGAGGGCGAGGGCGGCTACGCCCGGCCCGACGTCGGCCATGGTGAGCGGGTGCAGGTCGAATTCATCTCGGCCAACCCCACCGGCCCCATCCACGTGGGCAACGGGTGGTGGGGGAGCTACGGCGACGCCCTCGGCCGGGTGCTGGCCCGGGCCGGGTACCGGGTCAGTCGCGAGTACTACGTCAACGACACCGGGGGGCAGATCCGCCGCCTGGGCGAGAGCCTGCTGGCCAGGCACCACGGGACCGAGGTCCCCGAGGGCGGCTACCAGGGCGAGTACGTGACCGAGCTGGCGGCCGTCTACGACGGTCCCGACGACGTCACCGCCGCCGGCCGGTGGGCGGCGGATCGGATCCTGGAGATGATCAGGGCCACCCTGTCGTCGGTGGGCATCGTCTTCGACGAGTGGTACAGCCAGGCCTCCATCGAGGAGAGCGGTGCGGTCGACGAGACGATCGCCCTGCTGGCCGAGAAGGGGCTGGTCTTCGAGCAGGACGGCGCCACCTGGTTTCGGGCCTCCGAGCTCGGCGACAGCCGTGACCGGGTCCTCCGGAAGTCGAACGGCGACGCCACCTACCTGGCCGGCGACCTCGCCTACCACCGCGACAAGTTCCTGGTGCGGGGGTTCGACCGCGTCATCGACGTCTTCGGGGCCGACCACCACGGCCAGGTGGCCGGCCTGATGGCCGGGGTGGAGGCGCTCGGGGTGCCCAAGGAGCGCCTCGAGGTGAAGCTCGGCCAGATGGTCTCGCTGGTCGACGGGGACGAGCCGGTGAAGATGGGCAAGCGGGCCGGGAACGCCATCTCCCTCGACTCGCTGGTGGCCGACATCGGTCCTGACGCCACCCGGATCCTGAGCCTGATGAGCTCGCTCGATCAGGCCACCACCTTCGACCTGGCGTCGGTGCGGGAGCAGTCGGCGGAGAACCCGGTGTACTACGTGCAGATGGCCAGCGCCCGCATCGGCGGGGTGGCCCGGAAGGCGGCGGAGCGGGGCGTGGTCCGGGGGCCGCTGGCCGAGGCCGACCTCTCGCTCCTCACCCACGAGCGAGAGCTGGAGCTGATCCGCTGCCTCGAGGAGCTCCCCGAGGTGGTGGCCGAGGCCGCCGTCGACCGCGCCCCCACCAAGGTCACCACCTGGGTCCGCCGGCTGGCCGGCCTCTTCCACGGCTTCTATCACGACTGCCCGATCCTGGCCGAGGACGTCGACCCGGCCATGACCCAGGCCCGCCTGTGGCTGGTGGAGGGGGCCCGGGTCGGGCTGTCCATCGGCCTCGGTCTGCTCGGCGTGTCCGCCCCGGAGGCCATGTAGCCGTGGGTCCCACCGACCCGGTGTCGCCGGCGCTGCTGCCGATGACCTCCGTCGTCGACGCCGACGGGCACCTCCACATCGGGGGGATCGACGTGGCCGATCTGGCCGAGGAGTTCGGGACGCCCCTGTTCGTCTACGACGAGGCGCACCTCCGGGCCCGCTGTCGCGAGGCGGTGGAGGCATGGGGCGACGGCGTGGCCTACGCCTCCAAGGCGTTCCTGTGCGTGGCCATGGCCAGGCTGGCCAACGAGGAGGGGATGTGCCTCGACGTGGCCACCGGTGGCGAGCTCCACGTGGCCCTCGTCGCTGGGGTGCCCGCCGACCGGCTGGTGCTCCACGGCAACAACAAGTCCGACGCCGAGCTGGCCCAGGCGCTGGAGGTCGGGGTGGGGCGGATCGTCGTCGACTCCTTCGACGAGATGGACCGGATCGAGCGCCTGGTGGGCGCGGCCGGCTCCCCCGTCCGACCCCGGGTGCTGGCCCGGATCACCCCGGGCGTCGAGGTCCACACCCACGAGTTCGTGCGGACCGGGCAGGAGGACTCCAAGTTCGGCTTCGGTCTGTCCTCGGGGGCCGCCGACCGGGCGATCGACCGCCTCCGGGCGCTGGACGCCGCCGGCGTGGTCGAGTTCGCCGGCGTCCACGCCCACATCGGCAGCCAGGTGTTCGCCATCGCCCCGTTCGTGCGGGCCGTCGAGGTCCTGGCCGGGTTCTTCGCCCCCCTCGGCCTCCCCGAGCTGGTGGTCGGGGGTGGTCTGGGGGTCGCCTACGTCAACGGCGAGGAGGCTCCCCCGATGGCCCAGTGGGCGCGCTCGGTGCGGGAGGCATGCACCGCCGCCGGTATCGGTCCGGGCGTGCGGGTCACGGCTGAGCCGGGCCGGTCCATCGTGGCCTCGGCGGCCGTCACCGTCTACCGGGTGGGCACGGTCAAGGACGTACCCGGGTTCCGGACCTACGTGTCGGTCGACGGCGGGATGAGCGACAATCCCCGCCCGGTCCTCTACGGCAGTGGGTACGAGGCCTTCCTCCCCCGTGAGACCGGGGCACCCCGTCCGATGCCGATCCGGCTGGTGGGGAAGCACTGCGAGTCGGGGGACGTGCTGGTGTCCGAGGGGTTCGTGCCCGGCGACCTGGCGGTGGGCGACCTGCTGGCCACCCCGGTGACCGGTGCCTACGGCCACTCCATGGCGTCCAACTACAACAAGGTGCCCCGCCCGGCCGTGCTCTTCGTGGCCGACGGCGTGGCCAGGACGGTGGTCCGCCGCGAGACGTTCGACGATCTCGTCCGCCTCGACACCTGACCGGCGATCCGGCCTCCGGCCTCCGGCCAGGCGGTAGCGTGACCGGGTGATCTCGGCCGACCCTTCCGAACAGGTGGTGCGCATCGCCGTCCTCGGCGGCGGCACGGTGGGAAGCGCCCTGGTGGGCCTGATCCGGTCGCGCGCCGACGAGCTGGCGGTTCAGGCCGGCGCCCGGCTGGAGCTGGTGGGGGTGGCGGTGAACGACCTGGGCCGGGCCAGACCGGACCATGTGCCCGCCGGGCTGCTCACCACCGATGCTGCCGGCCTGGCCGTCGACCCGTCGGTCGACATCGTGATCGAGCTCATCGGGGGGATCGAGCCGGCCGCCAGCCTGATCACCGCCGCCCTCACCGCCGGCAAGTCGGTGGTGACGGCCAACAAGGCGCTCCTGGCCTCGCCGCAGGGCATCGGGCTCCGGACGCTGGCCCGCCGGCAGGGGGTGGACCTGCTCTACGAGGCGGCCGTGGCCGGGGCGGTCCCACTGGTGCGGGTGCTGCGCGAGTCGCTGACCGGAGAGCGGATCCAGCGAGTCATGGGGATCGTCAACGGCACCACCAACTTCATCCTGACCAAGATGGCCGCCCACGGCGCCGACTACGCCGACGTGCTGGCCGAGGCCCAGGCGCTCGGGCTCGCCGAGCGCGACCCGACGGCTGACGTGGAGGGCCACGACGCCGCCGCCAAGGCGGCCATCCTGGCCGGCATCGCCTTCGGCTACGACATCGCCGCCGAGGAGGTGTCGTGTGAGGGGATCACCGCCATCCGGGCGATGGACGTGGCCTTCGCCGGGCGCGCCGGCTATGTGATCAAACTGCTGGCCATCGTGGAGCGGGTGGGCGACGGCGAGGTGTCGGTGCGGGTCCACCCGGCCATGCTCCCTGCCACCCATCCCCTGGCCGGGGTGCGCGACGCCTTCAACGCCGTCTTCATCGAGGGCGAGGCAGCCGGTGAGCTGATGCTCTACGGGCAAGGCGCCGGCGGCGCCCCCACCGCCAGCGCGGTGGTGGGCGACCTGATCGACGCCACCCGCAACGTCCTGGCCGGCACCACCGCCCCGGCCCCCCATCGCCAGCCCGGTCGGGTCCACCCGGCTTCGGGGCTCCGGACCCCCTTCTACCTGAGCATCGACGTGGAGGACCGGCCCGGCGTGCTGGGGGAGGTGACCACGGTGTTCGGCGACCACCAGGTGTCGATCCGGTCCATGGAACAGGAGGACCTGGACGACGGCGCCAGGGTGACGCTCCTGACCCACGCCGCCCGCGAAGGTGACGTCCGGGCCACCGTCGACGTGCTGTCGGCGCTCGGCCCGGTGAACCAGATCGGCGGGGTGATGCGGGTGATCGGGGAGGAGCGGGCATGACCGACCAGACGCGGCGCGCGTGGCGGGGGGTGATCGAGGAGTACCGCCGGTTCCTGCCGGTCTCCGACCGCACGCCGGTGGTCACCCTGCTCGAGGGGGGCACCCCCCTGCTGCCGGCACCCCGGCTGTCGGCCCGGGTGGGGGCCCGGGTGCTGCTGAAGGTGGAGGGCGCCAATCCCACCGGATCGTTCAAGGACCGTGGCATGACGGTGGCCATCTCCAAGGCGGCGGAGGAGGGCGCCAAGGCGGTGGTGTGCGCCTCGACCGGCAACACCTCGGCATCGGCGGCGGCCTTCGCCGCCCGGGCCGGCCTGACCTGTGCCGTCCTGATCCCGGAGGGGCACATCGCCCTGGGGAAGCTGGCCCAGGCCCTCGTCCACGGGGCCAAGGTGCTGCAGGTGCGGGGGAACTTCGACCAGGCACTGACCGTCGTGCGCGAGCTCGGCGAGCGGGCCCCGGTCACCGTGGTCAACTCGGTCAACCCCTACCGCATCGAGGGCCAGAAGTCGGGGGCCTTCGAGGTGGTCGACGCGCTCGGCGACGCCCCCGAGGTCCACTGCATCCCGGTGGGGAACGCCGGCAACATCACCGCCTACTGGAAGGGGTACCTCGAGTACAGGGAGGCCGGGCGGTCGACCCGGCTGCCCCGCATGCTCGGGTTCCAGGCGGCGGGCGCCGCCCCGATCGTCGAGGGCCACCCGATCGAGCACCCCGAGACGGTGGCCACCGCCATCCGCATCGGCAACCCGGCCAGCTGGTACGGGGCCACGTCGGCGGCCGCCGAGTCCGGCGGGGGCATCGAGGCGGTCACCGACGAGGAGATCCTGGACGCCTACCGGTTCCTGGCCACCGAGGAGTCGGTGTTCTGCGAGCCGGCCTCGGCCGCCTCGGTCGCCGGCCTGTTGAAGACCGGGCTGCCCGACGGGCTGGGGGCCGGGGCCACCGTGGTGTGCGTGCTGACCGGGCACGGGCTGAAGGACCCGGACATCGCCATCAGCCAGATATCGGTGCCGACGGTGGTCGACGCCGACCTGGGGGCGGTGCTGGAGGTACTGGGCCTGTAGGGGTACCCACCTGGGGGTTGTTGCCGCCATGGGCCGGTCCGGGTAGAGTGGTGGCACCTTCGCTTCCAGGAGTACCCGTTCGGGCACCTGGGCGGGACCCTCTGCAACGCATCTGAATGCGACGCAGCCCGTAGACGGCGTCGGTGGGAGCCGTAGGGGGGTTTGACACACCGTACACACGGCTCCGCACCCCTGATTCCCTGACGGGTGGTCTTGATCCACCTGTCAACGAGGACATTCGAAACGAGGAGGCCGATGACTGCGGAACAGCAGCTCGAGCGCTCGGTGTTGGAAGGCAAGGAACGCGATGAGCTCAATGCCATCGCACAGGCCTTGTCTGTGAAAACCACCACCCGCACCAAAAAAGCGGACATGATCGATGGCATCTTGAAGGCCACCGGCGTCTCTGTCGACCGCGACATCGCGTCCGCCGCCCACCGGGACACCGCCGAGGCGTCCTCCGGGGACGACGGTGGCGCCGCCGGCCGCGGTAACGGGCGCCGGGGCCGGGCAGCCACCGAGCCGTCTGACCGGGGGGAAGCCTCCTTCAACGGCTCGTCCGACGCCGCCACCACCGACCTTGCCGATCCCGACGGTGACGACTCGTCCTCGGGCCAGCCCCGGCGTGGCCAGGGGCGCCGCCCCCTCGCCACGCTCTCGTTCGGCCCCGATGACGATGCCAGGGCGGTCGAGGCCGACGTGTCCGACTCCTTCCGGGCGGGCGATGGAGGCGACTCCGAGCCCGGCACCTCCCCGTCAGGCCCGACCACCCAGGAAGGTGACCGCCAGGGCGAGCCGCGGACCGGCCAGAACAGCCAGAACGGCTCGGGGGGACAGGGCGGGCGTCAGAGCAACCAGGGCGGCAACCAGAACCGCCAGGGCAACCGCCAGAACAACCAGAACAACCAGGGTAACCAGGGCAACCGCCAGAGCACCCAGGGCACTCAGGGCAACCAGGGCAACCGCCAGGGCAACCAGGGCGGTGGCAACGACGACGCCGGCAACCGGCGCAGCAATCGGCGTCGGCGCGGCCGCGACCGCCAGGACGGAGCCGGGGGCGCCGAGCGCGACCTCCAAGGCGCCGGCGGCGGTCAGGAGCAGCAGTACCAGGGCGAGCTGATCCCGGTGCGGGGGCTGCTCGACCTGCGCGACGAGGGCTACGGCTTCCTCCGCTGCGAGGGGTACCTCCCGTCCACCAAGGACGTCTACGTCTCCATCAGCCAGGCCCGCCGCTTCGCCCTCCGCAAGGGCGACTACCTCGAAGGTGCCTGCCGCCCGGCCGGCAACACCGAGAAGTTCCCGGCCCTGTTGCGCATCGACACGGTGTCGGCCCTCGACCCCGAGGAGGCCCGCAGCCGGCCACGCTTCGAGGACCTCACCCCGCTCTTCCCCGACGAGCGGCTCGACCTCGAGATGCCAGGGGAGAAGGAGAACATGACGACACGGATCGTCGACCTCCTGTCCCCGATCGGCAAGGGCCAGCGCGGGCTCATCGTGTCGCCCCCCAAGGCGGGCAAGACCACGGTGATGAAGCACATCGCCCACTCGATCGAGGCCAACAACCCCGACGTGCACCTGATGGTGCTGCTGGTGGACGAGCGTCCCGAGGAGGTCACCGACATGCGCCGCTCGGTCAAGGGCGAGGTGGTCGCTTCCACCTTCGACCGGCCGTCGGACGAGCACACCGCGGTGGCCGAGCTGGCGATCGAGCGGGCCAAGCGCCTGGTGGAGATGGGCAGGGACGTCGTCATCATCCTCGACGGCATCACCCGACTGGCCCGGGCCTACAATCTGGCCCAGCCGGCCACCGGCCGGATCATGTCCGGTGGCGTCGACTCCGGCGCCCTGTACCCCCCGAAGAAGTTCTTCGGCGCCGCCCGGAACATCGAGGAGGGCGGGTCGCTCACCATCCTGGCCACCGCCCTGGTGGAGACCGGCTCGAAGATGGACGAGGTGATCTTCGAGGAGTTCAAGGGCACCGGCAACATGGAGCTGCGGCTCGACCGGCGCCTGGCCGAGCGGAGGCTGTACCCGGCCATCGACGTCAACGCCAGCTCCACCCGGCACGAGGAGCTCCTCTTCGACCGTTCCCAGCTGCAGCAGGTGTGGAAGCTCCGCCGGGTGCTCAATGCCCTGGCCAACGACGGCAGTGCCGCCGCCGGCCTGGAGCTGCTGATGGACAAGATCCGCACCACCAAGTCCAACGACGAGTTCCTCGCCGAGATCGCCAAGGGACCCGCCACGCCGTCCTGATCCGCCCGGAACGGTTGGGGCCACGCCAACCGGTATAGTTCCACCGCCGCGAATCGAGGGGCAGGTCAGCTCCGGTTCGTCGATATCACGGGAGAATCCAATGAAGACCGACATCCACCCCAACTACGTCGAGGCCACCGTGCACTGCTCGTGTGGCAACACGTTCACGACCCGGTCCACCAAGGCGGACGTGCACCTCGAGCTGTGCAACGAGTGCCACCCGTTCTTCACCGGCAAGCAGAAGCTGGTCGACTCCGGAGGTCGCGTCGAGCGCTTCCAGCGTCGCTACGCCAAGGCGGGCTCGCGGAAGAAGACGTCGGGGCCCGCCGCTTCCTGATCGCCACTGACCGGGCCGCCCCGGTCGACGGCCGCCGCGCCGGTCGGACCGGCGACGGTTCCGGCGGCAACTACCCTTGGGCCGTGCTGAACGACCGCCTCACCGAGCTCGAGCGCGAGTACGAGGCGGTGCTGGCCGAGCTGAACGACCCGGCCACCTCGGCCGACCCGAACCGCCTGCGGGTGGCGTCTCGCCGCCACAAGGAGCTCGAGGAGCTCGTCGGCACCTGGCGCCGGCTGCAGCAGGCCGAGTCCGACCTCGAGACGGCCCGCGAGATGGTCACCGGGTCCGCCGGTGATGAGCGGGACCTGGCCCGGGCCGAGGTCGAGGCGGCCGAGGCGGACATCGCCCGGCTGGAGGAGGACCTCCGCCTCCAGCTCCTCCCCACCGACCCCAACGCCGGCCGGAACGTGATCATGGAGATCCGGGGGGCCGAGGGAGGGGAGGAGGCCAACCTCTTCGCCAAGGACCTCTACGACATGTACACCCGCTACGCGGCGGCCAAGGGGTGGAAGACCGAGGTGCTGTCGTCGAGCCCGTCCGAGCGGGACGGCCTGAACGACATCACCTTCATGGTCAAGGGCGAGGGGGCCTGGCAGCACCTCGAGCACGAGGGCGGGCCTCACCGGGTGCAGCGGGTGCCGGTCACCGAGTCCCAGGGCCGGATCCACACCTCGTCCGCCGCCGTGGCGGTCCTTCCCGAAGCCGAGGAGGTCGACGTGGCCATCGATCCCAACGACCTGAAGATCGACGTCTACCGGTCCACCGGCCCGGGCGGGCAGTCGGTCAACACCACCGACTCGGCGGTGCGGATCACCCACCTTCCCACCGGCATCGTGGTGGCCATGCAGGACGAGAAGAGCCAGATCCAGAACCGGGCCAAGGCGATGGTCGTCCTCCGGTCGCGGCTGCTCAAGGCCGAGCAGGACCGCCAGGCCGCCGAGCTGTCGGCCGCCCGGCGGAGCCAGGTGGGCGGCGGCGGTCGCTCCGAGAAGATCCGTACCTACAACTACAAGGAGAACCGGGTCACCGACCACCGGATCAAGCTGACCCTTCACAAGCTCGACCGGGTGCTGATGGGGGACCTCGACGAACTGACCGACGCCCTGATGGCGGACAAGCGGGCCCGCCAGCTGTCGGAGGGCTGACGTGCCGGCGGTGGGGACCGACAACGGGTCGGGCCGGGTGGAGGCCGACGAGCGGCGGCGGCTGCTGGCCTGGGCCGGCACCCGGGGAGTCGACCGTCGTGAGGCCGGCTGGATCCTCGAGCACGTGGACACCGAGCCCGGCGCGGCGCCGACTCCGGTCGCCCGGGACGGGCACTTCCGGGTGCTCATCGAGCGCCGGGCCGCCGGCGAGCCGCTCCAGTACGTGCTGGGGCGTTGGGCCTTCCGGTCGCTCGAGCTCGACGTCGACCGGCGGGTCCTCATCCCCCGGCCGGAGACCGAGCAGGTGGTCGAGGTGGCCCTCGGCGAGCTCGGCTCCACCTTGGCCGGTCCCGGTCGCCCGACGGGTGAGTCGGTGCAATGCATCGACCTCGGCACCGGTTCGGGGGCCGTCGCCCTGGCCCTGGCCACCGAGGCCGGCCCGCGCTGGCCGGGACTCGAGGTGTGGGCCTCCGACGAGTCGGCCGGGGCGCTCGAGGTGGCCGCCGCCAACCTCGACCGGCTGTCGGACCAGGTGGCGGCGGCTGGCGCCCGGGTGCACCTGGCTCTCGGGTGGTGGTTCGCGGCGCAGCCCGGCACGCTGGCCGGCCGGGCCGACCTGATCGTCGCCAACCCGCCGTACGTGTCGGAGTCGGAGCTGGCCGGGCTCGACCCCGGGGTGCGGGACTGGGAGCCGGAGGGGGCGTTGGTGGCGCCGTCCGGCACGGCCGGCGTCGGCGGTATGGCCGACGTCGAGGCCATCGTGGCCGGTGCCCCCCGATGGCTCCGTCCGGGTGGCCGCCTGGTGGTCGAGATCGCCCCCCACCAGGCCGACGCCGCCCTCGATGCGGCCCGGCGAGCCGGGCTGACCCGGATCCGGACGGAGCGGGACCTGGCCGGCCGGCTCCGGATGTTGGTGGCGGGGCGCTGACCGCGGTGGTCCGGCTGGACGGTGGCGACCCGGACGCCCTCGGCGAGGCGGCGCAGCTGCTCCGGGCCGGAGCGGTGGTGGCCGTCCCCACCGACACGGTGTACGGCCTGGCCGTCGACCCGCTGGCCCCGGGGGCAGTGGCGCGGGTCTTCGCCCTCAAGGATCGCCCGACCGAGGTCCCCGTGCCGGTGCTGGTGGCGAGCTGGGACCAGGTCGAGACGGTGGCCGGGGTGCTCGGACCGGCGGCCCGGGGCCTGGCCGAACGCTACTGGCCCGGGCCGCTGACCCTGGTGGTGCCGCGCCGGAAGGGGTTCGCCGTCGACCTGGGCGGCGGCCCGAGCGGGCGGTGGACGGTGGGGGTTCGCTGGCCCGACCACCCGGTGGTCCGGGCGTTGTGCCTGGTGGTCGGCCCGCTGGCGATCACCAGTGCCAACCGGCACGGCGGGCCGCCGGCCACCACCGCGGCGGAGGCGGTCGCCTCCTTCCCGTCCGGGGACGAGCTGGCGGCGGTGGTCGACGGGGGGGTGTGCGGCGGCCCGCCGTCGACCGTGGTGGAGTGTCGGGGACCGGCGTCGCGGTGCCTGCGTGAGGGCCGGATCCCCTGGGGCGAGGTCCGGGGCGCCTGGAGCCGCCCCGCCCCGGCCTGACCGGAGGCCGGCGGCTCGACGGGGTTGACGGTGGGGTGCCCGGCGCGGGAGACTATGGGTCTGATGTCGCACGCCACCCTCCGTCGCCGGAACGTAATTAGCCTCGACTAGGTACAGACCGAACCGGTGTGTACCTTTTGACCGTCCACTCGGTGGGCGGTTTTTCAATTTCCGGGCGCCGGCCGGCCCTGCACCCGCACCACCGACCGTGACACCGGGCAGGCAGACGTTGGCGACCAACGCAGATGCAGCCATCGCACCAGAGCAGAAGGACCGGACAGTGAGCACCTACAGGGTTGGGATCATCGGCGGTGACGGCATCGGGCCCGAGGTGGTGGCCGAGGCGTTGAAGGTGGTGGCTGCCGCCGGGGTTCCCCTCGACACCACCGAGTACGACCTGGGCGCCTCCCGGTTCCTGCGGACCGGCGACGTACTCCCCGAGGCCGACCTCGAGGCGCTGCGCGACCAGGATGCGGTGCTGCTGGGTGCCATCGGCCCCCCGGTGGGCTCCACCGACATCCCTTCGGGCACGCTCGAGCGCGGCCTGCTGCTGCGCCTCCGCTCCGAGCTCGACCTCTACGTGAACCTGCGGCCGTTCACCGGCGTGCCCGGTGCACTTTCGCCCGACTGCGACTTCGTGGTCGTCCGTGAGAACACCGAGGGCACCTACGCCGGCGAGGGCGGGTTCCTCCGGAAGGGCACCCCGTTCGAGGTGGCCACCCAGGGGTCGGTCAACACCCGCCACGGGGTGGAGCGGTGCGTGCGCTTCGCCTTCGAACTGGCCGCCACGCGCCCCCGCCGGCAGTTGACGCTGGTGCACAAGACCAACGTCCTGACCTTCGCCGGCGACCTGTGGCAGCGGACGACCGACGAGGTGGCCATCGAGTTCCCGGAGGTGACCGTCGACTACAACCACGTGGACGCCAGCTGCATCTACCTGGTGGAGAACCCTGGCCGGTACGACGTGATCGTCACCGACAACCTGTTCGGCGACATCATCACCGACCTGGCCGGTGCCATCGCCGGGGGGATCGGCTATGCCGCCTCGGCCAATCTCAATCCGGCCCGCACCGGCCCGTCGCTCTTCGAGCCGGTCCACGGCGCCGCCCACGACATCGCCGGCACCGGCAAGGCCAACCCGGCCGCCGCCATCCGGTCGGCGGCCCTGATGCTCGACCACCTCGGCGAGCCCGATGCCGCCGAGCGGGTGACCAAGGCGGTACAGGGGTTCATCACCTCCACCCCCGATCCGACCCTCTCAACCGTCGCCATCGGCGACGCCATTGCAGAAAGGCTGTAAGCCGTGCCCCTGACCCCGACCGACAAGATCTGGATGGACGGCGAGTTCGTCGACTGGGCCGATGCCACCGTGCACGTGCTGACGCACACCATGCACTACGGCTCCGGAGTGTTCGAGGGGGTCCGCGCCTACCCCACCGCCACCGGCGTCGCGGTGTTCCGTCTGCGCGACCACATCGAGCGGCTGTTCGCCTCGGCCAAGGTGTTCATGATCGACGTCCCGTACACGGTCGACCAGCTGGTGGAGGCGACCCGGGCCCTGGTGCGGGTGAACGGTCTCGACGACGGCTGCTACATCCGCCCGCTGGTCTACCTGGGCTACGGCGAGATGGGCCTCAACCCGCTGCCCTGCCCGGTCAACGTCTCCATCGCCGCCTGGCCGTGGGGCACCTACCTGGGCGCCGAGGGTGTCGCCAACGGCGTCTCCACCAAAATCAGCTCGTGGCGCCGTCACGACCCCAACGCGGTGCCCACCGCCGCCAAGGGGACCGGTATGTACGTCAACTCCTCGTTGGCCAAGGTGGAGGCCATCCGGTCGGGGTACGACGAGGCCATCCTCCTGTCGCCGGACGGCAACGTCAGCGAATGCACCGGGGAGAACATCTTCATCGTCCGCGGCAGTCGGCTGATGACCCCCCCGAGCTCCGACTCGGGTGCCCTGGAGGGCATCACCCAGAAGTCGGTGGAGACCATCGCCCGCGACCTGGGCCTCGAGGTGGTCTACGAGCAGATCATCCGGACCGACCTCTACACCGCCGACGAGGCGTTCCTGACCGGCACGGCGGCCGAGGTGGTGCCGATCCGCTCGGTCGACGACCGCCAGGTGGGTACCGGCAGGCCGGGACCGATCACCCAGCAGCTCCAGCAGATCTACTTCGCCACCGTCCGGGGTGAGGTCGACCAGTACAAGGACTGGCTCGACTATGTCGAATGAAGGCCCCACCCTCGCCGACGGACCGGGGCACACCCATCCCCACGGGCATGGACACACCCACAGCCTGACCCCCGGGCAGGAGTCGCACGCCCAGGGCAAGGAGCGGGTGAGGGCGACCGGCCACGGGCGTCCGGCGGAGGGTCCCGGCCACCGCTTCGACCTGCCGGACCTCCCCGAGGCGGTCGACGTCTTCGACACCACCCTCCGGGACGGGTCGCAGCAGGAGGGCCTGTCGCTCACCGTGGACGACAAGCTCCGGGTGGCCGAGCAGCTCGACCACCTGGGGGTGACCTTCATCGAGGGGGGCTGGCCGGGGGCCAATCCCAAGGACGCCGAGTTCTTCGCTCGGGCCCCGGCCGAGCTGTCCCTGGGCACCGCCACCCTGGTGGCGTTCGGGTCCACCCGCCGGTCCGGGCTGAGGGCGGAGGACGACGAGACCCTCCGTCACCTGGTGGAGGCCCGGACACCGGCCGTCTGCATCGTGGCCAAGGCATCGGAGATGCACGTGGTGGAGGCGCTCCGGACGACCCTCGATGAAGCGGTGGCCATGGTGGCGGACTCGGTGGAGTTCCTCCGCGCCCACGACCTCCGGGTCTTCCTCGACGCCGAACACTTCTTCGACGGCTACAAGGCCAACCCGCAGTTCTCCCTCCGCATCCTGCGGGCCGCCGAGGAGGCGGGGGCCGAGACGCTCGTCCTGTGCGACACCAACGGGGGGACCCTGCCCCACGAGGTGGAGCGGATCGTGTCGACCGTCTTCGGGGGGTACGAGACCCAGGTCGGCGTCCACTTCCACAACGACAGTGGCTGCGCGGTGGCCAACTCCCTGGCGGCGGTGGCGGCCGGGGCCACCCACGTCCAGGGGTGCGTCAACGGGTACGGCGAGCGGGCCGGCAACGCCGATCTCTCCGCCACCATCCCCGACCTGTCGCTGAAGCTGCACGTCCGGACCATCCCGGCCGACCGCATCGAGCGGCTAACGCCGGTGGCCCACCACATCGCCGAGCTGGTCAACATCCCTCCCAACCCGCAGCAGCCGTTCGTGGGGGCGTCGGTCTTCGCCCACAAGGCCGGCCTCCACACCTCGGCCATCGCCCGACGATCCGATGCCTACGAGCACATCTCACCGGACCTGGTGGGCAACGGCACCCGCTTCGTCGTCTCGGAGATGGCCGGCCGCTCCACCCTCAGCTTCAAGGCGGCCGAGCTGGGGCTCGAGCTCGACTCGGCGGCCATGGCGTCGGTCCTCGACTCGCTCAAGCGGCTGGAGCACGAGGGCTACCACTTCGAGGTGGCCGACGGATCGCTCGAGCTGCTGCTTCGGAACGCCACCGGCTGGGAACAGCGGTTCTTCGAGCTCGAGTCGTACCGGGTGATCGCCGACCACTCGGCCGCCCGGGCAACCGAGGCCACCGTCAAGGTGCTGGTGGGCACCGACCGGATCGTCGCCACTGCCGAGGGGAACGGCCCGGTCAACGCCCTGGACGGGGCGTTGCGGGCCGCCATCGGGTCCCGCTACCCGGCGCTCTCCGGCATCCACCTGGTCGACTACCGGGTGCGGGTGCTCGACTCCGCCAAGGGGACCGGCTCGGTCACCCGGGTGCTCATCGACTCCAGCGACGGCGACCGGACCTGGACGACCATCGGGGTGTCCGAGGACATCATCGAGGCGTCCTGGCAGGCCCTCTCTGACTCCATCGTCTACGGTCTGCTCCGGACGTCGGAGCCGGCCGGTGCCTAGCCGTACCGGTCCCACCGCCGCCGGCCGTACCGTGACCAGGAGCGCACCATGACCCAGCCCAGCTTCGTGCCGATCGTCGAGGCCGATCAGGTCCGACCGACCTACCGGCTCGAGGTGCCGTCCATCTGGACGCAGTCCCGCCCGTCCGAGCTCCGGAGCACCCGGGCCCCCGCCGGCAAGCTGTTCGGCACCAACGGCCCCGACCAGGGCTATGCCCTGAAGCTGGCCCGCCGGTTCGAGGACCGGGTCGTCCTCGGACCGGGTGAGTCAGTCGAGGACGCCATCGCCGGCGGCACGGCGGTGGCCATGCGGCGGGCCGCCCGGTACGGGCGGGCCCCGGTCATCCACGACCTGACCTTCGCCTTCACCCTGTGGGGGTTCCTGGGGGGCGCTCCGGAGGAGCTGGTGGCGGCCAGGGCCCCGCTGTTCCGCTCGGCGTCGCACCACTACCACGCTCAACGGGACATTGCCGCAGCGGTGGACGAGGCGGCGCTGGACCTCACCCCCGAGGCGATCGCCGGCCGCCTGGGCGAGTGGCGCCAGCTCCTGCACCTCCCGGACCGGGGCTGACGGTCCGGCCGGTCCGGCGGGGTGGGGGAGCGGTGACGACCGAGCTCGAAGCCGTCGCCATCGAGGCGGGCCCTACCGGTTCGAGGAGCTCGAAGGCATCAGTCACTGGGTTCCGGACGAGGCGCCGGCGAAGCTGCACGATCTGCTGACTGAGCATCTGGCCGACCATCCATGAGCGACCATGCCGGGGCGACCGCCACCGGACGCGGTCGAGCCACCCCCGGCCTGGGCCGTGGGTGGCTCTGCCTGCCGTCTTCCTCGGGTGCCGGGAGGCCGGCGCCAGACTCAGCGGCCCCGGCGGCGCTTCTTCTTCGAGGCGTCGGCCGACGGCCCCACCATGAAGGTGTCGCCGTATCCCCGCGCCGGGACCTGCCGATGGCGGTCGTCGCCGGTCTCGATCACCTGGACGTTGTCGGCGATCGACGACCCCTGCAGGGCCGCCTGGAACAGGTCGGGGAACTGGGGCCCGACGTGGGCCTGCTGCTCCCCCGGTCTGCCCCCGGCGGATGCGGAGGCCCCCACCGGCGCTGTCGCCGGTACCTGGGCCCGCACCGAAGGGTGCAGATCGGGCGGATACCACTTGCCATCGCTGGCTATCCACCAGTTCGGACCTTGGGCTACGTCACTCATTGGACTGCCTCCACCACTTTATGTGTCAATTGATCACCACAGCTCGCGCATATGGCTCCCTCATATGTCGAGCAATTCCCCGAGGACCTTTAGCGCGCGTCTCTCCCGGGCCGTTCCGGGGGGCTGCTACCAGTGAGTAACTTGTGGCGATGGAAGAGGTCACCTTCGCCCTGAACGACACCCATCGGCAGTTCCGCGACACCGTCCGGCAGTTCGCGGAAGCCCGGATCGCCCCCCAGGCGGCGGCGGTCGACCGGGACGCCACTTATCCACAGGCCTCGTTCGATGCCTGCGTCGAGCTGGAGCTCCCGTCGCTGGGCATCCCGGCTGAGTACGGGGGGGCCGGGGCGGACATGGTCACCCAGGCGATCATGGCCGAGGAGCTGGCCAGGGTGTGTGCGTCCACGTCGCTCACCATGTTGATCTCCAAGCTGGGGATGCTGCCGGTGATGAACTGGGCGTCCGAGGAGCTGAAGCAGCGGTACCTGCCCCGGATCGCCAGCGGCGAGTGGCAGGCCAGCTACTGCCTCTCGGAGGCCGACGCCGGCAGCGACGTGGCCTCCATGCGGACCCGGGCGGTACGCGACGGCGACGACTGGATCCTCAACGGCACCAAGTACTGGATCACCAACGCCGGGATCTCCGACGTCTACATCGTCTTCGCGGTGACCGACCCGGAGTCGCGGCACCGGGGCATCAGCTGCTTCGCCGTCGAGGCCGACTGGGGCGTCGAGGTCGGCAAGCTCGAGGACAAGCTCGGCGTCCGGGGCAGCCCCACCGGCGAGGTGATCTTCGACCGGGTGAGGGTGCCGGCCGCCAACCTGATCGGCGAGGAGGGGCGAGGGTTCACCGTCGCCATGCACACCCTCGACCGCAGCCGCCCCACCATCGGCGCCCAGGCGGTGGGCATCGCCCAGGGGGCGATCGACGTCGCCGCCGGGTATATGAGGGAGCGCAAGGCCTTCGGAAAGCCGATCGCCGAGCTGCAGGGCCTGCGCTTCATGCTGGCCGACATGGCCATGAAGAACGAGGCTGCCCGCACCCTCGTCTACCGGGCCTGCTCCCTGGTCGACAACGGAGACCCCGAGGGCGAGCTGACCAAGGTGGGGGCGATGGCCAAGTGCTTCGCCTCCGATGCCGCCATGTCCATCACCACCGACGCCGTGCAGCTCCTCGGCGGGTACGGCTTCACCAAGGACTTTCCGGTGGAGCGGTTCATGCGCGACGCCAAGATCACCCAGATCTACGAGGGCACCAACCAGGTCCAGCGGGTGGTCATCGCAAAGGCGCTGCTGGGGTAGGGGTCACATAAATAACTAATAACTGATAATCTGGACGGATGGACGGATGGACATTGCGTCGGAGCCGCAGAGAGGCGGGGCTCTCTGCGGCTCAGGTGGCGCGCGTGACGGGTACCGCAGAGAGCAACATCGCCGCTTACGAGCGTGGCGACAAGGTGCCCGGAAGGCCAACCCTGCAACGCATCCTGGATGCGATCGATGCTGGTGGCGAGAGCAGCATCTTCGTGCATCGCCTCGTGACCACTCCAGAGGCTTCGGCAGCGATTCGATACGGCCTTCGCCATGGCTGGGCACCGAGGGAGCTCTTGCGAATTGTCCGAGAGCAGCGTTCGAACGCCAAGTGGGTGTCCCGTCCAGCTGACCAGAAGGTGTTCTTCGCTCGCCCTGCCACGACCGGTGACAAGCGTTGGGACGCACTCCTCGCCGGCTCTACCGAGGACCTGGCCGTTAGGAGCAATGTTCCTGTGCCGGCGTGGACGGAGAATATCCGGCTGGCTGGAGAGTGGTTCGTCGGTGACAATCCGGCCTTCAGCGAGTACCTCCTCGCGCACTCGCCTGAGCCCTTCCGATCACGCGGCGTGATGGTGGACCCTGACGCTCTGGAATCGGTATGAGCCCTGGATCCGACGGGCCCCTGCTCGGCCGAGAGAGCATCCGAGAGCTGCTCGTCGAGCTCGGCCGACGTTGTGCTGCCACCGGAGACTCCGTGGACATGTTCGTCGTCGGCGGTGGCGCAATCGCGTTGGCGTACAGCGGCGCCCGTGGAACACGGGACATCGATGCCGTCTTCGAGCCCAAGATGCGTGTGTATGAAGAAGCGAGGAAGGTGGCCGACGAACTCGGACTCCCACGAGACTGGTTGAACGACGGTGTGAAAGGGCTTTTGCCCGATTTCAAGGACGACGGTCAGCAGGTCGCGATTTCCAGTGAGGGGATCCACGTCGTCGTGCCATCTCCCGAGTATCTCTTCGCCATGAAGGCGATTTCGGCCAGGATCGGTATGGATGACGACGATCTGAAATTGCTCGGAGAGCTCATTGGGATCGAGCACGCCGATCAAGCGTACGAGGTCGTCGAGCGGTTCTATCGACGTGAGCGGGTGTCTGCCAAAGCCGGGTTCTACATACAAACCATCTTTCCAGAGATCATCAGGACTGACACTCCGGAATCGAATGTCTGAGCAAAGGCGAAACGAGAGTGGGGCGGTCGCTGTTATCTCTCCCGGCATCCAAGGGTCAGGCGGATTGCCGTTCGTGCTGCTCGGTCGATGGGATGACGACGACCTCCAGTTCTAGGACTGCGGTGAGGGAGACCACGGTCGACAACGTCGGATTGGTGTGGTGGCCAGAGAGCAATCGTCGGATCGCCTCCGGGCGAACGCCGACGTGTCGAGCGATTCCATTCCTACTTCATCCCTACAACTCGGCAGAACTGGGTGGATGGGGCATCACCTTCGACCGAGTAGACGCAGGTCAGCGCACTGGACAGGACGCACTGGACGCCGAGGAAAGATCACCCAGATCTACGAGGGCACCAACCAGGTCCAGCGGGTGGTCATCGCCAAGAAGCTGCTCGGATAGGGCTTTTCTTGCTCCGCCCGACGCAGCGAATTCGTCGAGCTTACGCCTTCCGGCCCTCTCGCCGCCCTTGTTGAGCTGGACATTCTGAGCAAAAGCGGTCAAGGCTCTGCCAGAGATTGCCGATGGCTGAACCATGGACAATTGGCGGAGCCGGGTCTCGGCCAAGGAAGTCGACCTACCGGTCGCCGCCGCCGATCCCGGGACGGGACTGCCGTGACGGGCATGGACGCAGTCGCCAGGAGCATTCCCGGGATCGACCTCATTGAACGCCTGGGTGAGGGTGCTCGGACCGAGGTGTTCCGGTGCCGACACCACGGACTCGACTACTGGTGTTCCGGCGGAGCTGGCCGTAGTTCGAGAGCCACGAGTTGGTCCGCTCGACCGGCCGCCGCAGGCCCATGGGCTGGTTCTTCTTGGTCGAGCGGCGTCTGTTCCTCGTTTGCGTCTCCGGGCGATGACGGCATCATCGGTTCCCCGGTCGCTGAGACACAGGTGGGTGACGTCGGGGTCATAGCCCCGGTCGAGCCACCGCGTCTCGATCTCGGCCAGGAGTCCTCGGGCAGCGGCAACACTGGTAGGCCCGGTGTCATCCCCGGCAGAACCGTCGCGACCGGGCTATAAAAGCATCTGGTCGGCCCGAGTCCGGCACGCCGGGGGGCGCCAGCAGAGGATCGGAGGGGACATGCAGGTTCGGCATCTGGGCCATCGCATCGAACGGGTGGCCATCGTCGTGGGTCTGGTGGCCGGCCTGAGTGGCGCCGCCGTGGGGCTGGCGGCCTCGCCGGCCGCCGCCGCGCAGGAGACGCTGGTGGCCGAGACGTTCACCGGCACCACCACCACCAGCCCCCATTGGAGCCTGCCGTCCGCCCCCACCGGCACCAACGAAGCCTGCCTGACCGCCGGCACCGTCAGCACCCCCATCCCCAAATGTACGTCGCACACCGACTCAGCCGGCAGCGGGGCTCTCCGCCTGACCACCAATGGCGGCGATGAGGAGGGAGGCGTGTCCTACGACCTGAGCGTGCCCAGTTTCCACGGCATCGACGCCTCCTTCGACGCCTACCAGTACAACGACGGCGGAGAATCGGCGGCGGACGGCATCGGCTTCTTCCTGGCCGCCACCAACCCGGCCGACCCCGCCGCCCCGGCCTCCATCGGCCAGCCCGGCGGTGCCCTGGGCTACTCGGCCATCGGCAGCTCCGACGAAGCGGGCATGTCCAACGCCTACATGGGCATCGGCCTCGACGTATTCGGCAACTACGAGAACACCACCTACGAGGGAACCGGGTGCACCGACCCCGGCTGGGACGCCAACGAGGCATTCCCCGAGAACGTGTCCGTCCGCGGACCGGGCAACGGCACCGTCGGCTACTGCATGCTCAACAGCACGGCGTCCAACGCCGGCAACACCCTCACCAGCGGCACTCTCGACAATCCCCCGGCCACCAGCCGGACGGGCAATAGCGTGCCGGTCGAAGTGGTGATCAACCCCAGCGGGTCGTCCATCACCACCGGATCCGGGCTCTCCGTAGCGGCCGACTCCTACAAGGTGGCCTTCACCCCCCTCAGCGGCTCCGAGCAGTACCTCAGCGGCACCCTGCCCGTGGCCACTGGCCTGGGCTTCCCCAGCGGCTGGGTCAACCCCTCCACCGGCATCCCCTATCAGCTGGTGTTCGGCTGGGTGGGATCCACCGGTGGCAGCATCGAGTACCACGACGTCAACAACGTCACCTTGGAGACGGCCAGCGGCAACGTCCCCACCCTGTCCACCTCGGTCACCGACAACGCTTCGGGTGCACCGGTCCTCGACTCCACCATGGACTACGGCGTCACCGTGTCCGACGAGGCCGGCACGGCAAACGACCCGGGTCCCATCGACGTGTCCGACACCATCCCCTCGGGGGAGACGCCGCAGTCGTCGGGCCTGGGAGGCACCGGCTGGTCCTGCACCATCACCGGACAGCAGGTGACCTGCTCCAACTCGTCCGCCCTCGACACCGGCGACAGCCTCCCCACCCTGACCATCCCGGTGACGGTCACCGCCAGTCCCCCCACCGAGCTCACCAACACCGCGTCGGCGTCGTCGGACGACAGCGACCCGGCCAGCGGCAGCGACACCGTCACTGTGGCCAAGGCGGCCAGCACCATCGGCGGGGGGGTGGACGACGCCCACACCGGCAGTTCATGGGCCGGCACCGAGACCACCGGCGCCACCGCCTACGACACGGCCACCATCACTCCCGGAGCCGACCCCACACCGACGGGCACCTTCACCTACGACCTCTACGACGGCGGCAGCTGCGCCGGCTCCCCGGTGCAGACCAGCACCGAGACCATCAGCGGCGGCGCCGTCCCCCACTCGGCCACCACCGCCGCCCTCGACCCGGGCACCTACAGCTACCAGGGCACCTATTCGGGCGACAGCAACTACACCAGCGAGACCGGATCATGTGAGAGCTTCACGGTGGTCACCGGCACGGGCACCACCGCCAACGCCGTCGACGACGCTGGCACCCACGCCGCCTGGTCCGGTACCGAGACCCTGGGTGCCACCGCCTACGACACGTCCACCGTCACCGGAGCCGGAGGCATCGAGCCCACCGGCTCGGTCACCTACGACCTTTACGACGGCGGAAGCTGCGCCGGCTCCCCGGTGCAGACCAGCACCGAGACCATCAGCGGCGGCACCGTGCCCAACTCGGCCACCACCGCCGCCCTGGCTGCCGGCACCTACAGCTACCACGCCGTCTACAGCGGCGACGACAACTACAACGGCGACACCAGCGGCTGCGCCAGCTTCAACGTGGGCAAGGGCAGCCTGGGCAGCGCCACCAGCGTGGTCGACGACGCCAGCACCAGCTCGGCCTGGGCCGGCTCCGAGACGACCGGCGCCACCGCCTACGACACCGACACCATCTCCGGCGTCGGCGGGTTCACCCCCACCGGCACCGTCACCTACGACCTCTACGACGGCGGCAGCTGCGCCGGCTCCCCGGCGCAGACCAGCACCGAGACCATCAGCGGCGGCGTCGCCCCCCACTCGTCCACCACCGCCACCCTGGCCGCCGGCACCTACAGCTACCAGGCCGGCTACTCCGGCGACAGCAACTACACCAGCCATACCGGGAGTTGCGTCAGCTTCACCGTCAACAAGGCGTCGGCCTCCATCGGCAACACTGTCGATGACGCCGGCACCCACGCCCCGTGGACCGGTACCGAGACCACCGGCGCCCAGGCCTACGACACCGCCACCGTCACCGGCGTCGAAGGGTTCACCCCCACCGGCACGGTCACCTACGACCTCTACGACGGCGGCAGCTGCGCCGGCTCCCCGGCGCAGACCAGCACCGAGACCATCAGCGGCGGCACCGTGCCCAACTCGGCCACCTCCGCCGCCCTGGGCACAGGGACCTACAGCTACGAGACCGCCTACTCCGGCGACAGTAACTACGGGTCGGGTGGCGGCGGCTGCGAGTCGTTCTCGGTCACCAAGGCCGGCGCCAGCGTCGGCGAGCAGGTCGATGACGCCGGCACCAGCTCGGCCTGGTCGGGCACCGAGGTGACCGGCGCCCAGGCCTTCGACACCGCCACCGTCAGCGGCATCGAAGGGTTCACCCCCACCGGCACCGTCACCTACGACCTCTACGACGGCGGCAGCTGCGCCGGCTCCCCGGCGCAGACCAGCACCGAGACCATCAGCGGCGGCACCGCGCCCAACTCGGCCACCACCGCCGCCCTGGCCGCCGGCACCTACAGCTACCAGGCCACCTACTCCGGCGACAGCAGCTACGACGGCTCAAGCAGCAGCTGCGACACGTTCACCGTGGGCACGGCGACCTCCGCTGTCGGTACCGCCGTGGACGACGCCGGCACCAGCTCGGCCTGGTCGGGCACCGAGGTGACCGGCGCCCAGGCCTACGACACCGCCACCGTCACCGGCATCGAAGGGTTCACCCCCACCGGCTCGGTCACCTACGACCTCTACGACGGCGACAGCTGCATCGGTGACCCCGTCAGCGCCAACACCCAAGACCTGGCCGACGGCGACGTCCCTAACTCCTCCACCACCGCCGCCCTGGCCGCCGGCACCTACAGCTACCAGGCCACCTACTCCGGCGACAGCAACTACGACGGCTCAAGCAGCACCTGCGACACGTTCACCGTGGGCACGGCGACCTCCGCTGTCGGTACCGCCGTGGACGACGCCGGCACCAGCTCGGCCTGGTCGGGAACCGAGGTGACCGGAGCCCAGGCCTACGACACCGCCACCGTCACCGGCATCGAAGGGTTCACCCCCACCGGCTCGGTCACCTACGACCTCTATGACGGCGACAGCTGCATCGGTGACCCCGTCAGCGCCAACACCCAAGACCTGGCCGGCGGCAACGTCCCCAACTCCTCCACCACCGCCGTCCTGGCCGCCGGCACCTACAGCTACCAGGCCACCTACTCCGGCGACAGCAACTACGACGGCTCAAGCAGCACCTGTGACACGTTCACCGTGGGCACGGCGACCCCCGCTGTCGGTACCGCCGTGGACGACGCTGGCACCAGCTCGGCCTGGTCGGGCACCGAAGTGACCGGCGCCCAGGCCTACGACACCGCCACCGTCGCTGGCGTCGAAGGCATCACCCCCACCGGCTCGGTCACCTACGACCTCTACGACGGCGGCAGCTGCGCCGGTGACCCCGTCAGCGCCAACACCCAAGACCTGGCCGGCGGCAACGTCCCCAACTCCTCCACCACCGCCGCCCTGGCCGCCGGCACCTACAGCTACCAGGCCACCTACTCCGGCGACAGCAACTACCAGGAGTCCACCGGCCGCTGCGACAGCTTCGCCGTGGCATCGGCGTCAACCAACAGCACCATCCACTCGGCCCCGGACCCCTCGGTCATCGGGCAGGGCGTGACCCTGTCCACCAGCGTGGCCATCACCGCACCGGGACTCGACTCCCCCGACGCCCCCACCGGCACCGTGGAATTCGAGATGTCGACCGACGGGGGCAGTGCCTGGACGCCCGTGACCGCGTGCACGGCGGTGACGATGACGTGGAGCGAGGTCAGCCACACCGGTTCGGCCAAGTGCGACACGACCCCGCCCGCCACCGCCAGCGAAACCGAGTACCGGGCCGTGTACAGCGGCGACGCCAACTTCGAGGCGTCCACCTCGAGCCCGGCCGTCGTGCAACACGTGGGCCAGGCGACGGTGGCCACAACGCTGACATCCCCCTCCACCGAGCCGTCCAAGCCCAGCGTGGCGGTGACCTTCGTCGACACCCTGGTGGTGCAGGCCCCGGGAGCGGGATCGCCCACCGGCACCGTCACCTTCTCCGAGGGCAGCCTGACCCTGTGCCACGCCGTGGCCCTTCGCAGTCTGACCGCGACGTGCACAGCCCACCTGCCGGTGCAGCCGGTGGCCCCCACTATCACCGCCGTGTACTCCGGTGACAGCAACTTCGCCACCTCAACCGCCACCCTGCCCTGGGCCGTGCTCCATGGCTACTGGCTGGTGGCGGCCGACGGGGGCGTGTTCGCCTACGGCGACGCCCAGTTCTACGGGACGATGAACGGCCACCGCCTCAACGCCCCCATGGTGGGCATCGCCGGTACGGGCGACGACCTGGGCTACTGGACGGTGGCGGCCGACGGGGGCGTGTTCTCCTTCGGTGACGCCCACTTCTACGGCTCCACCGGGTCCATGGTCCTCAACAAGCCGATCATCGCCATGACTCCGACCCTCGACGGCAAGGGCTACTACCTGGTGGCCTCCGACGGCGGGGTGTTCGCCTTCGGTGACGCCCACTTCTACGGCTCCACCGGCAGCCTGTCCCTGGCCGCCCCCATCGTGGGCATGGTGCTCAGCCCCGACGGCAGGGGCTACTACCTGGTGGGCTCCGACGGCGGGGTGTTTGCCTACGGCGACGCTGTCTTCCACGGGTCGGGTGTGGGATCGGTGCCGGCCAACGTGACCGTGACGGGCCTGGCCACCACCGCCGACCTGGGCGGCTACTGGCTGGCCACCTCCACCGGGCAGGTGCTGGCCTTCGGCGACGCCACACCCAAGGGGTCGATCACCAACCCCTCCAAGCCGATCGTGGGCATGGAGGGGACGGCCGACGGCGGCGGCTACTGGCTGGTGGCATCCGATGGCGGCGTGTTCGCCCTGGGTGACGCCGTGTTCGACGGATCGGCCGGTGCGCTGCCCCTCTACGCTCCCATGGTGGGTATGGCGGCCTTGTGAACCGACGTCGGCGGCCTCACTGATTCATCACCGCCACATCACAGGATTGTCCGAACCCCTTCCGTATCGTGAGTCGCAGTAGGGGAGCACCGCCGCCCGTTGGGGCGCCGCTCGCCGCTGCGGAGGACGGGGAGGACGACCCTGGGCGCCGCGGAGGACCCCGACGGCCGCCACCGCAGCGGTACGCATCGTGCGGATCGCCGGGCAGGTGGTGGCACGGGTTCAACGCTGAGTGAAGCGCTTCCTGCGAGGCGGTCCGGTTCCATCCCACCTCATCCCTATAACTCGACGGGACTGGGCGAACAGGACGTGACCACGGACGGATTCAGCCCAGGTCAGCGCAGTGGACGGGACGCCCTGGACCCCCGGGAAGGACCCCCCAGATCTACGAGGGCACCAACCAGGTCCATCGGGTGGTCAACGCCAAGAAGCCGCTGGGATAGGGGTGTTCTTGCTCCGCCCGACGCAGCGAGCTCGTGGAACGCACGCCCTCCGGCCCTCTCGCCACCCTTGTTGAGCTGGGCATTCTCAATCAAAGCGGTCAAGGCTCTGCCTGAGATTGCCGATGGCTGAACCATGGGCAATTGGCTGAGCCGGGTCTCGGCCGAGGAAGTCGATCTACCGGTCGCCGTCGCCGATCAGGGGACGGGACTGCCGTGACGGGCATGGACGCAGTCGCCGGGGTGAGCATTCCCGGGATCGACCTGATTGAACGCCTGGGTCGGGGTGCTCGGACCGAGGTGTTCCGGTGCCGTCACCACGGACGCGATTACGCCGTGAAGATCGGCGCAGCCGCTGCGGTCGGGAACGGTCAGGCGTCGGTCGGATTCCGCCGGGAGGCGGCCCTCCTCGCCTCCGCCCGCGATCCGGCGTTGCCCGAGATCTACGAGGTGGGAGAGGTCGGTGGTCGCCCGTACATGGTCATGGAGCTTGTGGACGGTCGGACCCTGTCGACATCCCTGAAGGACAGACCGCTGACACTGGACCAAGTGCTGCGCCTGGGCGCAGACGTAGCCGGCGGCCTGGCCGCGGCGCACCGGATGGGACTCGTCCACCTCGACGTCAAGCCGGACAACATCATCGTGCGGCCCGACGGTCGCGCCACCCTCATCGACTTCGGATTGGCAGGTCATTCCGGCGAGGAGACCGGCGACACCGTTGTCGGGACCTTCTACTACTCATCCCCGGAACAGACCGGCATATTGAAGCGTCCCGTCGATCGGCGCGCCGACCTCTATTCGCTGGGCGTGGTGCTGTTCGAGGCGACAACCGGGCGCCGGCCGTTCACGTCGGACGATCCCGGTGAAGTGATCAGGATGAATGCCGCTGTCCCCGCACCGGCGCTCGCCGACCTTCGCGCCGGCATCCCCGCCAGCCTGGCCGCCATCGTGGCCAAGCTCCTGGCCAAGGACCCTGACGACCGGTATCAATCCTGTGAGGGGCTGATCGCGGATCTCCGTGCCGCCGGCGACAGCGACCGGCCCTTCCCCCTCGACCGACACGGCCGGAACGGCTTGGATGGGGGCGAGGCATTGCCGTTCGTGGGTCGCGACGCCGAACTGGACATCCTCCGCCAGGAATGGACCCGGGCCAGATCCGGCCGGGTGTGCGAGGTCGTCCTGGACGGCCCGATGGGGGCGGGCAAGTCGCGCCTGGTGACCGAGTTCCTGCGCGACATCGCCGCCGACGGACCGGTAGTGCTGGGGTCGAGCTGCGCGGCCGGGAACCCCGTGCCGTTCGCCGGCCTGCGGGACGCGTTCGCCGGCTACCTGACCGAACTCGACGATCTCGATGACGGGGGGAGTGGCGGGGCCACCGCCCGGCTCGTCGAGGCGGCCGGCCCCTTCGCCCAGGTGATCGGCTCGCTCTCGCCCCAGCTCGCCCGCTCGCTCGGTGTCGACCCGGATCAGGGGTCCGACGACCCTCAGTTCTCCATCACGTTCGCACTGTTTCTCGTCGAGCTGGCCAGGCGGAGTGGTGGGCTGGTCCTGTGGATCGACGACTCCCAGTGGATCGACGACGCAACGGACGAAGTGATCGCACACCTGGTCGGCGGTGACGACCAGGGCCCGCTGCTGGTGGTGCGTAGCTGGCAGAACGTCGACGGTGACCGAGGGGATCGATCCACCGGGGCCGGCCCCGGCGCGCCCAAGAGGGCCGTGTCATCCGCGCCGGTCCAGCTCTCCCTCGGGCCCATCGACGACGACCTGCTCGCCGGCCTGGTGAACGCACGTATGCGCGCCAAGGTCGATCGGGAGTTCGCCGACGGGCTGGCCGTGCGAGCCGGGGGGAACCCGCTGGTCCTGCTGGAGTACCTCAGGGCAGTCGTCGAGGCCGGTCTCATGTGGCCAGCATGGGGGACGTGGAAGGTCGATCACGCCGGCCTGGAGTCACTCGTGCTCCCCGACGGCATCGCCGATCTCCTCTTCCGCCGGATCGATCAGGTGGGCCCGACCGAGCGGTCCGTCCTCACCGTGGCCGCGGCGGCGGGCTCGCCATTCGACCTCACACTGCTTCGTCGGGTGGTGAGCGTCGAGGCGGGCGTGGTCGACCAAACGATCGCCCGGGCGGTCGAGGCTTCGTTGGTCGAGCACCGGCCCGGCGGCCGGGCCGCCTTCGTTCACGAGTGCATCGCCGAGGCGCTGCTCGCCGCCCTCGATCCCGACGCCGACCGGGCGATCCACCAGCGACTGGCCGAGGTCGCGGACACGGGTGACCTTGACGGCGATGCGCTGTTCTTCGTGGCCCGCCACTACCGGCTCGGCCAGCTGTGGGCCACCCCGGCCCGAACGGTCGAGCTGGGTCGTGGCGCCGGGGCGGCGGCCCTTGAGATGCACGCCGCCAGGGAGGCTTTGGACTACTTGGAGGCCGCTCACCAGGTTGCGGAGTCCCACGGTGTCGAGGTGGATGCCGCCTTCGAGCAGGAGCTGGCGACGTCCTACCTTCGGTCCGGCCAATCGGAGGTGGCGGGCGAGCACTTCGGGCGATCGATCGAGCTCACCACCGACCCCTGGGTGCGTGCCGCCGCCCGGGCGCAGTTGGGCCGGATCGACTTCCTCGAGGGTCGTTACGACCAGTCCGACGCTCATGTCGACACCGCCCTGCGAGAGATCGGCCGGCCCGTCCCTCGCAGCGGGGTCCTCGCCGTGGTGGTCAGTGCAGTCCACGCCTTGGCATCCACCATCGTGTCTCGGCTGCGGCGGACAACGGCTACGGCGGACGTCGGCGAACGTCACCGCCTCGCCGTCCTCATCTCGCTGTACGACACGGGGGGATCATCCAGCTACATGCGGCGGGAACCTCTGGGCATGATCGCCTTCGCCCTCTACGGCCTGGGGCCGGGCATTCGGCTGGGGATGTCCCCGCAGTACCTCCGAGGCCAATCGAGCTTGTGCACGTTGGCTGCCATCCTCCACCGACGACGGGCTGCCGCCCGGGCTATCCCGCGCCTGCAGGCGATGGCCCGGGACCTGGGAAACCCGTCGGTGATGGCGACCGTGGCCATGAACGCCACCGTTGCCACCGAGTTCCTGGGAGACACAGTCAGGGCGGCCGAGCTCGGCCGCATGACCATCACCGAGTTCGGCCGGTGGATGGAGCCGGGCGAGTTGCAGATGCTGATCAGCCTGGTCGTGGTGAACCTGGGGATCCGTGGCCACCATGCCGAGGCCGCCAGCCTGCTCGAGTTGCAGGCTCGTCAGCCTGCCCGGATCGACGATGCCCGCCAGGAGACGCTGGACTCCATGCGGGGGATCTCCGCCAATTCGATGGGCCGATCCGACCCCACAGGGAACGGGATAGCGCACTACGTCGAGCGGGTCGGACAGTTCCAGGACCGGAGCCAGCGACTCAACCTCCTCGGCTCCCTTGTTGCCTGGTCCCTCGAGCTGGGACCGCCCGACGACGTGTTCGACCGGCTGGTGGACATGCGCGACCGCGAGCACGTCCGCATGCTTACGGCCAGCCACTACGACCGGATCTTCTGGGTGGACAAGGCGTACGGCCGCGTCGCCCAGTGGCGGGCCGCCGTTGCCGGAGGCGCCGACCGGATCGAGGTGGCCCGGCGCCGGTCAAAGGCCCGGGTAGCCGTGCGCCAGGCGCGACGGGCGGCGTTCGGCATGCACCAGCCCTTCCTGCATGCCGAGGCGATGATGGCGCGGGCCATGAGTACCCGGCTCGACGGCCACACCGACCGGGCCCTCCGGCTGATGGCGCGGGTCGAGCTGGCAGCCGTCGAGCTGGACGCGCCCTCCCTCCGGCTCGACGTCTGGTGCGAACGGGCCAGGGTGCTGGCGGACCGGGGATTGAGGACCGAGGCCGATGCCGAGATCGGGTTGGCGTTGACCCTGACGGCCTCGCAGGGATGGGGTCTGCGGCAGCGGAACATCAGCGCCGAGTTCCCGCATGTCGGTCCGTACGGTGGATCCAACGCGTCCTCGACAAGCAGTAGATCGGCAACCCGTGTCGAGCGCTCCGGAAGCGAGAGCACGCCGACGTCGTTGTCCGCCCGCCGGCTCGATGCGCTCCTGCAGGTGAGCGTGGCCGCCGCCAATGTGATCGACCCCCTGCAGCTGGCGCGTATCGCCCTCGACGAGGCACTGACCATCCTCGGCGCCGAACGGGCGTTCCTCTTCCTGGCCGACGCAGAGGAGGATATGTCCTTCTTCGTCGGCAGGGACGGCAGTTCTCAGGACCTGAACGAAGCCGTCGGCTACAGCACCACCGCAGTGGAGCAGGTCCGGGCCAGCCGTCAGGCCCTGGTAGTGACCGGCAGCGACGAGGGCGCCCTCATCGGCTCGACGAGTGCCGTCGTCCACGGGCTGCGGAGCATCCTCGTCGCCCCCCTGCTGCTCGAAAGTCGGCTGACCGGCGTCGTGTACCTCGACAGCCGGCTGGCCAAGGGGATGTTCACCGGCGCGGATGTCGACATCCTCGTGGCCATCGCCACCCAGGTCGCGGTGAGTCTCGAGACGGCCCGGTCCGCACAGCTGGAGATGCTGGTTCACGCCGAGCGCGAGCAGCGGGCACTCGTCGACACCCTGCGGGACATCATGGCCGAGATGGCGGCGACGCTCGACCCCGGCGAAGTCCTTGACCGACTGCTCGCCGGTCTCGCCCGGGCAGTGCCCTTCGACGCCGCCTCGGTCGTCGTGCTCGACGATGACAGCGGGCGGGCTGGCCACATCCTCAGTGTGGCCGGCCGGACGGCGCCGGCAGGTCCTGATGGGGACCCCGTGGTCGGGAACCTCCCACCTCCGGCCATCATGGAGTCCCTGCGATCGGGTCAGGCGGTCCTCGACCCGGACGCGGCGGCCCAACCGCCCGGGGCCGTCGCCGACTTCGTCGTCGGATCGTGGATGGCCGTTCCTCTGGAGCTGTCGGAGAAGACCCTGGCCTCTGTGGTGGTGGCCGCGTCCTCACCCTTTGGCTACGGTGAGACCCAGCTCGAGATCGTGCGGACGGTGGTCGCCCACGGCACCGTCGCCTACCAGAACGCCCGACTCTTCACCGCCAACCGCGTGCTGGCCGTGACCGACGAGCTCTCGGGTCTCGGCAATCGCCGGAACTTCTTCGAGCTCGCCACGGAACGTCTCGACGCTCGCGAGGGCGGCCAGGGACTCTCGCTGCTCATGGTCGACATCGACCATTTCAAGTACGTCAACGACACCTTTGGGCATCCCACCGGTGATGACGTCATCCGGGAAGTGGCCGAACGGCTCCGGTCGGTTGCCCGTGTCGGCGACGTCGTCGGTCGGTACGGGGGAGAGGAGTTCGCACTGCTCCTCTCCGCCACGCCTGAGACGGCCCTGGTCGTGGCCGAGCGTCTCCGCTCCGCTGTCGCCGACGAGCCGGTCGTGACCCGCTCCGGTGCCCTGCACGTCACCGTGAGCGTGGGAGTCACCCACGTCACCATCGACGACCGATCGCTCGAGGACCTCCTGTCCCGGGCCGACGGTGGCCTCTACGAGGCGAAGAAAGGCGGACGGAACCTGGTCGTCCGACGGTAGCCGGCGCCATTGTCGACGATTCGGGTCCGGCCGCGGGATGACGAGGGGGGCCGGGTCCACTGGTTCCTTCGTGGACCAGGGCATCCACGGGATTCCACTTCAGCCCGGTGCCGTGTCAGTCGGCGGCATCCACATCAGCAGCTGCCGAGCGCGATTCTGTGGGTCTTGCCGTCGGGGCAGGCTGCCTCGGTGCCTGCTCCTGTTGCTGAGCCCGAGAATCAGGCACGTCCGTGACACGTCCCGCGCGGAGATGAGCCCGCGGTACGGGTCACCGCTGGTTAGTCTGGCGTCATCAGGCGCTTCTACGACGATGAGGGAATGAACTTCGCGGTCTTGCTGAGCCTCGGGTTCGCATATGCGAACATCACCGATGTCGGCGAGACGCTAGCCACCATCGAACGGATTCCCGACGGGGACCGAGGGGCGTGGGTCCGGGAATGGACCACGACCGCAGACCGTCTCGCCGGCCTGGCGGATGAGTCGTTGCGGGACGGGCACGACGTCAGCGGTCGCTCGCGGCTCCTGCGGGCATCGACGTACTATGACCACGCTTCGTCGATGGCTCCCGGCAGCCAGGACCCGTCGAGGTACACATCGCTATGGGAGAAGCACCGTGCCTGCTGGGATCGTGCGGTCGACTTGTTCGATGCTCCGATCGAACGCATAGAGATTCCCTATGAGGGCACCACCTTGAGCGGCTACTTCTTCAAGCCTGATTCAGGTTCGTGGCCACGCCCAACGATCATCCTGAACAACGGGTCGGACGGACCGGTCATCAGCCAGTGGAGCCTGGGCGGCCGCGCGGCAATCGCGCGGGGCTGGAACGCGGTCACTTTCGATGGCCCCGGGCAGGGCGCCGCCCTGCACCGTCAGCACCTGTACTTTCGCCATGACTGGGAGCACGTTGTCACACCCGTTGTCGACTACTTGCTGGCCCGCTCGGATGTCGACGCTGACCGCATCACCCTTCAGGGCGTCAGCCAGGCCGGATATTGGGCGCCGCGCGCCGCCGCCTTCGAGCACCGCCTTGCCGCGCTCGTCGCCGACCCGGGCGTGGTGCGTGTGGCGTCGTCGTGGGAGAAGCACCTGCCATCGGAGATGGTGCAACTGCTCGATGATGGTCGCAAGGAGGACTTCGACGCGGTCATGGCCATGGATGATGACCAAGCGCGCCAGGCCATGCTGGCGTGGCGTATGGCCCCGTACGGGACCGCTTCGCCATTCGATTGCTACATCGCCGCCCGCAAGATGACTCTCGATGACGAGATGATCGCCAGCATCGAATGCCCGACATTGGTGCTCGACCCTGACAACGAACAGTTCTGGCCGGGCCAGTCCCAGCAGCTCTTCGACGCACTGACCTGCGAGAAGCACCTAGCCCGTTTCACCGTCGGGGAGGGAGGCGACTGGCACTGCGAGCCAGCAGCACAGAGCCTTCGCGACGAGCGAGTCTTCGACTTCCTCGAAGACGCCATCAGGTAGCTACACATGGGCCAAGCCTGCGTCGCCGGCCCATCTCCGACCAAAGGTACGGCCACCAGATATCGCCAGCAGGCTGCTCCCGGCGGCATGACCGAACAATCAGTGCTTGAGGCCTACCCTGCCAGCGCTTGATTGCCCGCCCACGACGCTCGAGGTCAAGCTCAGGCAGTCCAGGTAGAATCGGAACGCTGGGGATGGCACCCGTCTATCAAAGTCTCGCGACCAAGCAAGTGAAACGGGCATGGATCGTGGGGATGGCGGTGCCCCGTGACGGGTATGGCTATTGGGAAGTAGGTTCGGACGGTGGTCTCTTCGCGTTCGGCGACGTCCAATTCTTTGGCTCAATGGGAGGTCGCTCTCGCAACCAACCGGTCGTAGCCATGGCCGCCACCCCAGACGGCAACGGTTACTGGGAGGTAGCCAAGGACGGCGGGATCTTCAATTTCCGCGACGCCCCGTACTACGGCTCAATGGGCGGCCAAGTCCTCAACAAACCGATCGTCTCGCTCGAGAGCACTCCGAGCGGCTCGGGCTACTGGGAGATAGCGACCGACGGGGGCATCTTCGCCCTTGGAGCTGCCGGCTTCTTTGGCTCAATGGGCGGTCTCCCGCTGGTGGCTCCGACCGTGGGAATGGCAAGCACGTAAGGGTCACGACGCCTCTGATCGACAACCGTCGAGCGTGCAGTTCCAATCGCCGCGGAAGTCAAGCCCGACCCTCTTTGACCCACGCCTGCGCGCCCGCCTGCACGGCATCCCACGGACTCCCGAGCGGTGGTGTGTAGGAGAGGTCGAGGTCGCTCATGGCGTCGACCGTCATCTCGTTGAAGATCGCCGTTGCGGCGATGTCGATGCGCTTCGCCACTTCGGCGTGCCGGTGACCGAAGAGCTGGACCCCCAGGAGCCGACCGGTCCTGCGGTCCCCCGTGTAGCGCATGCGGATCCGGTGGCTTCCCGGGTAGTACGCTTTGTGGTCGTCAGCCTCGCACTCCACCGTCACCGGGTGGAACCCTGCGGCCAGCGCCTCGTGGTCCCGGATCCCGGTCCGGGAGGCCACCATGTCGAAGATCTTCACGACCTGCGTCCCGAGACTGCCGGCGTACTCCCGATTACCGCCGACGGCGTTCTCTCCGGCCACCCGGCCCTGCTTGTGAGCGGTGGTCCCGAGCGGCAGGTAGGTCAGTCCCATCAGGCGGTGGTGGGTGACGGCACAGTCGCCGGCGGCGAAGACACTGTCGAGGTTGGTCCGCATACCGCGGTCCACGCTGATCGCGCCGCCGATGCCGACCTCCGCCCCGGCCGACACGGCCAAGCTGGTGTCCGGACGCACGCCGACGACCACCAGCACCATATCGGCGAAGGCGGTGTGCTCCGCGCCGGATGTGGCCACCGCATCGATCTGGAGACGCCCCGCCGCCCCGGCCGGTGCCCGGCTGATCCGCTTGACGGCCGTCCCGGTCTTGACGTCGATCCCGTGGGAGGCCAGGGAGGCGTTGACCAGGGCGCCCAGGCTCGGGTCAACGGTCGGGAGTACCTCGGGGAGCTGCTCGAACTGAGTGACCGAGAGGCCGCGTGCCCGGAGGCCCTCGGCCATCTCGAGGCCGATGTAGCCGGCGCCGACGATCACCGCCTGCTCGAGGCCAGCCTGTTCGAGGGTTTGCATCAGTGCGAACGTCTCGCCCATCGAGTGAAGAAGGTGCACGCCGTCGCCCGGACCGAGCGCGCCGGGGCCGCCCAGTCCGTCGATCGGCGGGCGGATCGGCAGCGCGCCGGTGCCGACGATCAGTGCGTCGTAGCCGAGCGTCTCGGCGCCGCCGTC
>JBKQTE010000065.1:0-31685 GCA_052143315.1 Acidimicrobiales bacterium | reverse complement strand
AGCGCATTCACGACGCCCGAGAAGCCGCCGGACTCAGCCAGCGAGAGCTCGCCCGCCGCATGGGTACCAGTCAGGCCGCGATCGACCGGCTCGAGTCGGGTGGAGTGGGGGCCACGATCACCACCCTCCAGCGGGTCGCCACCGCACTCGGACTCGAGGTCAGCGTCGAGCTCAGGCCGACAGCCTGATCGTTCCCCGGTGGAAACAGACCCGACTCCGGGCGATTGCTATCGACCCCGAACCGGTCGGGGGCGGAGCGTCGGAGCGAATCGCCCTACACCGTCAGGGCCTCCCTTAGCTCTGGATGTCCTCTATCGCCGCCAGCCCGGACCTCGTAGACTTCGTGTCGTGAGCCACGCCCACGACCACTTCGAGCACACGGCCGTCCGAGCGCCAAACCTCGACGAACTGGCGCGTCTGCAGCACGCCGAGCCGGTCCAAGCCGATGAGCTCGTAAGTGATATCTGGGAGTCCGACGAAGAGCTCGACACTTTCCTCGCCGATCTCAGGGCTTCCCGCAACTCCTCTGTCGCCTGATTCGGCGTGGCTGACGTTGTCATCGACACCGATGTCGCGTCCCTCCTGCAAAAGGGCCGTGCTCCGGCCTGGGTCCACGCCTCCATCAGCGGGAACCGTGTATGGCTGACCTTTCTCACCGTCGGCGAGTTGATGAAGTGGACGGTCGTCCGTAGTTGGGGCGAGACCCGACGTGAACGCCTTGATTCCTGGATCGCCAAGCGACCGATCATCCCCTACGACCGCTCGGTCGCCGATCAGTGGGGTGAACTGGCTGGAGCGGCGCAACTCCGCGGCCGTCCACGTCCGCAGAATGACACCTGGATCGCTGCGTGCTGCATTCGCCAGAACGTGCCGCTTGTCACGCTCAACACCGCCGATTTCGCTGACTTCGCCAGTAACGACGGCCTCATCCTCTTGGGTGCCGAGTAGCAGGCTCAGCCCTGTCCCGATAACCCGCCGCAGATCACCCGTGTAACCGTGGCATAAGTGCCGTTCCGGGCGCAGCAACAGAAGCAAGCATGGAGGCGTCCTGCCCGAATGCAAAGCATGCAGTACCGCTCTCGGCATCCCGCGCTGTGGGTGCTGCCGAGTGCACCCGCACGGCACCGAACAACGCGGCAGAACAACGTCCGTAGCCAACTTGGCCGAAGCGCAGGCACATCGGGAGTGCCGGCCGCTCGATGCCAAGCGTCTGCCGACTCCGCCTTGGCTACCGGAGCCAGAACACCCAATCACCGTCAGCACTGGGTGGGTCTGCCATCAACATCCCGAGGGCAGCGACCAGGTTGGCGGGATACGCGTTGCTACCGCGGTGGTAGCGGCGTGGCGAAGTGAACACGACACCATCGTGGTGCTCACCGGTGTCTGCCCAACTCCGCACGATCCGGTCGAAGTCCCGTGCGTTCTCGGTGACCACAGCGCTACCGGTTCGGCTTGCTGCACGCAGCAGCTCCTCGTCCGGCAGGGATGCGAGGACCGGATCGTCGGCCGCGGCCATTACGTCGTGGCCATCAGCCCGTAGCCGCTCTGCTGCGAGGCGCGAGTGGTGCGTATCGAGCAGGAGCCTCACCCTGCCAGGAGTGCTTGCTGGCGGCGCCACAGCGCTTCTGCGTCTTCGGCTGCCCGGCGATTGGCGTCGATCTGGGCGTCGACCTCCTCGGTGAACTCGGCGTAGTAGGCGAGGGCGGCCTCGACCTGTTCGCGGCGCAGACCGAACACCTCGACCGCTCGCGAGATCCGCTTGCCGGAAGGGACGTCCCCGCCCACCAGACCTTCGATGACCTCCCAGATGTCGGGACCGCCGCCGACGTGGGCACGGCGGCCGGCGGGACCGTCACGGAAGCTCACCAGCGGGTGGCGCCGAACGCGTAACCCTTCGTCGATCAACTCCTCGGCCAATGCTGAGGTCGAGGCGCTACGGGTAGCGGCCTCGGACCTGAGCTGTTCGGCCACCCGCGGATCATGGAAGCGAACGGATACTGGATGCGCCATGACTACATTGTAGTCGATTGGGAAATTACAGTCAGCGCCACACGCAGAACCTCAGAGCAGAACTTCCACCCGTAGCCATCACGGGACCAGCACCGAACGAATCCTACGGGAGCGGCGGACAGCTGGCGCAGTGGCTCCTTGGCCAACGCATGGTTGGCGTTCGGCTCGGCCCCTGGGCCGCCAGCTGCCCCTGTCATTTCGGCGACGCACCGCTAGGGGATCGATCCCTTGGCAGCACCGTCCGCTCGGGCCAGCCCCCGATCGATGGCGTCGCGCAGCAGCCGGGCATGTCGGCCCGGGTCGTCGGCGTCGGTCAGCCAACGGACCACCACGAAGTGGCGGGCCCCGGCGTCGATGATGGCTCCGACCGTCGTGGGGTCGACCCCTCCGGTGACCCACACCGGCCACGGTGACGCCGACACAGCGTGGGTGACGTAGCCGATGCCGGTGCCCGGGCGGCCCGGCTTGGTGGGAGTGGCCACCACCGGACCGGCCGAGACGTAGTCGACCGGAGCCGGCCCGTCGATGGCCGCCGCCAGCTCGGCGGGGGCGTGGGTGGACAGTCCTACCAGCGCCTCGTCGCCCACCGCGGCGCGGGCCTCCGACGCCGGAGCGTCGTCCTGGCCCACGTGCACGCCGTCGGCCCCCAGGGCGGCGGCCAGGTCGGGGCGGTCGTTGAGTACGAAGGGAACCCCGTGGTGGGCACAGACCTTCCGGGCCACCGCCGCCCGCACGGCCAGCTGTCGGTCGCCCAGGTGCTTGTCGCGGAGCTGCACCACGTCGACCCCGCCGGCCATGCAGGCGTCGAGGAACGTCTCGAGGTCGGGCCTGTCCGGCGTGCAGAGGTAGAGCCGTCGGCGGTCGAGCGCCCAACGGGAAGCCCCCGCCGGGCCCGTCACCTGGATGCGGGGGCCTTGGCCTTTGCCGCGGCTTTCATCTGCTGCTTGTGCTTGCGGACCTTGGTCAGCGCCTCGGGCGAGTCGATGTCGGCGATGGACAGGAAGCTCCCGGCGTCCCCGAACGGCGTCGAGACGTCTCGCCATCCCGACGGGTGCACCCCGAGCTGCTTGCCCAGCAGGGCCACGAAGATGCGGGCCTTCTGGGCGCCGAAGCCGGGGAGGTCGGTGAGGTTGGCCATCAGCTCCTTGCCGTCGGCGGCCGAGGTCCAGATGCCGGCGGCATCGCCCCCGTACTGCTCGGTGACCACCCGGCACACCTGCTGCACGCGACCGGCCATCGAGCTCGGGAACCGGTGGAGGGCCGGCTTGTCGGCGAAGACGGCGGCGAGGCGGTCGGGATCCATGACGGCGATGGCTGCGGCATCCAGCCGGCCCCCCAGCCGCTCCTTCAGGTCGAACGGCGACTTGAAGGCCCGCTCCAGGGGGATCTGCTGGTCCAAGACCATCCCGATCACCAGGGCGAGGGGATCGTCGGCGAGGAGGGCGTCCGCGTCGGGATCGCCTGACAGGAAGAGGGTCTGGGCGGCCATGCGCCGAGTGTAGAGCGGCGCCGACCGGTGGCGGACCGGCGCCCGGCGACCATTGCTCGGCGTACTTGCCCAGCCGCCGGTCGGGGTCAACGCGACCAGGGATCGCCGGCCGAGGCGTCGATGCCGTAGCGGGCGATGGCATCGGCGGCCACGCCGGCGGGCAGTCGGCCCTGGCCCACCAGCCCGTCGAGCACCGCCACCACGACGTGGGCGGCGTCGATCTCGAAGAAGCGGCGCAACGTCTCCCGGGTGTCCGACCGGCCGAAGCCGTCGGTTCCCAGGGACCGGAACGGCCGGTCGACGAAGCGCGACACCTGGTCGGGGACGGCCCGCACGAAGTCGGTCACTGCCACCACCGGACCGGACCGGTCGCCCAGGGCGGACGTCACCAGGGGCACCCTCGGGGCGTCGCCGGGGTGGAGCCGGTTCCACCGCTCGGCGGACAGGGCCTCCTCGCGCAACGACTTGTAGGAGGTCACCGACCAGGCGTCGGCGTCGACCCCCCACTCGGTGGCGAGCAGGCGCCGGGCCTCCATGGCCGACTGCCACGCCGATCCCGAGAAGAGGACGGTGGCCCCGGGAGCGTCCCCGCCCGGACCGCCGCCGCCCTCGGCCAGACCGCCGCCGGCGAACCGGTACATGCCGGTGATCACCCCCAGCCGCACCCGTTCGGCCTCGTCGGGGTCGGATGGCAGGGCCGGCATCGGGTAGTTCTCGTTGTAGAGCGTGATGTACCAGTAGCGGTCCTCGGCGTCGGGGCCGGTCATCCGCCGGATGCCGTCCTCCACGATGACCGCCACCTCGTAGGCGAAGGCGGGGTCGTAGGCGGCCACGCTGGGCACCGCAGAGGCGAGCAGCAGCGAGTGGCCGTCCTGGTGCTGGAGCCCCTCGCCGTTGAGGGTGGTCCGGCCGGCGGTGCAGCCCAGCAGGAACCCTCGGCCCCGCATGTCGGCCAGAGCCCACAGGAGGTCGCCCACCCGCTGGAACCCGAACATCGAGTAGAAGAGGTAGCAGGGGATCAGCGGCTCGCCCCAGGTGGCGTAGGCGGTGGCGGCGGCCGAGAAGGTGGCGGTGGCGCCGGCCTCGGTGATGCCCTCCTCCAGCACCTGGCCCGACTCGCTCTCGGCGTAGCGGAGGGTCAGCTCGGCGTCGACCGGTGTGTACCGCTGCCCGTCGGGGGCGTAGATGTGGACCTCGGCGATGAGGGACTCCAGGCCGAAGGTGCGGGCCTCGTCGGAGACGATGGGCACCACCCGCTGCCCGATGGACGGGTCGCGTACCAGGTTCCGGAGGAGGCGCGAGAATGCCATGGTGGTGGAGACGGCCTGGGTGCCCGAGCCCCCCAGCAGGTCGGCGAAGGTGGACGGGTCGGGCGGCTGCACGGTGTGGGGATGGTCGATTCGGCGGGGGAGGGCCCCGCCGAGGCTCCGGCGCCGCCCGGCCAGGTACCGGGCGGCGGGGGAGCCGGGGTCGGGCCGGTAGTAGGGCGGGAGCGCCGACTCGAGGGCCTCGTCGGGGATCTCGTCCTGCAGGAAGAGGCGGTCGCGGAAGGCCCGGAGCTGGGCCCGGGTCATCTTCTTGATCTGGTGGGTGGCGTTGCGGGCCTCGATCTCCGGACCCAGCGTCCACCCTTTGATGGTCTTGGCCAAGATGACGGTGGGGGCGCCCACGTGCTCGGTGGCGGCCAGGTAGGCGGCGTAGATCTTCCGGTAGTCGTGGCCGCCGCGGGGCAGCGACTGGAGCTCCTCGTCGGACAGGTCGGCCACCATGGCGGTCAGGCGGGGGTCGGGCCCGAAGAAGTGCTCCCGGATGTAGGCGCCCGACTCGGTGGCGTACTTCTGGAACTCGCCATCCACCGTCGAGTTCATCTTGTTGAGCAGCACGCCGTCGGTGTCCTTGGCCAGCAGGTCGTCCCAGGTGCGCCCCCAGATCACCTTGATGACGTTCCAACCGGCCCCCCGGAAGAGCGCCTCGAACTCCTGGATGACCTTGCCGTTCCCCCGCACCGGGCCGTCCAGGCGCTGCAGGTTGCAGTTGACCACGAAAGTCAGGTTGTCGAGGTGCTCCCGACCGGCCATGCCCAGCGAGCCGATGGTCTCCGGCTCGTCGAACTCGCCGTCGCCCACGAAGCACCACACCCGACCCTTGGACGTATCGGCCAGGCCCCGGGCCCCCAGATAGCGGTTGACGTGGGCCTGGGCGATGGCGTTGAGCGGTCCCAGCCCCATCGAGACGGTCGGGAACTCCCAGAAGTCGGGCATCAGCCGGGGATGGGGGTACGAGGACAGGCCGTCGCCCCCCACCTCGAACCGGAAGTTGTCGAGCTGCTCCTCGCTGAGCCGCCCCTCGACGAACGCCCGGCTGTAGATACCCGGCGAGGCATGGCCCTGGAAGTAGACCTGGTCCCCCACGCCCCCATCGTCCTTGCCCCGGAAGAAGTGGTTGAACCCGACCTCGTAGAGGGCGGCGGAGCTGGCGTAGGTCGAGAGGTGGCCCCCGATCGACTCGGAGCGGGCGTTGGCCCGCACGACCATGGTGGCGGCGTTCCAACGGATGTAGGCCCGGATCCGCCGCTCGAGGTGCTCGTCCCCGGGGAAGTCGGGCTCGGCGTCGGTGGGGATGGTGTTGACGTACGGGCTCGAGACGGTGGCCGGAAAGTCCACGCTGTGCTGGCGCGCCCGTTCCAACAGCCGCATCAGCAGGTAGCGGGCCCGGGTCCGGCCGTGGGAGTCGACCACGTCGTCGAAGGCGGCCATCCACTCGGAGGTCTCCCCGGCGTCGGTGTCGTAGAGCTGGTGGCTGACACCGTCGAAGAGCATCTGCCCATGCTGTCACCCGTACCCACCGTCCGAAAGCTACCGGCGGGTCACCGTCCTCGGGCGACGGTGACCGCGCCCGGGCGGCGGAGCGTGCATGCTGTCCCGATGACCGGTACGCCGTTCCACCCCGTCCCGCCGACCGTCGTGTACACCGACGGGTCGTGTCTGGGGAACCCCGGCCCCGGGGGCTGGGGGTGGGCGACCCTGGACGGCCGGTCGGCCAGCGGGGGCGAGCCGCACACCACCAACCAGCGGATGGAGATCAATGCGGTGGTCGAGGCCCTTCGGGCCCTCGATGGGCCGGTCCACGTGGTCAGCGACTCGACCTACGTGGTCAACTGCTTCAAGCAGCGCTGGTGGGCGGGCTGGCAGCGCAAAGGGTGGCGGAACTCGCAGGGCAAGCCGGTCGCCAACCGCGACCTGTGGGAGGCCCTGTTCGAGCTGGCCCTGGACGGCGGGCGCCCGGTCACCTTCGAGTGGGTCAAGGGTCACTCCGGCCACCCCATGAACGAGCTGGTGGACCGGTTGGCCCTCGAGGCGGCTGGCCGGCAGTAGGAGCCGGGCTCGGACTGGGCGACGAACCCGAGCCTCCCCTACGCTACGGCCATGGACATCAACGGAAGCTCAGCCATCATCACCGGGGGGGCATCGGGTCTCGGTGAGGCCACCGCCCGCAGGCTCGCCGCCGACGGCGTGCGGGTCACCATCTTCGACCGCAACGAGGAGCGGGCCAAGGAGGTTGCCGGGGAGATCGGCGCCAACGCCGACTACGTCGTCGGCGACGTCACCGTCCCCGAGGACTGCCAGGCCGCCGTCGACCAGGCCGCTGAGGGGGGCAACCTCCGGATCGCCGTCAACTGCGCCGGGACCGGCTGGGTCGGTCGGGTCATCAACCGCGACGGGTCGCCGCACGACCTGGCCCCGTTCCAGTTCATCCAGAACCTGAACGTGATCGGCACCTTCAACGTGATGACCAAGGCCGCCTCGGCCATCGCCGAGGTCGAGCCCCGGGCCGACGGCGAGCGCGGCGTCATCGTCAACACCGCGTCGGTGGCGGCGTTCGACGGCCAGATCGGCCAGCTGGCCTACTCGGCGTCGAAGGGGGCCATCGTGGGAATGACCCTGCCGGCCGCCCGCGACCTGGCCGTGGTCGGCATCCGGGTGCTGGCCATCGCCCCCGGGCTCTTCGACACCCCGCTGCTCGCCCTGCTCCCCGACGAGGCCCGCCACGCCCTCGGCCAGTCGGTGAACTTCCCCAAGCGACTGGGGAACCCCGCCGAGTTCGGCAACCTGGTCAGCCAGATCGCCCAGAACAGCTACCTGAACGCCGAGGTGATCCGGCTCGACGGCGGTATCCGGATGCCGCCGAAGTAGTGCCGCCGCCATGCCGGCAGGCATAACCTGCCCCTGTGCGCTACTGGACGGAGGAGGAGGCACGTGCCGAGCTGCCGCGCATGCGCGTCCTGATCGACTCGCTGCGTCGGGGTGCCCACCAGACCACGGTGGCCCAGACGAACGGTCACGGCACCGTGGCGCCGGGCGCGGCGCCGCCGGTGCCGGACACCGACATGGTGGACGTCCAAACCGCCCTCGACGAGCTCCGGGTCAAGGAGATCGTGCTGCGCGACGCCGACTCCGGGCTGCTCGACTTCCCGGCGGTGACCACCCGGGGCGTCGTCTACCTGCTCTGCTGGAAGCGGGACGAGGAGGACCTGGCCTGGTGGCACTTCGCCGAGGAGGGCTTCGCCGGCCGCAAGCCGCTGCCCCTGTCCCCGGACCTGTGACGATGACCGCCCCCACCGCACGTACCCTGGCCCCGAGGAGCCGCTGATGACCACCGCCATCGAGTCGCCCACCACACCACCTGGCGGGCCCGACGGCGCCATCATCCGCACCGAGTCACTGACCAAGATCTACGCCGGGACCGACTTCAAGGCGGTGGACACCCTCGACCTGGTGGTCGGCACCGGCGAGATCTTCGGGCTGCTCGGGCCGAACGGTGCCGGCAAGACCACCACCGCCGGCATGCTGACCACCCGGGTCATCCCCACCGACGGCCGGGCCTTCGTCGGAGACATCGACGTGGTCGCCCACCCGGCGCTGGCCAAGCAGATCCTCGGCATCGTCAGCCAGCAGAACACCCTCGACCGGCAGCTGACCGTGTGGGAGAACCTCTACTTCCACGGCAGGCTGTTCGGGATCCCGGCGGCCGAGTCACGGCAGATGTCGGACCGCCTGCTCGAGCAGTTCCAGCTGGAGAAGTGGGCCAAGGCCTCGGTCTACGCCCTGTCGGGGGGGATGGCCCAGCGGCTGATGGTGGCCCGGGCCATCTTCCACCGCCCGGCCGTCCTCTTCCTCGACGAGCCCACCGCCGGGCTGGACCCCCAGAGCCGGCTGGCGCTTTGGGACATCCTCCGGGAGCTGAACTCCGAGGGCCAGACCATCCTCCTCACCACCCACTACATGGAAGAGGCCGACCTGCTGTGCGACCGGGTGGCGATCATGGACCACGGGAGGATCCTGGCCATGGACACCCCGGCCGCCCTCAAGCAGGCCGTCGACGCCGACACCATCATCACCGTCACCGCCTCCGGCGACCAGACGGCCCTGGCGCAGCTCCTCTCCGACGAGGTCCCCGGCGTCACCCACACCCGGTCGATCGACGGCGGGGTGGAGCTCCACGTGAAGGGACGCGAGCGGTACCTCCCCCGGGTGGTGGCCGCCGCCGAGGGCGGGGGCTTCCCGCTGATCGACCTGTCGGTCACCGAGCCGACCCTCGAGACCGTCTTCATCAACCTCACCGGAAAGGAGCTACGGGACTGATGGCCGTCGCCGAGACACCCGTGCCGCTCGCCCACATCGAGACGCGACCGACCCGATCGGCCCTGGCGACCAGCCGGATCGCCTTGGGGGCGCTGATCCTGCGGGACCTGGTGGTGCTCCGGAAGCACCTGATCGAGTTCTTCGTGCGGACGGTCATCCAGCCGTTCCTGCTGTGCTTCGTCTTCCTCTACGTCTTCCCGAAGATCGGCCAGGGGATCGGTGGCGGCGGCGGGCCAGCGGCCGAGTCGGACTTCGCCACCGTGCTGGTGCCCGGCGTGGTCGGGATCTCCATCCTCTTCCAGGGGGTGCAGTCGGTGGCCCTGACCTTGGCCCAGGAGTTCGGCTACACCCGCGAGATCGAGGACCGGGTGCAGGCCCCGTGCCCCATCTGGCTGGTGGCGGTGGCCAAGGTCCTCTCCGGCGCCGTCCAGGGGGCGATGTCGGCGATCATCGTGCTCCCCATCGCCTCGGTGGTGCACGCCGAGGGGGTGGAGGCCCGGATCAGCCTGCACTGGTGGATCATCCTGACCATGGTGCCGCTGGCCTGCGTGGCCATGACCTCGCTGGGCCTGCTGCTGGGGACGACGTTCGAGCCCCGGAACATCGGGTTGATGTTCGGCTTCGTGGTCCTGCCGGTGACCTTTCTCGGGGGTACCTACTACCAGTGGACCCGCCTGGCCCCGGTGAAGGCCGGCGGCTGGCACTGGCTCCAGACCGTGGTGCTGGTCAACCCGTTGATCTACGTCAACGAGGGGATGCGGGCCGCCTTCACCGACGCCTCCCACATGCACCTGTACATCGTCTACCCGGTCATGATCGGGTTCACCGTCCTCTTCCTCGGCCTCGGGCTGCGGAACTTCCGCCGGAAGGTCCTCTCGTGAGGTGGTCCTCCGAGCTCGGCCGCTAGGCTGGCGAGGTCGGAACGGACGTCCACGGCAACGAGTTCGGAGGTGGTTCCCACGGGACCCGAGGTGGCAGCAGAGCACGCGGCAACACCGGGGGGGACAGCGGTCGGGGGACCAGAGGGCGGCAGGTTCGACGTGGTGGTGGTCGGCGGCGGCCCCGGTGGTTACGCCACCGCCCTCTACGGAGCGGCAGCCGGACTGTCGGTGGCCGTGGTCGAGCTGGACAAGGTCGGCGGCACGTGCCTGCACCGGGGTTGCGTGCCGGCCAAGGAGTTCCTGGAGACGGCGGCCGTCTACCGCACCGTTTCCGGCGCCTCCGAGTTCGGTATCGGCGGCGAGCCCGACGACAAGGGCCCGGCGGTGGAGTTCTCGGTGAGCCAGGCCCGCAAGCAGCGGGTGGTCGACCAGCTGTTCAAGGGACTGTCGGGCCTGATGAAGGGCCGAGGCATCGCCGTCTACAGCGGGACCGGCTCCCTGCTGTCCGGCCACCGGGTCCGCATTGCCGGCAACGACGGGACGGAGACCACGGTGACCGGAACCGACATCGTGTTGGCCCCCGGGTCGGTGCCGCGCACCATCCCCGGTTTCGATATCGACGGGACCACCGTGATGACCTCGGACGAGGTCCTCGACCTCGAGACCCTTCCCGGTTCGGTGGCCGTGATCGGCGGCGGCGCCATCGGGTGCGAGTTCGCCTCCCTCTTCGCCGACCTCGGCTCCTCGGTGACCGTCTTCGAGGTGCTGCCGTCCATCCTGACCGGATGCGACGTCGACGTGGCCAACGTGGTGTCGCGGTCCTTCCGCAAGCGGGGGATCGACGTCAAGGTGGGGACCCGGCTGCAGGGCCACACCCCCGACCCGTCGGGTCACGGCACGGTGATCTCCTACGGGGACGGGGAGAAGCTCGGCGTGGACGCGGTGGTGGTATCGGTGGGTCGCCGCCCACGGACCGAGGGCCTGCTCGACGATGGGACCGGGGTGGTCGTCGACGCCCATGGCTTCGTGGTGGCCGACGAGTACATGCGGACGGCCGCTCCCGGGGTCTGGGCGGTCGGTGATGTGGTGGCCGACACCCCCCAGCTCGCCCACGTCGCCTTCGCCGAGGCCATCGTGGTCATCAAGTCCATCCTCGGCGAGCCCGTGCTCCCGGTCGCCTACGACCGGGCGCCATGGGCCATCTACTGTCATCCGGAGGTGGCGTTCGCCGGCCTGAGCGAAGCGGCGGCCACCGAGGCCGGCTACGACGTGGTGGTGAAGAAGGACGCCTTCGGCGGCAACAGCCGGGCCCGCATCATCGGGGACACCGAGGGACTGGTGAAGGTCATCGCCGAGCGCCGGCCCGACGGGACCGCCGGCCGGATACTCGGGGTGCACATGGCCGGTCCGTGGGTCACCGAGCAGCTCGGCGCCGGGTACCTGGCGGTCAATTGGGAGGCCACCCCCGACGAGGTGGCGCAGTTCGTCCAGCCGCACCCGTCGCTGTCGGAGACATTCGGCGAGACGGTGCTGGCCCTGACCGGAAGGGGACTCCACGTTGCCTGATGTGACCATGCCGCAGCTCGGCGAGACGGTGACGGAGGGGACGATCACCAAGTGGCTGAAGGCGGTCGGAGACCAGATCGCCCGCGACGAGCCCCTCTTCGAGGTGTCCACCGACAAGGTGGACTCCGAGGTGCCCTCGCCCGCCGGCGGGGTCCTGACGGAGATCCTGGTGGAAGAGGGCGACACCGTCGACGTCGGCGCCAGGCTGGCGGTCATCGGGGACGACGGCGCCGCCCCGGCGGCCGAGCCGGCCCCGGTCTCCTCGGCGCCACCCGCCCCGCCGGTCGAGGCGCCGGACGTGGTCCTCACCAAACCGACGGCCGACAGCACCGCACCGGCTCCCGGGGTGTCGGCGACCGGCCCGGCGACCGGGCTGGTGCTCTCCCCGGTGGTTCGCAAGCTGCTCAACGAGCACCGGATCGACCCGGCGTCGGTCACCGGCACCGGCCTGGGGGGCCGCATCACCCGTGACGACGTGGAGGCGGTCATCGGCACCAGGTCGCCGGCCGCCGCTCCGCCGCCTTCGGTGGTGCCGACCATCGAGGCCCCTGCCCCGACGACCCCCGCCCGCCCGTCGCCGGCCGGCGACGGCCGCGACGAGGTGCTGCCCTTCACCAACATCCGCCGACGTACGGCCGAGCACATGGTGCGGTCCAAGGCCACCTCGGCCCACACCCTGATGGTCAAGGAGGTCGACTACGAGCGGGTGGAGCAGGTGCGCCGGGCCCAGGGGGCACGGTTCAAGGCGGAGGAGGGCTTCAGCCTCACGTACCTCCCCTTCGCCGCCCGGGCCACCGTCGAGGCACTGCGGGAGTACCCGCACCTCAACGCCTCGGTGGGCGGCGACGCCCTGATCATCCACCACGACGTGAACCTGGGCATCGCCGTGGACCTCGACAACGAGGGACTGATCGTGCCGGTGGTCCACCACGCCGAGGAGCTGACCCTGCGGGGAATGGCCCGGCGCATCCGCGACCTGGCCGACCGGGCCCGGACCAAGCGGCTGGGGGCCGACGACATCAGCGGCGGCACCTTCTCGATCACCAACGCCGGCCCGTTCGGCACCCTGCTCACCGGCGCCATCATCAACCAACCGCAGGTGGCCATCCTCTCCACCGACGGGGTGTCCCGGAAGCCGGTGGTGGTGACCCTCCCCGACGGCAGCGAGTCGATCGCCATCCACTCGGTCGGCCTGGTGGCCATGAACTTCGACCACCGGGCGGTCGACGGCGCCTACGTCGCCCGGTTCCTGGCCCGGGTCTCGGAGATCCTCAACGAGCGCGACTGGGCCGGGGAGCTTTGAACCTGCCGGCGCCCGGCCGGCCGGTCGCCCGGTGAGGGTCCGCTGGCTGGGGCGCGTCCCCTACCGCGAGGCCTGGGCGCTCCAGCGGGCGCTGTGCCGCCGTACCGACGACGACTACCTCCTGCTGCTCGAGCATCCGCACGTGTACACCCTGGGGTCGCACGCCGACTCCGCCAACGTCCTGGTCGACCCGGCCGACCTCGGGATCGAGACGGTGCGGGTGGACCGGGGGGGTGACGTCACCTACCACGGGCCCGGGCAGCTGGTCGGCTACCCGATCGTCACCGTCGGCGCCGGCCCCCACCGCGGGGCGGCCCACGTCCGCCGGGTGGAGCAGGTGATCGTCGACGCCCTGGTGGCCCTGGGCATGGCGCCTGGCGACGTCGGCGGCCTCGACGGCTACCCGGGTGTCTGGGTCGGGCTCGCCGGTAGCCGACCGGGCGACGGCCCGGTGGTCGGGGCGCCACCACCCGCCCCCCGGAAGATCTGCGCCATCGGTGTCCGGACCAGCCGGGGACGGACCATGCACGGGTTCGCCCTCAACGTGGGCCCGGACCTCGCCATGTTCGACACCATCGTGCCGTGCGGGCTGGCGGGCCGGCCGGTGACCTCGCTGGCGGCCGAAGGGATCGACGTCTCCATGGCCGAGGTGGTCGACGCCGTCATCGCCGCCTCGGCAGCCGCCTGGGGGCCGCTGACCGACGTGCAGCGGGTGACCGACGGAGCCACCGCCGTCACGGTGGGCGGCGCCGGCTCCACCGTCCGGCCACCGACCGTCGGCCCGGCGCCGGTCCCGGTGATGTTCGGCCGCCCGGGCATCACCGACCGGCCGCTCGACCGCCGGCTCCGCCGCTCGGGCGTGGACCCGGCCGCCGGGCTGGCCGCGGGCGAGCGCAAGCCACCCTGGCTTCGGGTGCAGGCCCGTATGGGGAGCGGGTACCTCGGCCTCCAGCGCCAGCTGCGCCACCTCGACCTGGTGACGGTGTGCGAGGAGGCGGGCTGCCCCAACATCTACGAGTGCTGGTCCGACGGGACCGCCACCTTCATGATCAACGGGTCCCGGTGCACCCGGTCCTGCGGCTTCTGCCAGGTCGACACCCGGCACCCGCTCCCGCTCGACCCCGGGGAGCCCGAGCGGGTGGCCGAGGCGGTGGCGCACATGGGGCTGGCCCATGCCGTCATCACCTGCGTGGCCCGCGACGATCTCGACGACGGGGGTGCGGGGGCCTTCGCCGCCACCATCGACGCCGTCCGCCGGCGCAGCCCGACGACGGCCGTGGAGGTGCTGATCTCGGACTGCAAGGGCGACGAGCGCTCGCTGCGCACCATCGTCGACGCCCGGCCGGACGTGCTGAACCACAACATCGAGACGGTGGCCCGGCTGCAGCGAGCGGTCCGGCCGTCGGCCGGGTACGCCCGGAGCCTGTCGGTGCTGGCCCGATCCAAATCGGGCGGGCTGGCCACCAAGTCGGGGGTCATCCTCGGGATGGGGGAGCGCGAGGACGAGGTCCTGGCCACCCTGGCCGACCTGCGGTCGGTGGGGGTGGACATCGTCACCCTGGGCCAGTACCTGCGGCCCAGCGTCCGCCACCTGCCGGTGGCCCGGTGGTGGCGCCCCGAGGAGTTCGACTCCCTTCGTCGCGCCGGCGAGGCCATGGGGTTCTCCCACGTGCAGGCGTCCCCGCTGACCCGGTCGAGCTACCACGCCCGGGAAGCCGCCGAGGCATCCCCGCCGATGGCCGGCCGGTCTCTCCTGGCCGCCCCGGTGGACATCCGGACGGGCACGGTGTGTCGATGACCGAGCTGTCGGGGCGCGCCCGGGCGGCGCGCACGGCCAGGATCGCCCGGGTACGTCAACGGATGGGGGAGCTCGGGGTCGACGCCCTGCTGCTCTCCCACGGGGCGGACCTGCCCTGGTTGACCGGGTACGAGGCCATGCCGCTCGAGCGCCTCACCGTGCTGGTGCTCCCGCTCGACGGCGACCCGGTGCTGGTCGTCCCCGGGCTGGAGGCACCCCGGGTGGCCACCGCCCCCGAGGTGTTCGACGTCCGACCGTGGTCCGACGCCGAGGACCCGGTCGACCTGGTGGCCTCCGTACTCGGTGGCACCGGCCGCCGGGGCCGGCTGGCCATTTCGGACCGGGCGTGGGCCGCGTCGGTCCTGGCCCTCCAGGCGCGGGTCACCGGGGCCGAGTGGGTCACCGCCTCGACGGTCACCGCACCCATCCGAGCGGTCAAGGACCCCTCCGAGCTGGAGGCGCTCCGGGCCGCCGCCTCGGCCGCCGACCGGGTGGCGGCCATGCTCCGGGCCGGGGAGATCGGCCTGGTCGGTCGCCGCGAGTCGGATGTGTCGAACGACATCGGCGCCCGCCTGGTGGCCGAGGGGCACAGCCGCGTGAACTTCGCCATCGTGGGGAGCGGGCCGAACGCCGCCAGCCCCCATCACCAGCCGGGCGCCCGCGTGATCGGCGCCGGCGAGACGGTGGTGTGCGACTTCGGCGGCACCCTCTCGCTCGACGGGGAGGTCGGCTACTGCTCGGACATCACCCGCACGGTGGTGACCGGCACGCCCCCGGCCCAGGTGGCCGAGTGCTACGAGGTGCTCCGGACCGCTCAGCAGGCCGCCGTCCAGGCGGCCGGTGCCGGCGTCCCGGCCGAGTCGGTCGACGGCGTGGCCCGGGCCATCATCGCCGATGCCGGCTACGGGGAGCTGTTCGTCCATCGCACCGGGCACGGCATCGGCATCGAGGAGCACGAAGACCCGTACCTGGTGTCGGGCAATCGGGACCTCCTCCAGCCCGGTCATGCCTTCTCCGTCGAGCCGGGGATCTACGCCCCCGGGCGGTTCGGGATGCGGCTCGAGGACATCGTCGTCATCGACGCCGACGGGTCTCCCGAGCCACTGAACACCGCCGACCACGCACTGATCGTCCTCGACGCATAGGGGAACGCCATGGACCTGGGAATCGACGGACGGACGGCCCTGGTGATGGCCGGCTCCAAGGGGCTGGGTCTCGGCACCGCCCGGGCCCTGGCCGCCGAGGGCGCCCGCCTGGTGCTGACCGCCCGCGGCGAGGAGGCGTTGGCGGCGGCGGCGTCCGGTCTGCGGGCGTCAGGGGTCGAGGTGGTCACCGTGGCCGCCGACGCCGGCGATCCCGACGTGCCGGGCCGCCTGGTGGCGGCCGCCGTCGAGCGGTTCGGGGGGCTGGACATCGTGGTGGCCAATGCCGGGGGGCCGCCGGCCGGTCGCTCCCTGGAGGTCGACGGGCCCCAGCTCGAGGCGGCGTTGAACGTCAACCTGCTCTCGTCGATCCGGCTGATCGGCGCCGCCGTGCCGGTGATGCGATCGGGCGGCTGGGGCCGGATCTGCTGCATCACCTCCTACTCGGTGGTGCAGCCCATTCCCACGCTGGCCCTCTCCAACACGGCGCGCACCGCCCTGTGGGCCTGGTCGAAGACGGCCGCCCAGGATCTGGCCTCCGAGGGCAGCGGGATCACGCTCAACCTCGCCTGCCCCGGCCCCCACGCCACGGACCGGATGCTGGAGCTGGGTGGCGCCGCCGTGATGGGGGATCCCGACGACTTCGGCAAGGTCGTCGCCTTCCTGTGCTCGGAGCCGGCCGGGTTCGTGAACGGCGCCGCGGTGGTGGTCGACGGCGGGGCCACCCTGGCGCTCTGAGCCCGACCGGGCACCGGGCGTCACGTTGCCGCCGGGATCAGGCTCGCCGGGCGGTGTGGTCCGTCCACGTGGAGCCGTCCCAGTAGCGGACCACGTTCGGATCCCCGCCGGGGTCGGGGAGCCACCCGGCGGCCGGGCCGCCCGGAGCGGGAGGCGGCTGCGCTCCGGGAGCGTCGGGTCTGGCCCCCGGGGCCGGCGGCGTTGCCCCCGGGGCTCCGAACGTGGGCAGCCCGGCGATGGCGGCGGACGGCGCCCCCAGCGGCTGCGAGGCACCGGGCCCCTGCGGTCCGGTGCCGCCGACCGGCGGCGTGGCGGGATACGGCCCGGGCACCCCTGGGGCGCCGGGGTGGGGCGCCTCGAACGAGGGGGCCAGGGAGGTGCCGTCGGCCGATCGGGCGGACGCCGCCCCGGCGAAGCCCGCCGGCCCCGTCCCGTACTGGGCGACGTCGGAGTCGTGGTAGCTGGTCGAGGCTGCCTTGCGCTTCTTCAGATTGCGCCCCTGCACCACCCGCCGCACCACCAGGGCGACAACCAGAACAGCCAGGATGACGAGCAGGATGACGTCGAGACCCTTCTGGTCGGAGACGGCACTACTCACGGCGACGGCGCTCGATCTCATCGTCAGGCCATCGTAGTGAACCGGCCCGGTGGCGGCCGCCACCCCCCGCTGCAGGAGGCGCCACGGGTGGCGGTCACCGGTCGGTGGCGCGCACCGCCACGTGCGAGGTCCAGGCCAGGCCGTCCCAGAAGCGCACCACGTCGGGCGAGCCCGAGGGATCGGGGAGCCACGACGCCGGGGTGCCGGGGGCGGGCTCGTCGAGCCTGCCGACCGGCGTGGCCGGGGTTCCGGCCGCCATGTTCACCCGGCCCGGCTCCGATCCGGTCCTCGGGCCGGCCTCCGGCTGGCCGGCGCCATCCGGTGCACCGGCCGGTACGGCTCCGCTCTCCGGGACCGGGACGGGGCCGGCCGGTGGACGTCCGCTCGTGGGCGATACCTCTCCGGGAGCGTCGGCGCCGGCCGCCGGCGCCGGCCCAGGTCCTTCCACCGGGGCGAGCTCGGGCACCTCGGCGGCGGACGGCACCCCGTCCCCGTCGGGGGCGGGGGCGGCGACCACCGCACCCATGGCGGCGAAGATCCCGTCCGGGGCCCAGGGGTCCGGTCCCACCGGGGCGCCACGCCGGCGGCGACGTCGCTGTAACTCCCAGCCGGCGACGGCGGCCGCCGCCACCAAAGCCACGATGGCGACCACCAGCCACACGGATGCCCCACTGCTCGTCGACGCCGCCGTGCCGGGTTGGGTGGCGTGCTGGATGGCGACGTACTGCTGGTAGGCCACGGCGATGGCGTCCGGCGGTCCGAGCGAGGTCGGGTTGCCCGATTGGTCCGACGACGCCAGCTGGACGATGGACACATAGGCACCCGACCGGAACACCACGATCTGTTCGGTCACCCGGGCGGGGGAGGCGATCGCCACCGTGTAGCCGCGCGCCCCGGGGATGCTGGGCACCGTGAACGGGGTGGCGGCGGTCGACTGGTAGGGCTGTTGCGACCCATCGGCGAAGGTGGCCGCCTCGGTCTCCCTCGGGATCCGGTAGAGGGCGACCACCACGTCGTTGGCCCCCCTCCCCGGGCCGTTGATATCGGTCCACAGACGCAGGTAGCCGGCGAACCCGGGCTGGTCGGCCAGCTGGTCGAACTGCGCCTCGGCCTGCCTCGGATCGGTGGACTGGGCGGCGAACTCGGTAGCGGTGAGCGGGCCGTTGGTGGGGCCAGGTGGTGCCTCGGTGAACCCGGGAAGTGGGCCGGTGATCACTACCGGCTCGATCGGTGGGTAGGCCGGCGAGGTGGCGCCGGCCGGCACCGCCGCGCCGACGACCACGGCCGCCCATCCGGCCATGAGCAGGGCGGCCCCTGCTCGCCATCGCACGGCCAGCGCCCCTATGCCACGAAGTACTTGGCTCGGGGGTGGTGGCAGACGATGGCGGTGGTCGACTGCTCGGGGTGCAGCTGGAACCCCTCGCTGACTTCGATGCCGATCCGGTCGGCGCCGAGCAGCTCGACGACCTTGGCGTTGTCCTCCAGGGCCGGGCAGGCGGGGTAGCCCCACGAGTACCGGCCACCCCGGTACTTCTGGCGGAACAGGCCGGTCAGTGTCGGGCCGTCCTGATCGGCGAAGCCGAGCTCCTGGCGGATCCGGTGGTGCCAGTACTCGGCCAGGGCCTCAGCCATCTCCACCCCCAGGCCGTGCAGGAAGAGGTAGTTCTGGTACTCGTCGGCGGCCTTCAGCCGGGCAGCCTCCTCGGACACCCGCCAGCCCATGGTGACGACCTGGAAGCTGGCCCAGTCGGGCTCCCCGGAGTCCACCGAGCGGAAGAAGTCGCTGATGCACAGCCAGGGCGACTCGATCTGCCGGGGGAAGGAGAACCGCATCCGCTCCGTCGATCGGGTGTCGTCCTCGAAGATGACCAGGTCGTCGCCGTCGGCGTTGGCGGCGAAGTGACCCCAGGCCACCTGGGGCACGAGGAGCTGGCCGGCCTTGGCGGTGGCCAGCTGCTCCCGGAGCACGGACCGGATCCGCGCCTTGAACGCCGGGTCGTCCTCCCCACCCTGGGGCTTGAAGCCCCACTGGTTGCGGAACAGGGCGGTCTCGTTGAGGAAGGAGGCGACATCGTCGAGGGGGATGCCCTTGGCCACCCGGCTTCCCACGAACGGGGGGACGAACAGCGGGTTGTCCGTCTCGACCTCGGGCGACCTGGTGGGGAGTCCTTCCCCTCGCTCGAGGGCCTCTTCTGCCCTCTGCCTCCGCAGCTCGCTCTTCCGGGGGCCGAGGTCGCGGCCCCCGATCGCCCGCCCGAACTCGGGGTCGTCCTCGCCCGAGCGGGCGAGCTCGACCAGCCGGTCCATGGTGCGCAGGCCCTCGAAGGCGTCCTTGCCGTAGAACAGCCGCCCGTCGTAGACGGTGCGGAGGTCGCGCTCCACGTAGGTGCGGGTCAGCGCCGCCCCTCCCAGGATCACCGGGATGTGCGACAGGCCGCGCCGGTTCAGCTCTTCGAGGTTGTCCCGCATGATCAGGGTCGACTTCACCAGCAGGCCGCTCATGCCGATGGCGTCGGCCCCCGACTCCTCCAGGGCGGCGACCATCTCGGTGATGCCGACCTTGATGCCCAGGTTCTTCACCGAGTAGCCGTTGTTGGTGAGGATGATATCGACCAGGTTCTTGCCGATGTCGTGGACGTCACCCTTGACGGTGGCCAGCACCATGGTGCCCTTGCCGCCCTGGTCCGCCTTCTCCATGTGCGGCTCGAGGTAGGCCACCGCCGTCTTCATCGTCTCGGCCGAGCCGAGCACGAAGGGCAGCTGCATCTCGCCGGAGGCGAACAGCTCGCCCACCGTCTTCATCCCGGCCAGCAGGAGGTCGTTGACGATGGCCAACGGGGCGAGGCCGGCTGCCATGGCCTCGTCCAAGTCGGCCTCGATGCCGTTTCGGTCACCGTCGACGATGCGGTGCTCGAGACGCTGCTCGACCGGCCAGCCCGACCGGTCCTCCCCGGAGTCCACCGAAAAGCTGGAAGCGCCCTCGAACAGCGCCAGCAGCTCGTTCAGCGGGTCGTAGCCCTGGCGGCGACGGTCGTAGATCAGGTCGAGGCAGACCTCCCTGGCCCGCTCGTCGACCTTCGACAGCGGAAGGATCTTGGAGGCGTGCACGATGGCGGCGTCCAGGCCGGCCTCGACGCACTCATGGAGGAAGACCGAGTTGAGGACCTGGCGGGCGGCCGGGTTGAGGCCGAAGGACACGTTGGACAGGCCCAGCACCGTGTAGACGCCGGGCAGCTCGGCCTTGATCCGGCGGATGCCCTCGATGGTCTCGATGCCGTCGCGTCGGCTCTCCTCCATGCCGGTGGACAGCGGCAGGGCCAGTGGGTCGAACAGCAGGTCCGAGGGGCGGAGCCCGTACCGCTCGACGGCGATGTCGTGGATGGACCTGGCGGCACGCACCTTCCAGTCGGCCGTGCGGGCCTGGCCCTCGGTGTCGATGCAGGTGCACACCACGGCGGCCCCGAACTCCTTGGCCAGGGTCAGGAACGAGTCGAGACGGGTGCCCTCGGCGTCCCCTTCCTCCAGGTTGACCGAGTTGATGACCGCCCGCCCGCCGATCCACGACAGGGCGGTCTCCACCACCGGCGCCTCGGTGGAGTCGACCATCAGCGGCACGGTGGACTGGGTGGCGAAGCGGGAGGCCACCTCCTCCATGTCGGCCACCCCGTCGGCACCGGTGTAGTCGACGCACACATCGATGAGGTGGGAGCCCTCCTTGACCTGCTCACGGGCCATGCCGACACAGGTGTCCCAGTCGCCCTCGAGCATGGCCTCCCGGAACTTCTTCGAGCCGTTGGCGTTGGTCCGCTCGCCGACCACCAGGAACGATGAGTCCTGGGTGAACGGTACCTGGGTGTAGATGGAGGCCGCCCCGGGCTCGGGACGCCCGGTTCGCCGGGCAGGCGTGAGGTCGGCACAGGCCCCGACCACCGCCGCCAGGTGGGCGGGCAGGGTGCCGCAGCAGCCGCCGATGACCGACACCCCGAGCTCGGAGACGAACTGCCGGTGGTACTCGGCCAGCTGGTCCGGTGTGAGGTCGTAGTGCATGGCCCCGTCGACCACCGAGGGCAGCCCGGCGTTGGGGAGGCAGGTGACCGGAATCGAGGCGTGCTCGGTCAGGTGGTGGAGCGGCTCGAACATCTCGGCGGGCCCGGTGGCGCAGTTGAGCCCGATCAGGTCGACGTCCATCGCCTCCAGGGCGCACAGGGCGGCGCCCACCTCGGTGCCCGGGAGCATGGTGCCGGTCAGCTCGATGGTGACCTGCACCTGGATCGGCACCCGGCGCCCGGCGGCCCGCATGGCCCGGCGGGCGCCGTTGACGGCCGCCTTCGCCTGCAGCAGGTCGAAGACCGTCTCGATCAGGAGGAGGTCGACCCGGCCCTCGAGAAGCGCCGCCGCCTGCTCGTGGTAGGCGTCGCGCAGGTCGGCGTAGCGGATCTGGCCGAGGGTGGGGAACTTGGTGCCCGGGCCGATGCTGCCGGCCACCCAGCGCTGGCGGTCGGGGGTGGAGAAGTCGTCAGCGGCCTGGCGGGCCAGCAGCCCGGCCGCCACGTTGAGCTCGTGGACCCGGTGGGCCTGGCCGTACTCGGCCAGCACCGGACCGAACGCGCCGAAGGTGTCGGTCTCCACCACGTCGGAGCCGACCTCGAGGAACGACCGGTGGACGTGGTCGACGACGTCGGGGCGGGTGATGACCAGCAGCTCGTTGCAGCCCTCCAGTTCCGGACCCCCGAAGTCGTCGGCGGTGAGCTCGGCCAGCTGCAGGTTGGTCCCCATGGCGCCGTCGAAGACGACCACCCGCTGGCGGGCGGCCCGGAGATAGCCGGACGAGGAGAGGTCGGGTTCGGTCATGAACTCCCCAGGATACCGGCGACCCGCCTGCTCGTGGCCTGGTTGGCTTAGCATCCCTCCGGTGACGCACGCATGGTGAGGATCTACACGAAGACCGGGGACGACGGCACCACCGGGCTCCTCTACGGGGGGCGGGTGCCGAAGGACTCCGCGGTGATGCAGATCAACGGCGCGGTGGACGAGGCCCAGGCGGCCATGGGTCTGGCCCGCGCCGAGGCCGAACCCGGCTCCGAGCTCGACTCGCTCCTGATCGGGCTGGAGCGGGACCTCTATGTCCTCATGGCGGAGGTGGCCACCGATCCGTCGAAGCGGGACAAGCTGGTGGCAGGGGCCACCCAGGTCACCGGGGAGATGGTGGTCGCCCTGGAGTCCCGGATCGACGAGCTGATCACCCGATTCGAGATGCCGGCCGATTTCGTGGTCCCGGGCGCCACCCGGGCCTCGGCGGCGCTCGACGTGGCCCGCACCGTGGTGCGCCGGGCCGAGCGGCTGGCGGTCTCCCTGGACGTGGAGGGGTCCGCCGTGCGGGCATACCTCAACCGCCTCTCCGACCTGTTGTGGGCGATGGCCCGTTGGGCCGAGGGCCAGGACCATCTGCTGGCACGGACCACGCCGCGCCGGTCGCGCCGTCGTGGGAGAGTCTCCGGGGTCGAAACCGAAGGTGATGGAGGAGACGAGTCATGAAGATCGAGAGCACGTCGGCGTACGCCCTCCCTGGGGACCTGGTGGCCGTGGCCATCCCGGTGTTCGCCGGCAAGGACGGGCCCCAGCCGGCGTCCGGTGTGGCCTCGGACATCGCCGGAGCCGACGCCCCGGCGGTGCTCGACGCCGAGTGGTGCAAGCGCCAGGGGTTCACCGGCAAGGTCGGCCAGACCCTGGTGTTCCGCGTGGTGGCCTCGGCCACCTCGCGCCTGCCGGCCTTCGGGACCGCGGCCGGAGCGCCCGAGCCGGCCTCCCGGCCCGACACCGTCCTGGTCGGCCTGGGCGAGGCCGGCAAGCTGGTCGGTGACGCCGGCCGCGAGTCGCTGCGCCGGGCGGCTGCCGCCTTCGTGCGGGCGGCGGGCGAAGGGGAGGCCGCCGCCTTCTTCCTCCCGAGCGGGCTGTCCCTTTCCGACGCCGTGGCCGCCGAGGCGGTGGCCGAGGGCGCGGTGCTGGCCGGGTACCGGTACGACACCTACCGGACCGGTGAGCGGCCGGGCGTCCTGGGTCGCCTGGTCATCACCACCGAGTCGCCCGCCGAGGCGCCGGTCGCCGCCCGCGGTGGCGCCCGGGGGGCGAGGATCGCCCAGTCGGTCAGCCTGGCCCGCAGCCTGGTCAACGAGCCGGCGAGCTCGCTGACGCCCCAGCGGTTCGCCGAGTCGTTCGTGCGGCGCTTCCGGGGCGTGCCCGGGCTCTCGATCGAGGTGTGGGACGAGGAGCGCATCGCCTCGGAGCGGCTGGGGGGCCTACTGGCGGTGGCCCGTGGCTCGACGCAACCGCCCCGGCTGGTGAAGGTGTCGTACCAGCCCACCAACCCCATCGACGCCGACGGCAGGGTCCCGCACCTGGCCCTGGTGGGCAAGGGCATCACCTTCGACTCCGGCGGGCTGTCGTTGAAGACGGCCGGCGGCATGGAGTCGATGAAGACGGACATGGGTGGGGCCGCCGCCGTGCTCGGGGCGGTCGACGCCATCGCCGTCCTGGGTGCCCGGATCCGGGTGACCGCCCTGACCCCGCTCACCGAGAACATGCCGGGAGGGTCGGCGACCAAGCCCGGCGACGTCGTCACCGCCCGGAACGGCAAGACCATCGAGGTGCTCAACACCGACGCCGAGGGGCGGCTGATCCTGGCCGACGCGCTGTCACTGGCCGCCGAGACCGACGCCGACGCCATCGTCGACGTGGCCACCCTGACCGGGGCGGCGGTGGTGGCCCTGGGCAAGGAGATCGCCGGCCTGATGGGGAACGATGAGCGCCTGATGGAGGAGGTGAGGCTGGCCGGCGGCCGAGCCGGTGAACCGCTGTGGCCCCTGCCCCTGCCCGACGACTACCGCTGCCACATCGATTCGGACTTCGCCGACATGCGCAACGTGGGCCGTACCGGTCAGGCCGGGAGCATCGCCGCCGCCCTCCTCCTGCGGGAGTTCGTGGGTACCGTGCCCTGGGCCCACCTGGACATCGCCGGACCGGCCCGTTCGGACGACAGCGTCCGGTACCTCACCAAGGGTGGGACCGGGTTCGGCGTGCGCACCCTCGTCGAGCTGGCCACCTCGGAGCAGTTCGCCCGTTCGCTGGTCCGGCGCCCCGACCGCTGAGAGGTCGGGGACCGGCGAGGCGCCGTTCCTCCCCGGCCGGGCGGCCGGTGTCGATCAAGTTCGCCACGCGGTCGACCGATAGCCAGTAGGCGTACCCTCTGAGAACGGTGGAGCCCGACCCGATGTCCGATGAGCAGCCACGGCCGTCCCCGGCCGCCGAGTTCGAGGAGAGCGCGGCGATGCTCCGGGCGGAGGCCACCGACGCCGACGCCATGCTCCATTCCCTGGCCGACCGGCTGGAGGCCGTCCCCGGTCTGACCGTGGTCGTCACCCACCGCCACGGGCGGGTGCGGCGCCTGATCGGCGACATCCCCTACGTCAACGACCTCCACCGCCGGACCGACCCGATCGACAGGATCGTGGTCACCGTGGGGCCGCTCGACTACTGGGTGGCGCCCGTCGACGGGTCCATCCGCTGCGGCACCGGCGCCCCGGCGCTCGGGCCGGGTCCGGTCGACCGGACCGCGCCCTTCGCCGAGTGGGCCGACCGGCTCTTCGACGCCATCGTCCGCCAGAACCACGCCAACCACCAGTCGTTGGTGGCGCTGCGCACACTGATCGAACAAGACCGGACCTGAACGGTCCGCCGGCAGAAAGGAAGACCGGGGGAATGCCGCTCTTCGAGGGACACAAGGACAAGGGCATCCAGCGCCTCTTCATCGAGATGCCCGATGCGGAGAAGGACGAGATCGCCTGGAAGTGGCCCGATCAGCAGATCGTCCAGCACTCCCAGGTGAACGTCGATCTCGACTACCAGGCGGTCTTCACCAACCTGGGCAAGGTCATCGGCGTCATGGGCCCGGGCCGGTGGCCCCTCGACGAGGGGGCGTCGCTGGCACTGGGCTGGCTGGTCGACCGGCTGACCGGCGACGCCTACTACGACGCCGAGCTCTACTACGTCACGACCAGGGACATCGCCGGTCAGGAGTTCGGCGGCCCGGTCGACAACCTCACCGACGGGCCGACCGGACTGGTGGTCAGCCTGCGGGTCTTCGGGGAGCTGGCCTTCCATGTCACGGACCCGGCCATCCTGCTGGCCAAGCTGATCGGCACCGACGGCGTCGAGGACTTCAACGGCGCCATCACCACCTGGGTGACGGACCAGACGCAGGCGGCCATCCGGGCGGTGCTGCCCGATCTCGTCCAGGAGCACGGGGTGCTGGCCATGGGGCAGCTGCAGGACGCCACCGGTGACGCCGCCCTGGCCAAGGCCAATACCAAGTTGGCGCCCTACGGGCTGGCGCTGACCACCTTCGCCCAGCTCAACATCAACCTGCCCGACGCCGATGCCCAGGAGATCAAGCAGTTCGCGGCGGCGAAGGCGTACACCGGCGTGGCCGGCTCGTTCGACAGCGGGGTGCGGGGCGAGGCCACGCTCGACATCGCCCAGGGCGTGGCGGCGGGCAACGTCGGGGCCCAGCCGGGGATCGTGGCCGGCCTGATGATGGGCGTGCCCGTCGGCCCGGGCGCCGCCGCCGGGTCGCCGCCGGCTCCCGTCCCCGGCCAGCCGGTGGCGCCGGCTGCTACTGGCACCCCGGCCGGCGCCCACTTCTGCACCCAGTGCGGTGCGGCCATCCCGGTCGGCTCGCGGTTCTGCCCCAACTGCGGGGCGGCGGTGGCCGTGGCCGGTGCCGCCCCTGCCGTCGCCGTTCCCAGCGTTGAGGCTCCCGAGGCCGAGGCACCGGCGCCACCGGCCGGCGGACCGGCCCAGCCATGACGGTCGGCGCCACCCTGCAGCTGCCGCCGATCCCCACCATGGTCGACAATCCCGGCGACTGGGGATCGATCATCCAGGAGATCACCTCGGCAAGCGGGAGCCCTCCGCCGGTCACCCTCGAGATGCTGACCGGCCTGGTCGCCAGCGCGGTGCCGCTGCTGTTCGAGGCCGACGCATCGAGGACGTCGGACCTGTTGCGCGGCACCTTCACCGACCCGGTCATCGCCCAGTGCCAGCGCAACATCGGCTGCCTCAACGGGGAGCACCCGCTGTCCTCGGTCGTGCACCTGGTCGGCGCCCCGGTCGGGTCGGGCCAGCCGGTGGTCCGGGTCCACATCATGGTGGACGTCCAGTCGCCGGACGGGAGCTCCAGCATCAACAGCCAGTTCTGGGACCTGGCCATCGGCGTGCAGGTGGCGGTGGGCCAGACCACCTGCCCGAACTGCGGCGCACCGCTCGGCCCGGGTCAGCTCATCTGTGACCACTGCCGGACGGACGTGCGGAGCGCGGTCCAGGTGCCCCTGGCGGTGAGCCGCCTCGAGCTGTACTGACGCCACCCCCTTCGGCCCGGGTCCGGACTCGGCCGGTCGATGGCTCATGCCTGGGACGGTGGCGGCACCGCCTCCTCGGCGGCCCGGAAGGCGACGGCCGGATGGAACTGCCACTCGGCCAGGCGGCGCTCGATCCCCGTCCGGTCGAGACCCGATGCCGCCAGTCCGGCCGCCAGCCGGGCCGCCCGCCTGCGCATCTGCTCCGGTCCGGACAGGCGCTGCTCGGACTGCCAGCGACGGTGGCTCTGCTGGAGCGACTCGGGCAGCCGGCTGAGGTGCCGCAGCGGCAGGGGCGGGACCCGGGTACGGACGGCCAGCCCACCGGGACCGTGGGACCGGGCCAGTTCGAAGGTGGCGAGCCGGGCCAGGGCCCGCCGGAACGGCGAGTTCTTCCCCATCCGGTCACCCAGGCCGAGGGAGCGGGCCGTCTCGGACAGGTCGAGGTCGAAGCCACCGGCGTGCATCTCCAGCCCGTAGGAGACGCGACGGAGGAGCCAGGTGGCCGACGGGCCGAGTACTGCAGATCCACCTATACTGGATGTATGAAACGAGCCGTGATCTACACGCGGATCTCCGAGGATCGAGATGGGACCAAAGACTCACCCGAGACCCAGGAGCGGGAATGTCGGGACTACTGCGCCCGTCAGGGGTGGTCAGTGGTCGACGTCTACTGCGACCGTGACAAGAGCGCCTACAAGCGGGGGGTGCATCGTCCCGAGTTCGACCGACTGATGAATGGGATCCGTGCCGGGCGTGCGGATGTGCTCGTGGCCTACAAGTTGGACCGGGTCACGCGAGGGGGCATCACTTCCATCGGCCCGATTCTGCAAGACCTCCAGGACGCAGACGCCGACTTGGCCTTCGTTCACGACAACGTTGACACGACTACCCCGATGGGTGAAGGAGTTCTGGGCCTACTCGCGTCGATGGCCAAGCAGGAGAGCATGAACATCTCCACTCGCGTGAAGTCCGCAAGTGTTCGTGAGGCAGAGGCGGGAAAATACCCATCGGGGGGTGTACGAACCTTCGGGTACACGAAGACCGGCGAACCCATTGCCGAAGAGGCAGCCGTAGTCACTGAAGTGACTCAGATGGTCCTGGACGGGGTCAGCTTGCGGCGCATCGCTACGGACCTCAACGGTAGAGGTGTTGGAACTGCCAAGGGGAACGCTTGGTCGTCGGCAACCGTTGGTCAGATGATCCAAGCCCCTCGGCTGGCCGGGGTGCGGATCAGGAACGGGGAGGTGTACCCCGGTCGGTGGAAGGGGATCCTGACGCTGGACCAACATCTCGCGGTCCGTGCTGCCCTCGCTCGACCTCCAGCTCAGCGCAGGGCGGTGCGTCGCCACCTCCTCACTGGTCGTATCGAGTGCGGCCTCTGTGGCGGCCCGCTGAAGACCATGGGTTGGAGGATGAAGAATGGCAGGACGTTCCCGCGGTATCAGTGCGTGAAGCAGCCCGGAGCGAAGAACTGCGGTGGCGTGGCGACGTCGAAGGACTCCCTCGACCGATACGTCGTGGAGCAGGTGCTCGACTTCTTGGCGGACAGTCACCTGAAGGCGCTGTCGAGCGACAAGGAGCTGTTCTCGCGGCTCCAGAAGGATCTTGCCGCCGACGAGGCAAGCGTGTCGGAACTCACGCGTGACCGCTACGTCACTCGGACGATCGACGACAGGGCCTACCGGCTGGCTCTCGGTGAACTCAACGAGCGCATCGAGAGGCTCCACGATCAGGTAGAGGCGATGGCCCGCCAGAGAGACGCCCTGAGCCCCATACCGGTGCAGAAGGGGAACCGAGATGAACTTCAGTCCTGGTGGGACACGGCCCCGATCGAGGACCGCCGAGCTGCCATCGCCGAGAGCGTCTACAAGGTCATCATCCACCCCGCCAAGGTGCGCGGTGGCAACAAGTTCGACACCAGCCGCGTGGAGATCCGTTGGCGGTGGGACCTGTACGTGAGGGCGTCCGAGGCGGCGTGGGACTCGATGTCGGACGAGGAGAAGGAAGAGGCGCAGCGCGAGGCTGAGCTGGACTTCGTGGGGGCGGCAAACACCGGTGAGGGGGCCGCGAGTTAATCCCTCATGGTGGTACCAGGCACGGGGATCGCAACTCATCGAGGGTTTGCAACACCACCGCGTGACCTGACGTCGGGAGGCGCGGGCGTTGGGCCAAGCAATCCGGCACCTGTCGACCGCACACGACAACACAGGCACGGGAATTGCACGCTACGAGGGTTTGCATTTCGCGGCTGCTGACATCGGACGGATCAGCCACTACTGGAGACCACGGCAGGACAGTGGCTGCCGGGCTGGGGAACTACTACGTGTCGGAAGAGTTCCGTCCAGTCCGCTTGAACAGCAGCTCTCTCGCCTTCTCGGTGAGTTGGCCCCCCGCCCTCCCTGAAGGGGCAGCTGTGAGTAGCCCTCGCCGTCGGGCCTCATTGAGGTAGTAGCGGAGCGTCGACTCGTTGAGGTAGTTGAACTGCCGGACTAGTGCGGCGACTGGGTTGCTGGTCCGAGTCAGCTCGTCCACATATCTGCTGGCCCACTCGGCGAAGTAGAGGTCATCCTGTCCCCGTGGACCGGTCTTCTTCTTCTCGCTGTAAGTCGGGCGCGTGGGGCGAGCAAGAGGCCCCACGTTCGGCGGCGACTGGACCCAGTTCCTCACAGCAGTATGTAGGGGGTTGAGATGGATGCTGCGGACTATTTCTGCGGTGATGCCTTCAGGTGAATGGGACAGGGTCGCGGGGCGAAGTCGCAGTTCGAGTAGCGGCAGGTCCACCGAGTCGATGTCGAAGACAGCGGTCAAGCGCCAGTCGGGGTGAGATTCGAGGCGCGTGTCGTAGATGCCCTGGCGACCGTTCACGCCATCACTCGGCAACTCTGTCCAGGGCCGCTCGCCTGCCTCTTCACGCAGGATCTCTTCCTTCTCGAAGTCACTGAGCGATGGATCGTTGATGCTGGGCACTCCGCGAAGGTTAGTGGCATTTGTTGCTAAGGGTCGATGGTCTGTCGCACCCTTAGTTGCATGCCCAACAATGACGAACTGATCATGGATCCCGAAGCGGTCGCCTCATACCTCCAGGTGCCTCTGGCCACCATCTACGCATGGCGGTACAAGGGGGAAGGACCACCGGCGATGAAGGTCGGGAGGCACCTTCGCTATCGGCGTAGTGAGGTAGATGCCTGGCTTGACCTGCAGCGGGTCGACCGCAAGAGACTTGGCAAGTGACCCATGAGTGTCAATGACGACACCCCAGCTGGTAGCTCGAACCCACGGGTGAAACATGCGGAGGGCAACTCCGATTCGGAAGACGGGCCTCAAAATGTTGGCAAAGTACTGGAACTCCTGCGAGACCTCCTGGTGCCATTTCACGATGCGAATGACGAGGCCTTCGTGACCATCGAGGACACAGGGTTCTTCAGAACGATGGCCATCAAGTCCGGCGACTTTCGAAGATGGATGAATGCCCAGTACTACAGCGAGGTTCGCAAGCCACTTACCCCGTTCATCGAGCAGCAGGTGGTGGGAGTCCTCGAAGGACAGGCGCTCTTCGAGGGTGAAGAACGCGAGACCTTCGTCCGAGTAGGCCACCACGGCGGACGCACGTACGTCGACCTTGGCGACCCGTCAGGTAGGGCGGTCGAGATTGACGACCTCGGCTACCAGGTGGTCGAACGTCCGCCCGTAGCGTTTGTGCGCGGAAAGGGCTTCGGACGGCTTCCGATCCCGGAAGAGGGTGGCAGGGTAGATGAGCTGTCGTCGGTACTGAATCTCGACGGTGATGACCTCGACCTGGTCGTGGTGTTTCTCCTTGCCTCCCTTCTGCCCGTTGGTCCGTACCCAGTCCTCTATGTCAGTGGCGAGCAGGGGAGTGCCAAGTCGACGAGTTCGCGCTTTATCCGGACGGTCATCGACCCACATTCGGTTCCGCTCAGGGGTGATCCTCGCGATCCGCGAGACCTTCTGGTCTCTGCTGAACATTCCTATGTTGTGGCGGTCGACAACCTGTCATCGATGCCAAGGGGACTCGCAGACGGACTCTGTCGGCTGACCTCGGGCACGGGTCAATCGATCCGGGAGAACTACTCGGACAAGGGGGAGGTGCTCTTCTCGGCCAGTCGACCGGTGATCATCAATGGAATCCCCGAACTGACATTGCGTCAAGATCTCGCCGATCGCAGCCTTCGGGTTGACTGCCAACCCATTACCGACAGACAGCGCAAGTCGGAGGACGAACTCCATCGTCAGTTTGAAGAGACTCATCCTCGGGTGCTCGGGGCTCTGTTCTCGGCAGCGTCCGCGGGAATCGCTGGGCTAGAGGCCGTTCGTTCTCGGCGGCTCGCCTTGCCCAGATTGGCGAACGTGGCGCTCTACGCCGAGGCCGCCGGACCTGCACTGGGGTGGGAGCCCGGCAAGGCCGTAGCGCTAATGCTCAGTGCGCGATCGACGGCTCGACGCCTGGCGATCACGAGCGATCTTTCTAAGGTCCTGATCGCCTTCGCCAAGGGCAGCGCGGCCTTCGCACCGTGGACGGGAACGGCCACCCACCTGCTGGTCGAACTCGATGCGTACAAAGGCAAGGCCAGACTGCCATCGGCAGCGAACGCCTTCAGCGGCCGCCTGAATGAACTCATTCCTGCTCTACGAGAGGTCGGCGTGATAATCACGCGAGACCGCGTCGGACACGGAAGCAGGCGCATTTTGACAGTCCGCTACGTAGAGCCAAGAGGAGACAATGCCGACGGTGACCCGGAATGAGATCGTCGGCATAAACCCCCATGTAAGGGGCGATGCCGACGATGCCGACGATCAGACCCGTGTCCTCTCTTGATGTCAGAGAAGAAAGAGAAGAGAAGAAGAGATTTGAGGCGCGGAGACCGTCGGCACCGTCTGCCGCGAGTCCAGCGCTTGGCTCTCAAAAATCCCACCGAAACTACTACGACGGAGACTGCAACCCGCTGGATCGTCCCCGAAGCCCGAGGCCTATCTCGTGACTGAAGGGGCCAGGTGCCGATATACGGTCTTCCGGCTCACCCCTATCGTCTCGGCGATGGCCTCGACTGTGTGCTGCTTCGAGTCATACATCTCCCGGGCGACCCTGA
>JBKQTE010000064.1:0-15626 GCA_052143315.1 Acidimicrobiales bacterium | reverse complement strand
GGCGGCGGGGGGGGCGCCCCCCCCCCGCCGGGTGCACCCGGCGGCGGCGGCGGGCGGGCTAATCTGCGGTCTCCGGAAGCGGTCCGAGGGGCGGACCGCCACGCTCCCCGACCACGCGCCAGGGCTGGCGGGGATGCAGGCGGAAGGGGGCGACGACCGAGGTGAGTACCACGTGAACCCATTGGAGACGCTGGACAGCCCAGTGGACGAAGCACGGGATCCGGAGGGCCGGGAGGGCTCGCCCCGGGGCCGGCAGCGGCCGCGCCGTGGGGCATCGCCGTCGGGCATGCTGTGGGTCGGCGGCGGCGCCGTGGTGGTGGTGGCCCTGGCGGCGGCCCTGCTGCTGTTCAGCACCGGGGCGTTCGGTTCGGCCGATCCCCCGCCAGCGGCACCGGCCGGCGCCCCGGCGGGCCTGGTGGTGAGCACGTACGACCTACCCAGCCCGTACGTGCTGGTCGACGGGTCGAGCACCTACCTCTACACCGGTGGGATCGGCGTCGACGACACGCCCCACGTCCCGGTGAGGCCGTTCTCGAGCTTGAGCCACCTGCCGGCTCGGTCGGAGGCCATGCCAGCCCTTCCCCGGTGGTCGTGGGGGTGGATCTGGACCGTGGACGTGGTGAAGGCGGCGACGGGCTACGCCATGTGGTTCACCACGCAGGATCCGGCGGTGCTCAACCCCGGCGGCGTCGCCGATCAGTGCATCGGAAACGCCACGTCGTCCAGTCCGACCGGGCCGTTCACCCCGAGCGCCGTCCCGGTCATCTGCCAGACGTGGGGCAGCATCGACCCGAGGATCACCACGGCACCCGACGGGACCATGTGGCTGATCTGGAAGTCGGACCTCAACGCCGACCACCGCGCCCTCATCCCCACCACCATCTGGGAGCAGCAGCTGGCCCCCAACGGCATCACCCTGCTGGGCACCCCCCACCAGATCGCCACCTCGACCCAGCCGTGGGAGGGAGGGCTCGCCGAGTCGCCCGACATGGTCGACCTCGGCGGCACGTACTACCTGTTCTTCTCGGGCAACTCCTCCCTCAGCCCGAGCAACGGCGTCGGGATGATGACCTGCGACGGGATCGAGGGCCCCTGTCACGACACCCGGTCCGCGCCGCTGATCGCCTCCAACTCGCAGGGCCAGGGACCCGGGGAGGAGTCGCTCTTCCAACAGGACGGGATCACCTGGCTGCTCTACTCGCCGAACGCCATCTTCGGTAAGTACCTCTTCCGTCCCATGGCGGTGGCCAGGGTGGCGGTCGGCCCCTCCGGCCCCTACGTGGCCCAATTCGATGGAGCGGTTCCCGGAACCTGACCGTGCCTCCCGTGTCCGGCGCAGTCGGCTCCCCTCCGGCCATCGCCCGCCAGCGCGCCCAGGGCACCTGCGACGAGGAGCGGCGGCGGAGGACCCGGTTCGGGCTCGGGACAGGCCTGCTGGCGGCAACGCCCCTGATGGCGGTGTTGTGCGCCCTCTGGGCGCAGCACTGGACACCGACCGGGGACGACGCCGTCATCGCATGGCGCTCCCTCGATGTCCTGGGTAGGCACAGCCCCCTGGTCGGCCAGTTCAGCCAGGCCAGCACCGGCCGGGCGATCTTCGATCCCGGACCCCTGGAGTACTGGGCCCTTGCCATCCCGGTTCGGGTGCTTCCCGCCGGGATCGGAGCCGCAGCCGGAGCCACCGGGGTCGAGGTGGTGACAACGGTGGTCGCGCTGGTGGCGGTGGCCCGTACCGCCGGTCGCCTCGCGGCCTCGATGGTGACGGCGGGTGCGCTCCTCGGTACCTGGTCGGCCGCCGTGGCGATCACCGATCCGGTATGGAACCCCAATGCCGCCCTGGTCCCGTTCGCGGCGACGCTCCTGCTCGGCTGGGCGGTCGCCATGGGGTCCCTGTGGTGGTGGCCCGCCATGGTGGCGGTTGCCAGCTACTGCGTCCAGGCGCACCTCATGTACGGACCGGCGGTGCTCCTGGCCACGGCGCTGGCCCCGCTCGTCGGTGTCGTGCTCCGATCTCCGCGCCGGCTGGACGCCGGGGACGCCGGGTGGGCGGCGACCGGTATCGGAGCCGCCTTGGTCCTCTGGTCGGCTCCCCTGTACCAGCAGCTGGCCGGGCACCCTGGGGACCTGTCCTCCCTCTGGGATGCGACGGTGGCCTCGTCACAGCCCACGGTCGGTTGGTGGAACGCTCTCGACCAGATGGCCCGGGGCATCGGCCCCCGGCCGGCATGGCTGGGCGCCCCACGTCCGACCCCCTCGAGCTTTGCGCTCCTCGGCTCCACCGGCCAGCAGGTCTGGACCCTCGCCGCCATCGCGCTCGTGGCCGTCATCGGTCTGCTCGCCCTACGCCGGAAGCGGCCCGACGTGGTGGCCCTCGCCGCCGTCACGCTGTCCGCCGTGGTCGGCGGCCTGTGGGCGCTGGCGGGAACCCCCGTCGCCAAGTCGCCGACCTTGAGCTACCTCACCTGGATCGTGTGGCCTATCGGGATGTTCGCCTGGTTCACCGTGGGATGGGGAACGGCACGATTGGTCGGAACGGTCGCCCTGGTGAGACGCCGACGGGCGACACGAACCCTCAGCGGTCGGTCCGCCTGGCGTATCCTCGCCGCCCTGGCCTGTGCCTCCGTGGCGGTCAGCATCTCCCTGGCGCTGACCGTCGATCAGTGGCCTCCCCGGAACATCTACTCGCCGACCAGCAACGGCCTGGCCGCGGTGGGGATCGCCAGCCTGGTCGAGCGAGCTCCGATCGCGCCCCAGCGGCTGCACATCGAGGTCACCGGGGTGCAGGCGTACGAGCTGGCGCCGGCCATCGCCGTCCAGCTGGCCAAAGAAGGCTGGAGCCCCACGCTCTCGATCCTTCTCCTGCACTTCACCCCGGATGTCGCCGCCTGGCCGACCGACGCCGTCCTGGCCGTCGGCGGACCCACCTCGGGTCCTGCAGGGGGGCGCCGACTGGGCGTCGTGACGGTCCGCGACCCGGACCGCGTGGTCCACCACTGGACCGTGACCTACGTCCGGGGGACGGCCTGAGCGGGTCCCGAGCCCGCGGCGGTCAGTCGTAGTACCCCGAGTGGATGTACACGCACGGGATCCCCTCGGCGTGGAACATGGCGAAGTTGCTGGGATCGTCCTCGAAGGCCAGCCGGAGGTCGAACCCGAAGGACCGGAGCTCGGCCACCTCGTCCCGCTTGAACCTGGTGACCTGGGCGTAGTCTCCCCGGGCCCGCATGACCAGCAGATCCCAGCGGAGGCCGTACCGCTCGAGCCAGGCCAGGGTCTGCGGCTGGACGCTGAAGGGACGGCCGGTCAGCAGGATCACCTGCAGGCGGGGGTCGAGCAGCTCCATCAGCCGGGCCAGCTCCTCGATCACCGGGTCGTCACCGCAGGCGGCGAAGAACCGGTCCCAGTCCCGTCTCCCCCGCTCGAGGAAGTGCTGGCGGCCGACGGCGTCGGACAGCACGCCGTCCACGTCGAACACCACCGCCTGGCCGGGCCGGTGGACCGGCCGCTCCCGCCAGGACCAGTTCCCCGGGCTCCGGACGGCCCCGACGCCGGACGCGTCGGTGCCGGCGGACCGGTCGGTGTTCCCGTCGTCGGACATCACTTCCCCTTGGCTCCTCGGTGCCCGCCCGGCTCCGGCGTGCCCGGACGAGCCTAACGCCGCCGGGCCTCTACGATTGAGGTCGCGTGACCATCCAAATCCCGCCGTCACCGGCACCGCAGGACGACGCGCCGGCCCTCACCGAGGGTCCGGCGGTAAGGGCCGCCTCGGACGCCGACCAGGCCACCGTCCTGGACGTCCCCATCGGGCGGCGGGTGATGGTGGTGAGCGACCTGCTCCTCACCCCGACCGCCACGCCGTCCTCGACCGCCATCAGCACCGAGCTGGCGCGGGCGCTGGCGGCCTGGGAGGGCCCGGGCATCCTGATCATCGCCGGCAACCTCTTCGACCTGGCCGACAGCGACGCGCCCCTGGCCGATGGCGAGAAGAGCATGGCCGCCCATCCGCACCTGCGCCAGGCCTTCGAGCGGTTCCTCGACAGCCCCGAGCGTCGGGTCATCCGCCAGCCGGGGACCCACGAGCCCGGGTACGACACCCGCGCCGACACGGTGGCGGCCATGGCGTCGCTCGGCGTCGAGCAGCTGGCGGTGGTCGACCTGGAGCTCCACACCACCACCGGGCTGCGACGGGTGCGGGTGGAGCCCGGTGAGCACGCCTACGCGCCGGGCCACGCCGTCCCGAGCTCCCGGTCCGACCCCGAGGCCGACGCCAAGCCGGGGGCGGTGGGCCATGACCGGGCCGGCACCCGGTGGCGGGTCCTGGCCGAGCAGTCGGAGGAGGACGCCCCGTGGCTCGAGGGGCTGGGTCGATTGAGCGACCCGTCCGCCCTCACCCGGTTCGTCACCTCCCGCGTCCTCTACCGCCGGCTCGGCCGGTACGCCTGGTGGCTGCTGGTGCCGTTCGCGGTGGCCGGACTGCTGCGGGTGGCGGTCACCCCCTGGGTCCTCCAGCACATGGGCAACGGCCTCCCGGCCCGGGTGGTGCGCCACGCCCACCAGGCCGACTGGGGCGACCAGCTGCTGGTGGCGGCAGCGGTGGCGCTGTTGGCGCTGCTCGTCCTGGCCGTGGTCCTCGGGCTCCTGAGCAGAAGGGTCTGGTCCATCCTCGGGGGCGGCTCCCTGGAGTCGGTGCAGACCGAGGGCCTGGCCAACGACAGGGCCCGGGACGCCGCCCGGCACCTGGTCGCCGAAGGGTACGCCGGCCTGATCACCGGGGCCACCTTCCATTCGGAGCTGACCAACCTGGGGGTCGGCTTCTACGCCAACGTCGGGGCCACCGCCGAGGTGGTCGAGGAGCAGCGGGGCCGGCTGGGGCTTCCACCGGTGTTCATCCACCGCCAGCGGGTGAGCTGGATCGAGGTCGAGACGGGCGCCGAGCTCCACGTGCGGCTGCTGCTGGCCCAGACCGATCTCCGTTCGCCCAGCCTGATCGAGCGCCTGGTCATCCTGCGACGGACCGTCCGCACTCTCCGCCCCTCGCTGGTGGCCTCCTACCCGCACGGCGACTCGTGGCCGCCGGCCCCCGACCTGCGCCAGGCCCACCGCAAGACCCGCCGGGCCCGCCGGCTGGCGGCGGCGGCCATCCTGGTCGCCGGGGTCCTGGACGTGCTCGACGCCATCACCCCCCCGCTCCGGGCGCGGCTCCACGTGCTGTTGGAGTTCCTCCCCCTCCGGGCCACGGTGGCCGCCGGTGCCCTGGTGGCCCTGGCCGGGCTGGCGTTGATCGGGCTGGGCCGGGGCATCCTGCGGGGCCAGCACCTGGCGTGGCAGGTGGCCGTGGCCCTGCTCGGAGGGACGCTCGTCCTCCACCTGCTGGCCGGGGGCGACGTCGAGGAGTCCCTGCTGGCCCTGGCCATCCTGGTGGTGCTGGTGGTCAACCGCCGCGAGTTCACCGCCTCGGCCGACTGGCCGTCGTTCCGGTCGGCGATGGTGTCCCTGGTGGTGGGGGCGGTGGCCATCACCGTGCTGGCCGCCGCCTCCATCGAGCTCTTCACCCACATCGGCCGGCACCGCCTGCACGTTTCCATCCCGTGGTGGACCGCCTGGTGGGCGGCGGCGGAGCGCCTGGTCGGGATCCAGACGGTGACATTGCCGTCCCGCCTCAACCGGTTCCTCGCCCCCACCCTGCTGGTGATGGGCATCGCCCTGGTGGTGGCGGCCCTCTTCCTGGTGTCGAGGCCGGTGGTCGACCGGCGGCTGACCTCGGGCCGGGCGGCCGAGTTCCGGGCCCGGGACATCGTACGGCGCCACGGGGCGTCGACGCTCGACTACTTCGCCCTCCGGACCGACAAGCAGTGGTTCTTCCACCGCGACAGCCTGGTGGCCTACGCCATCTACGGGGGGATCTGCCTGATCTCGCCCGACCCGATCGGGCCGCTCAACGAGCGCGAGCAGGTGTGGGATGCCTTTCGCCGCTTCGCCGACAACCACGGGTGGGTGCCGGCGGTGATGGGGGCCGGCGAGAGCTGGCTGCCCGTCTACCGCGAGTCGGGGATGCACAACGTGTACCTCGGGGACGAGGCCGTGGTCGACGTGCAGCACTTCTCGTTGGCCGGCGGGGACAAGAAGGGTCTCCGTCAGGCGTACAACCGGGTGAAGAAGAAGGGCTACACCGCCAACTTCCACGACCCGTCCCGGATCTCCCGCCAGCTGTCGGAAGAGCTGGTGGGGTTGATGGGGCTGAGCCGGCGGGGCGAGCACGAGCGAGGCTTCTCGATGATGCTGGGCCGGGTGTTCGACCCGCGCGACACCGGCCTGCTCCTGACCGTGGTCCGGGGGCCCGACGGCCGGGCCGCCGCCATGTGCCAGTTCGTGCCGGCCACCGGCATCAAGGGCTACTCACTCGACCTCATGCGCCGCGATCCGGGCGACCACCCCAACGGCCTCCTCGACTTCGCCCTCTGCTCCACCATCGAGCACTTGCAGGCGGGAGGCTACGAGGGACTCAGCCTCAACTTCGCCGCCCTCCGCTCCACCCTGGCCGGCGAGAAGGGCGACGGGGCCATGCAGCGGGCCGAGCGCTGGTTCCTGAAGCGGATGTCCAGCTTCGCCCAGATCGAGTCGCTGTGGCTGTTCAACGCCAAGTACGGGCCCGACTGGCTCCCGCGCTACGTGGTCTTCGATACCCCCGAGCACCTGGTCCCGGTGGTGATGGCCATCTTCCGGGCCGAGTCGCTTTGGGAGATCCCGGTCCTCGGCCGGCTGCTGGCCGTCGGGGCCGAGAAGCGGATGGTGGCGGCCCAGCACGAGACCGAGGAGTTCATTGCCGCCTCGTTCGGACCACCCCTCCCCGGCGACGGGACCGTGCCGGTGGAGCCGGACGAGCCGGTCGACAGCACCGCCCTCGGCTAGGCGGGTCGGCGGGCAGCGAAGCCGATCAGGGCGCCGACGGCCAGCACCACCAGCGCCAGCACCACCACCACCAATGGGGTGGGGTTGACCCAGGTGAACAGGATCAGGGCGCCGACCCCGACCACCGTCCACTGGAGGGCCTTGCGGTAGGTGGTGACGAACCGGATGACGGGCCCGTCCACCATCCAGGCCGGCTGCTCCAGGGCGCCGAGCCCGGCGCGGAGCCGCGCGTTCCCGAGGGCGGCGCCGATCAGGGCGGCGATCAGCGACACGACCAGGATCGCCCTGATGGTGCCCAACGGATCGGCCGTCACGATGTCGTAGGAAGCCGCGGCGGCGGCCAGCGGCAGCGTGTTGGCCACGGCGTGGAGGTACTGGTCCCGGCTGAAGTCGGACGCCACCAGCATCAGGGCCATCGAGATGCCGAGGCCGGTGGTGGCCCGGACGAACCCCCGGCGGCGGTCGAGGGCCAGCAGCACGGAGCCGGCGAAGAGGAGGACGGTCAGGATCGGGAGCACCAGCGCCAGCCGGTTGAGAGCACGTGTCAGGCGCTGCGCCTTGGCCAGCTGAGCCGACTTGAAGAGCACCAGATCGGGACCGTTGCCGGTCGGGACCTTGTCGAAGATGGTGATCCCGTGGGCAGCCAGCTGCTTCTTGGCCTCGGCGGCCACCGTTCCCAGGTCCAGCGTCACCTGACCCCCGTTGCTGGACACGGCGCCGGTGGTGGCGCCGGTCAACAGGTTCACCAGCTGCTGGTGGGCGCGCCGGTTCGCCTGGGCCCACAAGGTCTGGAACGCCTTCGACTGGACGAAGCGCAGCGTGATCTGGTTGACGGCGGCGTCGAGGCCGCTGGTGATCGGCGTCACCAGGAAGCCCGCCTGGGATGGCAGGGCGTTCGCCACCTTCTGCTCGACGTCGACTTTGGCGAGGAGGGCGTCGGCCACCTTGGAGGCCACCGCCGTCTGGATGGCCGGGTCGTCGGCCAGCGGCTGCACCGTGGAGACGTAGGTGTCGGTGTTCAGCGCTTCGTTCCGGACGAACACCACCAGTACCGACACCACCGCCAGCAGGCAGGCCACCACCAGGACGACCCAGGCCGACACCCGCCGGGCCCGGTGGCCGGGGGCCGTCTCGGAGTCGCGTCGTCCCCCGACCTCGCTGCGGAGCTCGGCGTTCTCCGAATGCAGGCGCGCGACCTCGTCGTCCCCCGGTGGCATCGGCTCACTGTACTGCCGGTGACGGCTCCGGTCCCTGACCGGGCCGTCGGGGTCAGGCCTCCCCGGTCGGCGGGTGCAGGCCGCCCGGGACACCACCCGGCAGGCGGTCGAGCAGGCGGAACCCCGCTGACGGGAAGAGGAGCACGGAGAGCACTGCAGCCGCCTCCAGGGCGGCGGCAGTGGCCGGCTCGACCAGCCCCGCCTGGAGCCCCAGCTCGATGATCACCACCACCAGCGGGAGGGTGGTGGCGGAGAACAGAGCGAACGGAAGCCGCTGGCCCCGGGGGAGGGCCTTCCGGTAGAGGAGCCAGACCGGCACGCCGCGCACCACCACGAACCCGACCAGGAAGAGCGGCACCCTGATGAGCTCGACGGGGTGCCGGTAGAGAGCGGTCACGTCGAGGCGCATGCCGCTCACCACGAAGAAGACCGGGACGAGGAGGCCGTAGCCGATGGCGTCGAACTTCTGGGACAGGACCTCGACATCGACGCCGGTCGAGCCCAGCCGCACCACGATGCCGGCGGCGAAGGCACCGAGCAGTACGTCGACCCCGAAGGCGCTGGCCAGCAGCAGCAGCGACACCAGGATGAGGGCGGTGACCCGCACCGGCAGCTGCCCGCTGCTGTGGGTGTGGCGCTGCAACGATGCGAGGAACCGCACCGGCGTGGACCGGCTGGCCAGTACCGCGGCGCCCACGGCGATGGCGGAGAACGCCACCAGTACCACCGTGGTCCGGGCGGCACTGGTGTCGGTGAGGATGAGGGACATGGCCACGATGGGCGCGAACTCGCCCAGGGTTCCCGAGGCCACACCGAGGATCCCGAACCCGGTGTCGAGGATCGACGCATCGCGCCACATCGGCATCAACAAGGCCAGGGCGGTGGTGGCGAGAGCCAGGGCGGTCACCGTCCACGAGATGGCGCCTCCGCTGAGCTGTGCCGCCACCCCGAAGAGGACGCCGAGGGCGGCGGACACCGCCCACCCGACGGCGGCCAGACGGAGGGGGCGACCCCGGATGGCGGCGAACTCGATCTCGAAGCCGGCCAGGAACATCAGGAAGGCCAGTCCGATGGTCGAGACGGCGAGGACCCCCGAGCTCAGGTGGGCGACGTCGAACACCCCCGGCCCGATGAGCACACCGCCGACGATCTCGATCGCCGGGGAGCTGACCCGCAGGCCCCCCAGGACGTCGCTGACCACCGGGGAGACCACGGCCACCACCAAGATCAGCGCCATGGTGGCCAGCGTGGCGTTCACCGTGGCGTGCACCGTGGCGTCTCTCCTCAACAAGATCGAAGGGAATGGGGACGGGCAAAGGCGTCGGCGGGGGGCTGCGGGCCAACGGTCCGGGGGGTCGGGTACACGGTATCGTTGCTCGGTGGAACCGAGTGGGGGGACCGACCCGGAGAGCGCGGTGGTCAGGTTCGAGCACCTGCAGATGGTCCGAACGACCGTGAGGGCCTCGGACAGCTACGGGCTACTGCTGGCCCTCCTGATCCTCGACTACCTGCTCCTCTCCATGATGCCCCCCGGGCGCTGGTTCGGCCTGGTGGTCGGCGTGCCCATCTCCCTCACACTGCTGCTGGCCCTCCACACCTCCCACGCCCATCGCCACGGAATCCGGGTGGCGGCGGTGGCAGCAGCAGCAGCGCTGGTCGTGGGTGCGGTGAACGCCCTGGCCGGAACGACCAGCTCGAACGCCGGGGTCACCATCCTGATCAGCCTGCTGCTGGTGGCGGCCCCGTACTTCATCCTCCGGCGCATCCTCCGCCACCCGGAGGTCACCGTGGAGACCATCCTCGGAGCCCTCTGCGTCTACGTGGTGATCGGGATCTTCTTCGGCGTGCTGTTCTACGGCATCAGCAAATGCCTCCCCCTGATCTACGGCACGCCCGTTCCCGCCTCGCACCGGTTCCTGGCCCAGCCCGGCACCCACCCGCCGTCGGACTACCTGTACCTGAGCTTCGTCACCATCACCACCGTCGGGTTCGGCGACCTCACCCCGCTCAGCCGGGTGGCCCGTTCGGTGGTGGTGCTGGAGGCCCTGATGGGGCAGATCTTCCTGGTCACCCTGGTGGCCCGCCTGGTGTCGATGTACGGCAACCCGGCCCCCGGGCCCGGCACGTCGGTGGGGAGTATCGAGCGGGCCGAGGAGATGGGGGGCGGGCACCTCGAGACCCAGGGCGATGCCTGACACCCTGGTCGTCCCCGGCCCTCGGGGTGGGACGTCAGGCGCCTGGCTGCCGGCCTAGCGGCCGGTCGACGACGTCCGGGCCTTTTTGGCAGCTTGGCGGCCCTTCCGCAGGCGCCAGACCAGTAACCGGTCGAGGCATGCGCCCAGCACGGCGGTGACCACCAGCACCCAGATGAGGGCCACGTTGGCGCTGAAGAAGATGAAGCCGACCTTGACCGACTGGCTGTTGTCGAGCACAAAGCCGAACAGCAGGGCGAGGATCACGACCGCCGCCACCTCCCGGACGACGTCGCGGTTGCCCCGCTTCTTCGCCGCGGCCCCGGCCGGGCCCTTCGGGGTGCCTTGTGCATCGGTCACGTTCAGCTCCTGTCGACGGCGCTACGGGATCGACAGTACCCGGACGGATCGGTGACGGCACGGATCCCGCCGTCCGACCGGGGCATCCGGACGGACCGGGGGGCGGTCAACTCAGCAGCAGAGTGGCCTGGTGGGCGAAGTCCACGACGGGGCCGGGAACGATCCCGAAGACCACGGTGACGGCGACGCAGATGCCGATGGCCACCGTGGTCGGGACGGGCACCGGCACCACCCGGCTGGCCACGTCGTCGGCGGGCGGGTCGTCGGTGAGCACCGACAGCCCGGCCGGCTCGCGGTAGGCCCCGTCGGTGAGGGCCCCGTCGGTGAGGGCCCCTGAGGTGGCGGCCTCTGAGGTGGCGACTTGGCCGGCGGCAGCACCGTCGGAGCCGGTCCCCGCCACGTCCCCCACCGGCCCGACCGGCGAGTACATGGCCACCACCACCCGGAGGTAGAAGAAGGCCGCCACGGCGGCGGTAACCATGGCCACCACCGCCAGCGCGTAGGAGTGAGCGTCGGCGGCGGCCGCCACCACCTGGAACTTGGCCAGGAAGCCGGTGGTGAAGGGCGCACCGGCCTGGGCCAAGAGGAGCACACCGAATGCCAGGGCCAGCACCGGCTGCCGCTTGGCCAGGCCGCGGTACTCGGTGAGCTGGTGACCGGTGTCGCCGTCCCGGCCCAGCACGGTGATCACCGCGAAGGAGCCGATCACCATGAACATGTAGGCGAACAGGTAGTACAGGGAGGCCGACACCCCCCGCACGGTGGCAGCCTGCACGCCCAGCAGGATGAAGCCGGCATGGTTGATGGACGAGTACGCCATCATCCGCTTGACGTCCCGCTGCGACAGCGCCACCACGGCCCCGACCACCAGGCTGAGGACGGCCAACGTCCAGACGATGGGTTGCCAGTCGGCCCGGAGCGTCCCGAAGGACGAGATGAACACGCGGAGCAGGGCGGCGAACGCCCCCACCTTGGCCACCGCCGCCATGAACCCGGTCACCGGTGAAGGCGATCCCTGGTAGACGTCGGGCGACCACATATGGAACGGGACGGCGGCGATCTTGAAGCCGAACCCGACCAGCAGGAGGGCCAGCCCGGCCAGCAGCACCCCGTTGTGGGCCACCACGTTCTTGGCCAGGTAGTCGGTGATCTGGGGTAGGTTGGACGACCCGGTGGCCCCGTAGACCAGGGCGATCCCGTACACGAAGATGGCCGACGAGAAGCTTCCCAGCACGAAGTACTTGAGGGCGGCCTCTCCCGATTCGGCCCGCTTGTGATTGAAGGCCGCCAGCACGTAGAGGGCGATCGAGAGGATCTCCAGGCCCAGGAAGATGACGATGAGGTCGTTGGCCGACCCCATCAGCATGGCCCCGGACGCCGACAGCATCCCCAGCACGTGGAACTCCGGGCCCTCGATCCCCTCGCGCCTCAGGTAGCCGTCGCCCACCAGCGCGGTCAGCAGTACGGCGATCGCCACCACCACTTGGACGAAGACGCCGAAGCCGTCGAAGGCCACCGCCCCGGCGATGGTGACGGTGGCGCCGTGGGTGGCCACGTGGTCCCACTGGAACAACGCCGCCACCAGGGCGGCGGCCGCGGTGAGGGCGGACACGACGGTGCCGACGCCCACGCCGACGATCTTGCGCAGCAGCGACGACACGACCACCAGGACCACCGCCCCGCCCATCATGATCAGGATGGGCAGGATGCTCAGGTAGTCGATGTGCGGGACGTGGATCGTGGGGCCGGTGGAGGCCGCCAGCAGGGACGGGGACATCAGTGCACCGCCCCCGTCGAGCCGACGGACGTCCCCGGTACCAGGCTCGAGCCGCCGGTGGTCACCGAAGGCGGCGTGGCATGGGTGACCGCGTCGACGTGGGCGATCAGCTGGTTCACCGAGGGGGTGATCCGGTCGAGGACCGGCTTGGGGTAGACCCCGAGGAAGACGATCAGGACGATCAGCGGGGCGACGACCAGGCGCTCCCCCAGCACCAGGTCGCGGGTCTTGCGGTCCGGGTCGGTGGGCTCGCCGTGGAACACCTGCTGGTAGGCCCACAACAGGTAGAGGGCGGCCACGATCACCCCGAACAGGGCGACGGCCGCCCACCACCGGTGCACGACGAAGGTGCCGACCAGGACGAGGAACTCCCCGACGAACCCGTTCAGCCCGGGCACGCCGATGGAGGCCAGCATGACCACGGTGAACACCCCGGCCATCACCGGTGCCGAGTACTGGAGGCCCTTGAGCTCCGAGGTCTGCCAGGTCTTCCGGCGTTCGTAGATCCAGCCGATCAGGAGGAACAGGGCGGCGATGATCAGCCCGTGGTTGACCATCTGGATGACGCCACCGGTGAGGCCCTGGGAGGTGAGGGCGAAGGTCCCGAGGACGATGAAGCCGATCTGGGCCAGCGAGGAGAAGGCGACCAGCCGCTTCATGTCCCGCTGGGCGCAGGCCACCACCGCGCCGTAGACGATCCCGATCACCGCCAGTGTCAGCAGAACCGGCGTCAGGGTGTGGGTGGCCTGGGGGAACAGGTTGAGGTCGAAGCGGATGATCCCGTACGTGCCGATCTTGGCCATGACGGCCGCCAGCAGCACCGAGCCGGCTGTGGGAGCTTCGGCGTAGGCGTCGGGCGACCAGGTGTGGAACGGGAAGATCGGGGCCTTGACGGCAAAGGCGGCGGTGAAGGCCAGGAAGAGCAGCACCCCGGCGGTCCCCGACAGGTGGGTGTGCATCAGGGTCGGGAGCTCGAAGGTCAGTACGCCGGTCTGGGACTGGTGGATGAACGCCACCGACACGATGCCGACCAGCAGGAACGCCGAGCCGGCGAAGGTGTAGATGAAGAACTTGACCGCCGCGTACCCCCGCCGGGCGTAGCCCCAGCCCCCGATGATGAAGTAGGTGGGCACCAGGGTCAGCTCGAAGAAGAGGAAGAACAGCACCAGGTCGAGCGAGAGGAAGCTGCCCAGGCAGGCTGCCTCGAGGAGGAGCACCCAGGCCACGAACGACTTGGGGTCGCGCTTGGCCCCGGCCCCGAGGAGCGTGAGGGGGAAGAGCAGCGCCGACAGCAACACCAGGAAGAGCGAGATGCCGTCGACACCCAGCGACCAGTGGATGCCCAGCGACTTGGCCCAGATGTGGTCGGAGGTGAGCTGGTAGCCCCCGTCCCCGGTCTTGAACCGGACGGCGACGACCACGGCCAAGGCGAAGGTGGCCACCGTCACGCCGATGCCGATCGCCTGGTGGAGCCAGGCGGCACGGTCCCGCCTCGGGGCCAGCGCCACCACCGCCGAGCCGACCGCAGGGACCAGCACCAGCACGGTGAGGTAGGGGAACGAGCTCGCCGGCATCAGCCCCACCACATCCTCGTCAACATGAAGCCGAGCAGCACCACGATCCCCACCACGATCCACAGGGCGTAGTTCCGGACGTAGCCGGTCTGGACCCGGCGCGCCGCCGAACCCGACCGGCGGACCAGGGTGGCCACGCCGTTGACGGCACCGTCGATCACCTTGCCGTCGACCACCGTCGAGGTGAACTGGGCCAGGCGGGCACCGGGCCGGCCGATGACGGCGTCGTAGAGCTCGTTGATGTACCACGACCGCTGGAGGAAGGGCGACTCCATCGACGGCCGCACGGCCCGCTTGATCCACAGGGTCAGGCCGAAGTACACGCCGATGACGGCGATCACCGCGTCGAGGGTGGACAGCTTCCAGATGGTCGAGGTGATCTCGTGATCGTCGTACTCGGTGCCGGCGAAGACCGGGCCCACCCAGTGGTCGAGGGAGAGATGAGGGTTGGAGGTGGCCATCAGGCCGCCGAAGGCGGCCAGTACGGCCAGGATGATCAGCGGCACCGTCATGATCCACTTCGACTCGTGGGGGGGCGGGACGGAGCCGTCGGCGGCGAGGTGGGCGTGGTACTCGACGGCGGTGTCGGCGTCGATGGGCGCCTCCTTCCACCGGTCCTTGCCGAAGAAGGCCAGCCCGGTGAGGCGGCTCATGTAGTAGGCGGTGAGCAGGGCGGTGACGACCCCGATGACCCACAGGGCCGGGTGGGCCGCCCAGGCGTTGTCGAGGACGTCGCCCTTGGCCCAGAACCCGGACAGCGGCGGCACGCCGGCGATGGCCAGCCAGCCGATGCCGAAGGTGATGAAGGTGAGCGGCAGGTACGCCCGCAGGTTGCCCATGCGCTTGAGGTCCTGCTCGTCGTGGAGTCCGTGGATGACCGAGCCGGCCCCCAAGAAGAGCAGGCCCTTGAAGAAGGCGTGGGCCACCATCAGGAAGATGGCCGCCTCGTAGGCGCCGGTGCCGATGGCCAGGAACATGTACCCGAGCTGGGAGACGGTGGAGTAGGCGAGCACCTTCTTGATGTCCTGCTGGGCGCAGGCGATGGTGGCGGCCACGAAGGCCGTCACCGCCCCGACGATGGCCACGGTGAAAGCGGCGTCGGGCGAGGCGTGGAGCAGCGGGTTGACCCGGCACAGCAGGTACACGCCGGCAGTCACCATGGTGGCGGCGTGGATGAGGGCGGACACCGGGGTCGGGCCCTCCATGGCGTCGGCCAGCCAGGGGAACAGCGGGAGCTGCGCCGACTTCCCGGCCGCGGCCACGAACAGCAAGAGACAGATCGCCGTCCCCGTCCCACCGCCGATCAGCGACAGGTGGGAGAAGATCTGCGTGTAGTCCAGGGTGTGGGTCTTCGAGAACACGAGGAAGATGGCGAGGAGAAAGCCCACGTCGGCGAGCCGGTTGTAGATGAACGCCTTCTTGCCCGCGCTCGCCGCGCTGTCGCGCCCGAACCAGAACGACACCAACCAGTACGAGCACACCCCCACGCCCTCCCACCCCACGAACGTGAAGAGCAGGTTGTCGGCCAGGACGAGGACGAGCATCGAGGCTACGAAGAGGTTCAGGTAGAGGAAGAACTTGGGGTAGTCGCGATCGC
>JBKQTE010000063.1:0-16346 GCA_052143315.1 Acidimicrobiales bacterium | reverse complement strand
GCTCCACCACGGGGGCCACTTCGTCGTTCCGCCCGCGGACGACCGGGCCGTAGCCGGCGGGGTCGTCGACCACCGCCGTCAGCAGGGTGGCGGCGGCATCGGCCTCCCGGTGGCGGCGGACCAGGGTGGCCAGGGTGGCCGGCCGCAGCAGCGGCGTGTCACCGGGCAGCACCACCACGTCGCTCTCCTCGTCACCCTCCTCGCCCGGGAGCCCGGTGAGGGCCACCGACATGGCGTCGCCGGTCCCCCGCGGCTCCGACTGCTCGACGAACTCGATGGCCATCCCCGGGGGGGCGTGCTCGATCAGTGTCTTGGTCACCCACTCCGCCCGGTGGCCGACCACCACCACCACCCTCGACACCGACAGTTCGGCCAGGGCGTCGAGGACGTGCAGCACCATCGGCCGGCCGCACAGCCGGTGGAGAGGCTTGGGCCGGGCCGACCGCATCCGGGTGCCCTCGCCGGCCGCCAGCACCACCGCCGACAGGCTCCGACCCGACCGTGGGTTGGACGGTCGCCCGCCCCGAGTCGGCGGCGTCGGGTCGGCGCCCGGCTCGTCCGGGGGCGTCTGGGAAAAGGTGCGGATCACCATAGGGAGACCTCCGGGGGATCGACGGCAGCCGGGACAGTGGGCGGCGGCGAGCTCATACGACCTATTCTTCCCACGTCCGGGACGACAATGCAGGACATGCCCCGCTCCCGACCTGGACGTCGCCTCCTCCCATGCCCATCCTCCCCACCACCGTCGACCCCACCTCGGACAGCTACCGGGCCAACCGGGCCGCCCTGGAGGAGGCCGTCGCCCGGGTCGACGAGCAGCTGGCGCTGGCCCGGGCCGGAGGCGGCGAGCAGTACGTGGCCCGCCACCGGGAGCGGGGCAAGCTGCCCCCCCATGAGCGGATCGAGCTGCTGCTCGACCGGGACACCGCCTTTCTGGAGCTCTGCCCGCTGGCCGCCTGGGGTACCCAGTACTCGGTGGGGGCGTCGTCCATCACCGGCATCGGCGTGGTGGAGGGGGTGGAGTGCCTCATCTCGGCCAACGACCCGACGGTGCGGGGCGGGGCGATGAACCCGTTCACCTTCCGGAAGAGCGCCCGGGCCTCGGACATCGCCCTCCAGAACCACCTGCCGGTGATCAACCTGGTGGAGTCGGGCGGCGCCGACCTCCCGGCCCAGGCCGAGCTGTTCATCCCCGGCGGCCGCGCCTTCCGCGACCTCACCCGCCACTCGGCCGCCGCCCTCCCCACCGTGGCCCTGGTCTTCGGCAATTCCACTGCCGGCGGGGCCTACGTGCCGGGGATGAGCGACTACATCGTGATGATCGAGGAGCGCTCCAAGGTCTTTCTGGGGGGGCCGCCCCTTGTCAAGATGGCCACCGGGGAGGAGTCGGACGACGAGGAGCTGGGGGGCGCCTCCATGCACGCCAGGGTGTCCGGCCTGGCCGATGCCCTGGCCGTGGACGAGCCGGACGCCATCCGCCTCGGCCGCCAGATCGTGAGCCGCCTCAATTGGCGCAAGCGGGGAGCGGGGCCGAGCCTCCCCGCCGAACCCCCGGTCCACGATCCCGATGAGCTGCTGGGCATCGCCTCCGCCGATCCCAAGGTCCCCTTCGACCCCCGAGAGGTGCTGGCCCGGGTGGTCGACGGCTCCCGGTTCGACGAGTTCAAGCCCCTCTACGGCTCCAGCCTGGTCACCGGTTGGGCCTCCATCCACGGCTACCCGATCGGGATCCTGGCCAACCACCGCGGCGTGCTCTTCTCCGAGGAGGCCCACAAAGCCACCCAGTTCATCCAGCTGGCCAACCAGGTCGACGTCCCGCTGGTCTTCCTTCAGAACACCACCGGGTACATGGTGGGCAAGGAGTACGAGCAGGCCGGCATCATCAAGCACGGGGCCCAGATGATCAACGCGGTGTCCAACTCGTCGGTCCCCCACCTGACCGTGAACATCGGCGCCTCCTACGGGGCCGGCAACTACGGCATGTGCGGCCGGGCCTACGATCCCCGCTTCCTGTTCGCCTGGCCCAACGCCCGTTCGGCGGTGATGGGACCGGCCCAGCTGGCCGGGGTGCTCTCCATCGTCGGGCGCCAGTCGGCGGCGGCCAAGGGGGTGCCGTTCGACGAGGAGGCCGACGCCGCCATGCGCGAGCTGGTGGAGGCGCAGATCGAGGCGGAGTCGCTTCCCCTGTTCCTGACCGCCCGGATCTACGACGACGGCATCATCGACCCCCGGGACACCCGGACCGTGCTCGGCCTGTGCCTGTCGGTCATCGACAACCAACCCATCACCGGCACGCGCGGCTACGGCGTATTCCGGATGTGAGCCGGCCGATGACCACCCCGACCACCGCGCCGATCCGAACCCTGCTGGTCGCCAACCGCGGCGAGATCGCCTGTCGCATCATGCGCACCGCCCATGCCATGGGGATCGCCTGCGTGGCCGTCCACTCCGACGCCGACACCGACAGCCCCCACGTCCGGGCGGCCGACCTGGCCGTGCGACTCCCGGGCGTCGCCCCGGCCGAGACCTACCTGCGTTCGGCGTTGCTCATCGACGCCGCTTCCCGGTCCGGGGCCGACGCCGTCCACCCCGGCTACGGCTTCCTGTCGGAGTCCGGGGACTTCGCCCGGGTGGTCACGGCGGCCGGGCTGGTGTGGGTGGGGCCGTCGGCCGACGCCATCGACGCCATGGGCTCCAAGGTGGGGTCGAAGGAGCTGATGCGGAGGGCCGGGGTACCCACGCTGCCGTCGATCACCGTCGCCGAGGACGGCCGCCTTCCCGGCCGAGCCGACGTGGACGAGCTGGGGTGGCCGCTGCTGGTGAAGGCCTCGGCCGGGGGCGGCGGACGGGGCATGCGCATCGTGTCCGATCCCGGCGATCTGGCCGATGCCCTGTCGGCGGCCCGGCGGGAGGCATCCTCCGCCTTCGGCGACGGGACGGTCTTCCTCGAGCGCTACGTCACCGACCCCCGCCACATCGAGGTCCAGGTACTGGCCGACCGCCACGGCGACACGGTCGCCCTGTTCGAGCGGGAGTGCAGTATCCAGCGCCGGCATCAGAAGGTCATCGAGGAGGCACCGTCTCCCGCCGTCACCCCCGGGCTCCGGGCCCGCCTGACGGAGGCGTCGGTGGCCGCCGCCCGGGCCGTCGGGTACGAGAACGCCGGCACCGTCGAGTTCGTGGTGGACGGCGACGGCGAGCCGTACTTCCTGGAGATGAACACCCGGCTGCAGGTGGAGCACCCGGTCACCGAGGCGGTCACCGGGCTCGACCTGGTCAGGCTGCAGCTGCTGGTCGCCTCGGGGGCACCGCTGCCCGGCGAGGTGCACGCCGCCGTGCAGGCCGGGCCGCGGGGCCACGCCGTCGAGGCGCGCCTCTACGCCGAGGACCCGGCGGCCGGATGGTTGCCGTCCACCGGCACCCTCCACCGCTTCGAGGTCCCCGGCACCGAGGGGATCCGGCTCGACAGCGGCGTCGAGTCGGGCAGCGTGGTCAGCCCCCACTACGACGCCATGCTGGCCAAGGTGGTGGCCCACGCCCCCACCCGCCATGAGGCCGTCTCGGCGCTGGCCGCCTCCCTGTCCGGGTCCCGCATCCACGGGGTGACCACCAACCGCGACCTGCTGGTCCGCACCCTCCGCCACCCCGCCTTCGCCGCCGGGGCCACCGACACCGGCTTCCTCGACCGGCACGGTCTGGCCACCCTGGCCGCCCCGCTGGCCGACGGCGCCGCCGTCCGACGCCACGCCCTGGCCCTGGCCTTGGCCGGGCAGGCCGCCCGCCGGGCGGCGGCCCGGGTGCAGCCGGGGATCCCCTCGGGGTTCCGGAACAGCCCGGCCGTCCTGCAGGAGGTCACCTTCGCCACCCCCTCCGGCCACCTAACCGTCGGCTACCGGTTCGACCGGTTCGGCCGGGGCCCGGAGCAGGTGGCCATCGACGGCGAGCCGGTGGCGTGGACGGCCGGAGGGATCACCCCGGACTCGGTGGTGCTCACCGAGGACGACGTCACCCGCCGGTACCGGGTCGAGCGGGTGGGTACGACCGGCTACGTGGACGGCCCGGACGGCTCGTCGACCCTGGTCGAGCAGGAGCGGTACCCCGTCCCCGGCGGCCGGCTCCACCCCGGGTCGTCGGTGGCTCCCATGCCCGGCGGGGTGGTCCGGGTCGAGGTGCGCGAGGGCGAGCAGGTGGACCATGGCCAGCTGCTGGTGGTGCTGGAGGCCATGAAGATGGAGCACGCCGTCCACGCCGAGGGGGCCGGCACGGTGACCGCCGTCCACGTCTCGGTCGGCGAGCAGGTGGAGACCGGCCGGGTGCTGGTGGTGGTGGAGCCGGACGGCGACCGGGGGGAGGCGCCATCATGACCGAACCGATCCGCATCGCCAACTGCTCCGGCTTCTACGGCGACCGCCTTGCGGCGGCCCAGGAGATGGTAGAGGGGGGGCCGATCGACGTCCAGACCGGCGACTGGCTGGCCGAGCTGACCATGCTGATCCTGTGGAAGGGCCGCCAGCGCGACGCCTCCAAGGGGTGGGCCCGCACCTTCCTCACCCAGATGGAGCAGGTCCTCGGCACCTGCTCCGACCGGGGGATCAAGGTGGTGACCAACGCCGGCGGCCTCAACCCGGCCGGGCTGGCCGACCAGGTCCGGCTCCTCGCCGACCGGCTCGGGCTGTCGGTGTCGGTGGCCCACGTCGAGGGCGACGACCTGATGCCGCAGCTCGAGAACCTCCGGGCCGCCGGCCACCACCTGGCCCACCTCGACACCGGCCAGCCGCTGGCCGGGACCTCCGGGCAGGTGGTGACCGCCAACGCCTACCTGGGGGCGTGGCCCATCGTGGAGGCGCTGTCGGGCGGGGCCGACGTGGTGATCTGCCCCCGGATCACCGACGCCTCGCTGGTGGTGGGGCCGGCCGCCTGGCACCACCGGTGGTCGCCCACCGACTGGGACCGCCTGGCCGGAGCGGTGGCCGCCGGCCACGTCGTCGAGTGCGGGCCCCAGGCCACCGGGGGCAACTACGCCTTCTTCACCGAGGTCGCCGGGCTCGAGCACCCGGGCTTCCCCATCGCCGAGGTGGCCGAGGACGGCTCCTCGGTGATCACCAAGCACCCCGGCACCGGCGGCGAGGTCTCCGTCGGCACGGTCACCGCCCAGCTCCTCTACGAGATCGCCGGGCCCGTGTACCCCAACACCGACGTGGTGGCCCGGTTCGACACCCTGGCGCTGTCCGAGGACGGCCCCGACCGGGTACGGATCTCGGGGACCCGGGGGGCCACCGCCCCCGAACGGGTCAAGGTCTGCCTCAACCTGCTGGGCGGGTGGCGCAACACCGTGACCTTCGTGCTCACCGGCCTGCACATCGAGGCCAAGGCCGACCTCACCCGGCGGGCCCTAGAGGAGAAGCTGGGTGGGGCCTCCACCTTCGCCGAGTTCGACGCCCGGCTGATCCGCTCGGACAAGGCCGACGCCCCCACCAACGCCGAGGCCGCCGCCCAGCTCCGGATCACCGTGAAGGACGCCGACGGCGAGCGGGTGGGCCGGGCGTTCTCCGACGCCGCCACCGAGCTGGCCCTGGCCGCCTACCCCGGGCTGCACCTCACCTCACCCCCCTCGGCCGGGTCGATGTACGGCGTCTACTGGCCGGCGCTGGTTCCCGCCGACCTGGTGGTGCCCGAGGTAGTGCGGGCCGACGGGACGCGGACCCCGGTCCCCCACACCGCCCACCGGCACCGGACCGAACCCGCCGCCATCTCCCACCCGCACCGCCCGGAGGTGGTGGACTCCCACGTGGAGACGGCCCGGGTGCCGCTTGGCACCATCGTCGGCGCCCGCTCCGGCGACAAGGGGGGGAACGCCAATGTGGGCCTGTGGGCCCGGTCCGACGACGCCTGGGCGTGGCTGGGGCCGTTCCTCACCGTCTACCGGCTCCGCACCCTCCTCCCCGAGGCCGACGACCTGGCCATCCGGCGGTACGAGCTGCCGAACCTGAGGGCGCTCAACTTCGTGGTGGTGGGGCTGCTGGGCGAGGGGGTAGCCTCGTCCACCCGCCCGGACCCGCAAGCCAAGAGCCTCGGCGAGTACCTGCGGAGCCGGCTGGTCGACATCCCGACCGCCCTGCTTCCGGACCACCCCCGCTGACCCCGTCCCCCTAGGAGACACCGTGGACTTCCTCCAGACCGACGAGCAGTTGATGCTGCGGGAGGCGGTCGGCGCCATCGCCTCCAAATTCGGACACGAGTACTACGTGGCCAAGGCCCGGGCCGACGAGCGGACCGACGAGCTGTGGAAGGCGGTGGGCGACGCCGGCTTCCTGGGCGTCAACGTGCCCGAGGAGTACGGCGGGGGCGGCATGGGCATCACCGAGCTGGCCATCGTCCAGGAAGAGCTGGCCGCCGCCGGCTGCCCGCTGCTGGTGATCGTGGTGTCGCCCGCCATCTGCGCCACCATCATCGCCAAGTTCGGCACCGACGCCCAGAAGCAGCGGTGGCTGCCGGGCTTCGCCACCGCCGAGCTGAAGATGGCCTTCGCCATCACCGAGCCCGACGCCGGGTCGAACTCCCACAACCTGTCGCTCTCCGCCACCAAGGACGGCGACGTCTACCGGCTCAACGGCTCCAAGTACTACATCTCCGGGGTCGACGAGTGCCAGGCCATGCTGGTGGTGACCAGGTCGGGGGTCGACCCCGACACCGGCCGGGGGCGGCTGTCGCTCTTCGTGGTCGACACCGACACCCCCGGGCTGGACAAGCAGGTCCTGCCGGTGGAGATCACCGCCCCGGAGAAGCAGTTCACCCTCTTCTTCGACAACGTCCAGGTCGAGGCCGACCGGCTGATCGGGGCGGAGGGGGAGGGGCTGCGGCAGGTGTTCTTCGGGCTGAACCCGGAGCGCATCCTGTCGGCCGCCACCGCCAACGGCATCGGCCGGTACGTGCTGGCCAAGGCGGCCGCCTACGCCAACGAGCGGGCGGTGTGGGGCACCCCCATCGGCCGCCACCAGGGGATCGCCCACCCGCTGGCCAAGGCCAAGATCGAGGTGGAGCTGGCCCGGCTGATGACCGACAAGGCGGCGTGGCTGTGCGACTTCGCCGGCGACACCCCCGAGGCCGGCGAGGCGGCCAACATGGCCAAGTACGCCGCCGGCGAGGCCACCCTGGCCGCCCTCGACCAGGCCATCCAGACCCACGGGGGGAACGGCATGTCGTCCGAGTACGGCCTGGCCGACCTGTGGGGGATGGCCCGGCTGCTCCGCATCGCCCCGGTCAGCCGCGAGATGATCCTCAATTTCGTGGCCCAGCACTCCCTGGGACTGCCCAAGTCGTACTGAGTCACCGGCGCACCTCGGGACGGGCGCCCGGCCGGCAGGGTGAACGGCTGCCGGGAGCTACGAAGAATCACGTGGGTCGTTGCGAATAACCACGTGGAATCACGTATTGGTCACGCCTCGCGGCAGGCATACCGTGGTGGCGAGACCTATGACACGACCAATTCGCCACCGTCACAGCCACAGTCCGTCTGCCGGACGTCGGCGCACCTGCCTCCGTTGTGCGCGCAACGAGCGGTCCGACGACGGCATCTCCCTGGTCGAGGTGCTGGTGGCCTTCGTGATCCTGATGATCGCCATCGTCCCGCTGTCGTACATGCTCGACTCCGCCGTGGCCGACGCCGCCGGCGCGCGACAGCGCGAGGCCGCGTTGCAGCTGGCCGACTCGTGGATCGAGATCCTGTCCAACTCCACCCCGCCGCTCTACACGAATCCCGACGGCACCCAGACGGTGATCACCAACAGCCCGCAGCCTGCCCAGACACCTGCGGGAGTAGCTGCCCCGATCTCCAACCTGGCCGGCACCACCTATACGGTGCTGGCGAACTACACGGAGCAGCCGGTGAACAGCGGCAGCGGCCAAACCGAGACGGGCCAATCGGACCTGTGTACCACCGGCACCCCGCCCAGCCCCTCACACCCCGGCGTCATCGTGCTGCAGGTCACGGTCACCTGGGACAACGGGAACGAGACGCTCACCGACAGCACCAATATCGAGTACCCCCAGCCCGGGGTGCAGACCGACGGCTATCTGGCCATCACGGTGTCGACGACCAACAGCCTTGCCGACGTGAACGGCAACACGTCGGCAGTCCGGCTGGGATCGATCCCCGTCACCCTGACCGACATCAGCGTCACCCCGAACACCTACGTGGGACCGCTGTACCCGGATGACAACGGCTGCATCTTCGCCCAGCTACCGACGGGCACGTACAACATCGCCGTCGGACAGCCGGCCACGGCCGGCGCCCACGCGCTGAACAACTACACCGGCACTCCTCCGTTCGTCACATCGAGCGGCGTCCAGACGGATACGGTGCTCAACCAGCAAGTGCAGGTGATCAGCGCCACCTACGCCAGCCTCAATGTCTTCGACGAGGGCATCAACTCCACCGTGACCTATGGGTCGTCGACTGCCGTTGACGACGGTGTCGAGTGCCCGGGCACCAGTGTCATCACCTGCGTGACCACCGGCAACGGATCGAGCACTGCCTCGGCCGCCTGGGGCGGGAGCGGCTCCGCCTGGTCGTCCACCACCATTCCGACCGTCACCCGGCTGGCTTCGGTCGCCTGCACCACGGCCGCCAAGGCCACCTGTGTCGGGGTGGGGTACAGCGGTACCGGCAGCACGGCGTCCGGTGTCATCGAGACCACCTCGTCGAGCTTCTCGAGTCCGACCTCCGACCCGGTGCCCACCGGAGTGACCGACATCAGCCAGGTGACCTGTCCGACCAACAACGGCTGCTACGCGCTCGGCACCCAGGTGCTGTTGGGCGTGCCCACGCCGGTTCTGTTGGCGGGCGCCGTCGGGCAGACCGCCCCGAATGCCGACAAGTGGGCGATCATCACGGCACCGGGGACGACGTTCACCAGCCTGTCCTCGATCGCCTGCCCGAGCTCGTTGGTCTGCGAGCTGAGTGGAATGGGGATCGTCGGAGTCCAACCGGCGTCACCGGGCATCCTCCGACTGGCGGGAGACCCTGCCGGCCTCGCCACCACCCCGACGTGGACGCCCACCATTACAGCTGACACACTGCCCAACCCCGACTACCTCACGAGTGTCGGTCAGATCACCTGCCCCAGCGCCACCACCTGCGAGGTGCTGGGTGTCGGTACGTCGGCGTCGGCCACGGCTCCGACCATCCTGACCGGCGCCATCACCGCCACCGGCACCTGGTCCTACGAGATTCATTTCCATCTGCCCACCACCGGAACGACGGCGGTGACCGGCATATCGTGCGCCGGCACCACCTGCGTGGCCATCGGCTCCAACACCACGACCCCGGTCGCACCGGTGATCTGGGAGGGAAGCCTCACCGGTACGAACCACTCGTGGACCCTCACCGCCATCACCCCATCTCTGGCCGCGGTATCGGCGTCGGCGGTGTCGTGCGGCACCCCCGCCACCGGTGACTCCGCCGACTGTGCCGTGGCCGTCACGACCTCGTCCTCCACCGCACCGGGTCAGATCGTCGATGCCTCCCTTTCGAGCCTCGGAAGCTGGACGTGGAACTCCGTGACCATTCCGGGCGCCACCGCGGTGAACTACTTCAGCGGTGTCGGGTGCGAGGCGGCGGCCACCAGTGCGCAGGCGACCTGCGCGGCAGTCGGTGCCACGGCCAACGGGCCGATCATCGCCACGACGGCCAACGGACCCGCTGGCACCTGGTCGATATCGACACCGACCTCGAGCCAGGGGACATTGCCGCTGCCGGGATCCTCGGTGAACGGCATCCCGCTCGAGACACAGCAGGGATCCGCCGGCGTCTGGACCACACAGGTGGCGGCCGTCACCGGCCAGTCCAACGCCTCGTCGCTTCCCGTCCTGTTCCCGGAGCAGAACGGCTACTCGATCGTTGCCGGTGACTGCGGATTGGAGGCTACGACCGGAGACACCAACACCTTCGGCGTCAACGTCAACCCGGGTGGCACCGCCAATGCCATCGTTCCGTTGGGCGTTCTGCCCCTCGAGGTGCTGACGCCGATCACCGGGGCACCGCTCGCCGGGGCGGTGGTGAAGATCACCGCCACCACCACGGGCTGCCTGGGTGACAGCTACACCATGCCGACCTCCGGACCGGACGGGCTCACCCGTTCGGCGGTGCCGTACGGCCAGTACTCCTACACCGTCACCCCGGCGACGGGGACGCCCACCACGGGCGTGCTGGCGGTCGGCGCCAGCGCGGTCTCCGTGGGGGCATCAACGTTCTACCTCCCCGGTCCAGGACAGGTGACGGGATGATGTCGGCACACTCCGGTCGCGTCCGCCGCCGTACGGGGCCGGTCGAGCGCCGGGCGCGGGACCTTCGCTCGCGAGGAGCCCACCGGAATGACGAAGGCGTCACCCTCGTCGAGCTGATGATCGCCTCGAGCCTCCTGATCATGCTGCTCACCATCGTGCTGGTCACCCTCACGGTCTTCATCAACCTCAGCGGCTCGGTGACGGCCCAGTACCAGGAGTTCGACCAGCTGATTCCAGCCACAACCGCGCTGCAACAGCTCATCCGGGCGGAAGTCGAGCCGGCTCCGGCCACCGGCACCGGAGCTCCCACCCCGGCGTTTGCGTCCGTGGGCAACTTCTCGCTGACCTTCTATTCCAATGTCGGCGACGAGTACGGTCCAGCCAAGATCGTGGCCGCGGAGGTGACGCCGTCCGGCGGGGTTCCGACCACCTGTTCGCTCACCGCCATCTGCGACTTCCAGGTGCAGGAGTTCCTTCCCCTTACGGCAGGAACGCCGGCCAGGTCTCAGTGCCCAGTGACCACCTATGGCGTCGGAACGGCCTGCACCTACGGCGCCGCCAACAAGCTGGTGACCAACGTGATCGGCGTCACCAACAATCCGAATTCGGTCAACGGTCCTATCATGCCGATCTTCAACTACACCGTCTTCGATGCACCCAACAACTTCAATGTCTCGCTCACGGCCGCCCAGGTGCAGAACAACCCAATCACGACAATCTCGTTTGCCGGCGACGCCGGGTGGAACGGGCTGAATCCGCCGAATATTGCTACTTGCGGGCCTCCCGTTCTTCCGGTGTCCCCGGCTACTACTGGGACACCGGCGGCCGTGGCCTGCCCGGCGGACGCCATCCAGAGCATCGGAATCCACCTGATCGTGAACCGCAAGGGCGCCGATACCAACAGTGCCAGCGCCACCGGCGACAACGGCGCCGAAGAGACCCAGCTCATCATCTATCGGGCCCAGGGGAATTCACAGAGCCCCACCCTCCCGTTCCAGTACACCCAAGCAGTGGGGTAGATCACCATGACACACACCTTCCGTAGCCGTTGCCACCGCACCATCCGCCACGACGCGCACCGTCGATGGAACGATCGGCGCGCCTCCGACCACGGCCAGACGGCGCTGGTGGCGGTGCTCGCACTGACACTCGCCATCACGGTCACCGGTGGCGTTCTCATCCAGACGATCGTCCAATCCAGCCCACTGCAACAGACCCAGTCCGTTCAGATCTACGCGAGCCGGGCTCTCGAGGCCGGCGCCAACGCCTATCTGGTGGCCGTGAATGCCAACCCGAGTCTGGCCGAATGCAACACCGGCACCAATGGCACCGGTACATGCGGTGGTCTCAACTACGGAGAGTGGAACGTCGTCGACAACTCAGCCGCCGACGGAGCCGACGCCGAGTACTACGCCTTCGGCAATCCACAACCGACCTTCAGCACGACCACCGGCGCGCTCACCACGCTGACCGTCGAGGTCGTGGGCGCCGCCTACGACGCCTCGGCCCCCAACCACTATGTCTTCGACAACGAGACCATCACCGTCACCCCGAGCAACGGGTTCCTCCAGAATGTCTGGTGGTCCAACTACGAGTCGTACAATGACAGCGGCAACTACAGCAACTGCAACTACAACTGGAAGGTCAGTTACAACATCTCCGGCGCCGGTCTGACATGCTCACCGGTGTACTTCGGACCCGGCGACTACCTCAACGGTCCTACGTTCACCAACGATTCGGTGTTCGTGAGTCCGACGCCGGCCTTCGGCACGACGGCGTCGCCCGGCCAGGTGACGACCGCGGACCCACACTGCCTGTTCACGGCTTCCGGCACCAATCAAGGGATGAACGGCAACTACTCGAATTGCGCATCGGTAGACAGCGACGTCAGCCCGTACAACACCACGACCAGCGCCTACGGGCACGCAGTGGAGACGCCTCCGCAGACCGACTCCCAGCTGGGGACCATCGCTCAGCAGAACGGCTGCCTCTACTCCGGCCCGACCCAGATCACGCTCTCCACGAACGCCAGCGGGAACGGTCAGATGACCGTCTCCAGCCCCGATACTCCCGAGCAACAGGTGACGGTCGGTAGCAACACCTACACCTGGGACACGAACAACATCAGCACCAACCTGAACAACTGTCCGAACAACGGGACGGCAACCCTGCCCCCAAATGGCGTGGTCTTCGTTCAGAATGCAAACACCGCCCAGACGCAGGCGTGGTCGAATCCGCTCGATGACCCGATCTACAACACGGTGACCAACCTCACCTCCAGCCCGACCCCACCCACAGCCGGGAGCTCGGTGACCCTGACCGCCACGGTGACGTCAGACGGGAATCAGATCAATGCCGGAGCAACGGCGGCGTTCAGCCAGACCACGTGCAGGTTCGGAAAGGCGCCTTGCAGCGGTGGTACCAACACCTCGGCCATCTCATCGTGCCAGTCGCAGCCGATGTCGACTCCGGCGGCCGTGACGCCGGCCACCACTCCGGCCACCTACACGTCCACGGCCACGTGCACGCTCACCGAGTCGACCAGTGGCACTGGGGCCTTCTCTGCCACCTACAGCGGTGGCACGTACAACACCAGCTCGTCGGGAAGTCTGGGACAGACCAACACCCTCACGTCCGTGACCTCGTACGGGCCGGATTCGCAGGTGACGGCGGGCGGCTGCCAGAGCTGCTACTACGGGCAGACCTCCACACCGGACTCAGAGGGTGACGCCTTCGTCAGTAATGCCGCCACCAACGGGGGCCTGTCGGGTCAGCTGACCATCGGGACCGCCAACAACATCATCATCGACGGCAACCTCACGTACAACGACTGCGACTGGACCAACGGTCCGGGTGGGGCGGCAAACTCCGGTACGGCTTCACAGAGCTTCTGCCAGTACAACAAGACGGGAACCAACGACTCGCTGGGGCTCATCGCCTACAACTACGTCGAGGTCGGACACCCGGTCCTTGCCTCCTCGACGACCGGCCACAACCCGCTGCCGCAGCTCCTGGCGAGTTGTTCGACACCAGGGGCCCTCTGCGATCCTTCCGACAGCAACCAGAACATCACCATCGACGCCGCCATACTGGCGTTGACGCAGTCGTTCGTGGTGAACAACTACGCGAACGGTTCTGCAGAAAACCTCTTGATCGTCTACGGATCGGTCCAGCAGTTCGCCCGAGGCCCGGTCGGAACGTTCAATGCCCTTACCCTTACGACGGTTTCCGGATATACCAAGCACTACACCTGGGATCCGCTTCTCAACTTCATCTCCCCGCCAAGCTATCTGGTACCGTCGACGCCATCCTGGGTACTGGGGTCGAGTTCGGCCAACGCCGGAAATGAATCGGCCACGGCGTGTCCCCCGATCCAGGCTCCGTATCCACCCAGCGGCGTAACGATCTCGAGCTACTGCGGGGCAGCTCCGACATCCGGCGGTCTCACCAACTATTGAGTGACTGCCCCGGTCCTCCGGACACCCGCTGCGAATTGGGCGGCACCCAGCCTCGGAGTGACCGGACCATGAAGGCCGGCCCACTCCCGGTGCGAGCCTGAACCGGTTTCTTGTAGTCCCGGCTCGGGCGAAGGACCACGGCCGTGCTCGTGGGCTCGACGATGACATTGGGTAGCTTCAGGCTCCCGCCATCAGCGGTCCGATGGATCAGGAGGTCACGGACCCAGACCACAGTAGCCGGGACGGGCACATGGCTCCGACCGGACCTCCGTAGCTTCAGTTGGGTCGGTACCGACTACGGCCGGGCCTATCCTGTGCGTTCTCACCGAACCCCGCGATCTGCGATCAGTGAATCTCGCGTTTGGCGATCATCGAAAGCCGCGCTGAGCTGATCCGGGTTCCTCAAGTGGAAAGGTTAGCGGCGCCTCCTTCCTGAGTCCTGATCGGGGTCGGTGGTGGCCTGCTCGAGGGCGTGGTGTTCGCGCATCCGCCAGGACGGTCCCTTGATGTTGAAGACAACAGCGTTGTGCATCAGCCGATCGAGGATGGCGGCGGCAACCACGGGATCACCGAAGATCTCGCCCCACTCGGGCAGTCCCCGGTTGGTGGTGATCAGGGTCGGGTGGCCCTTCTCATAGCGGGTGTTCACCACGTGGAAGAAGACACCGGCTCCACCTCGCTCGATGGGAAGGAGTCCGACGTCGTCGATGACCAGCACGCTCGGTGCGGTGAGGGTCTTGAGTTTGGTGGCGAAGGTCCCTTCCCGCTTGGCCTTGACCAAGGTGTTGACCATGTCATCGGCGGTGGTGAAGTAGCCGCGGAAGCCGGCTTCGACGGCAGAGGTGGCCAGAGCCACGGCCAGATGGGTCTTGCCGCACCCGGGCTGGCCGAGGAACAGGATCGGCCGGTTCTCCTCGATGAAGCGGAGCGTGGCCAGGTCGTCGACCAGCTTGCGGTCGAGGGTGGGCTGGAACTGGAAGTCGAAGTCGGAAAGTGTCCGCCGGAACGGGAAGCGGGCAAACCTGAGGCGTGCAGCCAGCTTCCGGTTGACCGTGGCCGACGCCTGCTCACCCACCACCCGTGCCAGGAACTCGATATGGCTCCACTCCTGGGCTTTGGCTTCCTCGGCCAGGGTGGCGAAGCACTCGGCCGAGCGGTTGAGCCCCAGATACCCGAGGTCGTCCTTCAACTGCTCATAGAGGGAGTTGGTCACGACCCGGCCTCGGTCCCATAGCGGGAGAGGTCAGGGACCTCGACGTCCACGTCTCCCTCGATGTCAAGGCGGAGTGGAACCTGGACGGGCTTCTCGTCGGGAAGCACGACCGACAGGTGCTGTCCTCGACTGCGGCCGAGGGCTGCCTGCTGGGCCGCCTCCCAATGCCCGGCATCCCACACCTCGCCGGTGGCGGGATCGCCGACGGTGTGGGTTCCCACCACCTCGCCGGCCCAACGGATCTCGATGATGGAGGAGTCCACTTCGTGGCGCACTTCGACCTTCTGGCCGAGACACTGCGGTGGCACGGAGTAGGGGACGCCCCTCCACTCGATCTGGGGGATGGCCACGTGCACCCGCCGGGTCTCTCGATAGGCGGTGTCGAACCGGCGTCGAGGAAGCGGGGCCAGCATCGGGGCCTCGATCATGAAGCGCTCGGCCGGGATCTCCCCCATGCCTCGGTGGAGTCGTCCGTGGATGCGGTCGGTGATCCACAGACCTGCCCACCGGTTGAGCTCACCCACGCTCTTGGGCGCACCGGTGGCGGCGCACTCCTCCAAGAACCGCTCCTTCACATCTCGGAAGGGGCGTTCGACCTTGCCCTTCCGCTTGGCGTCCCTGGCCTGGCAGACCCGGATCTCGGTGCCGTGGAACTGGGCGAACTCGGCTGCCGGCGGGTGCAGCTTGAATCTCCTGCCCTGGGACTGGCCGAGGGCGCCCATCCGGTCGGTGCGACACACCTTGGGCACGCCGCCGACGCACTCGAAGAACCGGACCAGGCCCTCGAAGGTGTACTCCCGGTCGATGGAACGGGCGAACCACCAGATCCGCATCCGGGACCACGACAGAATGGCCGAGAAGCACTGGATGTCCCCCAGTCCCCACTTCCTCGTCCAGTGGGACACGTCGGACCAGTCGAACTGGCACTCCTCACCGGGTGCGGTCACGATCCGGGTCGACGCTGCCGCAGACGCGGTGAACCTCGGACCCCGCAGTTCGTTCAGGTGCCGGGCCACGCTCGCATAGGAACCGGCATACCCCTCGGCCTGGATGAGCTCGAACACGCTGGTGGCCAGAAGTCGCGGCGCCAACCGCACCAACTCGGCGATCCTGGCCGACCAGCGCTCGTCGATCACCGCCGGGGCGACGCTCGACCGCTTCTCGGTCGGACCTCCGTTCTTCAACCAGTTACTGATGGTGCTGGGGTGATAGCCGGTCTCTTCGGCGATCTCCTTGATGCTGAGGCCTTGGCGCTTCATTGCCGTGACGTCCATGAACTCCTCCTGAGTCATCATTTCGGTGGTCCCTCCAGTGGGCTTGGTGCAGTGGATGCCCAAGACCCTGGAGGGGCCCATGACCGACCGGGTGGATCCCGGCCAGGAGGAACGCAG
>JBKQTE010000062.1:0-81522 GCA_052143315.1 Acidimicrobiales bacterium | reverse complement strand
GGCCGGCTCGGTCTGCCCCCGCGGCGGGTGGACCGACGCCATCGACCTGGCGCTGTCCCGACCCGACCTGGTGGTCGTGACCCGGGAGGGCGACCGGTTCTCCTCCACCGGATGGCGGGTGCGGGCCAGCGGCGGCGTGGTCACCGCCGCCGTGGTCGACGAGGCCCGGGCCCGGGCCGAGGTGGCGCGGGGCGAGGCGGCCAAGGCGGCCGACGAGCGCCGGGCGGCGAGGGTCACCGTGGAAGAGACCCGGGCGGCCTCCACCGAGGCGGTCCGGGCCGACGATCGCAATGAGGCGGCCCACCAGAGCGCCAGGACGGCCCGCAGCCGGATCGCCAACGACCTGGCCACGGTGACGGCGGAGATCGAGGAGATCGGCCGGAGCCGGTCCGAGCTCGACGACCGGATCAACCGGGACGCCGCCCGGCTGGCCGAGCTCCGTGCCGAGCTGCCGGTACTGGAAGCCGCCCGGTCGGCGGCGTCCGCCCAGGTGGTGGCGGCACGGGAGGAGCGCCGCCGGATCGACGAGCGCATCGCCGAGGCCGCCGCCCGCCGGAGCGACTGGGAGGCGCGGGTGGCTGGCCTCGAGGAGCGCCGCCGGGTGCTGGCCGAACGGCTCACCGAGGTGGAGCGCCGCCTGACCGGCCACGCCGACGAGCGCCAGGAGGCGGCCGAGCGCCGCCGCCGGCTGGAGGCCGACGCCACCGCGGTGCAGCGGCTGCTGGTGGTGGTGGGATCCGTGCAGGCGACGCTGGACGGGACCCGCGACACGCTTCGCCAGCGGCACCAGCGGCAGCTCGAGGCGGTGCGGGCCGGTGGCGCCCGGCTCGAGACGCTGCGGCGCCAGCGGGGGGCGGCCGAGCACGAGCTGGCGGCGGCCCGGAGCCGGCTGCAGAAGATCGAGCTCGACCTGGCCGAGGCGTCCATCCGGCGGGAGTCCGTGGTCGACGTCCTCGGCCGGGAGCTGGGATGCGGTCCCGACGAGGCCCTGGCCGCCCCGGCTCCCGAGCTCCCCGACGGGGTGGACGCCGCCGCCCGGGCATCCCAGCTCGAGGCGGAGCTGGGCAAGCTGGGACCGGTCAACCCGCTCGCCCTCGAGGAGCTGTCCGCCCTGGGCGAGCGTCACCAGTTCCTCGAGACCCAGGTGGACGACGTGCGGACCGCCCGGCGCGAGCTGCACCAGGTGATCCGGACCCTCGACGAGGAGATCATGCACGTCTTCGACACGGCCTTCGCCGACGTCAACGAGCACTTCTCCAACCTGGTCACCTCGCTGTTCCCCGGAGGCACCGGCCGGCTCTCCCTGACCGACCCGGAGAACCTGCTCGACACCGGGGTGGAGGTAGAGGTGCGTCCAGCCGGCCGCAACGTCCGGCGGCTGTCCCTGCTGTCGGGTGGCGAGCGCTCCCTGGTGGCCCTGGCCTTCCTCTTCGCCGTCTTCCGGAGCCGCCCGTCGCCCTTCTACCTGATGGACGAGGTGGAAGCGGCGCTCGACGACGTCAACCTCCACCGGTTCCTGGGGCTGGTCCACGAGTTCCGGGAGGAGGCCCAGCTGATCATCGTGAGCCACCAGAAGCGCACCATGGAGGCGGCCGACGCCCTGTACGGCGTCACCATGGCTCCGGGCGGCTCGTCCAAAGTGGTGAGCCAGAAGGTGCCGCGGCGCCGGGACAACAGCGACGAGCTGCCGGACCCGGCCGAGGCCGCCGACGACCGGCTGGCGGCCGCCGAGCCCGGCGCCGCCGAGTCGGTAGGAGGCTCGGAGTGGTGATCGACCCCGGACTCGTCGCCGCCTCGGACGCCCTGATCGGGCTGGCCGTCGCCGTCCCCGTGGTGGTGGTCGGCGGCGGTGTGGCGCTGTTCGTGCGGATGCGGGGACGGAGTGGGGCGACCACGGCGCCGGCGCCGGCCGAGGTCCGGCTCCCGGCGATCCGGAAGGCCGCCGAGCCGGAGGCGGCGGCGCCCGGGCCGGAGGTCGAGCCGGAGGCGGCGGCGCCCGAGCCGGTCACCTATCGGAGCCGGATGGGCAAGGCACGGGGCCTGCTGGCCGGCTACCTGGGATCCGTCCGGGCCCGGGGGCGGATCGACTCCGGCACCTGGGACGACCTCGAGGAGGCCCTGATCCGGGCCGACGTCGGGGTGGGCGCCACCGATGCCGTCCTCGACGACCTGCGGGCCCGGGTCAAGTCCGGCGACATCGCCGGCACCGACGCCCTGATCGACGCCCTCAAGGCCGACCTGGTGGGGGCGCTGTCCACCACCGGTGCCTCCCTGGCCGTTCCCGGCAGCCGCCCGGTCACCGGCGACGGGGACGAGGGCCGCCCGGTCGACGTCTGGCTCTTCGTCGGGGTGAACGGGGTGGGCAAGACCACCACCGTCGGCAAGGTGGCCAGCCGCCTGGCCGCTGGGGGCACCAAGGTGCTGCTGGCGGCGGGCGACACCTTTCGGGCCGCCGCCGCCGAACAGCTGGGCATGTGGGCGGAGCGGGCCGACGCCGAGATCGTGCGGGGCTCCGAAGGGGGCGACCCCAGCTCGGTGGTCTTCGATGCCGTCCAGCGTGCCGCCTCCCGGGGCCATGCCGTGGTGCTGGCCGACACCGCCGGACGGCTCCACAACAAGGTCAACCTCATCGAGGAGCTGAAGAAGATCCGCAGGGTGGCGGACCGGCCACCGGGCCAGGTGGTCGAGGTGCTGCTGGTGCTCGACGCCACCACCGGGCAGAACGGGCTGGCCCAGGCCAAGGTGTTCCTCGAGGCGGTCGACGTGTCCGGGGTGGTCCTGACCAAGCTCGACGGCACCGCCAAGGGCGGCATCGTGGTGGCCATCCAGCGTGAGCTGGGGCTGCCGGTGAAGCTGGTGGGGTTGGGGGAGGGCGCCGACGACCTGATCGACTTCGACCCGACCGCCTTCGTCGACGCCCTGTTCTGAGCCCGCCTCCCCACCGGATCCGGACCGGCCGGCCCGACGCGTCCGGTAGCCTGAGGGACCCATGTTCGACAGCCTGACTGACCGATTCGACGGCATTCTCTCGCGCCTGCGGAGCCGCGGCCGCCTGGGCCCCGCCGACGTCGACGAGGTGCTCCGGGAGATCCGCACCGCCCTGCTCGAGGCCGATGTCGAGCTCGGCGTGGTCCGGGGCTTCGTCGAGGCGGTCCGGGCCCGGTGCGTGGGTCTCGAGCTCTCGCAGAGCCTGAGCCCCGGCCAGCAGGTCATCAAGATCGTCAACGAGGAGCTGACCCGCATCCTCGGTGGTGAGACCCTGAAGATCAACTACGCCAGCCGGCCCCCGACGGTCGTTCTCCTGGCCGGGCTGCAGGGCTCGGGCAAGACGACCGCCTCGGCCAAGCTGGCGCGGTGGTTCAAGCAGCAGGGTCGCAACCCGCTGCTGGTGGGGGCCGATCTCCAGCGCCCGGCCGCCGTCGAGCAGCTCCGGGTGCTCGGCGGCCAGGCCGGGATCACCGTCTTCAGCCAGCCGACCGAACCGGTGGCGGTGGCCACGGCCGGCCTCGAGGAGGCCCGCCGTCTGGGTCGGGACGTCCTGATCGTCGACACCGCCGGCCGCCTGGCCATCGACGAGGCGCTGATGGACGAGGTCCGCCATATCGCCGGCGCGGTCCGGCCCGACTACACGTTCCTGGTCATCGATGCCATGACCGGCCAGGACGCGGTGTCCACCGCGGTCGCCTTCCACGAGGCACTCCAGCTCGACGGCGTCATCCTCACCAAGCTCGACGGGGACGCCCGGGGAGGTGCCGCCCTGTCGGTCAAGGAGGTGGTGGGCCGGCCCATCGCCTTCGCCTCCACCGGGGAGAAGCTCGACGACTTCGACCAGTTCCACCCCGATCGGATGGCCGACCGCATCCTCGGGATGGGCGACGTGCTCTCGCTCATCGAGCAGGCCGAGCGCACCTTCGACGAGGGGGTGGCCACCAAGGGCGCCGCCGCCATGGTGGAGGGCCGGTTCACCCTCGAGGACTTCCTCGAACAGCTTCAGCAGGTCAAGAAGATGGGCTCGGTGTCGGGGATGCTCTCCATGCTCCCCGGCGTCCCCAAGGACCTGAAGCAGGCCTCGTCGATGGTGGACGACCGCCAGATCGGCCAAGTCGAGGCCATCATCCGATCGATGACCCCCGCCGAGCGGGTCGATCCGTCGTCGATCGACGGCTCCCGGCGGGTCCGGATCGCCAACGGAAGCGGCACCGCCACCGCCGACGTCAACGCTCTCCTCAAACAGTTCAAGGAGATGCAGAAGATGATGAAGGGCCTCGGCAAGGGCAAGGGGGGCATGGCCGGAGGGCTGGGCGCTCTGTTCGGTAGGGGGCCCAAGGGCCCGATGCCGTCCCCTGACGTCCTGGCCCAGATGGCGGAGCTGAGCGGTGGGCCCGAGCTGGCCGGCCTCGGCGCCGGACCCGGGGGGGACGCCTCGGCTCCGGGCAGGAACGGCGGGCAGGGCCGGCCGTCCGGGTCGAAGGGCAAGGGCGGCAAGAAGGGCAAGGGCGGCGGACGGGTGACCCCGAAAGCCCGCTGACGACGCCGTTCATGCCGGCGTGCACGCCGACCCCCCGGTTGGTGGGAGACTGTCGGGCGCTATCGACACACTACAGAGGAGTACATCGTGGCAGTCAAGCTCCGCCTGGTGCGGATGGGGAAGAAGAAGCAGCCGACGTACCGGGTGGTGGCGGCCGACAGCCGCTCACCGCGCAATGGCCGCTTCATCGAGATCGTGGGCACCTATGCGCCACGAGGCAAGTCGTCGGCCGAGCCCGACGCAGTCATCGAGATCGACAATGCCAAAGCGGTGAAGTGGCTGTCCCAGGGGGCCCAGCCCACCGAGCGCGTCGAGAAGCTGTTGCAGAAGTCAGGCGCCCTCGACGAGTTCGCCACGGTCAAGGCCGCCACGTGAGCGACGAGGCGGCGGTGGACTCCGCCGACGACGTGAACACCATCGACGACGAGGATGGTCAGGACGACGACGAGGGCAATCGGATCTCCGGCGGCACCCCCCTGGCGGTGGTGACCTACCTGGTCCACTCGATCGCCGCCGAGCCCGAAGCCGTCATCATCAACACCGAGGAGCGAAACGGCGCGGTGCGCTTCCGGATCCACGTGGCGCCTGACGACATGGGAAGGGTCATCGGCCGCCGGGGCCGGGTGGCGCAGGCCATCCGCACCGTGGTGGCCGCCGCCGGCGCCCGCGACGGAGTGCAGACCAACGTCGACATCGTCGACGATTGACCCGGTAGCGGCGGTGCCCTTCGTGCCCGCTGCTCCCGGTCCCATCGGGGGCACCGGTGGCTGAACGGACCGACGGTTCCGGCACCGCTCCCATGCTCGAGGTCGGGCGGATCGTCAAGCCCCACGGACTGCGCGGCGACGTGATCGTGGTGCTCACCACCAACCGTCACGAGCGGGTGGCGGTGGGTTCCCGGCTCTCCGACGCCTCGGGCCGGGAGTTCCTGGTGGACCGGTCCTCGCCGCACCAGGGGCGGTTCATCGTGACCCTCGAGGGTGTCAACAGCATCGAGGAGGCCGACGCCCTCCGGGACACCGTCCTGTTCGCACCGCCCATCGATGATCCCGACGCCCTCTGGGTCCACGACATGGTGGGCGCGGTGGTGGTCGACCCCTCCGGGGCCGAGCTCGGTGTGGTGGAAGGCGTCCAGGCCAACCCGGCCAGTGACCTGCTGGTGCTGGCCGGAGGGGCGCTGGTGCCGCTCCGGTTCGTGGTCGGCCTCGACCCGGGGGTCCGGGTGACCGTCGACGTGCCCGACGGCCTCTTCGACCTGGCCTGATCGGAGTCCGGGTGCGAGTCGACGTGTTCACCATCTTCCCCGAGGTCATCGACCACTACGGCGCCTCCTCCATCTTGGGACGGGCCCGGGACAGCGGCCGGCTCGACCTCCGTGCCCACGACATCCGCGCCGCCTCCACCGACCCGCACCGCTCGGTGGACGACGCCCCCTTCGGAGGTGGTGCCGGCATGGTGCTGGCGCCGGCCCCGGTCTTCGGCGCGGTGGAGGCCGTCGAGGCCGAGGGGGGCATGCCTCGTCCCCTCTACCTGCTGTCCCCGTCGGGTCGCCGGTTCGACCAGAAGGTGGCGGCCGAGCTGGCCGGTCTGCCCGCCGGGTTCTCCCTCCTGTGCGGACGGTACGAAGGGGTCGACCAGCGGGTGACCGACCACCTGGTCGACGGCGAGCTGTCGATCGGTGACTTCGTGCTGGCCGGCGGGGAGCTCGCCGCCCTGGTGGTGGTGGAGGCGGTGGCCCGGCTGCTGCCCGGGGTGCTGGGCAACGAGGCGTCTGCCGGCGACGAGAGCTTCTCGGACGGGCTCCTCGAGTACCCCCAGTTCACCAGGCCGGCCACCTTCCGGAAGTGGGACGTGCCCGACGTGCTGCGGTCCGGCGACCACGGTCGGGTGACCCGGTGGCGCCGGGCCCAGGCCCTGGCCAGGACCTTGCGGCAGCGTCCCGACCTCATCAGCGACCGGGGCGGGCTGACCGACGAGGAGCTCGCCCTGGTGCTGGAGATCGGCGAGGTGCGCCTGCTGCGCGATCACGGCTACGATTGGTGAGCCTCGTCGGGTCCGGCATGCCGTTCTTCGAGTGGAGGCCCGAGCGGTACGGACGGCCTGACGGCCGGTCGACGAGCGGGTACCCGGCGGGTGGAGACCTCGAACGACCTGTGGAGTGACGCGTCCCATGAACCCGACCGACATCATCGACCGAGACAGCTTGCGCGACGACGTCCCCGACTTCCGTCCGGGGGACACCGTCAAGGTGCACGTCCGGGTGGTCGAGGGCAACCGCCAGCGTGTGCAGGTGTTCCAGGGGGCCGTGGTGCGCCGCCAGGGCACCGGCGTGCGCGAGACGTTCACCGTCCGCAAGGTCAGCTTCGGCGTGGGAGTCGAGCGCACCTTCCCGGTCCACTCGCCGATCATCGCCAAGACGGAGGTCGTCTCGCTCGGTGACGTCCGCCGGGCCAAGCTGTACTACCTGCGCGATCGCCACGGCAAGGCTGCGAAGATCAAAGAGCGGCGCACCGCCCGCAATTGACCGGCACCGTTGGTCGTCGCCTCGCCCCCCCACCGACGGGGCACCGGACCGTGCCCGAGGCCGTATCGTGAGCGAAGAGGATCTCGAGCGCTACGAGTCGGAGATCGAGCTGGCGCTCATCCAGGAGTACCGGGCGGTGCTGCCCATGTTCGGGTACGTGGTCGAGACCGAGCGCCGCTTCTACCTGGCCAACAGGGTGGAGGTGTCGGTGCGGGAGGGCACCACCCCCGCCTGTGTCGAGGTGGTGCTCAACGATGCCTGGGTGTGGGACATGTACCGGCCGGCCCGGTTCGTACCCTCGGTGCGCATCCTGACCTTCCGTGACGTCAACATCGAACGGCTGCCCGAGAAGGAGCTGTGACGGCCGACCGTCGACGGGCGCTCGGGACCGAGGGCGAGTCGGCGGCCCAGGCCTGGTACGAGGAGCATGGCTACGAGATCCTCGAGCGGAACTGGCGACGGCGCGAAGGGGAGGTCGACCTCATCGTCCGTCACGGCCGCACCGTGGCCTTCTGCGAGGTCAAGACCCGTACCGGCGACCGCTTCGGTACCGGCGCCGAGGCGGTGCTGGTCCCCAAGCAGCGGCGTCTCCGGCGGCTGGCCACCCGTTGGCTCTCGGAGCTGACCCCGTCGTCGGGCCGCGACGTGGTCGAGGTCCGCTTCGACGTGGTGTCGATCACCGGCGGTGAGGTCGAGGTCATCGAGGACGCCTTCTGAGGGCGGGTCGGGGCCCGTCCCGTAGGCTGCCCACCATGACTGCTGCGCTCGAGACACTCACGGTGGAGCGGAACGAGGGCGTGGTCACCGTGACCATGAACCGGCCCGCCCGGAAGAACGCCGCCAACGGCACCATGTGGCGCGAGCTGCTCCAGACCTTCGACGACGTGGCCACCGACCGCACCGCCCGGGTGCTGGTGCTCACCGGCGCCGGCGACGCCTTCTGCTCCGGCGCCGACCTCGGCGAGGGCAACAACGTCGCCGGCCGCCCCGGCGACCCGTACCTGGTGCAGATGCGGGCCCTGGGCGACGTGGCCCTCCGGCTCCACCGCCTCCCCAAGCCGACCATCGCCAAGGTCGGCGGCGTGGCCGCCGGTGCGGGGATGAGCCTGGCCCTCGGGTGCGACCTGGTGGTGGCGTCCGACACCGCCCGGTTCTCGCAGATCTTCTCCCGGCGCGGGCTGTCGGTGGACTTCGGGTCGACCTGGCTGCTGCCCCGCTTCATCGGCCTCCACCGCGCCAAGGAGCTGGCCTTCTTCGCCGACATCATCTCCGCCGAGGAGGCCAAGGAGTTCGGGGTGGTGAACCGGGTGGTGCCGGCCGCCGAGCTGGACGCCTTCGTGGACGACTGGTCCGCCCGTCTGGCCGCCGGCCCTCCGCTGGCGCTGTCGTTGACCAAGACGATGCTGAACAACTCGCTGGCTGTCTCGATGGACCAGGCGCTGGAGGACGAGGCCCGCTCCCAGGCCATGAACTTCGGGACCAAGGACACCCTGGAGGCGATCGCCGCCTTCATCGAGAAGCGCGAGCCCCACTTCGAGGGTCGCTGACCCCTGACCAATGCGGGTGTGACACCCCGGGCGTAGGGTCAGGCAGTATCGAGTGGTGACCCCGGGCAGGGGACGCGACTCCGTCGTGAGGTCCCGGACGGGGTGCCGTGAGCGGTGCTCGCTCCCCGGGCTGTGCCCAAAGGAGGCGACATGATCGCCGCCATTCCCTCCGCCGTTCTCATCGGGGTCGACGGGAAGCTGGTCTCCGTCGAGGTCCACGTGTCCAACGGGCTCCCCGGGTTCACCGTCGTCGGTCTCCCCGACGCCGCCGTGCGCGAGTCGCGCGACCGGGTCCGCGCCGCGCTCCTCTCGAGCGGGCTCCCGTGGCCGCTCCGCCGAGTGACGGTCAACCTGGCCCCCTCCGGAGTGCGCAAGGGGGGAGCCGGCCTCGACCTCCCCATCGCGGTGGGCGTCCTGGTCGCCTCGGGGGAGTTGGCTCCCGAGGCGGTGGACGGGATGGCCTTCATCGGCGAGCTGGGACTCGACGGGTCCCTGCGGGGGCTGGCAGGCACCCTGGTGCTGGCCGAGGCGCTCCGCCACCGCACACTGGTCGTCCCGGAGGTCAGCGCCGGAGAGGCGGCGTTGTGCCGCGACGGCCGGGTCCGGTCGGCCGGCAACCTCCGACAGCTGGTCGACTGTCTGGCCGGCCGGCACCCGTGGACCGAGCCGGCCCCGCCGCCGGTGACCGGTGGCCTCCCGGCTTCTGGCGCGGCCCCCGGGGGCGGCCCCGACCTGTCGGAGATCCGGGGCCAGCGCCTGGCCAGGCGGGCGTTGGAGGTGGCTGCCGCCGGCGGCCACCACCTCCTGTTGGTCGGTCCCCCGGGTTCGGGGAAGACCATGCTGGCCAACCGGATGGCGGACCTGCTGCCCCCCTTGTCGAGGGCGACCGCCCTCGAGGCGGCCCGGGTGCACTCGGCCGCCGGGGTGCCGCTCACCCCCAGCGGGCTGCCCTGCCGGCCACCGTTCCGCGCCCCCCATCACGGTGCGTCGGCGGTGTCGATGATCGGGGGCGGCACCACCCGGATGCGACCGGGCGAGATCAGCCTGGCCCATGGCGGAGTCCTCTTCCTCGACGAGATGGGCGAGTTCCCGACCGTGGTGCTCGATGCCCTCCGCCAGCCGCTCGAGGAGGGCCAGGTCAGGGTCAGCCGGGCCGGGGGCTCGGCCACCTTCCCGGCCAGGTTCGTGCTGGTGGGAGCCATGAACCCCTGCCCCTGCGGCGAGGGAGGGCCGCCCGGCCGCTGCCGGTGCCGCGAGTCGGCCAGGGAGCGGTACGCCCACCGGCTGTCCGCCCCCCTGCTCGACCGGTTCGACATCGCCGTCCGGGTGGACCGTCCCGACGTCGACGACCTGATCGGAGGCCCGCCGGGCGAGACCACGGCCACGGTGGCGGCCCGGGTGGCGGCCGCCCGCCGACTGGCGACCGAACGTCGGGTGCCGTCCAACGCCGCGCTGTCCGGTCCGGCGCTCGGGCGTACGGTGCCCATGACCGACGAGGCGGCCACCGAGCTCGAGCTGGAGATGCGGTCGGGGGCGCTCACCGCCCGCGGGCTCCACCGCGTCCACCGGATCGCCCGGACGGTGGCCGATCTAGACGGCGGGGGAGCCGCCATCGAGGCGAGCCATGTGCGCGAGGCACTACTGCTCCGCTGCCAGCGCCGGCTGCTGTTGGGGGAGGGGCCCCGGTGAGCGGGACCGGTCCCGGGCCGGCCCACGCCGCCGCCCTGGCCGGCCTGCCGGGGATGACGCCGGTCCGGCTGGCCAGGCTGCTGGCGGACGGGGACCCGTCCGAGACGTGGGCCCGTCTGGTCGAAGGCCCCCACCGCGTGGAGGACGACCGGGGGTTCGCCGCGTCGGCCCGCCGCACCGACCCGATAGAGGTGGGGGAGGAGTACGCCCGGGCCGGGGTGGCCATCCTGATGCCGGGCGGCCCGGGCTACCCCACCCCGCTGGCCGGCGATCCGGGCGCACCGGCGGTGCTCTTCGCCCGGGGTGACACCGCCGTGCTGGAAGACCGGCGCCGGGTGGCCATCGTCGGCACCCGGTCGGCCACCCCCTACGGGCGGAAGGTCGCCTCGGAGCTCGGGCGCCAGCTGGCCGCCGACGGCGTGGTGGTGGTCTCGGGACTGGCCCGGGGGATCGACGGGGCGGCCCACGCCGGGGCGGTCCGCGCTTCCGCTGACGACCCGGGCCGCCCGGTGGCGGTGGTGGGCACCGGCGTCGACGTCGTCTACCCGGCGTCGAACCGGGCCCTGTGGGAGCAGGTGGCGTCCGACGGGGTGGTGCTGTCGGAGTCGCCCCTCGGCACCGCGCCCCTCCCACGGGTGTTCCCGGCCCGAAACCGGATCATCGCCGCCCTGGTGGACGTGGTGGTGGTGGTCGAGTGCCACCACCACGGCGGTGCCCTCATCACCGCCGAGGCGGCGGCCCGCCGGGGTATCCCGGTGTGCGCCGTACCCGGCTCGGTGCAGAGCCGTGCCTCGGAGGGGACCAACGGGCTCCTGGTCGACGGGTGCACCCCGGTCCGGGACGCCGCCGACGTGTTGGTGGCCGTCTCGCTGGCCCGGACGGGGCGGCGTCCGCCGGCCCCGGCGGTCGAGGCGGCCAGCCTGGTGGCGGCCCGAGGCCGCGACCGCCATCGCCCAGGCGACGACGGACGGAGACGCCCAGATGCGAACCGTGGCCACGCCGAGCGGGCCGACCTTCCGGAGGGCAGCCCGGAGCGGGCGGTGCTCGAGGCGGTGGAGGACGTCCCGACATCGTTCGAGACCATCCTGCTGCGCACCGCGCTCGCCATCCCGGAGGCGGTCGACGCCTGTCACCGGCTGGTGGCGGAGGGCAGGCTCCGGTCCGGCGCCGGCTGGTGGTCGAGGCGGTAGGGCGCCTGGTGGGGCCGGGGGTCAGGCGTTGCTGGGGAAGGCTCCGAGTCGCCAGCCGATGGTGGTCGACGACACCGGGCTCGCCGTCGGGGCGGTGCCCAACGCCGGCGCCGTGCACGATGGAAGGTCGGTCTGCTCGCCGTACCAGGTGGCGCCGCCGCCGTCCCACACCAGCCAGCAGTTCCCGCTGGACGAACGAACGGCCAGCGTCAGTCCCCCGCCCGCTCCGGACAGCTCCCCGCCCGCTCCGGTGCCGGCGGACGTGGCGACGCTGACCGTCGAGGAGCCGGTGGAGGCGCCGTCCGTGTAGGTGATCGACGGATTCGAGGCGGACAGGGCCTCGCCGGTGACCCCGCTGTAGCCGCCGGCGGCTGCCGCTGCGCTGCCGGCGGCGGTCAGCGAGGTGGTCAGGGCCTGCTGCGCCGAAAGGTCGTCGGCCATGCCGACCCCCGGGGCGTTCGTCAGGCTGGCGTTGGAGCCGCCCCCGGACTTGAGCATGGAGGTGAGGGCGAAAGCCAGCAGCAGGGCGCCGATGATCAGGCTGGCCGCCGTCGCTATCATCGAGAACCCCGACTCCGTGGTCGTCCCCTCGGGGAACCGGCGGGTTCGCCAGCCGGGTATCTCCGGCCGACCGCCAACGGTCTGATCGCTGTCCATGAGCACCCCCGTCCCCTGGGCGCGGGCACCGGTGCGTCGCGGCTCGCGCCTCCCTCTCCCCCGAAACGGTAGCGCGGCGACCGGCCCCTCAGGCAGCACCCGCCCGGTGCCGACGGGTACCCTGGCCCGGTGGGCGACGGGCGAGACGGTGTGCAGGTCCCCCGCCTGGGTCTGCGGCTGCCCGATCCGCGGGTCGACTCCTCGCCCCCCGGCGCCTTCGAGCAGATGGCCGCCGTCGCCCAGGCCGCCGAAGGTACCGGCTTCGACTCGGTATGGGTGCACGACGGGCCGGCGCCCGACGGCGACGGTCACCCCGATCCCGGGGCGTTGTTCGCCCCCTACACGCTCCTCGGGGCCCTGGCCGCCCGAACCACCACCGCGGCGCTGGTCGTCTACCCGGTCGGTCGGACGGTGCGGGCCCCGTCGATGGTGGCCAAGCTGGTCTCCGCGATCGATGTGATCTCCCATGGGCGCGCCGTCCTGTCCCTCGGGGCGGGCACGGACACCGACACTTCGTCCGACGAGCGGCTGGCGGAGGAGCTGCAGATCTGCCGGGCCCTCCTGACCGAGGAGACGCCCTCCTTCATCGGCCGGTACCACCGCATCGTGGAGGCGCCGAACCTCCCGCGCCCACCCGCCGGGCACCGAGTCCCCCTGGTGGTGGCGACCGACCGCGCTGACCTCCTCGGCACGGTGGCCCGGTACGCCGACGCCCTGGTGGTGACCGGGTCCCCTGACCGCGTCGAGGCGGCGGTGCAGGCGCTGGGTGTCCGGTGCGACGCCGTCGGCCGGCCCCGTAGGGAGGTCGCCGTGCTGTGGGGCGGCACGCTGGCGGTGGCACCGAGCGCCGAGGCGGCCTCCCGGGCGTGCGATCGGCTGGCGTCCCTCGGGGAGGCGCTGGCACCGGTCGGCGCCGGCACGGTCGTGGGCGACGTCGGCCGGGTCGCCGACGCCCTGGCCGCCCTGGCCGGCGCTGGCGCCGCCGGGTTCGTGGTGCGCCTGGCCGACAGCCACGACCCCGACACCATGGCGCTGGCCGGCGCCGTGCTGACCGGGGCGGTGGGCGGGTAGGTGGGCGCCCCCGACTTCGCCGATGCGGTGGCCGCGGTGGTGGAGGCCATCCCGTCCGGCGAGGTGCTGACCTACGGGGAGGTGGCCGCCGAGGCCGGCTTCCCCGGCGGTGCCAGGGCGGTCGGCAGCACCTTGGCCGGATCGGGGGGCACGCTGCCCTGGTGGCGGGTGGTCACCGCCTCCGGCCGCCTGGTGCCGGGCCACGAGGACGAGCACGCCCGCCGGCTCCGGGCCGAGGGGGTGCGCCTCAACCGGCCGGGAACCCGGGTGGCGATGGCCCGCCGCTGAGCCGACCGGCACCGCTTGTACGGGTCCGGCCCCACCGGATGGGTCAGTCCTTGTCGGCGGGCTGCCTCACCACATGGTCGGCGTGCACGGTGTACTTGATGCGCACCTCGCCGGGCCGGCGCATGGGGTAGGCGTCGAGGTCGAGGTACTTCTTGGCCAGGGCGTCGATGTGGGCGTCGGCGCCCACCTCGGTGCCCTCCGCTGTGCCCCGCACCACCACCACGTTGTAGGGATCGTCCGGGTCGACCACCGAGACGGCCACGTTCGGGTTGTGCTCGAGGTTGGACTGCTTGGCCCGTCCCCGGGCGGTGTTGAACACCACCTGGTCGCCCTCGACGTCGATCCAGACCGGGGTGAGCTGCGGCTTCCCCCCGGAGTCGACGGTGGCCACATTGGCGATCAGCGGGCGGTTCAGCAGCGCGCGGGCTGCCCGGGTGAGTGTGGTGGTCATCGGCTTCCTTCCTCCGTCGGCTGGGGACGTGGCCCCGGTCGGGGGCCGTGGTTCCCGACTGTACCGGTCGGGTCGCCCGGGCACGCTGGTACGGTGCAGCGGTGCGAATCGGCGCCCATGTGAGGGCCGGCAAGGGGCTCGTCCCCGCCCTCGACCACGGGGCGGAGATCGGCGCCGAGGTGGTGCAGATCTTCACCCAGAGCCCCCGCATGTGGAAGCCGTCCCAGTACGGCCCCGAGGTCCTGGCCGGCTACCGGGAGGCCCAGGCGGGCCACCCGTCGGTGACCGGCACCTACTGCCACGCCACCTACCTGATCAACCTAGCCACCCCGGACCCTGTCCTGGCCGACAAGTCGCGTGCCTGCCTGAACGCCAACCTGGCGACCGCCCAGGGGATGGGGGCCGGTGGGCTGGTGCTGCACATTGGAAGCCACCGGGGCAGCGGGATCGACACCGCCCTCCCCGGGATCGTGGCCGGCCTCGCCGAAGCCCTCGACTCGGTGGAGGCGAACGACGATCCGTGTCCCATCCTCCTCGAGAACGCCGCCGGGGCCGGGGATACGGTGGGTCGGAGCTTCGAGGAGCTGGCCCGGGTCATCGAAGCCGCCGGTGGGGACCAGCGGCTCGGGGTCTGCCTCGACACCCAGCACCTTTGGGCCTCGGGGGTGCCGTTCGGGTCGCTGGAGGACGCCGACGCCCTGATGGCACTGGTGTCGGGCACGGTCGGTCTCGAACGTCTCCAGTGCCTCCACCTGAACGACTCCAAGGTGGCCTTCGGGGCCAACAAGGACCGGCACGAGAACATCGGCGACGGCACCATCGGCTCCGACGGGCTGGCCACCCTGCTCGGCCATCCCGACCTTCAGGGGCTGCCGGCCATCCTGGAGGTGCCCGGGGAGGGGGACGGTCCCCGTTCCGAGGACGTGGTGGCGGCACGGGAGACGTGGGCGCAGGGCATGGCCCTCCGTACCTGAGTCCCCTCTGTCGACGTTGTCGACCCTCCGCGCCGTTCAGGCAGCCGTCAGTCGTCGTCCTCGTCGTCCTGGGCGTCCTGGGCGTCCCCGCCGGTGCCCGACCGGCCCCGGAGCCACTCGCCGAACTGGCCTCCGAGTCGCTGGATGTCCCCGGCGGTCCGATCGAGGAACGCCGAGAACAGCAGGCGGTAGTGGGCGACGGCGGCGTTGAACTCGGCGCTGGGAGGCGGTTCGTGGCCCCGGAGGGGATAGGCCCCGGACCGGATCCGGTCGTACTCGCCACTCTGCACCCAGGAGATCAAGGCGCGAACCCGCCGGACGGCGAACGGGTGGGTCAGTCGCAGTTCGACCAGGAAGCGGGAGTGACGCGAGAAGAGGTCTTCTTCCTCGTGGTACTCGGTGACCTGGGCCAGGAAGGCGTCGAGGCTCATGCCGGGGAGCGCCCCGCCGGCCATGCGCATGAGCAGCCGGCAGGGCTCCAGCGGGTCACCCGTCACCAGGGCGGCCGCCCGGTCGGCCGACAGCTCTGCGGCCCGGGCCCACTCCAACAGCGCCAGGTACATGGCCCGCACCGGAAGTCCCAGCAGGAGCGATCGGGGGAGCGCGCCCTCCATGAACTGCTGGAGCAGCAGGAGCGCGGTCGTGTAGAGCGCATGCTCGGACAGGACGTGGCCGGTCTCGTGGGCCAGCACCGTCTGCACCTCGTTGTCGGTGTACGAGGCGATCAACGAGGAGTTGACGACGACCATCGGTGTCCGGGCACCGATGGTCATGGCGTTCACCTCGGGATCGTTGACGGCGTAGAGGGCGGGCACCGACGCCAGATCGAGCACCGAGGTGCACACGAGGTAGCGGCCCCAAACCTCGGGCACCTGGTCGGGCCCCAGGCGGACGGCGTTGCCCATCACGACCTGCCGGAGCCGACGCTCGTGGCCCAGGTCGGTGAGGCGCTTGATGACCTTGTCGAGCAGGGGCACGGCCGCCAGGGCCGACGTCGCCGCCCGGTCCGCCGGGTGCTCGAACGCCTTCGGGCTGATCTGCTCGTACCGCCGGACCGGTTCGATGGCCACGTCCGCCCCCTGTCCCTGTCTGTCGAGGGACCCTAACCGATCGGTCCGCGGTGCGGGGGCTGAGTGGTAGGACTGGCAATAAGAACCATTACGAATACTGTGACCAGCATCACCCGTGAGAGGAAGTCCACCGCCTTGAGTCCCCCGTCCCCGGGCCGCCACCCGAATCCCGTCCGCCGGACATCGTCGGTGTCCTTGGCCGTCGTCGTGACGGCGATCCTCCTCGCCGCATGCGCCAGCGCGGCACCGACCTCCGGCTTCGGTGCCAACCCCAGCCGCCGGGTCATCAGGGTGGTGGCCGCCGAGAACTTCTGGGGAAGCATCGCCGCCCAGCTCGGGGGAGAGCACGTCGACGTGGTGAGCGTCATCTCCAACCCCAATACCGACCCCCACTCCTACGAGCCCACCGCTGGGGACGCCCGCAACCTGGCCGAGTCCCAGCTGGTGATCGAGAACGGCATCGGGTACGACCCCTGGGTCCCCAAGCTGCTGGCGGCCGACCAGGGCAGCCAGACGGTGCTGGACGTGGGCGACGTCCTGGGCATCGCCAGCGGGGGCAATCCGCACCGCTGGTACAACCCGGCCGACGTCCAGACGGTCATCGGCAGGATGGTGGCCGACTACCAGAAGCTGGACCCAGCCGACACCGGGTACTTCGCCCGGCAGCGGACCGAGTTCGACACCGTCGCCTTGAAGCCGTACGACTCGTTGATCGCCTCGATCAAGGCGACCTACGGGGGGACACCGGTTGGGGCCTCCGAGTCGATCTTCTCGATGCTGGCGCCGGCGCTGGGTCTCGACCTCATCACCCCCTACTCGTTCCTCCGTGACATCAGCGAGGGGACCGAAGTCTCGGCCGGTGACAAGGAGATCATCGACAAGCAGATCACGGACCACCAGATCAAGATCTACGTGTACAACACCCAGAACGTCACCCCCGACGTACAGGCCCAGCTCCAGGAGGTCAAGGCGGCCGACATCCCGTATGCCACCATCACCGAGACGCTGCAGCCGCCCAGCTCCACCTACCAGGCGTGGCAGGTCCGCCAGCTCCAAGGGATCGAGTCGGCGCTGGCCCGGGCGGCGGCGTGACCCAGGGCCCCCCGGCACCGTCCGCCGGGCCCCCCACCGGGTCCCCCGAGGGCACCGCCACCGAGCCCCCCGAGGGCACCGCCACCCCGTCGGTCCAGTTCCGCCACGCCGCCGTGCGGCTGGGCGGCAGGACCATCTGGTCCGGCGTCGACCTCGACGTGACCCAGGGGGAGTTCGTGGCCGTCCTCGGCCCCAACGGGGTCGGCAAGTCCACCCTGGTCAAGGCGGCCCTCGGCATCCTGCCCCTGTCGGAGGGCTCGGCCACCGTGCTGGGCCGGCCGCCGGGGCACGCCGGCCGGGAGATCGGCTACCTCCCGCAGCGCCGGAACTTCGACGCCGGGATGCGGGTGCGGGGAGTGGACGTGGTGCGCCTGGGCAGCGACGGCGACCGGTGGGGGGTGCCCTTGCCCGGTGGCAGCCGGCTGTTCGCCTCCCGGCGGGAGCAGCGACGGAGGGTCGACCAGGTCATCGAGACGGTGGGGGCCACCTCGTACGCCCGCCGCCCCATCGGGCGGGTGTCCGGCGGCGAGCAGCAGCGCCTGCTCATCGCCCAGGCCCTGGTCCGGCGGCCCCGGCTCCTCCTGCTCGACGAGCCGCTGGACAGCCTGGACCTCCCCAACCAGGCGTCGGTGGCCGCCCTCATCTCGCGCATCTGTGCCGACCAGGGGGTCACCGTGCTGATCGTGGCCCACGACGTCAACCCGATCCTCTCGTACCTCGACCGGGTCGTCTACATCGCCCACGGCGGGGCGCTCAGCGGCAAGCCGGCCGACGTCATCACGTCGCCGACCCTCAGCGCCCTCTACGGCACCCCCATCGAGGTGCTGAAGACCTCCGACGGGCGGCTGGTGGTGGTGGGGCAGCCGGAGGCGCCCGCCCACCACGTCGACCGCCACGACACCGGCGGGCAGTGAGCGGTTCGGTGACGCCCCTCGCCGCCGGGCTCACGTGGAGCGTCTCGGACGACCTCCGCCAGCTGTTCGCCTTCCACTTCATGGTCAACGCCTTCCGGGCGGGCACCATCGTGGCGGTCGTGGCCGGGGCGGTCGGATGGTTCATGGTGCTGCGCCGCCAGAGCTTCGTGGGCCACACCCTGGCGGTGGTCTCCTTCCCGGGGGCCGCCGGGGCCATCTGGCTGGGGCTCAGCGCCACCCTGGGGTACTTCGTCGGCAGCATCGCCGCGGCCGCCGTCATCGCCCTGGTGCCCCGGTCGGGGACCGGTGAGGCGTCCAGCGAGGAGTCGGCGGTCATCGGGACGGTGCAGGCCTTCGCCCTGGCCTGCGGCGTCCTCTTCGTCAGCCTCTACGGGGGCTTCCTCGACAGCATCACCGGCCTGCTGTTCGGCACCTTCCTGGGCGTCTCGAACGGCCAGGTCGTCACCCTGGCGGCGGTGGGGGTGCCGGTGCTGGTCGTACTGGGCGTCATCGCCCGCCCCCTCCTCTTCGGCACCGTGGACGCCGCCGTGGCCGCCGCCCGGGGGGTGCCGGTGCGGGGCCTGTCCGTCGTCTACCTACTCCTCCTCGGGTGCACGGCGGCCGAAGTGAGCCAGATCACCGGAGCGCTGCTGGTCTTCGCCCTCCTGGTGATGCCGGCGGCGGCTGCCCAGCAGGTGACCGCCAGTCCGGCGTGGAGCTTCGCCATCACCGTCGTGGTCGGCCTGGTGGTCACCTGGCTGGCACTGGGGGTTGCCTACTTCTCCGTCTACCCGGTCGGGTTCTGGGTCACCACCTTCGGCTTCGCCGCCTACCTGCTGGGGGCCGGCTACCATGCGGCGGCCTCCCGGGTGGGGAGCAGGGCCGCCGGGCGCCTGGCGGCGGTGCCGGCATGACGGCGGTGGTCGGGCCCATCACCGGGATCGCCCACATGTTCGAGCACCCGTTCCTCCGGTACGCCTTCCTGGCCGGCACCGCCATCGCCCTCGCCTCCGGGCTGGTCGGTTCGTTCGTGGTGCGGCGCGGCCAGGTCTTCACCGGTGACGCCCTGTCCCATGTGGCCTTCACCGGGGCACTGGCCGCCCTGGCTTTCGGGATCGATCTCCGGGTCGGACTGTACGGCGCCTGTGTGGTGTTCGCCCTGATCATGGCCTTCCTGGGCCGGCGGGCCCGGGCCGACGACACGGTGATCGGGAGCGTGTTCGCCTGGATCCTCGGGCTCGGGGCCCTGTTCCTCTCCATCTACACCACGTCACGCAGCGGCACCGGCGGCGCCAACGGCAACGCCGGGGTGAACGTGCTGTTCGGCTCGATGTTCGGGTTGACTTCCTACCAGGCCGTCTCCGACACGGTGGTCGCCCTGGTGGTGGTGGTGGCGATGGTGGCCATCGGCCGCCCCCTCCTCTTCGCCAGCGTGGACGAGGCGGTGGCCTCCGCCCGGGGGGTGCCGGTGCGCCTGCTCGGTTACGCCTTCTTCGTGCTGTTGGGGATCACCGCCGGTGAGGCGACCCAGGCGGTGGGGGCGCTCATGCTGCTGGGCCTGCTGGCCGCCCCCGGGGGCGCCTCCCAACGCATCACCGCCCGGCCCTTCGTCGCTCTGTGGCTGTCCGGCGCCATCGCGGTGGCGTCGGCGTGGGCCGGGCTGATCCTGGCCTACGCCGCCCCGCGGGTCCCGCCCAGCTTCGGGATCGTGGCCGTGGCCACCGCCACCTACCTCCTGGCCGTGCTGGTGACCAACGCCCGGTCCTCCCGCCGACGCCGGGCGTCCCTCCGGGCCGGCGCCCCGACGGTGCCGGCGCCGGGTGCCCCAGACCCGATCCGGCGCCCCCGGGCCGGCCTGTCCGGGGCGGTCGGTTCGGAGTAGGGTCGGCGCCCGGCAAGGTTGGGGAGCCGACAGGACCCGACACCGAGAGGAGCTGGCCATCACTACCGCCGCCACCCGCACCGAGACCGACAGCATGGGCTCCATCGAGGTCCCCGCCGACAAGTACTACGGGGCCCAGACCGCCCGGTCGCTCCAGCACTTCCCGATCGGGACCGACCTGATGCCACCCCCGCTGATCCGGGCCTTCGGGGTGTTGAAGGAGGCGTCGGCCGTGGTCAACGCCGACCTCGGGAAGCTCACCCCCGAGAAGGCCGAGCTGATCATCGCCGCCGCCCGGGAGGTCTCCTCCGGCGTCCTCGACGACCAGTTCCCCCTCAAGGTCTGGCAGACGGGCAGCGGCACCCAGACCAACATGAACGTCAACGAGGTGATCTCCAACCGGGCCATCGAGATGGCGGGCGGGGAGATGGGCTCCAAGTCGCCGATCCACCCCAACGACGACGTGAACATGTCCCAGTCGTCGAACGACACCTTCCCCACCGCCATGCACATCGCCGCGGTGGAGGAGCTGACCCACCGGCTGCTCCCGGCTGTGCGCCGCCTCCGGGACGCCCTGGCGGTCAAGTCGGAGGCGTTCGCCGGCATCACCAAGATCGGCCGCACCCACCTGATGGACGCCGTGCCCCTCACCCTGGGACAGGAGTTCTCCGGGTACGTGGCCCAGCTCGACGCCGACATCCGGCGCATCGAGTTCTCCCTCGGCGATCTCTACGAGCTGGCCGCCGGCGGCACTGCCGTCGGGACCGGGCTCAACACCCACCCCGAGTTCGGCGAGCGGGTGGCCGCCGCCATCGCCGCCATCACCGAGCTCCCGTTCGTCACCGCCCCGAACAAGTTCGCCGCCCTGGCCGCCCACGACGCCCTGGTGGCCGCCAGCGGGTCGCTCCGCACCCTGGCCGGCTCGCTGATCAAGATCGCCGACGACCTGCGGTGGCTGGGCTCCGGCCCCCGCAGCGGCCTGGGGGAGCTCAACCTGCCCGAGAACGAGCCCGGGTCCTCCATCATGCCCGGCAAGGTCAACCCCACCCAGTGCGAGGCGATGATCATGGTGTGCATCCAGGTGATGGGGGCCGACACCTCGGTGGCCGTCGCCGGGGCGCGGGGCAACCTCGAGCTCAACGTGTGCAAGCCGGTGATCATCTACAACGTGCTCCACTCGGTCTCCCTGATCACCGGTTCGTGCACCTCGTTCACGGAGTTCTGCGTGGAGGGCCTCGAGCCCAACGAGGCCCGGATCCGCCAGCACCTCGACAACTCGCTGATGCTGGTGACCGCCCTCAACCCGTTGATCGGCTACGACAACGCCGCCAAGGTGGCCAAGAAGGCCCACCACGAGGACACCACCCTGAAGGAGGCGGCCCTAGCCCTGGGGCTGCTCACCGCCGAGGAGTTCGACCAGGCGGTCCGACCGGAGTCGATGACCCACCCCTGACCGGGGGGCGGAAGGGAGGGCCGTGTCGGGCGGAGACCCACCACCATCCAGAGACGTACCACTGGAGTCGGTCGACCTCACCGATCTCGACCTGTTCGCCCCCGGCTTCCCCGACGACGTCTTCACCCGGCTGCGGGCCGAGGCGCCCCTGTGGTGGCACCGGCCCACCGCCCACACCCCCGACGGCGTCGGGTTCTGGGTGGCCAGCTCCTACGACCTGGTCGTGGAGGTGGTCGGCGACGCCGACCGGTTCTCGTCGGAGCGGGCGCCCGGTGCGGAGGGTGGCGGCACCATCCTCCAGGACCTGCCCTGGGGATTCGCCCCCGGGGTGCTGCTCAACATGACCGACGATCCGCTCCACCGGCGGATCCGGCGCCTGATGACGCCGTCGGTGGCGCCCCGGGCCCTGGCCCTCATGGAGGGCGAGCTCCGGCGGCGGTCCCGGATCATCGTCGACGCCATCGCCGACAGGGGGCGGTGCGACCTCCTGACCGACGTGGCCGTCGAGCTGCCGTTGCAGGCCGTGGCCGCCCTGCTGGGCGTGCCGGAGGGCGACCGTCACGACCTGCTGTCCTGGTCGAACGCCACCCTCGACTTCGAGGGGCGCGAGCTGGGGGAGACCACCGCCGCGGTCGGCGCCGCCGCCACCTCGATGGCCGCCTACGGGACGGCGCTGATCGGGGAGAAGCGGCTGGCCCCGTCGGACGACCTGCTCTCGACGCTGGTGGCCGCCGTCGTGGAGGGCGACGACGGCGGGTCCCGCCCGCTCACCGATCTCGAGCTGCTGATGTGCTTCAACCTGCTGGTGGTGGCGGGCAGCGAGACCACCCGGAACTCGATCGCCCTCGGGATGGTGGCTCTGGTCGACCACCCCGAGCAGCTCCTGGCCCTCCGTGACGACCGGTCGCTGATGGACGGGGCGGTGGAGGAGATCCTGCGGTGGACCACCGCCACCCTCTACAACCGGAGGACCGCCACCTGCGACACGGAGCTCGGAGGCCGGCCGGTGCGTCAGGGGGACAAGGTGACCGTGTGGTGGCCCTCGGCGAACCGGGACGAGTCCGTGTTCGAGCTCCCCTTCCGGTTCGACATCCGGAGGGACCCCAACCCCCACCTGACCTTCGGCGCCCGCTCCCACTTCTGCCTGGGGGCCGGCCTGGCCCGCCTGGAGATCCGGTGCATCCTCGACGAGCTCCTCGACCGGCTCGAGGGGTTCGCACTGACCGGGCCGGTGGAACGGGTCCGCACCAACAAGCACGCCGGCGTCTGGCACGTGCCGATGAGGTTCCGGCGCCGGGGGCACGGACCTGCCGACGGGTAGCCCGTATACTCGGCGGTGAACCTGGACACCTGTCCAAACTCCGATCCGGACTGAGCGGCACCGCCAGCCCCGGCACGTTCCGACACCCTTGGGGGAGACCGTGAGCCCACAGCCCACCGATCTGCGCATCGCACTGACCGACGGCACCTTCTACGGGGGCGAACCCTTCGAGGCGTTCGCCTGGATGCGCCGGAACGCCCCGGCCTACTTCGACGCCGATGCCGGTGTGTGGGGGATCACCCGCCACGCCGACATCAAGGAGATCTCCAAGGACCCCGAGACGTTCTCCAACGCCGGGGGCATCCGGCCGGACAGCGACGCCCTGCCCATGATGATCGACTTCGACGCCCCCGAGCACGTCCGCCGCCGGCGGCTGGTGAGCGAGGGGTTCACCCCCAAGCGGATCAGGGAGTCGGAGCAGGGGATCCGGGAGATCTGCGACGGCATCATCGACCGGGTGTGCGAGCAGGGCTCGGCCGACTTCGTCCGGGACATCGCCGCCCCGCTGCCCATGACCGTCATCGGAGACATGCTCGGGGTCGCCCACGAGGACCGCGACGACCTGTTGCGGTGGTCCGACGACATGCTGAAGTCCCTGGGCTCGCCCGATCCGGGGGCGCTGGAGAGGGCCACCATGGCCGCCATCGAGTACGCCTCGTACATCACCACGGTGATGGAGCAGCGGCGACGGGACCGCCAGGCCGACGACCTGATCGGCACCCTGGTCCATGCCGAGATCGACGGTGACCGCCTGGACGAGGAGTCGCTGATCTACGAGTCGCTCCTCATCCTGATCGGCGGCGACGAGACCACCCGGCACGTGATCAGCGGCGGCATGTACGAGCTGCTCCGCCACCCCGACCAGTTCGAGGCGCTACGGTCCGACCGCACGTTGATGACCACCGCCGTGGAGGAGATGCTGCGGTGGGTGTCGCCCATCAAGAACATGGCCCGGCGGATGACCAGGGACGTCGAGCTCCACGGGGAGACGCTCCACCGGGGGGAGAAGCTCCTCCTCCTCTACCCGGCGGCCAACCGTGACGAGGAGGTGTTCGACAACCCGGAGACGTTCGACATCACCCGGAGCCCCAACGACCATGTGGCCTTCGGCTTCGGTGCCCACTTCTGCCTGGGGAACCGGCTGGCCCGGCTGGAGCTGGCGGTGATGTTCGACCGACTGCTCGACCGCCTTCCCGACCTGGCCCTGGTGGGGGAGGACGAGCCGCCCCGGCGTGAGGCGAACTTCGTCTCCGGCTTCGAGACCATGCCGGTGGCGTTCACCCCCACCGAGCCGGTCGGGGCGTAGCGGGACGGTGCGCGACCCGCGGCTGGCCGACGACGAGCTGGCCGAGCTGCTGGAGGGCCCGGAGGCCCCCGATTGGCAGCTGGTGGGCGGCCGGCTGATGAAGACGGTCAGGTGCCACGGTTTCGCCGGCGCCCTGGCCTTCGTGTCGGCGGTGGGGGCGTTGGCCGAGGCGGCCGACCACCATCCCGACATCGACATCCGCTACAACCGGGTCACCCTGTCGCTCATCACCCACGACTCGGACGGCATCACCCGGCGGGACGTCGACCTGGCCCGGAAGATCGACGCGGTGACCGACGGCCTGGAGTGAGGTTGCCCATGAACCGGCAGTGGCACGAGGAGCACCACCTGGGAAGTGGGGCGAGCCTCGACGAGCGCGTCCAATGGCACCTCGAGCACTCCAAGGTCTGCGGATGTCGTCCGATCCCGGCTCCGGTGCTGGAGGAGATCGAACGGCGCGGAACCGGCCCCGACCGGTAGCACCCGAAGCCGGCGGACCCGGTGTCGACATGTCCGGCCTGCGCTGCCGGCATCGCCGACGGCCAGCACCGTCGACCTGCGCTCCGAGGCTGGTGGTGAGAGCCTTTCTCCATGATCACCAGCAGCCACGCCATCATCTACGCCGAGGATCCCGAGTCGGCGCGGGCCTTCTTCCGGGACGTACTCGAACTCCCCTTCGTCGATGTCCACGGGGGCTGGCTCATCTTCAAGCTCCCGCCCGCCGAGCTCGGCGTTCACCCGGCGGGAGATCCTGGCGATCCGGGCACCGGGGCCCCCTCGGGACACCATGAGCTGTACCTGATGTGCGATGACATCGAGAGCACGGTGGCCGATCTGGCGGCCAAGGGTGTCGAATTCGCCGGACCCATCGAGGACCAGGGCTTCGGAAGGCTCGTCCGGATGCGGATTCCCGGCGCCGGGCAGATCGGCCTGTACGAGCCGAACCACCGGACCGCCTACGACCTCGAAGGCTGAGCGAACGCCGATTCGGGCGCGCACTTGGAGCCGGCGAGAAGTCCGTGTGGGGCTTCGTCATGCGTGGCTGCGTGTTGGGAGACCGGCGCCGGACTTCTGCGCGCGCGTTCGGTCCGGCCGGGGCGGTCTGACTTGTGAGCCAGGGAGCGTACGGAGCCTCCGGGAAACGTCGATCTGGCGCACTCGGGGGCCGATCTCGATTTGCGGTCCGACCGCTCGGATGGAGCGATCCGAACCGCTTGCTGGAGCCCCCTTGTGATCTTGGTGTGAAGAACGTGTCCGGCCAGGGGGGGATGGTCGATCATTGGGGGTCAGAAGACTTGGTGATTCGTAAGCGCCGCCTCATCCTGCGGACCCTGGCGCAGCAAGCCGAGCTGCTCTTCGGGGTTGAACTTGCTGGGCTCCGTGGTACGCAGGAAGTCCCCCAGGATCTCGACGAAGCGGACGGGCTCCTCTACGTGGGGGTAGTGACCCACCCCCTCCATCACCTCCAACCTGCTGTCGGGGATGGCCTCGTGCGCTAGGTAGGCATGGTCGACCGGAATAATCCTGTCGTGGTCACCCCAAACGATGAGCGTAGGCATGTGTGCGGTCAGGTAGAGGCGGTCTACGGCACTCACCGACTGCCCGCCCGGGTCGATCACGGACCGCAAAGTACGCACGAAGGCGTGCCGGCTCTCAGCATCCGTCAACGACTTGTAGGAGCGCCACATCTCCGCCGCCTGGGAGTTGCGGAAGCCTCGGCCGCCGAAGAGCCTGACGACCGGGTCGCCCCAGTTCCGCACGAATGCCGGGAACAGGGCCGGCATCACGTACTCGGCCCCTGGCAGGGTCAAGAGGCGGAGGATCCGGTTCACCTCGCGGCCCAAGCCGCCGGCGTCGACAAGCACCAAACGCTCGCAACGCTCGGGAAACTGATAGGCGAACTGCATGGCCACTCCGCCGCCCCAGGATTGCCCGACCACGGTAGCCCGGTCGATGCCTAGGAGGTTGAGGAAGTCCCGGATGGCGCTGGCGAAGTTGCCGAGCGAATAGTCGCCGAGAGGTTTTTCGGACGCCCCGTGGCCGAGGAAGTCGGGGGCTAGCACCGTGTAGTCGCTCTGCAACAGCGTCATGGCGGGGACCCACGTGAGGGAGCTGCCGGCCATGCCGTGGAGTAGCAGCAGCACCGGGCCCTCACCGCCGCGCCGGTAGGCGATCTGGTGGCCGTGGATGGAGAGGTACTCTACCGGGAACTCTTCTGTTCGGGTGGTCTGCTTCATACAGGTGCCAGGCGCATAGCGCTAAGCGAGGTACATCACCGCAGCCGACAGGAACGCCAGTCCGGCGCAGATCAACGTCGCCCATAGGGTCTTGTCCCTGAAGGCGATGATCCCGGCAATGAAGAACAGGATCACCGCGATCAGGGCGAACACCTGAACTGCGTTGGTGCTGGCGGTGACGAGTGTGGCAAGCATCTGGGGCTCCTTATTGGTCTTGGGGCTTATTGGTCACGGGACATGAGGCTCAGTACCCGTCCGGAGGGTGCACCGGACGGGTCACGCGGCCCGTACTTCGTCCTCTCGGCGCCGGTCGATGGCCTCTCTGCGATCTTGACGGGCGTTGGCGACCACGCAGCCGAGCCCGAGCGCGACCACGAGCACGACGATGGCAGCAATCCAAAGCACGTGGACGACGAAACCGACCAGGCCAGCTAGGAGGGCGACCGAAAGAATTGCCACCATCACGACGTCCGGCACCCTGTGCTGACGCACGAAGGAGATGATCGCCACGACCACCAAGATGACAATGAGTGTTCCAAGACAGATATGCCCAGGAATCCTCTCTCGGATGGCAACAGTTCGCGACCACCCTCCAGCGGACTACTTCGGGTGAAGCACGCCCTTGGCCTTGTCGATCACCTCTTCAACCTTCTCCTCGACCTTGCCGACCTTCTCCTTGGCCTCGCCGGCCCGACGGTCAGCCTTACCTTGTGACTTGAGATCCTTGTTTCCGGTCAGGTCTCCGACCGCCTCTTTGGCCTTGCCCTTCATCTGGTCAGCCTTCCCAGCCATAATCTTCCTCCTTCTTCGTCGAACTCCGTCCCGGACCTGTACTGGCCGGGGCCACACTCTCCAGCGTGACCCCGGCGGTTAGGGCCAGTTAGAGGCAAAGGTCCTCACTCACATGAGCCCTGCGCCTGAACAAACCCGGGAGGAAAGTGGATGCGCCCGAAACAGCGCCGGAGGGCGGTCACGAAGTGCCGGTCGGGCCTAGTCGAAAACCTCCGCTGATCCGGGCATGTGGCAGGACCTACGAGCCGAAGTCCGCCCGACGTACGCGCCTATTGTCGATCTCTAGCTTCAGGCGGTTGGGGCGGAGAGACATGTCCATTGTCCCGATCAGTTCATCATCCACGAACTCCAACACCGGTTCACCTTGAAACCCGCCGTGCGCTGCGCTCTCACAATTGGACGGCCCAGCAGCAGGACCCAAGCCGAACCGCAGGCACAGTCAGCGTGGCTCAGACAGAAGCCGGAGAACCGCCTTGTCTCCCTTGGATTCTGAAACGTATGGTGCGGTGGATCCGGACAGGGCGAGCGATCGACCGGTTGCCGAGTCGCGAAGCATGACATGGCGACTCAGGCCGAACTTGGTGACCGCGACGTCGGTGGAGGATCGATTGAAGGAGAGGAGCACTCTGGTTGGGCCCGATCCCGTCACCCAGTCGAGCACCCGGATCTGTTCGGCGGTGACTACAACCAACATTCGGACGGTGAGGCCCTTGGAAGTAGCCACTGCCGATCGGGTCGCATGCAGAGCGGCGGCCCCACCCACGCCAGCTGCGAGCGAACTGTCCAGAATCGCGTCGCTGAGCACGGCTCCTGAGGCCATCCCTGCAGCTACGGCCGCGTAGTTGTCCTTGAGGCCAAAGATTCCGGCCGCCAGAGCCTGCTCCCCACCGAGGATGGCCGTTGCCTTGGATATCAATTCCCCCGGATCATTCATTTCCTCTCCCGACTTGCGTCCACATGAGGAGTTGCAGCGCCAACTCTCGCTTTCCGGTGCCATCTCTTCTGCGCTCGGATTGTCATCTAGGTTTCGGCCACGATCTCGGCGAACTGAAGAGTGAATCGGCTCAGAGTCCGCATGAGACCCTGACCGAGTCCCGATGGGCAGCGCGTATCTCAACCAGGTACCTACGCGTGCGCTGGCGGTGCTCAAGCACTCTCGCCGTCGGGCAGTACACGGCACGCAGTGGACCGGTGTACGGGGCACCGTACCGACACACTCAAGCCCCTGCCCCTTCACTCGGCGCCCTTGTCCTGGTCCGCCTGCTCCTTGGACTCTGGATGTGTCGGCTGGGCACGCACGGCAGTAGAGATCCGAAGGGTCGTCAAGGACGAGGTCAGCTCGACACATCTGATCGAAGGCGGCAGCCGCTGCGCTACTCCGTCGGCGTCATCATCGTCTCGGGCCAAGGCGGAAGGCCTGGACTTTCGGAACCGGATGACGCTCGTCCTGGTTCGTGGGACCGCAGATCATGCGGGAATTACGGATTCAACGCAGTGGCACGCCTGCTTACCATTCTCAGGGCGGCAGAGTCCGCAGTACAGCCGGAGCATCCACCCAACAAGGAGACAGTCATGTCACTCGACGGTCACATCTACAAGATCGGCAATGCCGAGGAGTTCTTCACTCCCATCGTCCTCGGGGGTGATCCGCCGTCGAGCGGCTACTCGCCGTGGTCGGGCCTGGAGGTCACGGCACTCTACTTCTTCGACGTCATCGGACTCGAGCTGCCCATCGAGTTCCTCACGACCACCACCGCCAGCAACGGCAGCTTCTCACTTCCGGATCCGGTGTCCGTGGTGAACCAGGTCGCCCTCCTCGTCTCGTCGCCGGGCGCCGGCACGCCGCTCTACCGGACGGCGATGTTCTCGGTGTCCGAGGCGGAGACACGGGAGCTCAACGTGTGGCTCTTCCCCGACACCCTCCGGAGGTCGGACGGCATCACCGCCGGCGAAGTCAGCGGCGTCGTCGGTGGGGCCGGACTTCCGGGCAACACCACCATCACGGCGAGCGCGGGCGGCTTCGAGTTCAACGGATCCGAGGGACAGGTCAGCATCCAGTTCGGAATAGGGCTCACCCCCGATGTCTCCACCGATCTCAACGACTTCATCGATCTGTCGCTCAATTCGTGGGATATCAACGTCGACTGGCCGACCTCGTGGTTCGAGACCGCTGACGACGTGCTGAACGACATCCGGTCGGGCCTGGCCGGTGCGGGCGTGTCGATGAACACCGCCGTCCTGGCCAAGATGGAGACCATCATCGAAACCGAGGACGGGCTGCCCAGCTCCCTGGCCACCGAGTTCTTCAGCAAGGAGGTGTCGGTCACCTTCATGGACGTCAAGTTCCCGACCAACCACACCTGGGGAATCGGAGACAACTCCGACGGGACGGTGGTGGTCGAGGCCGACCCGTGTATCGGCTATCCCCGGAACCTCTCGTCGGATCCGGCCAAGCCTCATCGCAGCCGGCCCCGCAAGTCGCGAGTCTCGAACGTGTCGTCCAACGGCCAATCGCTCAAGGTGGCCGCCGACCGCTCCCAGCAGCTGGTGAAGTCCAACTGACTGCGGACGGGGGCGAAGATCTCTGGCGCCCGGACGGTCAACCATCCATTGCGTGCGGGTGCCAGAACACGCCGGCATGACGGCCACGGTCCCCGGGCGGAGGGGCCGTGGTCGTCTCGGCGCGAGTGGGATCGGGCAGGGTCGGAACAGCCGGCGGTTCAATCGCGAGCGACGGCGTCCGGCGGTGGCCGCACACGGGACAACTGCGTGCGGGACCGAATCCCGAGCTTCTGGTAGATCCGGGACAGGTGGGCTTCCACGGTGCGTTGGCCCATGAAGAGCTGCGCAGCCACTTCGATATTCGTGAGTCCGGCGACGACCAGGTCCGCCACCTGCTGTTCCATCGGTGTCAGGTCCGAGCTTCGAGAAGCGTCTCGCGGACCCCGGAGCCCGAGGCGTCCGAGCTCGTCGCCGGCTCGCTGCTCCCACAGCGGCGCGCCGAGACGCCCGAAGATCGTGGCTGCCGCTTCGAGCGACTGCCGGGCGCGGGACCTCTGTCGCGACCGGCGCTGGATCTCACCGGCCACCATGAGGGTACGGGCATGCTCGAACGGCATCGGCAGATGCCTCTGGCGTTCCAAGGCGACGTCGAGCGCGGCTCCGGCGGCCTTGAGGTCACCGCGTCCGGCCAGGAGCATGCCCCGACATCGTCCGGCAGCCACGGTTCCCCAGCGACGGTCCAGTTCGACCGAACGCAGCTCGAACGGGTCGAGCAGTTCCTCGGCCGGGCCGAGCTGGCCGAGGCGGATGAGTGCCTCGATCTCGTCGGGGAGGAACCGGAGGATCCCCGGTTCTGTCACACCCCCCGCCCGAAGGGGCTCTGCCAACGCCGCCAGGTGCTCATGGGCAGCCGCGGCGTCGCCGACGGAGAGCTCGGCCAACCCCAGGGCGCCGGCACCGAGGAACCCGAACAGCGGCAGTCCCACCTCGCGGGCCACCGCCAGGGCACGTTCGCACTCGCGCCTACCCTCCGAGAGCCGGCCTCGGTAGACATGCATGAGTCCGCTCACTCCCGACATGGCCGAGATGGAAGGCCAGCAGCCGGCGTCGCCGGCCAGATCGCAACCTTCCGACACCAGCTCTTCGGCCCGGACCCAGTTCCCGGCCCAGGCTTCGGTCAGGGCGAACCCCCAGATCATCAGCGGCAAGCCGGTGACGACGCCTTCGTCCTGCGTCCGCTGGTACTCCTCTTCATAGAGGACCCGGGCGCCGTCGAGGTCGTCGCTGAGGAGACGGAGGTGCCCAACCGTCACGTTGGGTCGAAGGTCCACGCTGAGCAGCGGTGGCTGCTCGGCTCCCGACAGCGCCCGTTCGACCAGGTCGTGGCGGACCCCTCCTCCGTCGCAGAACGTGGTGAACGCCATTCCGGCGCACAGCTGCGCCTCGCACGCCTTGTCGCCCACATCTTCGACCATCTCCAAGGCCAGAGTCCCGTAGTGCCTGGCCCCGGCCCGATCGCCGACGTTGCTCACCGCCACCGCGAGGTCGACGAGGATGGCGGCCCGCAACGCCAGGTCGTCGCTCGACTCCTCCAGCGCCTCCGTCAGCCTGCCGATCCACGTCGACATCGGGTCGCCCCGAAAGGCGAGGGACCGGGCCAGGCGACGGAGCAGCTCGGCTCGGCCGCCCCCGGCGGGCACGTCGTCGATGATCGACTCGAGCAGTGTCGCCGACCGGGCCGGATCGTGTGCCTCGAAGCAGAACCCGGCCTCGAGCGCCGTTCGCCGATGGCGATCGTCCACCTGCGTGGCCGGCGTCAGCCCGACCGACAGCCTGGCCAGCGTGGCGGCCGTGTGATGAGCACCCCGAGCACCCGCGACTGTCGCCGCGTACTCGAGCTCGCCCGCGGTGGCTTCGTCCGGGCCGGCGGCGGCCAGAGCCACGTGCCGAGCCCTGTCCTCTCGGTGGCCGACCACCGCGGCCAGCCGACGGTGGGCAGCCCTGCGCATCCCGGCGGATGCGTCGCCGGTCACGACGGAACGGATCAAGGGATGGGAGAACGTGATGCTGCCACGGGAACGCTGCACCACTCCTGCACGGAGCACGAGATCGAGACCATCGACTGCGGTCATCGGATCTGCGGTGGCCGCCACCACGACCGGCTCTTCGGGGTCTCCGGCCAGCGCGCAGACGAGCAGCACGTCGCGGGCGTTGACGGGCAGCGCGCCGAGCCGATCGAGCACCAGGCGACGCAACGAGACCGGAACGTCGGCGGTGTCGCTGAAGTCGTCGGACAGATCGTCCCTGCCGGCGACCAGCTCCAGCAGGAAGAACGGATTCCCCCGCGAGATCTCCGCGAGATGGAGCAAGGTCGCCCGATCGGGTGTCAGCGAGGTTCGGTTCGACAGCAGCTCCTGCATCGCCGCAAGCCCGAGGGGACCGACATCGACGCGCTCGACGTTGTCAGCACCCATGGCGTCGGTCACCAGCGGCGGCGGATCTCCCGACCACCCCGTCCGGACCGTGGCCAGCAGTCCCACCGACGTTCCTGTGATCCTGCGGAGCACGAACGACAGCACCCCAGCTGACGGGACGTCGAGCCACTGGAGATCGTCAATGATGAGCACGACAGGCGTGGCGGCGGCGAGACTGCGGAGCAGTGCGAGGACGGCCGCCGCGATCGTACGGGGATCCACCGGCTCTTCCGACTCGCCGTAGCGGAAGACCGCAACGTTGATCGCTCGACGTTGTGCGGGAGGAAGGGCATCGAGCGAGGATCGGGGAACAGCTTCGAGCAAGTCCGCCAACGCCGCGAACTCCCACGGCACTTCCGCCTCGACCGGGCTTGCCGACAGGGTGAGGAAGCCGCGAGATGCGGCCTCCTCGCTTCCCCATCTCAGGAGGGTCGTCTTGCCGATCCCTGCCTCTCCCTCCAGCAGCAGGCATCGGGCATCGCCCGGCAGCGCATCGAAGAACCGTCCGATGGTGGCCAACTCGGCGCCACGACCGAGAAAGGAGGCTTCGTCCATCAACTGCTCACCACTAGCATCTTCGCCTCTGTTCGAGGTCGTAGGGACTAACGCCAAGACGACGGCGGTCCTGCGGGGGAAATGGGGATGCTGAACATTCCGACCGCCCAGGGGAAGCTTCCCGCCGGGATGGTGCGGAATCCTTGACCCCTTTCAAATTACTCTCTCTGGACCGGACGCGGGCAGCCCGGGCGATGGAACGGCGGCTCAGCCCACCGGCAGGTCCCACAGCGGGAACCACCGGTCGAGCTCCGGCTCGACGGCCAGGTCGTCGGCCACCAGGCTCTTCAGCTTGAGCTCCTCGCCGGTGTCGCGGTGCTCCTTGCCGTCGGGGACGAACGGGTAGAAGGTCCCCCGCTTGAACAGGTAGACCAGGTACGAGGTCGAGGGGAGCACGGTGCCGGGCCCCGGGACGGTGGCCCCGCTGTCGGACACCGGGCCGGCATCGGGGACGGGGGCCAGCCCGAAGACCGAGCAGAGCAGCTGCGACCCCCACCCGGCGTCGGACAGTGACGAGTTGACCAGATGGACCTGGGAGACCAACGCCTCGACGTCGGGGTTCTCCACCACCACCCAGTGGTAGCCGTAGGCGTCCTGGGCGGTGCGCAGCGTGCCGCCCCCGTCCATGGTGAGCAGCCTCATCACCTCGGCCTGCATGTCGGTGAAGCTCTGGCCGGTCGGCGGCTTGTAGCAGACCCCGGCCCTGCCGGAGGTGGAGAGGCCGGCGGCGCTCTGGAGCGTGATGGTGGCCGACGGGAGGCCGAACAGCGAATCGAGGTTGGCCTGGACCGGCTTGGTCCGTCCCAGCAGGGTGTTCAACAGGCCCATCAGGCGGGGCGCCCCAGCTCCGCCTCGAGGCGGGCGAGCTGGGCGAGCCGCTGGTCGAGCGAGGGGTGCGTGGAGAAGATGGTGGAGAGGCTGTTCCCACCCTTCCCGTTGATGGCCGGGGTGAAGAAGAAGGCGTTGAAGCCCTCCGCCGTCCGTAGGTCGCGGGTCGGGATCCTCGACATGTCGCCGGTCACCTTCACCAGGGCCGAGGCCAGCACCGACGGCTGTCCGGTGAGCAACGCCCCGGACCGGTCGGCGGCCAGCTCCCGGTAGCGCGACAGCGCCCGGGTCAGCAGGAAGCTGATGGCGTAGACCACCACCGACACCACCAGCACGGCCAGCTCGATCATGGCCGCCTGGTCCTGTCCTCCACGGTTGCCGCCCCCTCGGTTGCCGCCGCCGAATCCGCCCATCATCCCGGTCCACAGCATGATGCGGGTGACCAGGCCGGCGATGATCCCGAGGAAGCTGGCGATGGTCATCACCGCCACGTCGCGGTGGGCCACGTGGGACAGCTCGTGGGCCAGCACCGCCTCGAGCTCGGGCTCGTCCAGCCGGCGCATCAGGCCCCGGGTGGCGCAGATCACCGCCGTCTTCGGGCTCCGCCCGGTGGCGAAGGCGTTGGGCACGTCGGTGTCGGCGATGGCCACGCGGGGCTTCTTCATGTCGGCCAGGGCGCACAGCCGGTCGATCACCCCGTGGAGCGTGGGCTCCTGCTCGGCGGTGACCTCGTGGCCGCCCATGCCGAACAGGGCGATCTTGTCGGAGAACCAGTACTGGACGAACAGAAAGGCGAAGACGAGGACCAGCACCAGAGCGTAGGAGATGCCCACCGCGATCAGGATGCCGACCACCGCGCCGTACAGGACGACCAGCATCAGGCCCGTGGAGAACATCCGGAGGGTCAGCCCCCGGTCCGAGGGGATGTTGCGGGCAGTGCTCACGAGCGGCCGGTCACCCGTCGTCGGTGGACGAGGCGTCGGCCAGGAGGAGCTGCGTCTCGGCCAGGGTGGCATCCGCGAACGGCACCACCAGCTCGGAGGGCGTGAAGGCATCGTCGGCCAGGGGCAGGCCCACCCTGCGCACCTCAGCGGCCAGCGCCTGCAGGGCCGGGCCGAAGGACGCCTCGTCGCTGGCGTCCACCGCTTTGACCAGGGCGGCGTCGAGCTCGTCGAGCTTCGGGCGCTCCCCGTCGGCCACCTCGTACTGGCCCTCGCCCAGGATCCGGACGATCACGACGGGGACTCCTCGGCGGCGGGTGCCGACACCGCCGGTGCCGACGGGAGCTCGCCCGCCGGGCCGGGGGCGTTGAGCTCGGCCTTGAGGGCGGCCAGCTCGTTGTCGACGGCGTCGGTCGACTGCACCTTGTCCAGCTGGGCCTGGATGTCGTCGACCGGTGCGTTGAGGTTGGTCAGGGCACCCGAGGCCAGCAGCTCGTCCATGGCGCCGGCCCGGGCCTGCATGGAGTCGATCTTGTCCTGGGCCCGTTGCATCGACATGCCGGCGTCGCTCATCGACTCGGAGATGCCAGAGACGGCCTCGCCGATCTTGGTCTGAGCCTCGGCTGCCGTATAGCTCGCCTTCATCGTCTCCTTCTTGGTGCGGAAGGAGTCGACCTGGGCCTGGAGCTTCTTGGCCGTGTCGACCAGCTTCGTCTCCTGGGCGGTGACCTGCTCGTGCTGGGTCTGCAGCTCGCTGAGCTGGTCGGCCAGCGCCGCCCGGCGGGCCAGGGCCTCGCGGGCCAGGTCCTCGTTCCCCTGGCCGAGGGCCGCCTTGGCCTGCTGCTGGAGCTTGTCGGCCTGGCCCTGGAGCTGGCCGGCCTGCAGCTCGATCCGCTTCTTGGCGGTGGTCACGTCGGCCACGCTGCGGCGGACCTTCTGCAGGCTCTCGAGCTGCTTCTGGTAGGAGAGGTCGAGTGACTCGCGTGGGTCCTCGGCCTTGTCGAGCAGCTTGTTCGTCTTGGCCTGGACGATCCCGGACAGCCGTTTCATCACACCCATGGTGGTAGGTCCTCCCTCACGCTTCGCCACGTGAGCTTAGGTGCTTCGTGCCCGGTAGCGTGATCGGCGTGCCCGACCCGCTCTGCCTCCTGACCGTCCATGCCCACCCCGACGACGAGTCGTCCAAAGGTGCCGGCACCGTGGCCCGCTACCACCAGGCGGGGGTCCGCACCGTGCTGGTGTGCTGCACCGGCGGCGAGGAGGGGGAGATCCTCAATCCGGCGCTCGACACACCCGACGTCCAGGCGGACATCCCCGCCCGCCGCCGACAGGAGCTGGCGGAGGCCACCGCCATCATCGGGTACGACGAGGTGGACATGCTCGGGTACCGGGACTCGGGGATGCCCGACAGCCAGGCCAACGCCCATCCTGACAGCTTCGCCCAGGCGCCCCTGGACCAGGCGGTCGGCCGGCTGGTGGCGGTGATCCGCCGCACCCGGCCCCAGGTCATGGTCGTCTACGACGAGGAGCAGTCGGGCTATCCCCATCCCGACCACCTCCGGGTCCACGAGATCGGGGTGGTCGCCTTCGCCGCCGCCGGGGACCCGGACCGCTTCCCCGAGGCCGGCGAGCCGTACCAGCCGCAGAAGCTGTACTACACGGGCTTCTCCGCCCGCCGGTTCCGGGCGATCCACGAGAAGTTCCTCGAGCTGGGCCTCGACTCGCCGTTCGACGAGGAGTGGCAGAAGCGGTGGGAGGGCATCCCCGAGTCGCCCGTCACCACCACCGTCGACATCTCCGGGTTCGGCGACGTCCGGCGTCGGGCCCTGCTGGCCCACGCCACCCAGGTCGACCCGGAGTCGCCCTTCTGGTTCGGGCTGCCGCCCGAGGTGATGGACGGGGTCCAGCCGGTCGACGAGTACCGGCTGGCCCGGGTGGCCACCACCGACGGGGGCCGCCCGGTGGTGACCACGGTGGACGCCGCCGCCATGGGGAACACCGAGGTCGACCTGTTCGCCGGCGTCACCGACGCGGTGGCGTCGCCAGCCCGGTGAGGTCGGGGCTGCCCCGGTAGCATCGAGCCCGGTACCCGCCGGTACGACCGACGACAGCGGAGGGATCGGATGCGCACCTGTGAGTAGATGGCTATCCGAGGAGTGGTTCGACCAGACCCGGGCGCTGGCGGCGGACCAGCCGGTGCGTCCCGGACTGTCGGCCCGCATGCAGTATGACGTGACCGGGGGTCCGGAGGGCGACGTCCACTACTTCTGGGTGCTGGAGGACGGGCGGCTGAAGGAGAGCGCCCTCGGCCGCATCGACGATCCCGACGTGACGTTGACCGCCGGGTGGGCGGACGCGGTGGCCATCCAGACCGGGGCGCTCGACCCCAATGTGGCCTTCATGCAGGGGAAGATGAAGGTGGCCGGCTCCATGGCCCTGATGATGGAGCTCCTGCCGGTGACCAACACCCCGGAGTACCTCGACCTCCGCCGGCGCATCGCCGAGTTGACCGAGTTCTGACGGCGCTTTAGCGCCTCAGCGCCAGGAGCCTCCGGACCCGCCACCGGTCATCCGCCTCCCACTGCCCCCGCCGGCCCCACTGCCCCCGCCGGCCCCACCGCCCCGGGATTCGCCCCTCCGAGGAACGGAAGGTGGATGGTGCCGGCGCTCTGCAGCAGGATCAGGACCACCACGGTGACCAGGAAGACGACCAGGAAGACGACCAGGAACGGCTGCACGGTCCGCCAGGTCACCCCGGTGGGGCCCGCCTGGCCCCGGCGGGCGTTGGGACCGGTGAGGACGGTGGTGACCGACGGTGCACCGGTCGGTCCCTGGTGGCTGAGGGCCAGCTCCGCCACCTTGGGGCTCAGCTCCTCGGCGCGCCCGCCCGGCACCAGGAACCGGTAGGTGGCGAACGGTGTCCGGAGGCTGATCAGGGCCCCGGGCTCGGTGCGGGGGAACGCCCGATTGGTGGCGTCGGGGTCGATCACCTCGCCGTCGTCTGGACTGTCGTCGAGACCCTCGTCGGTCCGGTTCAGCTCTGGGTCGACCCACCACTCGGGGGTGACCTCGCCGGACCACGGCTCCACCACGTGGGTGGAGAGCGAGGACCAGGGAAGCACCCGGGGTGGGTCGCCGGCCGCGCTCACCTCCACGCCCTGGGCGTCGAAGACCAGGGTGATCCCTTCGACGTGCAGCGGTGTGGCCCGGTCGTTGCTGAGCAGCAGCAGGTTGTCGAGTCGAAAGGAAGCGGGCCCGGCTGCCGGGGCGCCGGCCCCGTCTGTCGCCCCGTCCTCGTCGACCACGCCTGCTCCCATCGGTGACCCGTCAGGATACCGTCGCCGCCCGGGCCCGGCGGTGACGGTCGGGCCCACCGGCACGGGCGATCAGCCCCGACGCATGGCGTCGCGGAGTGGGCGGAAGCCGATGAGGGTCACACCGGCCTCCTCGATGATCGAACCGAGCCCCCTGTCGTCGACCAGCACGATGTGGTTGGAGACGCGGTCGGTCCAGTCGGTGGTGATGGCCCGCAGCTCCGGCGTGTCGACGGCGGGCCGAAGGGAGATCTCGGTGAGCCCCGGCTCGAGGGTGGGGAGCAGCTCGATCAGTGCCTCGCGCGGATGCCTGGTCGGCAACGACACGAACCGGTCGGCGAACAGCACCCCCTCGTCGGCGGTCAGCTGCCGGATGGGGAACCCGATGTTCGGCTCCGCCTCGGCGCCCAGCATGCGGAGGGGAAGCCCGAAGTCGACGGCCAGCTCGAGGTAGATATCGAAGAATTCGGGCCGGAGCAGGAGGGTGTCGAGGTGGGTGTCGAGGTGGCTGACGTCGAATCCCCACAGGACCGCCCGCTCCACCTGGGCCCGGCACTCTCGGCGCACCTCGTCGAGGTCGGCGTGGTCCCACACGTCGGTGACCGTCCGCGGGAAGCCACCGTCGCCGTCGAGCAGCGAGGGGGCCTGGGTGATCGGGCCCCAGCGGTAGAGATCGTGCTCGGCATTGAGGGCCAGCCGTACCCCCACGTCCTCGCCGCGGTACCCGGAGGCGGCCTGGCGGGACCAGGGGGCGGGGACCAGCAGGGAGGCGGCCGTGCCGATGCCCTGGCGCAGCGCCTCGAAGACGGCGACGTTGGAGGCGTGACAGAGGCCGAGCTCCGCACAGTGCAGGAGCAGCAGCTTGGCGTCGGCGGGGTGGTCGAGGCGCTCGGCGACGGTCGGCATGAACGCGACCGTAGCGCCTGGCCGCGTCAGGCGGCGCGCCTGGCCCCGTCCGGATCGGATCCCGGCCGGGGGGCCGGCGCGTGCTCGGCGAGCAAGGCCCTGGCGGCGGCGATTCCCCGGCGACCGACCTGCCGGGTGTGCTCGTCGAGGCGCCACTCGACGGTCGGTTCGGGCAGAGACGGCTGCTCCGGAGCCTCGGTGGCCTCCGCCAGTGGCAGCTGCAGCTGGCGGGACCGGCGGCTGGTCGACTCGGTCGTTCCCATGGGACCACTCTGTCGCGAGGGTGTATTACGGGGTCATGAACGACCAGACGACCGCCACCTCCTCGACGTCCCGCTACGGGATCACCGTGCCCTTCGACGGGGTGACCCTGGCCGAACACCGCAGCTGGTACCGGCAGTTGGTCGAGCTCGGCTATACCGACGTCTGGTCGGCGGAGACCGACGGGACCGACGGCCTCACCCCCCTGGCGTTGGCGGCCGCCTGGGAGCCCCAGCTCAAATTGGGCGTGGCCATCATCCCCGCCTACACCCGGGGTCCGGCCCTGCTGGCCCAGAGTGCGGCATCCATGGCCGAGGCCGCCCCCGGGCGGTTCCACTTCGGCCTCGGGACGTCGTCCGACGTGATCGTCACCCGCTGGAACAACGCCGAGTTCGTGGAGCCGTACCGTCGGGTGCGCGACACCATCCGGTTCCTCCGCACCGCCCTCGCCGGTGAGAAGGTCGACCACGAGTACGACACCTTCACCGTCCGTGGCTTCCGGCTGGCCCGCCCGGTGGAGCAGCCGCCGCCGATCTTCCTGGCCGCCCTGCGCCCCGGGATGCTGCGGCTGGCCGGCCGGGAGGCGGACGGCACCATCATCAACTGGCTGTCGGCCGAGGACGTGGCCACGGTGGTCCCCGAGATCGGCGCCGACATCCCGGTGGCCGCCCGGATCTTCGTCTGTCCGTCCGAGGACGCCGAAACCGTGCGCACGGTCGGACGCCGGATGATCGCCGCCTACCTCAACGTCGGCGTGTACGCCGAGTTCCACCGGTGGCTGGGGAGGGGCCCGGCACTCGAGCCCATGTGGGAGGCCTGGCAGGCCGGTGACCGGAAGCGGGCGCTGGAGGTGATCCCCGACGAGGTGGTCGACTCGCTGCTCGTCCACGGCTCGTTCGACGAGTGCCGCCGTCATATCGGACGCTACGTGGCCAACGGGGTCGACATCCCGGTGATGGCGGTGCTGCCGATCGGCGTCACCCTCGAGGAGGCGGTCCGGGGCCTGGCCCCTCCGTGGCCGCCGGCCTGAACCGCTCAGGCGGTGTAGCGGGCCACGATCTCGGCGTCCTGGTCCCGGACCTGGTCGGCGAGCTCCTTGCGGAAGCGGTCCTGCTCGGAGGCCAGCCGCTCGTCGTCGAGGGCCAGGATCCGCACCGCCAGCAGCCCGGCATTGCGGGCGCCGTTCACCGCCACCACCGCCACCGGCACGCCCTTGGGCATCTGGACCATGGCCAGCAGCGAGTCGAGTCCGCCCAGGTTGGCCAGCGCCACCGGGACCCCGATCACCGGGAGCGGGGTGGCGGCCGCCAGCACCCCGGCCAGATGGGCGGCACCGCCGGCGGCGGCGATGATCACCTTGATGCCTCGGCCGGCGGCGCCGCGAGCGAACTCGATGGCGTCGTCCGGGGTGCGGTGGGCGGAGATCACCCGGACCTCGACCGGGACCCCGAAGGACCGGAGGATCTGGACGGCGTCGTCCATGATCGACGCGTCGGATGAGCTTCCCATGACGATGGCAACGGACATGGGTGCAGTCTGCACGAACTGCCGGGCGCCGTCACGCCCGCCCGCCCGGCCGGTGCCGGGGCGGTACGGTTGGCCTCGGCGTGGCCCTCAGCCACGGCATCGCGGGACCCGGCCCGGCCGGCCCGGGAGGAGGCTTCGTGCGCATTGGGATGATGGTCGACGTGGACCGACCGTTCGACGAGCTGGCCGGGCAGGTCGCCTCGCTGGCCGCCGCCGGGATCGAGGTGGCCTGGGCGTCCCAGATCTTCGGCTACGACGCCTTGACCGCCCTGGCCGTGATCGGACGAGAGGTCCCCGGTATCGGGCTGGGCACGGCGGTGGTCCCGACGTACCCGCGGAACCCGGTCATGCTGGCCTCCCAGGCACTGACCGTCCAGGCGGCCACCGGCGGCCGCCTGACGCTGGGCATCGGGCTGTCACACCAGGTGGTGATCGAGAACGTGTTCGGCATGTCCTTCGAGAAGCCGGCCCGCCACATGCGCGAGTACCTGTCGATTCTGGTGCCGGCGCTCGAGGGGGAGCAGGTGGCCTTCACCGGCGAGACCATGAAGGCGTCGACCTTCGGCCCGCTGGGCATCGACGCTCCGGCCCCGCCGGTGCTGGTGGCGGCCCTCGGCTCCACCATGCTGGGGATCGCCGCCCGCCTGGCATCGGGCACCATCACCTGGATGACCGGGCCCGAGACCATCGAGTCGCACATCGTGCCGACCATCCGGGAGGCTGCTGCCGCCGCCGGTCGTCCGGTGCCCCAGGTCGGCGTGGGGCTTCCGACCTGCGTCACCTCCGACGCCGCCGCCGCCCGGGAGAAGGCCGCCGCCGTCTTCTCCATCTACGGCCAACTGCCCTCCTACCGGGCCATGCTGGACCGAGAGGGAGCGTCGGGGCCGGCCGACGTCGCCGTCGTCGGCACCGCCTCCGAGGTCGAGGCCCAGGTGCGCCGGCTGGCGGAGATCGGCTGTACCGACTTCTGCGGGGCGCCGTTCGGCACCGCCGAGGAGATCCGGGCGACGGTGGGGGTGCTGGCCGGTCTGGTCGGCAGCTGAGCCGCCTGAGCGGCTGGGCCGCCCGTGTCCCTACCGGGGCACGCGGGTGTGCTTGAACTCGTTGATCTCCGGACGGTCGACGATCTGGGTGACGACCCCGTCGATGGTGCGGCGGGCCAGGGCACCGTCGCCCCCGGGCCGGGACATCAGTCGGACGAAGACGGCGTGGTCGCCGACGATGAAGGTCGGCACGCCGAAGACGTCCAGGTCGTGGACGACCTGATCGTGCTCGGTGCGGACCACCTTGCGGGGCCACCCGGCCTCCACCTCGGCGAGCACCGCGGTGGCATCGGCCCCGGCCCGCTCGAGGGCCGCCGCCACCACCCGAGGGTCGCGGAGATCGCCGCCCTGGTCGTGGCGGACCGAGAACAACGAGCGGTGGACGGCCAGGAAGTGCTCGGGGAATCGGTCGCGGACCACGATGCCCGCCTCGAGCGACAGGAGATGGGGGGTGCTGGCCGGTCGGTCCCAGGCCGCGTCCTCTCCCTCCTCGATATGCGACTGGTCGAGGAAGAAGGGCACGAAGGTCACGTCCCACTCCGCCCCGCCTTCCAGCCCCTCGATGAGGTGCTCGTGGGCGTTGCGGGCGAACGGGCACCTGTAGTCCCAGGTGACGGAGAACGACGGTACGGAGGTCATGGAGTGCACAACCCCGCGCCGCCGCGCGGCATTCCGTCGGGGAGCCGTCAGACCAGTCTGCGGCCGAGCACTCCCAGCGCCGTGCCGATCACCATCCCCCCGAGGACGTCGGAGGTGTGGTGGGCCCGCAGGTGGATGCGGCTGATGCCGATGAGGCCGGCGCAGGCGAACAGCAGGGCACTGCCCGCCGGGTCGTCCCGCTCCGAGAGCACCGTGGCGGCGCAGAAGGCGGCGAGGGTGTGGCCGCTCGGGAAGCTGGTGGTGGTGGGTCGGCGGAGTGGCACCACGTTGCTTCCGAGCCGCAGGTCGGCGGGGTCGGGTCGGGGGCGCCCGATCACGCCCTTGAGGGCGGCGTTGACCAGGCTCGACTCTACCCCGGCGACGGCCAGCGCCCGTACCGCTCTGGTGCGCCGCTCACCCGGCCGCCTGGCCCGCCAGGCCGTGGAGGCCGCCCACAGCAGGCCCCGGTCCCCGAGGCCGGAGACGACCCGGGCGGCGGCATCGGCGACCTGGTTCCCGCGGAGCGGCTCGAACCACGAGTCCACCCGGTCGTCGAGGAGCGTGACCAGGTCGTTGAGGCCCAGCGAGCCGAGATCGACCGGGCCCACCCGCCGGGGTCGTGGGGCGTCGGTCGCCTCACTGGACGGGGTCACGCCGCCCCTTCGGCGACCGACATGGCCGCCAGGGCCGGGGCGGCGTCCGCCGGGTTGCCGCCGTAGGCGGGGCAGTAGGGCTTGAACCGGCAGTAGTTGCACAGTGGCGAGGTCCGGGGCCGGAAGTCCTCGGCGTCGCAGGCCCGCTCGATGGCCGACCACACCGCCAGCGCCTTCTGGCGCTGGCCCCGGAGCGCCTGCTCCGACGGCTGGGCGGTGATGACGGTGGGCTCCTTGAGGTGGAGGAGCCGCACCTCCACCGGCCGCTGGCCGAGCACCTCGCGGCACAGGAGGGCGTAGATCTGCACCCCGATCAGCTTGGCCTGTTCGAAGGCGGCCGGAGGCGCCCGCCCGGTCTTGTAGTCGACGACCACCAGCCCTCCGTCGGGCGTGCGGTCGAGCCGGTCGATGATCCCCCGGAGCCGCAGGTCGCCGAGGCGGGCCTCGAGGGTCACCTCGATGCCCACCGGGGTGACCTGGTCGGGATCCTCGAGGCGGAAGTAGTTCGCCACCAGGACCTCGGCGTCCGTCAGGAGGTCCGAGGTCTCCGGTTCGGACAGGTGGAGCCCGAGGAAGTCGGGATCGGTCTGCAGCTCGTCCCAGGCCACCGCCAGCTCGGCCGATGCCGCCGCCCGGGTGCGCCGGCCCGGCTGGTGACGCCAGAACAGGCGCTCGAGGGCGGTGTGGACCAGGGTGCCCTTGACCGTCCAGATGGTGGGGGCGTCGGCCAGGCCCTCGATGGCGGTGAAGCGGAAGGCCAGGGCGCAGTCGCGGAACGCCGTCACCTTGGACGGGGAGAGCGACCGAGGTGGGGCAAGGGGCATGGGCGACAGGTTACGACCAGGGTGTGCCACCGGCCGGACGGAACGCCCGGGCGATGGAGCCGGCCATCTCCCGTGGGCGCTCCAGTGGACCGAAGTGGCCGACGCCGGGCAGGATCTCCACGGTGGAGGACGTCAGGCGCTCGGCGTCCGCCTCCAGGAAGGCCGGCCCGAAGGCGTCGGTGTGCTCGCCGCAGGCGAGGGTCACGTGGCAGGCCACGCGGCCGAGGGCGAGGAAGGCGTCGTGGGAGACGCCGTGGGCGTAGATCTGCGCCTCGTCCTCACGCCGGCACCTGAGCCGGACGGCCTCGCCGTCACCACCCTCCGGGCCCGGTACCGTCTCGAAGCCGTCCTCGACGTAGGAGCGGATCGCCTCGGGGTCGAGGTCGCGGAACGGGGGTTTCGACGAGAAGTTGAGGAAGGCGTCCGTCCTGGAGGGGAACGACTCCCGCCGCCGCAAGGCTCCGGTGGACAGCGGGTTGTCCTCCAGCGACGGCGCCATCGGTGGTGCCGGGAGGACGACCGGCTCGAAGGCGTGGAGCGCGGCGAAGGTGCCCGGCCGCCGCTCCTCGGCCAGCAGGAGCGACGCCCCCCCGCACGAGTGCCCGAAGCCCAGCGGGTGGTCGAGCCCGAGATGGCCGACGACGGTGAGCACGTCGGTGGCGAACCCCGACCAGGCGAAGTCCCCGTCGGCGGGGCGGTCCGAGTGGCCGTGGGCCCGGAGGTCGAGCGCCCAGCAGTGGAAGTCGCCGGCCAGTGCCCGGGCCACCGGCCCGAGCACGGTGGCGCAGAATCCGGTGGCGTGGACCAGCAGCAGGTCGGGACCGTCCCCGCCGAAGTCGTAGGTGGCGATGCCGACCCCGTCAGGGGTGACGCAGCGTCCCCGGACCGGGCTGCCGGTGTCGTCGGTGGCGGTCACGGGGTCGACGGTAGCCGAGCCGTGGAGGACCGGGGTGGGGCGGCGCCGGCCTGCCTCGGAGCCTCCGGCACCGGGTAGATTGACGCCCTCATGGACCATTTCCTGCAGAGCTGGAGCTACCTCGCCATCTTCGTCCTGAGCTTCGTCTCGGCCATGGGCCTTCCGGTGGGAGCGGAGGTGGCCCTCATCTACGGCGGTGTGCTGGCCAGCGGCCAGATCTCCGACGTGCATCCTCTGCATCTGTGGGCGGTGATCGTGGTAGCGGTGGCGGCCGAGCTGCTGGGGTCGCTGGCCGGCTACGTCATCGGTCGGGCCGGCGGCCGCCCCCTGGTCGACCACGTGGGCCGCTACGTGCTGCTCACCCACAAGGACCTCGACCGGGCCGACGCCTGGTTCGCCCGTCGGGGCGAGCCGGTGGTGCTCTTCGGCCGGTTCATCCCTCTGCTCCGTTCCTTCGTGTCCCTGGCCGCCGGGCTGGGGGAGATGGCGGTCGCCAAGTTCGTCATCTTCACCGTCATCGGGTGCGCCGTCTGGTGCACGGCGCTGGCCAGCCTGGGGGACAGCCTGGGCAGCAGCTACGAGCACGTGCTCAAGGGCTTCACCTACGCCGGCTACGTGGCGGCGGCCCTCTTCGTGGTGGTCCTCGGGCTCGGCTTCCTCCACCGGATCCGGGTGGTCCGCCACGAGCGGGGGGACGGCCCGGCCCACCGGAAGCGCCGGTAGGGTCGGTGGCCCGTCGCCGGCCCGCGTCGTCGGCCGCCGCCGACGCGGCCGCCCACCTCCACCGGTCGACGGCCTGGCACGGGCTGCGGGCCGGCGATCCGGTGGTCGTCGCCGGGCTGCGCGAGCGGTCCGCCACCTGGGAGTTCCTCGCCCACGTCCGCAACGAGCGGAACGGTGCCGAGTCGATCGAGGTGGTGGGCGGCCGGCCCGGGGACCGGACGGTGCGGTCCTTCGATCCGGGGCGGATCTACCCGGCGACGGCCAGGCGTGGCCGGGACGGCACCGTGGCCGCCGGTCAGCTGTCCCTGGCCGACGCACCCCAACTACCGCTCGACTAGCCGTCCAGCCGGGGGCCGACAGGACCGGCGCTAGCCTCTCGCCCATGTCGACCGTGGTCTTCCTCCATGCCCACCCCGACGACGAGGCCATCGCCACCGCCGGCACCATGGCCGGCCTGGCCGCCGACGGCCACCGGGTGGTGCTGGTCACCGCCACCGGCGGCGAGCTGGGCGAGGTCCCCGAAGGCCTGCTCGCCGAGGGCGAGACGCTGGCCGCCCGCCGGGCCGTGGAGCTCGGCGAGGCCGCCCGCATCCTCGGCGTCGCCCGCCACGAGTTCCTCGGCTACCTCGACTCGGGGATGGAGGGGGAGCCCGCCAACACCCGTCCGGGGTGTTTCGCCATGGCCGACGTCGACGAGGCGGCCGACCGACTGGCCGCCATTCTCGAGGACGAGGCGGCCGATGTGGTGGTGGCCTACGACGAGCACGGCGGCTATGGCCACCCCGACCACGTCCAGGTGCACCGGGTGGGGCTCCGGGCCGGCGAGCTGGCCGGGACCCCGGGGATCTTCATGGCCACCATGGACCGCGACTACCTCCAGTCCCTGCGGGCCCTGGCGGACGACTCGTCCTGGGCCCCGTCCGAGGAGATGGCGGCGGGCATGGAGACGATGGGCGAGCCCGGCTCGCGCATCTCCACCGAGGTGGACGTCACCCGGTGGATCGACGCCAAGCGGCAGGCCATGCGGGCTCATGCCAGCCAGATCGGCGAGACGAGCTTCTTCCTGTCCATGCCGGACGAGGTCTTCGTCGAGGTGTGGGGGCGGGAGTGGTACATCCGCTCCCGGCCACCGGTACCCGACCCGTTCGAGGGTCCGCGCCAGACCGGCCTCCTGGGCTGAGCGGTGTGGCGGCCGGGCCCACCCGGCGGCCGGGATAGCCTGCGCCAATGGTGACCGCGCACCGAGTGCTCCGTGTCCACGGCGGTCGCCTGGTGGTCGCCGAGCCTCGGGCCGCCCTCGAGACGGAGCTCGACACCGCCAGTGCCGAGGGTTTCGAGCTGGTCAACTCGTTCGTCGTCGACGACAACGTCTACCTGGTGCTGCGGCGGGAGAGCGTCAGCCCGTCGGGCGGCTGACCTCGTCGATCAGGTCGGCGACCGACTCCACGATCCGTGACGGCCGGTACGGGAACCGGTCGACCTCGGCGGCCGTGGTCATCCCCGACAGCACCAGGATGGTCTCGAGGCCGGCCTCGATGCCGGCCACCATGTCGGTGTCCATACGGTCGCCCACCATCACCGTGGTCTCCGAGTGGGCCCCGAGCGTGTTGAGTCCCTCCCGGACCATGAGCGGGTTGGGCTTCCCCACGAAGTAGGGATCGACCCCGGTGGCGTGGGTGATCAGGGCGGCCACCGAGCCGCACGCCGGGAGCAGGCCATCGGGTGACGGCCCGGTCGGGTCGGGATTGGTGGCGATGAACCGCGCCCCGGCGGCCACCAGTCGGATGGCCGAGGTGATGGCCGGAAAGCTGTAGGTCCGGGTCTCGCCGAGGACCACGTAGTCGGGCCGGCGGTCGGTGAGCACGTAGCCGATGTCGTGGAGGGCGGTGGTCAGTCCCGCCTCGCCGATGACGTAGGCGGTGCCGCCGGGCCGCTGGCTGTCGAGGAAGCGGGCGGTGGCGAGGGCTGAGGTCCACAGGGAGCCGACAGGGATGGACAGGCCGGCGACGGCCAGACGGGCGGCCAGGTCCCGGGGGGTGTACATCGAGTTGTTGGTGAGGACGAGGAAGCTGCGCCCTCCGTCGCTGAGGGCGGTGAGGAACCGGTCGGCACCGGGGACCATCACACCCTCGTGGACGAGCACGCCGTCCATGTCGCACAGCCAGCTTCGAGGGCTCTCCCGTTTCGTCATGCCCCCAGTATGGGTCGTCCCGGATCGGCCTACGGGATGCACACCCGGCTCCCGCCCGGGTGACAGGTGGCTCCCAGACGGGGGGCGGAGAGTGGGCACCACCAAGACGTACCGACAATCGAGGAGGAACCGTGCATACCAACGATCACCGACCTGACAGCCCCTTTGCCCACCCACGTCGCCGCCGGTGGGGGAGGGGCACCCGGCTGGCCGTCGCCTCCACCGCGGTGGCGGGGCTGGCCCTGGGGGTGGCCGGCACCGCCGGGGCGACCACCACTCCGAGCGGGAACGCTCCGCCCCACGCCGTGGGTCGACCGCCGGATGTCGGCTCGCCGCCGACCGCCGCCGGGACCGTCGAGACGGTCGGGACCGGCACCTTCACGCTGCTCTCCCGGGACGAGACCACCGTCACCGTGGACGTGAGCTCCACCACCACCTACGTCGACCCCAAGATCACCGCTCCCTCTCTGGCCGACGTCACCGTCGGCGAACCGGTGGCGGTGGTGGGGACTGAGGTCTCCGACACGGTGACGGCCACCACGGTGCTGGTCGGCATGCCGACCGGCACCGGCAGCAGCGGCCGGGGGCCGGGCGGGAAGCCGCCGGCCGGCAGTGGGACGGTCGGGTCCCCGGGCACACCGCCGGCGGGCTGAGCGGAGCGGGTGGCGACTGACCTTCGCCGAACAAGACGGCCGCCGTCGTCAAGGTCCACACGCGACGGACCAGGTGACGTGGCCGCTTTGCCCGCAGGGTTCAGTGGCCCACTTGGGCGCGGATGATGAGGGCCAGAAGGCCCTTGGCATGACGTCGTTTGGGGCTCAGGCTGCACGTGAGGGGCAGAAGGGATGCATTCCGATGCCCAGGTACGGACGGCGGCGCTTCGATGAGGCGGATGATTTTTCTGTCGATGAGCGGGATGCGGCCCGTCGTCGGGTCCGTGCGCGCCGGGAGCTGTCGTCGAGGATCGTGGGATTCATTGTCATGAGTGGTGTCCTCGTCGTCATCTGGGCGATTGGCGGCGGTGGCTACTTCTGGCCCGGGTGGATCATCGGAATCATCGGTGCATTGCTGGTTCTGCAGGTGTGGAGGCGTCTGGGCCGTCGGCCCCTAACCGAAGAAGACGTCGATGCCGAGATGCGGCGACACCGGGATCGATAGACCGTCTGCCCCTAACCGGCTGCACACGAACAATAGGAGGAGAGAGAATTATGTCGCACGTCCGAACGAAGCAGGATGTGAACGTGGATGAGCTCGAACACACGTTGTCGGAAGCGCTCGGTCCCCACTTCCGAGTGAACGCGACCGGCCCTTCGAAGGTGAAGGTTGGGCGCACCGGGGTGATCCCTTCCGAGATTGAGATCGCCCATGCCAATGGTATGACCGTCTTCAAGATAAGGACCACCGGCCTGATCATTTCGAGGGTTGTCCAGGCGACGTCCATCAACCCGCGTGTGCGGCGGGCGCTGGAAGTAGCCTATCCGCAAGCCGCTTAGCCGCTTAGCCGCTTAGCCGCTTAGCCGCTCTTCGGCGACAGAGGCACAGATCACCGTGAACATGCCATCCAATGGGAGCAGTGAGTCCATCTCAGCTATGCCGGATGAGGGTCCTTCGGGAAGAACTGCCCAATCCGCTGCGACGCCGCTCGTCGTAGAGGTTCGGGGGTTGCGCATGTCCTATGGGACGTTCGACGCCGTCCGCGGGATAGATCTCGAGGTATGTCGAGGCGAGGTGTTTGCCTTTCTCGGGCCGAACGGGGCGGGAAAGACCACGACGGTGGAGATTCTGGAGGGATTCCGCCATCGCACCGGCGGCGAGGTGTCGGTGCTCGGCGAGGACCCCGCCCTGGCCCGCGGCGGGTGGCGAGCCCGCATCGGGGTGGTGCTCCAGGAGTCGGAACCGGAACCGGAACTGACGGTGCAGCAGTGCATGACTCTTTATGCCGGCTACTACCCAACCTCCCGGCCAGTGCAGGACACCCTGGAGCTGGTCGGGCTCGCAGACCGCGCCACATCGAAGTGCAAGAGCCTCTCGGGTGGTCAGCGCCGCCGCCTCGACGTCGCGCTGGCGCTTGTCGGCGACCCCGAGCTGATCTTCCTCGACGAGCCGACGACCGGCTTCGACCCCTCCGCACGCCACGCGGCCTGGGACGTGATAGGCGGGTTGCGCGATCTCGGAAAGACGATCTTCCTCACCACGCACTACATGGACGAGGCCGAGAAGCTCGCGGACCGGATCGCTATCATCGCTCACGGCGAGATCGTCGCGTCGGGCACGGCGGAGACGCTGGGAAGTCGGGGACGTCAACCGTCCCAGATCCGTTTCAGCCTGCCGGAAAGCGTGGTGTTATCGGACCTGCCGCAGGCGGTGCTGTCGGCGGGTGCCTCGGCCGCGAACGGCTTCGTCGAAGTCAGTGCGTCCAGCCCACTCCCCGTGTTGGGCGTCCTGGCAGCCTGGGCCGCTGACCAGGGACTCGACCTCCCCGATCTTCAGGTCAGCCGCCCGACCCTCGAGGAGATCTACCTTGCCTTGACAGAGGAGGCCCGATGAACCTCACCGAAGCGAAGGACCGACACGACACCCGGCTGCCGCACCAGGTCGCCCACCAGTTCCGCTACGACCTATTGTCCTTCTGGAACAACACCCAGGGACGCTTCTTCACGATCCTGATGCCCGTCCTGTTCTTGCTCCTGTTCTCCTCCATCTTTCGCCACACCACGGCCACCGTTCCGGGCGGCACGATGCCCGAGGGCGTCTACTACGTGCCAAGCATCATGGCCTACGGTGTCATCGCCGCCAGCTTCTCGAACCTGTGCGTCAATGTCGTGCAGTACCGCGAGGCCGGGATCTACAAGCGCCGTCGTGCGACTCCGGTGCCTACCAGCGCGATCATCGGGGGTCGGAGCCTCGTTGGGTGCATAACCGCACTGGTGATCGCGGGTGTTCTGCTGGCTCTCGGATGGTTCACCGTAAGCGCCCACCTGCCTGGTCACACTGTTCCGGCGTTCGTGCTGACCCTCGTGGTCGGAGCGATGGTCTTCTGCATCCTGGGCTTTGCACTTGCCGCTTTCATCAATAACGCAGATGCAGCTCAACCTGTGGTCCTGGCGGCCTTCCTCCCGCTCTCGTTCATCTCGGGAATCTTCATTCCACTCGCCGTCCTGCCGCACTGGCTCGCCGACGTCGGCAAACTGTTCCCTATTTACCCGTTCGCCGCCGCCCTCGTTGCCGCGTACAACCCCCACACGACTGGCAGCGGCTTGTCGTGGAGCCACCTCGGCCTGCTCGCCCTGTGGGGTGCCCTTGGGCTGGTTGTCGCCATCCGGCGCTTCAGTTGGCTGCCGAGCGGTGGCTGAGGATTGCGCCGCCGACCCGCATTAGGGCACGGTGCCATGTGGGAACGTCCGCCATCCCGACAGAGTAAGGGCCGGACCCGGAGCGCGGTGGCGGTACCGCGCTCGACAGGTCTGCCCCCCCAATTCTCGACACGTTCGGGCGCGGACTTGAACGGAAGTCTCGGATTTCTTCGGGACGGGTGATCCTGGGAAGTTTGGATTCGCCTCATTGCGCTCTCCCAACCGCGAGCCGCACCCCGAAGGATGCGGCGTTGATTCGAGCCCTGACCCACGTCAACCCCGAGTTCGTCCGCGCGCCGAGTGCCAGGCTTCGGCCAGGACTAATAGATCGACAGCCGCGCCCTTGGACTTGGGCTGTGGTGCGGCGGCCCAAGACGGAAGATCGGGCGGGGAGTCGGGGTAGCCAGCGGGACTCCCGACGACCGCAGTCTGCCATCGCCTTCCGAAAGCAAATGTGGTCTGTTTGTGGTCCGTGGAGCCATTCCCGCTCTCTCGGTCCCCGCCGGCCGACCCCCTGTAGGCCCCTGACCAGCCAAAACCCGGAGAGCGGGTGACGGGAATCGAACCCGCGTAATCTGCTTGGAAGGCAGAGGCTCTACCATTGAGCTACACCCGCAGGTACTGCGCCGGAGAGTGTACAAGCAGGCCGATCCTGGCAGTGGCCGGGCCCCGGGGCCCGGAGGGGTCGGTCCCCGGGCTCAGTCCGCCGCCGGCGACCACAGTGGCTCGTCGACCTCGAAGCCGACCGGATCGCCCCAGCGGTTCCGGTACGACACCTCGTGGACCGGGCGCCGGGCGGCGATGCCCCACCGTCCGGTCGGATAGCCCAGGCTGACGCAGCAGGCCATGGTCCATCCCTGGCCGGGGGGCACCCCCAGGATCTCGAAGGTCTCGTCCGGGTGCCAGAAGCCGAGGACGGCGGTGATGGCGGTGCCCACCCCCTCGGCCCTGGCCGCCAGCTGGGCACTCCACACCGCCGGGAAGATCGAGCCACCCGTCGGGTCGTTCTGGACGAAGGCGAACAGAAAGAGGGGCACCTCGGCGAAGTGGTCGGCCAGCCACTGGGCCGAGCGCTGCACCTTCACCGTGGCGATGCTCCCCGGTGCCTCCGGGTCGGCGGCGGCCGCCGCCAGCCGGTCGGCGTAGACGGTCGTCCACAGCTCGGCGATTGCGTGCTGGTACAGCGGGGCGATGCGACCGATGGTCTCCTTGTCGTCGAGGAGCAGGAAGCGCCAGTTCTGGGTGTTGCCGCCCGACGGGGCCCGGATGGCGGCGTCGAGGATCCGGGCCTGCACGTCCAGGGGGACCGGGTCGGGCTTCACCCGGCGCATGGCCCGGGTGGTGTACAGCGCCTCGTAGATGTCCATTCCGGGCCCCCTGGTTCGTGTCCTGCCGGCGGTGGCTCAACGTAGCCGGTGCCGCCGACCCGACGGGGTGTCTGGCCCCATCCAGGGGCGGGACCCACCTGCCCCATTAGGCTCGCCGGGTCGGGTCGCCCCTGGAGGGCGTGGCAGTGGAGAGGGCCGGGCCATTGGGTGTCGCATCGCCGCAACCAGCCGACGTCGAGGCGGTGACGCCGCCGGTGTCGGCCGACGGTCGGCCAGGGCGCCTCCGTGGCCTTGCGGTGCCGTGGGCGGCGGTGGTCCCGATCGCCGCCTACGCACTGCTGGGCCTGGCCGTCTACTTCCCGACCTGGCCCGGCGATCCCGGCCGACTTCCCCAGTGCACCTGCGCCGACGCCGGGCTGAACACCTGGTTCCTGGCCTTCACCGCCCACGCCGTGGCCCATGGCCAGAACCCCTTCTTCACCACCCTCTTGAACTACCCGCACGGGGTGAACCTCACCTACAACACCCAGATGCCGCTGCTCGGCCTGGTGGCGACGCCGCTGACCCTGACCGCCGGCCCAATGTCGAGCCTCACGCTGCTGATGTGGCTGGCCTTCCCGCTGTCGGCCTCCTCGATGTTCCTGGTCCTGCGCCGATGGACGGCCTGGGTACCGGCGGCGTTCGCCGGGGGGCTCCTCTACGGGTTCTCCCCGTACATGGCCGGTCAGGCGACCGCCCACCTCCACCTGCTGTTCGTGCCCCTCCCGCCGTTGATCGTCCTGGCCGTCGTCGAGCTGTTGGTGGTCCGGGCCGGCCACCCGCGGCGGTGGGGTGCGGTGCTGGGCCTCCTCCTGGCCGGGCAGTTCCTCATCTCTTCGGAGATACTGGTCACCACGGTGCTGGTGGTGGGGATCGGGCTCCTGGTCCTGGCGGCGTGCCGGCCCCGGCAGGTGGCGCCGAGCCTCCGGTCCGCCGCCGGCGGGCTGGGCTGCGGGCTGGCGGTGGTGGCCGTCCTGCTGGCCGCGCCGGCCTGGGTGTTCCTCACCGGACCCGAGCACTACACCTCGGCGGCGGGAGGGGCCGACGCCCTCCTCCTCCGGGCCGACCTGCTCAGCCCGGTGGTGCCCACCTCGGTCGAGCGGGTGGTCCCCGCCGGACTGGCCGCCACCGGCGACCGCCTCACCGTGTTCGGCGACTACACGGAGAACGGCAGCTACCTCGGGCTCCCGTTGCTCGGGCTGCTGGGCTACCTGGTGGTACGGGGCCGGCGGAACCGGTGGCTCCTGTTCGCCGCCCTGATGTCGCTGGTCACCGACGTGCTGACCCTGGGCACCCGGCTGACCGTCGACGGCCGGCCCACCACCGTCCCGCTGCCCGACGCCTTGTTGGCCCGGGTCCCCCTGGTGGAGCAGCTGGTGCCGGCGAGGATCTCGTTGCTGACCTGGCTGTGCGTGGCCGCGGTGGCGGCGCTGGGTCTCGACGAGCTGCACCGGGCCACCGGGCCTCCCCGGACCCCCGCCGCCGGCGACGGCCACCGTACCGGTCGATCCCCGGGCACCGTGAGCTGGTCCGTGGTGGCGGTGGTGGCCGTCCTGGCGGTCGTGTCCCTGGTCCCCCGATGGCCGGTCCGGACGGTGGCGGCCGATCTCCCGACGTACTTCACCTCCGGCGGCGTCGACCGGATCGCCACCGGGTCGGTGGCGCTGACCTACCCGTATGCCACGCCGCTGCACTCCCAGCCCATGGTGTGGCAGGCGGTGACCGGTATGCGGTTCTCCCTGATCGGTGGCTACGCCCTCATCCCCGACGCCGCCGGCGTCCCCACCCTGTTCCCCTCGGTGCTGCCACCCCGGGCGGTCCAGGACTTCCTCATCGACCAGGCCGGGGGTGTCCCCTTCTACGACAGCGGCCCGGTCGCCGACGACGCCGCCCTGGTGGCCGAGGTCCGCCAGTTCGTCCTCCGCTACCGGGTCGACGTGGTCCTGGTCGCCTCGGCCACCCGCAACGCCGACGAGGTCGACGGGCTGTTCCGCCGGGCGCTCGGGTACCCGCCGGTGATCGGGGGAGGTGTGGACGCCTGGTACGACGTGCAACGGGCGCCCGGCCTCGTCCCGCCGCCGGTACCGGCGGCGGGTAGCGTCCACCCGCAGTGACGACCTGGGTGGACACCACGCCGGAGACCCGGTGGCGGACCGGGGCCTGGATCGCCGTCTCGAGGATCGTGGCCGGGATCCTCGTCGGCCACGCGGTGGTCACCCTCTTCCCGCAGTCCATGCTCCACTCGAGGCTGGGCACCCTCGGCGACGGGACCTGGCTCGGCGTGTTCGACCGCTGGGACGCCCGGTACTACACGGGCATCGCCGCCCACGGGTACCCCACCGGCACCACCGAGGTGCCCGCCTTCTTCCCGGGGTACCCGCTGGTCATCCGGCTGGTGCACGAGCTGGCCGGCGGGGCGCTCTCCTACGCCCAGGCCGGCTGCCTTGTCTCCTTCGCCGCCTTCACCGCCGCCGCCGGTCTGCTCTACCGCCTGGTAGCCGCCAGGTTCGGCACCCGGGCCGCCCTGGTCTCCACCGTGCTCTTCTGCTGGTTCCCCACCTCGGTGTTCTACCTGGCCCCCTACACCGAGGCGCTCTTCGCCCTGGAGATCCTGGCCGTCGCCATCCTCGTCGAGCGGGGGCGGTGGTGGTGGGCCGCCCTGGTGGCCGGGTACGCCTCGGCCACCTCCCCCGAGTCGGTGGCGCTGACGGCTGCGCTGGTGGTGGCGGCGGCGCTGGCCGGCCGGGGGATCCGCCGGACGCTCGGCTACGCGGTGGTGGGCTCCCTGGGTGCTGCCGCCTACGTGGCCTACCTGGGCATCCGGCTGGGGAACCCGCTGGCCTTCGCCGGCGCCGAGCCCCGGTTCCACCGGGTGGTGCTGCCCCCGTTCGTCGCCGTGGTCGAGAACCTGGTCGCCATCCCCCGCACCCTCCACGCCGACCACGTCTACACCGGTACCCTGCGCAGCCTGTCGTCGAACGTGGTGTGGATGTGGATCCTCGACGACCTGACCGTCGTGCTGGCCACCATCGCCCTGGTGTACCTGGTGGTCCTGGTGGTCCGCGACCGGAGGGAGCCGGGGACCTCGATCGGGGGGCGCGTGCCGATCGCCTGGCTGGTGGTCCTGGGCGGGGTGGCGGCCATCGCCTCGTCCACCGCCCTTCGGACCCGGGGCGCGCCCGTCTCCACCGAGGGCGACGCCCGGTTCGTCAGTGTGGCCTTTCCGCTCTATCCGGGGCTGTACCTGCTGGTGCGCCGGTGGCAGGCACCGATCGTGATCGGTCTCGGGCTGTCGGTGGCCGCTGCCGTGGTCACCCAGGCCCTGTTCAACCTGGGCTACTGGGTCACCTGACCGGGCGACCGGATCCCCGTGCTATGACCCAGGTCATGTCCCCGATGGAGCTTCGGACCGGAGCCCCGGCGGCCGGGGGTGGTTTCGTGGCCCGTGCACCGGACGGGCGGGTGGTGTTCGTCCGCCACGCCCTTCCCGGCGAGCGGGTGGTGGCCGAGGTGACCGCCGAGACCACCTCGTTCCTCCGGGCCGACGCCGTCGAGGTGCTCGAGGCTTCACCCGACCGGGTGGTGCCGCCGTGCCCGCATGCCGGCCCGGGCCGGTGCGGTGGGTGCGACTGGCAGCACGTGTCGCTGCCCGCCCAGCGGGTGCTCAAGGCGTCGCTGGTGACCGAGCAGCTCTGCCGGCTGGCCGGGGACGACCGTCCGGTGGTGGTCGAGCCGGTGCCGGGTGACGAGGGGGGGCTGGCCTGGCGGACCCGGGTGCGGTTCGCCGTCGACCGCCACGGCCGGTTGGGGCTGCACGCCCACCGGTCGCACCGGGTGGAGCTGGTCGAGCACTGCCTGATCGCCTCGCCGGAGGTGGACCGGGTCGGGGTCGGGGCCCACCGGTGGAGCGGCGCCAGCGAGGTAGAGGTGCTGGCGGGTGGCCACGGCGGTCGGGCGGTGGTGTCGGTGCGGACGGGCCGGCGGCGACTGGGCGACCGCCCGGCGCTGGACGCCGGACGGGTGGTGAACGGCCGGACCGAGCGCGAGCCGCACCGCCTGGTGTACGACGTGCTCGGTCACCGCTACGAGGTGTCCGCCGGTGTGTTCTGGCAGGTCCATCCGGGTGCCCCCGAGGTGCTCGGCCGCGCCGTGCTGGAGGGGCTCGACGCCCGGGCCGGAGAGCGGGTCTGCGACCTCTACTCGGGGGCCGGGCTCTTCACCGTTCTGGTGGCCGCCGCCGTCGGGGCCGGCGGTTCGGTCACCGCGGTGGAGCGGAGCGGGGCGGCCTGCGCCGACGCCTCCCGGAACACCGCACGGCTCCCCCAGGTGACCGTCCGCCGGGCGGACGTGACCCCCGACCTGGTGGCCTCCGGACTGGGCACCCCCGATCTGGTGGTCCTCGACCCGGCGCGCGAGGGGGCGGGCCGGGCGGTGATGGCGGCGCTGACCTCGCTGCGACCCGCCCCACGCCGGATCGCCTACGTGTCGTGCGACCCGGCGTCGTTCGCCCGCGACCTTCGGGTGGCCACCGACGCCGGGTGGACGATGCCGTGGCTGCGGGCGTTCGACCTCTTCCCGATGACCGAGCATGTGGAGCTGGTGGCCATGCTCGATCCGCCGCCCGGGACGCCCGACGGCCAGGCGGTCAGGGAACGGTGACGGTGGTGTGCAGGGGCAGGTCCTGCGACGACTCGCCGACGGCCAGGGTGTAGGTGCCGGGGACGGTGGTCCACCCCGAGCCGAGGTAGGAGGAGAGGGCCGAGGCGGGGACGGTCAGGTCGACCGTGGCGCTCCGGCCCGCTCCCACGGTGACCGGCGCGAACGCCGCCAACTGGGCCGGTGGCTCGTCGGCGGCGGCCGGGAAGGTGACGTACGCCTGGGGGACGTCGGTGCCGCTGACACGCCCGGTGTTGGTGACCCGGACCTCGAGCACGTACCCGCCCCCGGTGCTGGTGGTGGAGACCAGGCTCTGGACGAAGTGGGTGTAGGAGAGGCCGAAGCCGAACGGGAACAGCGGGCGGATCCCGTTGGCATTGTCGTAGCGGTACCCCACCTGAAGCCCTTCCGAGTAGGTCGAGACCAGGTTCACCCCTGGCCACTGGGCCGGGGTGTCGATGGCGGACTGGGCCTCCGACGACGGGAAGGTGACCGGCAGTCGCCCTGACGGGTCCACGGCACCGTAGAGCACGGCGGCGATGGCGTCCCCGTCCTCCTCGCCCGGGTACCAGTCCTCCACCACACCGGCCACCTGGTTCAGCCACGGCATCACCACCGGGCCGCCGGTGTCGAGCACCACCACCGTCCGGGGGTTGGCGGCCGCCACCGCCGCGATGAGGGCGTCCTGGTCTCCGGGGAGGTCGAGGGAGGGCCGGTCGAACCCCTCGGAGTTGAAGTCGCCGGCGAAGACGACCGCCACCCGGGACGACCGGGCGGCGGCGACCGCCTGGGCGATGGGGGCGGAGGCGTACTCCCAACCGAGGGTCAGGGTGCTCGGGTGCAGGGTGTCGGGGCCGCTGGGGCTGGGGGAGTCGAACGGGTCCCAGCTGAGGAGCACCTGGTAGGCGTGACCGGCGGCGAGCTGCACCGACTGGGACCAGACGCCGCGGACGTGGCTCTCAGGGTCGGACACCACCGGGGTGCCGTCCAGCGTCAGGGTGGCCGCTCCCGACCCGACGGTGGAGAAGGCGTAGAGCCCGCTCCGGGGTGGCGTCAGGGTTCCCGTCCAGGTGGCGGTGATATCCGACCACCCGGCCGGCACGTTGAGGGTTGTGCGGGTGGCGGGGGAGCCCGGTGGCCTCGTCCGGCGGGGCCGGTCCGGTGACGGGTTGGCGGTGCCGGCCGGCAGCACGGCCAGCACCGAGGGGTGGGCCCGGAGGGCGACGTCGACGTTCGGGTCGAGCGTCCGCAGGGGCGTGGCCCCGACGACCGGCTCGGTCGGTGCGACCGTCAGGGTCAGGCCCTGTCCGGTCCCCGTCGACGGGGCAAGGTACTGCGAGGGAACGGTGGGGTAGCCGTGGGTGGTGCTGCCCCCGTCGGCGTACCGGACGACCGTCTTGGGGCCCGCTCGGTCCCGGATGGCGGCGAGGGGCGTGGAGGTGAAGTCGGCGGTGACCTGTGAGCTGCCGAACCCGGTGGTCACCGGGACGGCCGAGGCGGCGGCGCCGATGACGGCCACCGACGACGAGGGCGAGGCCGACAGTGGGAGCACGCTCCCGCGGTCCTGGAGCAGGACCGCCGAGTGCTCGGCGACCTTCCGGGCCAACAGGCCGTCGTCGATGGTGTCGACCGGGGTCCCCGGTGCCCCGGTCACCGGTCGTCCGACCAGTCCGGAGTCGAACAGCTCGGTGAGCACCCCCCTGACGGCGTCGTCCACGTCCGCAATCGGCAGCACGCCCTCGCTGACCGACCGCGCCAGCCGGGTGGCACTGGCCGGCTTGATGAGATCGGTCCCGGCGGCGAGGGCGGCGACCGGGTCGTGCACGGCCCCCAGGTCGGATCGGACGAAGCCGGTGAACCCCCACTGCTGCAGCTGCTGGCCGAGTGCGGGATCCTGGCACTGGTAGACCTCGTTGAGCTGCGGGTAGGCGCACATCACCGAGGCCACGTGGGCCTGCTCGACCGCCGCCCTGAAGGGCGGGAGGTAGATCTCCTCCAGGGCACGCGGGGACACCACGGTGTCGAGCACGCCGCGGTCCGTCTCCTGGTTGTAGGTCACGAAGTGCTTGGCCTGCGCCAGGGTGCCCTGGGACTGGATGCCCCCGATCTCGGCGACGCCCATGTCGGACACCAGCAGCGGGTCCTCGCCGAACCCCTCGTAGCCTCGACCGTTCTGCGGCACCCGGTCGATGTTGAGGTTCGGGGACTGCACCACGTCGATCCCCTGGCCCCGTGCTTCCGAGCCCAGCACCTGCCCGTACTGGTGGGCGAGGGTGGTGTCGAAGGTGGCGGCCAGACCCAGTGGCGCCGGCAGCTGGGTGACGTCGGTGTCCCCGAAGGCCAGGCCCTGGGGCCCGTCCTGGAGCGTGAGCCGGGGAATGCACAGGCGGGGCACTCCGGCGTCGAGGTTCTCGTACCCGTGGGAGTTGATGAGGGCGATCTCGCCCAGCTTCTCGGCGAGCGTCATGCGGCCCAGCACCAGGTCGGCGAGGGCCGCCGGCGACTGATGCCGGTCGATGGCGGCACGTAGCCACGGGCACGACGAGACCGGCGGGGTGTGGGGCAGTGGCCTCGGGGTGATGTCGGGCGCGGTGGTCGGCGTACGCGGCGAGGACGCCCCGGCCCGGCCGGTGGTACCGGCGAGGACGGCCCCCCCGGCACCGACGGCGAGGCTGCCGACCAGGAGCACCACGGCGAGGCGTCGGGAGAGGGTGCTCATCGGACGCGGCGCTGTAGTGGGGAGGTGGCCATGGGAGGTAGAGGTGCCGACCGCCCGCCCCGAGCGGGATGACGGATCGCAGCACGGAGGGTAGCCCCGGCCGCGCTGTCATGGTGGTCGCACCAGGACGGCCATCCGGCGTCCGCCGCCCCCGCTGTACTAGACCATCAGGCGGCGGCCCGGGAGCCTGCGCTCTCTCGCTCGCCAGGACGTGCGATCGGAGGGGACCATGATCGGAGATCTGCAGAGCTGGCCGTTGCTCGGTGCGGTCCACGAGGCCGGCTGCGTGACCAACGCCAACGGTGGACTGGTCTGCAGCAGCTCGTCGGGCCTGTTCGCCGGCTTCGACACCATCTTCTTGCTGGTCATCCTGGTAGTGGTGGTGGTGGAGATCCTCGCCGCCGTCAAGGTGGTGACGAAGGCGGGCTACTCCGGCTGGTTCGTGTTGCTGGCCTTCATCCCCTTCGTCGGCTTCGTCTTCGTGCTGATCTTCGCCTTCTCGGAGTGGCCAGTCGTCCGGGAGGTGAAGGCCCTGCGGGCGCAGCTGGCCGGGACCGGCGGGTACGGGCGGCCCGGTCCCTACGGTGGGGCGTTCGTGCCGGGCGGCCCCCCGGGCCCTGCGGGCCCCATCCCCGCCCCGGTGGGCGCGGCCGCTCCGTGGGCCGGCGGCCCCCCGGGCCCTGCGGGGTCGCCGCCGACCACGCCGGCCACACCGACCACGCCGACGGTTCAGTCCGAGGACAGCGCGGCCCAGGTGGTCATCCCCTCGTTCGGGCAGGTCATGCGGGGCGGGACCCCGCCGGCGCAGGCGCCGGGCACGGCCACCCCGGCGCAGCCGGCGGCGGCACCGTCGGCCCATCCCCCCGCCGGGTGGTTCCCCGCCCCGGGCGGGGCTCCCGGCCAGCAACGGTACTGGGACGGTGCCACCTGGACGGACCATTACCAGTAGGCCGCCACCGCGGCATCATCGTTCGGCCGCTGCCGTGGTCAGTACGGGTCCACCTGTCCGGGCGCCATCGTCGGCGCCACGTTCTCCGGGTCGAGCGGCGGCCCCACGTAGGCCGGCGCCGAGCCCGTCTTGAGGTAACGGCCGACGGCCGCGGCGATCGCCCGTGCGTACCCAATAGCCCCGGGTGCCAGTGACCCGCACGAACGCCACTCGGGCCAACTGAGGACCGCCGCCGAGCAGAAGTGCTGGCCGTCAGGCGCCCGTACCACATCCAGGCCGGGCCGGCCCGGCACGGTCCAGACGAACTGCCCGGAGGCCGACTCCACCGCCGCCCCGGCGTTGACGAACGTCACTCGCCCCGGGAGGTTCGCCGCCATGGCGCTGTAGTTCCAGTTGAGCGTGTTCCATCGGGTGTCGTGGGCGTTCACCTGTGAAAGCGTCGGGGCGTTGCCCACGAGAAACACGTGGGTGCCGGCGTTGACGTAGGCGTCGACCGCCGCTGAGACGTCGATCCCGTACTGGTCGAAGTAGGCCGGCGTTTCGTAGTCCGCCCCGGCGATGCACGGCGTCAGGGCGTTGCCGGAGAACTCGAGGACGACCGCGGTCGGGTGGGTGGCAGCGTCGGCGGTCATCTCCGTCGACCAGTCGCACGGAGCCGTGCCGGGGAACACCGACTCGCTCACTGTGGCGTCCGCACCGATATCGACGGCGAACGGGTCGGCGGCCTCTGTCATCAGGCTGTCGCCGAAGACGCTGACCCTGCGCACCGGCACCTGACCGGCAGACACGGTCGGCCCGACGGCCACCAGCGCCGCCAGCACCAGTGACCACCCGGCCCAGATCACGACGCCACCCTCCGCCGCGCCTCGACGCTGCCGTACCGGGCGCCGAGTCGATCCGCCTCGGCGCCGTCACTCGAAGGAAGCTCGGTGAGGGCTGGAAGCATCCGTCTCGACACCGCTGCCGTCATCGTTCGTCCACCCGGAGTGGAAACCACGCCGCCGCCATCGGCGACTGGGCGCTTCGATTTGGTCTGAACTCCAACCTTCACAGCCATGTCGACACTTCTCCCCGTCGACTTGATCGGCTCCCTCGGGTGTCTTCTTGAGCTCGGCAGGGACCTGCCTGAGCTCGCCGACCGGGCCGACCGACTGCTGGTCGGAATCAAGCAGCAAGACCCTCCGTCGGGCTCGGTTCGGATCAGACAGACGGATCAGACAGACGGAACCCGCGCCTGTCCGGCGTGTCCCGCTCGTGTCCCGAGGGTGTCTTCGGGCGACCGGACCAGGGACGCAAAGATGCCCTGACCTGCGGGAAAACAGGTCAGGGCATCCGTGGAGGTGGCGGGAATCGAACCCGCGTCCTCCGGCTTCTCAATGGGGCTTCTCCGAGCGCAGCCGGCGGTGGATTGTCGGGGACACCGTCGTTGCCGGCGGCAGCGGTGTCCCGTATCCGACTGAGGTGTCCCTAGCTGCCCGTCGGCGCAGCCACTAGGTGAGCCCTACTTGATGGCGCCCGGTTCCGGCCCGTAGGACTGAGACCGGTCGGACGTCGCAGTTTCTAGGCTGCGAGCGCGAGCTGAGGCTCGGCGTTTATTTTTGGTTCCGGCTCTTTAACGTGGCTCCGGAGACCACGGCTCGCTTCTCCCACCTCGACGACCAGAGTCGAAGCCTGTCACCCCCTGGGTACGGGTTACCGATCGGCCACGGTGGCCGATCGGTCGTCATCCTACCGGTCGTCGCCGGGACCGGCCCCGGTCAGCGGTGCGATCCGCCCCTGGTGGCCGCCCGCGCCTCCCGGGCGGCCTCCCGGGAGGCGTCCCGGCTGGCGATGGCGTGACGCTTGTCGTACTGGCGCCGCCCTCGGGCCAGGGCCAGCTCGACCTTGGCCCTGCCCTCCTTGAAGTAGATGGAGAGCGGCACCATGGTGAGCGACTGTTGCTGGCTTCGGCCCATCCACTCGTCGATCTGGCGCCGGTGGAGCAGGAGCTTGCGGCGGCGGTCGGGTTCGTGGGCCCCGAACCCGGTGGCCTGGGCGTAGGGAGGGATGTGGACGCCGAACAGCCAGAGCTCACCGTCGATGATGCGGGCGTAGGAGTCCTGCAGGGCGATACGGCCGGCCCGGAGGGACTTCACCTCCGACCCCTGGAGCACCACACCGCACTCGACGGTGTCGACGATCTCGTAGTCGTGGCGGGCGCGCCGGTTGGACGCCACCAGCCGGTTGTTCTCCCGGCTCGGATCGGCGCCCCCCGATGGGCGTTTGGCGGCGCTGGTGGCGCCGGAGTGCTTGGCTGCTGCAGCGGACATGCCCCCCGGACGGTAGTCGGGGTGGCCGACCCGGGTGGCCACCGACGTCGGGGGCGGACCTTCCGGGGCGAACCCGACCGTGGATCCCGCCGTCCTCTAGCGTGAGGGCCGACATGTTGCACCTCCCCGAAGCTGTCCACAGCCAGATGGTGGCCCACTGCCTGGTCGGTCTCCCCGACGAGGCCTGCGGTCTGCTGGGTGGTGACCCCGACACCGGCGAGGTGGTGAGCTGCTACCCGACCCGCAACCTGGCCAGGTCGGCCAAGCTCTACACGGTGGACCCCAAGGACCATCTCCGTGCCGACCGCGACGCCGAGTCGGGCGGGGGCTCGATCATCGGGGTGTTCCACTCCCATACCCACACCGACGCCTATCCGTCGCCGACCGACGTGGCCCAGGCCCCCGACCCCGCCTGGCACTACGTGCTGGTTTCGCTGCGCGACATCTGCCCGGTGGTGCGGAGCTACCGGATCGTCGACGGCACCGTCAGCGAGGAACCAGTCTCCCTGCGACCACTGTAGAATCCGAACCGAAGTAGTCGGCTTTCGACTCACCGGCTGCCTCGCCACCCGCCACCACGGTCGCGACGACCCCAGCACAGGAACCACAGGGAGGCCCCGTGCCCGTCACAGTGCATCTACCGACAGTGCTCCGATCCCACGCCGGAGGCGCCAAGTCCGTCCCCGCCGACGGTGCCACGGTGGGGGAGGCCCTCACCGCCCTGGCCGTCGAGCACCCGGGGCTGTCGGGGCAGGTGATCAACGGGGACGGTACGCTCCACAAGTTCGTCAACGTGTACGTCAACGACGACGACGTGCGGTACCTGGCAGGGCTCGACACGCCGGTGACCGACAACGACCAGGTGTCGATCCTCCCGGCCGTGGCCGGGGGCGCCGTGCCGCTGCCGCCCCCGCTCCAGGTATGACGGTCTACGGCTCGGTGCTCGACCTCATCGGCAACACGCCGATGGTGGACATCACCGCGCTCAGCCCCAACCCCGACGTCCGTATCCTGATCAAGCTCGAGGGGCAGAACCCCGGGGGCTCGGTGAAGGACCGGATCGCCCTGTCGATGATCGAGGAGGCGGAGAAGGGCGGGCTCCTCGCCCCGGGCCAGACCCTGATCGAGCCGTCGTCCGGCAATACCGGCATCGGCATGGCGATGGTGTGCAAGCTGAAGGGCTACCACCTGACGGTGGTGCTGGCCGCCAACGTGTCGCCAGAGCGCCGACAGCTGCTGGAGGTGTGGGGTGCGGAGATCATCGACTCGCCCGGGGAGGAGGGTTCGAACGGGGCGGTCCGCAAGGCCCGCCGGCTGGCCGAGGAGCACCCGGAGTGGGCCTTCCTCTACCAGTACGCCAATCCGGCCAACCCGAGGGCGCACTACGAGGGCACCGGCCCGGAGATCTGGCGTGACTGCCCGGAGGTGACCCACTTCGTGGCCGGGCTGGGCACCTCGGGCACCCTGATGGGGGCGGGCCGGTACCTGAAGGAGCGCAATCCGGACATCACGGTGCTGGCCATCGAGCCACCCGCCGGTGAGCTGGTCGACGGGCTGCGGAACCTCGACGACGGCTACATCCCGCCCATCTTCATCGACAACGACGGCGCCGACCTGCTCGACGGCAAGAAGATCGTCCGGCCCCGTGAGTCCATCGAGTGGACCCGTAGGCTCATCGAGGTGGGTATCTTCGCCGGCATCTCCTCCGGTGCCGCCCTGGCCGGGGCGGCCAAGGCCGCCGAGACCATCGACAGCGGCACCATCGTGGTGGTGGCCGCCGACGCCGGGTGGAAGTACCTCTCCACCGGGGCGTGGACCGACGACCTCGACGTCGTCGAGGAGCGGGCCTCGAAGATCACCTACTTCTAGGCCTCGGTCTGCTCTACCCTGACGACCGATGCACGATCGCCGGCCCGACGGCACCACCGAGCCGGATCCTCGGGCCGTGTCGCTTCGCGTCCTCGGCTGCGACGGCAGCTGGACCGGGCCGGGTGGGGCCGGCAGCGGCTACCTGGTGCGAGCCGGCGCCACCACCCTGGTGCTCGATGCCGGTCCGGGCACGTTCGCCAACCTCCAGAGAGTGGTGGACCCGGCCACGGTGGACGCCGTCGTCATCAGCCACCACCACCCCGACCACTGGACGGACCTCTACAGCATGGCCACCCAGGCCCGGTTCGCCGCCGGACGGACCGGGCTCCGGGTGGTCGCCCCCGCCGGGGTGTCGGAGCGCGCCCGCCTGGACGACTCCCCGGCCCTGCGGTGGCAGGCGGTCACCGACGGGGACCGGGTGGAGATCGGCGACCTGTCGTGCACGTTCCGGCGGACCGAGCACGCCGGTGAGACCCTGGCCGTGCGGCTCGACGGAGACGCCCGGTCGGTGGGCTACTCTGCCGACTCCGGTCCCGGCTGGTCGTTGTCGGACCTCGGGACCGACCTCGACCTCGTGCTGTGCGAGGCGACCTACACCATGGAGCACGAGGGAAGAGCCGGCCATATGAGCGGACGACAGGCAGGGGAGCAGGCCCGCCGGGCCCGGGCCCGGCGACTGGTCATCACCCACCGGTGGCCGACCATCGACCCGGAGGCGGTGGCGGCCGAGGCCGAGGCCGCCTTCGGTGGACCGGTGGAACAGGCAGCGATCGGAAAGGAGTTCACACTGTGAGCGACGGAACCAAGGCAGGTATCGGGACCACCCGGGGCGACGGGCGGGCCATCGACGAGCTGCGTCCGGCCACCTTCGACCGGGACTTCACGGTGTTCGCCCCCGGGTCGGTCCTGGTGTCGATGGGTCGGACCCGGGTGCTGTGCACCGCCTCGGTCGAGGAGCGGGTCCCCCCGTGGATGCGAGGCTCGGGCAAGGGCTGGGTGACCGCCGAGTACTCGTTGCTCCCGGGCTCCACCGGCGAGCGGGTGTCGCGCGAGGCGGCCAAGGGCAAGCAGTCCGGGCGTACCCAGGAGATCCAGCGGTTGATCGGGCGCTCCCTCCGGTCGGTGTGCGACATGATCGCCCTCGGGGAGCTGCAGGTCACGGTGGACTGCGACGTGCTCCAGGCCGACGGGGGCACCCGGACCGCCTCGATCTGTGGGGCCTACGTCGCGCTCCACGACGCCTTCACCCGGCTCATCCAGAAGGGGACCCTGCGGACCAACCCGCTCACCGAGGCGGTGGCGGCGGTGTCGGTGGGGGTGGTCGACGGGGTGTCCATGCTCGACCTCCCGTACGAGGAGGACAGCCGGGCGGAGGTGGACATGAACGTAGTGATGACGTCCTCGGGCCGGTTCGTGGAGGTGCAGGGCACCGCCGAGGGCATGCCGTTCTCCAAGGGGGAGCTCGACGAGATGCTGAGCCTGGGGGAGCACGGGATCGCCCACCTCCTCGAGCTACAGGCCGAGGTGCTGGCGGTGCCGCCGACGCCCCGATGAGCCCCCACGTCTTCTCCCTGGTGCTGGCGAGCGCCAATCCGGACAAGGCGACGGAGATCACCGACATCCTGGCCACCGTCCCCGGGCTGACCGTCCTCCCCCGACCGGACTCGGTCCCCGAGGTGGAGGAGACGGGTGGGACGCTGCTCGACAACGCCCGATTGAAGGCCCGGGCGGTGGAGCAGGCCACCGGGCTGGCGGCGGTGGCCGACGACACCGGGCTGGAGGTGGAGGCCCTCGACGGGGCACCGGGGGTCTACTCGGCCCGATTCGCCGGCGAGCACGCCACCTACGTCGACAACGTGGCCAAGCTCCTGGCCGAGCTGGCGGCCGTCGGGGCGACGGCTCCCGGGCAACGCCGGGCCCGGTTCCGGTCCGTGGCCCTGGTCGCCTACCCTGGCGGCGGCGAGCTCTGGGCCGAAGGCGAGGTGACCGGCACCATCACCCTCGAGCCGGCCGGAACCGGTGGGTTCGGCTACGACCCGGTGTTCGAGCCGGACGGGCTCGACGGCCGCACGTTTGCTCAGCTGTCCGCCGCGGAGAAGCACCGCATCTCGCACCGGGGCAGGGCGTTCCGCGCCCTGGCCGCCGAGCTGACCGGCGCCCGGTCGTCACCTTGACGATGGCGCGGGTTACGTTCTCTCCAGCCGACGAAGGAGGCAGCGGGTGAGTGACGTATCGCGGGGGCCCGGATGGTGGCAGGCGTCCGACGGTAAGTGGTACTCGCCCGACCAGGTGCCCGGGGATGCCGCCCAGGCTGCGGTCGATGCCGGTGCAGCCGCCGGCCCCGGTCCCGAGCTGCCCGGCCCCACCCCGGCGCCGGGATACCCACCCCCGGGATACCCGCCCCCGGGATACCCGCCCCCGGCGATGCCGTACGGGCCGCCCCCGGCGGCCGGTGCCTACGGGTACCCGGTCGGTGGCCCCGGCTACGGGTACCCCGCCCCCGCCAAGACGAACGGCCTGGCCATCGCCTCGATGGTCTGCTCGTTCTTCTTCTGGATCTACGGGATCCCGGCAGTCCTGGCCGTCGTCTTCGGGTTCATCGCCCGGGGGCAGATCAAGCGGTCGAACGGCACCCAGACCGGCGCCGGAATGGCGCTGGCCGGCATCATCGTCGGCATCGCCGGTCTGGTCATCGGCACCGTCCTGTTGGTGGTGGCATTGGTGGTGATCAACCACTGCAGCCAGAACGGGAACTGCTCCAACTGACCCGGCGAGCCGCCAACGGCTCCCTGGCTCCCACCGGAGACCGCCGCCGTGGGACGGGTCAGGCCACCCCGTTGTTCTCTGAGCCGTCGGCATCGGTAGCTGGCGCCCAGGGGTCCGCGGTGATCGGTGGGGGCATGATGGCCACTTCGGCCAGGTTCCCGGCCGGATCGTCGCGGTACCCGACCGCCGACGCCTCGCCGTGCAGCGGGGGCACGATCGGGACCTCGCCGGTGCGTGGCGGCTCGGACGACGGCTCCTGATGGGTGTCGAGCGAGGGCATGTCGGCGGACACCCCGGGGTCGAACGGTGCCGGGCCGTCTTGGGAGGTGTCGGTCGACGTGACCCCACCCAGGATGATCAGCCCCTGGCTGGCCAGGTCGCGCAGGGTGCGGAGCCCGGTGATCTGGTCACCGCCGATGGCGTCGAGGACCGACCGGACCGAGTGGCCTCCGTTGCCGATGGTGGTGAGCACCTGCCACTGGTCGCCACGGATCTGGACGTCTCCCCCGGGGGGTTGGGGCGAGAGGCCGACCGTCGAATCGAGGGGGACGACCTGGCGCAGCTCGCGCCACTCCTCCACCTGGGGCCTCACCTCGTCCAGCACCGCCCGCACCGGCACCCGGGGCTGGCCGCTGGAGGACACCAGTCCGGCGGTGAAGTAGAACCATCCCTCGGAGACGCAGGCCAGCTCGAACACGGCCTGACCGATGGTGGTGGCCGATCCGACGTGGGCGTTGGAGAGCTCCCCGTCACCGAGCCACACCCGTCCGTCGACTCCCGACCCCACGACCTGCAGCTCACCGGTCTGCCCGGTCTCGGCCAGGAGGCTGAGCACATCGGAGAGAGTGAAGACGCCCAACGACCCGACAAGCGAGGCGGCCGGTGCTTCACCCGATGATTGGTTCTGACTCATGTAGCTTCCCTTCCCCTTGACACGTGGCACGACGAGGCTACGCGCATTTCGACCCGCTGGCTAGGTGCAATGTGGGTCGGGACGGACGCGTTGGTCCACCGGGGTCACCTTGCTCGACAGCTCCCGGCGAACCACGCCAGCTGGCCATACTGATCCCCCCGCTCGTCTTCCCCCGCTCGTGCCCTGTGACCGGTACCGTAACCGCAAATAGTGGGTCTATCCACACCCGTCGTGTGAATTCTGCCTCTTCCCACTCAGAATGTCGAGTATGGCTGGCGCTCGGCGTCCATACGGGCGGCCAGAGACGGAAGGCGAGCGCCCGGGACTTGCCGCGGTAGCGCCCCGCTATCCTTCCGCCATGCCGTCCGCCCGAGAGAAGCGAGCTGTCGAAAAGGCCCGTCAGGCGCTGGTCCGGGTGGCCACCGCCAATGCCGGCGCCCGCTCGCTGATGGCGCGCTCCGGTCGCGAGCTGGTCCGGGCCGCCGAGACCGGGCAGGCCCTCGCCGAGGCCAGGGCGGCCGGCGTCGATGCCACCTACGGCGGGAGCTACTTCGGCGAGGGGCGCGACGCCTCCGGGGACCGGGCGGGCCGCTCCGGCTACGCCCGCTACGACCGGGTCGCCTCCAACGCCGACATCGCCGGGTGGCTCCTGTGGAGGAACTTCCGGGTCCGCCGCTCGCTCGACGTGGGCTGCGCCACCGGCTACCTGGTGGAGGTCCTCCGCGAGCGGGGGATCGACGCCGAGGGGTGCGACATCAGCCCGTACGCGGTCGAGCACGCCGCGCCCGGTGCCCGGGGCCACGTCCGGGTGGGTAACCTATTCGCCGGCCTCCCGTGGGCCGACGGTGAGTTCGAGCTGGTCACCGTCCTCGAGACGCTCGAGCATCTCCCCCCGGACCGGGTGCCGGTGGCGCTGGCCGAGCTCCGACGGGTGTGTGGCGGCTACCTCTACGCCACCATCCCTTCCTTCGGCCACAACGCCTCCGGTCCCGACGGCCATTTCGAAGGCAAGGTCCTCCCGGGCCGGCTGGACCACTACCGGACGCTCCCCGGCGACTATGCCGGGCCGGTGCCCGCGCCCGACCTGGCCGTCGACTCCGAGGGCGAGCCGGTCGAGGGGCACCTCACCATCGCCTCGTTCTCGTGGTGGACCGACCGGTTCGCCGAGGCCGGCTTCACCCGGTGCGTGGACGTCGAGCGTCGGCTCTACGACGACATCGCCCCTGCCGAGCTGGCAACGTACTGGAACCTCTACGTCTTCCGTGTCGACGACGCCCCCGCCGCCGTCGTCGAGCCGCGCCAGCCGGGACGCACACTGGCCGAGCTGGGGCTCGAACACCCCCTGCTGGGCAGTTGAGCGACCTCCCGACATCCCGGCCCGGGGACTGACCGCCCGGGACGACCAGTCAGTCGACGGTGACCAGGGTGCCGATCGGCGTGAGCGGGTAGACGATGGCGGCGTGGGCCGGCGGCATCTCCACGCATCCGTCGCTCTGGGGGAACCCGTAGCTGCCACGGACGTAGCCGTGGAGGGCGTCGCCCCCGCTGAAGTAGCTGACCCAGGGGATGCCGGGGTCGGAGTACTTGGACCCGTCGGGGTTGGTGCCGGTCATGGTGGTGGAGACGAAACGGTCGTAAACCGGGAAGGTGCCGACGTCCGTCGGTGCCGCGGGGACGCCGGTGTTGGCCAGCGTGGAGTAGACCTCGGCTCCATCGCTGTAGACGGTGGCCGACTCGGGGAGCGTCTCGGTCACGTAGACGTAGTTGTAGGGGACAGGGTCCATGCTTCCGGCGGCAGCGGCGGTCACCAATGCCTCCCACACGGCCGGGCCGGCCACTCCGTCGGTCTTCATGCCGTGCTGGTCCTCGAACGCCATCACCGCCCCCCTGGTGATGGTGTTGGCCGTGCCCTCGGTCCACAGCGCTTCGAGCGCCGCTGGTACGCTCCACCGCCAGGCGAACGACCCGGCCTGGGCCTCCGCCGCCTCCTGCGGGGCGACTAGTGGGCCGGCCGCCGTGAAGCTCAGCGGCAGGTAGTTGAGCGACGCCAGCAGCTGCTGCAGCCGGAGGGTGCTACCGGCTGCCACGCTGAACTGCACCGACGTGGTCGTCCCCAGCTGCCGGCCGGCGATGTCGGTGACGTCGGCGGGGATGGTGACGGTCTCCGTCGACGACGGGACGAACGGGGCGGTGGCGACGAAGGTGAAGGTGGTCGGGGTGAGGAGCTGCCACGAGCCCGCCACCATCGGCGACAGGGTGGGGGTAGGTGAGTCCGGGGCCAGCGGGTCCGACAGCTGCACGGTGATGCTGGCGTCGCTGGGGACTTGGGTGGCGGTGTTGACCGGTGAGGTGGCCACCACGGTGAACGGCGGGGCCACGTCGCCGTCGGCCCTGGCCTGGGCGGCGGAGACCGGGGCGGTGGCGGCCCGGCTTGACGTGACTTTCGGTACGACGACGACCACGGCGGCGACCGCAGCCATGGCCACCACCACGGTGCCGACGATCAGGGGCAGCCGGAGGGAACCTCGGTCCGTGGACGAGCGCGTCGGTCTCTGGGTATGTGAGTGTCTGCCTGCCATGGTGCCTCCGTTAGCGGCGGATCTTAGCAGTCACACTCCGCGATGGGATGCACACCGAGGCGGGTTTTTGCCCGGAGATACGCCGGCCGTGTCAGGAGGCGGAGGGGGACGTGACCCGGTCGCGTACCGCCTGTTCCACTGCGGCGATGGTGTGGGGGTCGGTGAGCTTGCCGCCGTCCGGTCCCCGGACGTAGAAGGCGTCGACCACCGCCGGGCCGAAGGTGGAGACCGTGGCCGAGATGACGTCGAGGCGGCAGTCTCCCAGCGCCCGGGTGATCCGGTGCAGCTGGCCCACCACGTCCTCGGCACGCACCTCCACCACGGTGGCGGTGGCCGAGGCGTTATTGTCCACCGTGATCTGGGTGTCGACCAGATTCGGCGTGATGGCCCGCTTCTCGTTCCGGTACGTCCGGGCCCGCTCGTCCAGACGCTCCTCCAACGACAGCATTCCCGTCATCACCGCCGCTAGGTCGTTGGAGAGCTTGGCCGCCGCCGGCCACCGTCCCCGGGCCGGTTCGACGGTGAAGATCTCGACGGCCACCCCGTCCTCACCCGCCACGTTGGCGGCGCGTACATTGAGGCCGTGGAGGGCGAGGACGCCGGTCACCTCGGCCAGCAGCCCGGGGCGGTCGGCTGCCACCACCGTGACGGTCGGCGCGTCGAAGGACAGGGCCGGGACCCGGTGGGTGCGCACCGTGTCCATGATCGTCCGGAGATCGTCGGTGACCCACGGCGGCGGCGGGGCGACGTCCTCGCCGGCCATGAGCTTGCCCGTCCGCTCCACCAGCTCGGCCAGCAGCCCGGCCTTCCACGAGCCCCACGCCGACGGACCGGTAGCCAGGCTGTCCGCCTCCACCAGCGCGGCGAGGAGGTCGAGGGTGGCGCGGTCGCCCACCTCGTCGGCCACCCGCTGGGCGGTGGCCGGATCGTGGAGGTCGCGACGGGTGGCCATGTCGGGCAGCAGCAGGTGGAGCCGCACCAGCGAGACCAGGACGTCGACGTCGGCGGGCGGGAGCCCCATGCGGGCGCCGATGTCGGCGGCGAGGGTCATGCCGACCTCGGTGTGGTCGCCGGGGAACCCCTTGCCGAGGTCGTGCAACAGGGTGCCGATCAACAGGAGGTCCACCCGCTGCACCCGGTGGGCCATGGTGGCGGCGTTGGCGGTGGCCTCCAGCAGGTGCCGATCGACGGTGAACCGGTGGTACGGATTGCGCTGGGGTTTGTTACGGACCGCCGTCCATTCGGGGAGGTAGCGCGTCAGCACCTCGCGTTGGTCGAGGGACTCGAGGGCGGCGATGGCCGGAGGGCCGCTGGCCAGCACCCGGACGAGGGTGTCGCGGAGCTCGTCGCTCCACGGCACGGGTGGGACCGGCGCCTTGCGGCCCAGGAGGTTGAGGGCCTCGCGGGCGATCGGGAGGTTCTTTTCGGCGGCCACCGCCGCCAGGCGCAACGAGAGGGTGGGATCCCCGGTGACGTCGGCGCCCTGGCCGAGCACGACCTCCCCGTCCACCACCCCGATGTCCGGGTCCGTCGGCATCGACGGGATGTCGGCCACCACCGGCTGTTCGGTGCGCGGCCGCCGGTGCCGGGACCCCTTGGCCCGGGTCCAGACCCCACGCCGCCGCCAGGCGTCGTCTGACTCCCAGGCGATGGTGCGGCCGGCCGCCGCCACCGACGCCATGAGGGCGTCGGAGTCGACCTCGCCCACCGCCGCCGCCACCTGGTCCTGTTCCTGGAGGAGGAGCTTGTTCAGCTCCCGCCCGGCCCGTCGCTGGAGCTCCACCCGGGTCCGCACCAGCACCGCCCGGGCGGCTTCGATGGCGGCGGTGTCCACGAAGTCGGCCAGCACCGGGACCGCCAGCACCACCGCGTCGAGGGCGGCGACATCGCGGAGGCCGCCGTGCGACTCCTTCAGGTCGGGCTCGAGCAGGAAGGCCACGTCCCCGTGGGTGGCATGGCGCACGGCCACCAGGTCGGCGAGGACCTCCAGCCACGGCGGCTTCTGCTTGGCCCATCGCTCGCGGGCTCCGCTGAGGACCGGCTCGGCCGTCCTTCGGTCGCCGCAGATCACCCGGGCGTCGAGCAGCCCGAGTGCAGCGCGTAGATCCCCGCCGGCCACCTCGAGCGCCTCGTTGGGCCGGCGCACACTGTGGTCGAGGGAGACGCCCTCGTCCCACACCGGGTACCAGATCCGGTCGGCCACCGCGGAGACGTCCTTGTGTCCCTTGTGCACCAGCACCACGTCGAGATCGCTGTAGGGGCAAAGCTCCCGGCGCCCGTAGCCGCCCACTGCTACCAGGGCGAGACCTCGGTCGTTCCCGCCGGTGGCCTGGTCGAACAGCCCGGTGAGCCACTCGTCGGCCACGTCGCTGTATGCGTGGCAGAAGGCATCACCCTGCAGGTCGGTGCGCTCGATCAACGCTCCCCGCTGCTCACGCATGGACATCGGCGGACCGTAGCATTACGGCGTCCGGAGCGGCCCTCGGATCCGGGCGGCGCCGTGCCTGGCGCCCCGGCGACGGTGAGGGAACGACCGGTTCGGTTAGCGTGGGCCCATGGCCGACGGCGATCGCTCAGGACTCAAGTTGATCGATGGTGTACTGGTGGTGGGAGCCGCCGTCATCGCGGTGGTGGTGGCCTTCGCCCTGCTGCACTTCATCGCCGGGCTGATCTGGTTGGCGGTCAAGGTCGTGGTCGTCGTCGCCTTCCTCGGCGCCATCGTCTGGCTGCTCCTCCGTCGCCGATCCTGACATCGGCCTCGCCGACCGCATGTCGGTGGTCTCCGCGTCGGTGGACACCGCGTCGCGTCCGGCGTCCTTGGCCCGGTACAGGGCGGTGTCCGCCCGGCTGATCAGCGACTGTCGGCCCTCGGTCCCGTCCCACTGGGCGATGCCGGCCGAGAACGTCGGTCGGCTGACACCCGGGACGTCGGATCGCTTGGTGGCGGTAACCCGAAGCTGATTGACCAACGAGGCGGCGCCGTCACGACCGGTGGCCGGCAGGAGGAGGCAGAACTCCTCGCCCCCGAACCGGACCACCACATCCTGGAGGCGGACGCCCGCTCGGAGCATGGCGCCTATGGACCGGAGCACGGCGTCGCCGGCCAGGTGCCCGAAATCGTCGTTGAACTGCTTGAAGCGGTCGATGTCCAGCATCACCAGGCTGAACGGCTCCCTGGTCCTGGCGGCGTGAGCGAGCATGCGGTCGAGGAGCTCGTACATGCCGCGCCGGTTGGCCAGCCCGGTGAGCGGGTCGGTCACCGCCTCCTCGCGCAGGCCACCGATCAGCGACACGCGGTCGACGATGCCGCCGACCAGCTGGCCGGCGATGACCGCGTTGGTGACGCCGGTGGTGGGCACGGTCGGCACCCGTTGCCGGGTGCCGATGATCACGATGTCGATGCCGGACGCCGTCCGGTTGGGCACGAAGGTCGACCGTCCCACCCACGACACCCGACGGGTGTCGGTCGCCTGGCGGATCCCCTCCTCGAACTCGTCGACCGGAGCGGCGCCGTCGTCCGAGGGGGATGGCGCCCCTGCCACCGGCGCGCCGTTCTGCCGGCGATCGAAGACGGCCACCGGTTCCAGGGGCGAGCCGGTCGGTCCGGCCATCACCGTCACCAGCTCCGCACCCATGATGTCCGCCAACAGTGGCGTGCAGGTGGCCAGGCCGGCGGGCCATGTCTGCACGTCCTGGGCGGCGCTGGCCAGACGCGACACCTGCTGGGCGGAGTGGATGGCGCCGAGGAACTGCTTGACGGCGAAGTGGATGGCCATCGCCGCCCCGCCCCAGGCCGCCCCCGAGACGGCCAGCGTCCAGAACAGGGTGTCGGCGCTGTGGTCGCCCTTGCGGAAGATCACCAGGCCGAGGGCGGCGAGGGCCAGAGCCCAGGTGGCCCCGATCATGACCAGGTCGCCCATCACCGAGGCGATCATGACGGGGAGAAGGAAGAGCACGTAGTAGGTGCCGACGTTGCCACCGGCGGTCAGGTTGACGATGGTGACGACGGCGATGGAGATGCAGATCTGGAGGAACGAGAACCATGGGTGCATCCGTTCCGCCGACTGCTTGAGTCGGCGGAAGTCGTAGTAGGTGAGGACCACGAGCACGGCCACTAGGAGGTAGCCGATGCCCGTGGACTGGACCCGGAACGGTGCCCGCCGGTAGAGCTCGATGGCGGCGATGTACACCGGGATGGTGGCGTAGATGACGAAGACGATCTTGATGGTGATCGCGATCGTGCCTGCCGGAGCGTTCCTGTCTTTGTAGTGCACTGTCACGGAGCGTAGCGGCAGACGTCGGATATGTGGTGCCCGCTGGTCCCGGCCTCAGGTCGTTCGACGGGCCATGCTCTCGAACAGTTCGATGTGCTCGGCGACCATGCGGGTGGTGGAGAAGTAGCCCTCGACGGACAGGCGGCAGTCGGAGCGCTTCAGCTCACCCAGTCGCCCGATGGCCTCGACCATGGCGTCCTCGTCGTCGCACAGAAAGCCGGTCTGCCCGTGGTCGACCACCTCGGGGGCGGCTCCCTCCGGAAAGGCCAGCACCGGGGTGCCGCAGGCCATCGCCTCGATCATCACCATGCCGAACGGCTCGTTCCACCGGATAGGGAAGAGGAGTGCCGAGGCCCCGGCCAGCAGTTCGAGCTTGCGCTGGTGGGACACCTCGCCGAGGTAGACGGCGTCGGGGCCGAGGAGGGGCTCGACCTTTTCGGCGAAGTACTGCATCTCGAGGGGCTCGCGCATCTTGGCGGCCATCAGCACCCGGATACCGGCAGCCCGGGCGACGGCGATGGCCCGGTGGGCGCCCTTGTCGTCGGCCATCCGTCCGAGGAAGACGACGTACGGGCCGTCGTCGTCCCCGGTTCCGTCGCCCACGGGGAACTGGGACGCATCGATGCCGTGGTGGATGACCTTGGCCACGACCACCTCGGGGGCGGCGCGACGCTGGGCATGGGAGATGGCGATGATCGGTACCCGGTCGGCGATGGCCCCGTACAGGTCGGTGAGCTCCTCGTTGAACGGACCGTGGATGGTGGTGGCCACCGGCAGGCCGGGGTAGTGCTCGGCATGGAAGGGGCCCATCATGGTGTGGTCGTGGACGACGTCGCACTCGCTGACCGCCTCGTAGGCGTGGATGACGTGGCGGATTTCGGGAACGGCCATGCCGATGCGGGTCCCCTCGGCCTCGGGAAGCACCCAGTCGCGCGGTACCGGGCAGGTGGAGTCACCGGTGGCGTAGAGCAGCACGTCGTGGCCGGCATCCTGCAGGCCGCGGGCGAGCTGGTCCACCACCAGTTCGATGCCGCCGTACAAGGCGGGGGGGATCGGGGTCCAGGGCGGGGCGATCAAACCGATGCGCATGGGAAGATTCAAGCATCCCCTCGGGCGGGTTAGGATCTTCGGACGCCACGGCGGCGTGGCCGAGTGGTTTAGGCAGGGGCCTGCAAAGCCCCGTACGGCGGTTCGATTCCGCCCGCCGCCTCCAGTCGAGGGCCGGTACGCACGTACCGGCCTCGCGGGCCGTCCCCGATCTCGCACCGCGGGTGCACCCCATTGTCCCCGCAGGTCTCTCCCTTGGCTGCGGAGCCCGGGACTGGAAGGCCGGACGTTGTCGGCGACCCTGAGCGTCACCCTGTGGCGTGGCGACGCCGACCTATGGTTCCTGGGTGGCCGACAAGCGTGCGGACAATCGGTACGAGCTGCTGACCTGTGCTTTTCGGGGACACGAGTTGGTCGGCGGCGACGTCGACCAGGTGACGACGGACGATCGGATGCTGGCCAGGGACGCCGACGGGCTCCGGTGGCTCCGGTGCCTGCGGTGCGACGGATGGTTCCCCCGCCCCATCCCCGATCAGCCGGCACGCCAGTCGATGCCGACGAGGGCGGAGATCGAGCTCCCCGACCGGGGACCCGTGCTCAGGGACAAGTACGTCCTCCGGCTGATCGCCCTCGACCGCGCCATCCACGTGATCGTGCTGACCATCCTGGCGGTGGCGCTGTTCACCTTCGCCCGGCACCACACCGCCCTCGAGCAGGACTACAACACCATCATGAACGACCTGTCGGGTGGCTCCCCCGGGGCGTCCAGCGTGCGTGGTCTCCTCGGGCACCTGCGGAACGCCTTCCACTACTCGCCCCGGCACCTGGTGGAGCTGGGCCTGGCCGTGACCGCCTACGGCGCGCTGGAAGCCACCGAGATGGTCGGCCTGTGGCTCGCCAAGCGCTGGGCGGAGTACCTGACCTTCGTGGCCACCACACTGCTGGTCCCGTTCGAGATCTACGAGCTGGCCAACGGGGTCAGCGTGCTCAAGGTGCTCACCCTGGTCATCAATGTGGCCATCGTCGTCTACCTGCTGCTGGCCAAGCGGCTGTTCGGGCTGCGGGGCGGTCGCAGGGTGGAGGACGAGCGGCGCCGACGACTGAGCGGTTGGGCAGCCGTCGAGCGTTCCACGCCGGAGCCGGCCGTCGCCAACTGAGCGGTGTGCTCGCCGGTGGTCGTCACCGATCGAACCGGTCCGGGCGGTCAGGCCTTTGCCGACAGGCCCGGGTGGTATCGTCGTCGCTCACGGGCCGTTGGCGCAGTTGGTAGCGCACTTGCATGACGCGCAAGGGGTCAGAGGTTCGAGTCCTCTACGGCCCACCACGTAACCCCAGGTCAAGTACAGTGTTTGGCCTGGGGTTCGTCGCGCCTAGGCTCCGAAATCCCCGAATGTAGCAACGAATGTAGCAACGGGGTCGAAGGGGTCAGGAGATGACTGGAAGGCGACTGAACGGCGAGGGCTCCGTTTACCAACGCGCATCTGATGGACGCTGGGTCGGCGCTATCACCCTGGGATTCAACGATGCCGGTCGCCCCGTTCGCAAAACCGTGAGCGCCAAGGCGGCCGACGAGGCCAAGAAGAAGCTACGGGCGGTGCAGCGGCAGGTCGACGATGGGCTCCCGGCGCCGGATGACCGCATGACAGTGAAACAACTCCTGGCGCGGTGGGAGAACGAGGTGCTTCGGCATCAGGTTGCCACCAACGCCTTCGACAACTACAAATCCATCGCCGACCATCACCTTGTGCCGACCCTCGGATCGAAGCGAGTCTCGAAGCTCACTCCGGCAGACGTCGACGCCTTGACCTCAGCGAAGCTCGACTCAGGGTTGTCGGCCAGCACGGTCAGACGTATGAGGGCGGTCCTCTCGCAGGCCCTTGATCAGGCCGTGCGGTGGGGTGTCGTCGCCCGGAACGTGGTCAGCCTCACCAAGGGACCCAAGATGAAGCGCAAGGAAGGTCGCGGGCTTACCCCAGCACAGGCGAAGCTCCTGTTGAAGTCCGTCAGGGGATACCGCCTCGAAGCCCTCTACATCACGCTCCTCTACCTCGGACTGCGCTCAGGTGAGGCCCTCGGGCTGCGCTGGTCCAGCGTGGACCTTGCCGCGGGAACGCTGACAGTCCAGCGGGCACTCAGAAGGGAGAGGAACAAACTCTTCATCGGAGAGGTGAAGACGGCTACGAGTCGCCGCTCCGTCAACCTTCCGGAGCCGGTCGTCAAGTCACTTCGTCGCCACAAGAGTCGCCAGGCCAAGGAACGACGGATCGCTGGATCAAGCTGGACCGACATGGACTTGGTGTTCCCGAATGAGGTCGGTACTCCGATCGATCCCAGCAACTTCCGGCGGGACTTCAACGCCGCGTGCGAGCGGGCCGGATTAGGACATTGGCATCCCCACGAGTTGAGGCACTCCGCTGCGAGCCTGATGTTGGCCCAGAACGTACCGCTGGAAGTTGTGGCCGACATCTTGGGTCACTCGTCCATCAGGATGACGGCGGACGTCTACGGGCACATCCGCAGCCCCCAGCGGGAGGCCGCTGCCAAGGCGATGGCGAATGCCCTGAGATAGGGAACTTATCCTTGGGGCGAATAGCGTGGTCAATCCATTTCTAAGTAGCTGACGTTCACTAGATCGCAACATCAACCAACGGGCCAGGTCAGAGTGGGGATTTATCGCCGGTCTATAGTTCAACTAACCCTGACAGACCTCACTTCATTGTTCTCTTCCTCGTGCCGATTCCATAGACTCCGACCACGGAGTTGGAAGGGTGAGAGGAATCCAGTCGTGGATGGGAAGTTGTTGTACAAGATGCCCGAGGCAGCGAAGATGCTGGACCTCGGATTGACGAAGACATATGAACTGGTCAACTCGGGCCAGCTTCGTGTCGTTCGGATCGGCCGGGCGATTCGGGTTCCAGCGGACGCCCTCACGGAGTTCGTCGCGGGACTTCACGATGGCGACGGTGCCTGAGCAGAGTGCCTTCGCGAGGCTTGGAGTCAAGTCATGCACTACGGGGTGGCTAACGATGGGAATCTCGGGCCGTTCACCAGGGAATATGTGATTCGCGAACGGTTCATGAGCGGAGTCCACTCGACGAGTACCGTGGGCCCCAATGCCGTTCTTCGAGCCCCTACCCCCTGAACCGCCAGAGCCCTCCCATCACTGGGCTCCACCGGCGTGGGACCGCGCCTCGGATGGAGTTCTTCCTGCCACCCTGGCCGTCGATGCCGTGGTCCATCGGAGCGAGCAGGCCGTCATCGCCGTCGACACCCTCAAGGTCTACCCAAACGGGTTCGTCATCGACGTGGTCATCCTCCTCGACCCCCGCACGGCACACGAACGGCTCGGCATGATGGGCTTGAGACCAGGGGCCCGCCGTATGCCCCGCCTCGGGGTCCGATTCTCTGACGGACGAAGCGCGGGCCAAGGGGACGTTGGGTTCGGAGGTCGGATGAACACGCCGAAGGATGAAGACGGGTTCCCCACTGGGATATGGATGCAGCACAGCGGGGGCGGGGGCGGGGGCGGGGGCTGGCGATTCGGGGCGTGGGTATACCCGCTGCCTCCGGAAGGGCCGGTGGAGATATTCGTGGGTCTGCCCGCTCTTGGGTTGGATGAGGCCAGCGTTACGGTGGAGGGGGCGGCGATTCGCGAGGCCGCAAATCGCGCCGTCGTCGTATGGGAGTAGCTACTCCGCTGCCGTCCGGGTGGCCTTATCTCCCAACCCGGATAGCCACAGGAGGTGACCACCATGGCGGGCTTCGACGACGCATTGAGAGGGTACGCGTACCCGGTCCACCGGAGCGACAACTTCCGGTGCCGGTACTGCGGCCTCGACGGAGCCGAATCGTTCAGCAACTGGTTGTCGCTGTCCTGGGACCACCTGCTGCCCAAGGGTCACGCGAATCGAGATGACCTCAACTACATCGTGACGGCGTGCATATTCTGCAACACCGCCGACAACCGGTACTTCGAGATGGCGGAACGGCGGGGCCTGACGTTCGATGGGCTCACCCCGGATCAGTTGATCGCCCAGCGACTGCCGTATGTGGAGGCGACCAGAGACCGTTACCGGGAGTTCTGGGAGGCCAACGTTGCGCCCGGGGAGCGTGGGGCCCGGCCGTAGCTCAAAGGGCGTTCGTTGGCCGCGAGGGAGGCAGTCGCGAATGGATCGCCGGGGTTCAAGCCCAACAGTGCTCGCACCGATGCAGCGAGCCGCCCAACCCGCTCGCCCAATCTCCGAGCGCGGTGACAGTCGGGGAACAGACCTTCGCGAAGTCCCCCGAGGTCCACGGGGATTGGCTGCCATTGATTGTGTAGCAGTCGGCCCAGTGGAGCACGAGGTAGTCAGCGGAGGGCTTGCGGTAGCAGTTCACCACGTACCCGCGGGGGTTCTGACTGGTCCAGAAGAGGTAGTCCCGGTCGTTGTCCTCGAAGGCGACGACTGGCGGCTCAACTTGGATCGGCACGGGCCCTAGGTTACGGCGGCTGGATTGGTTGCCGCTCCTGATTTCGGAGAGTTGCCCTGGCTGCGGCGGCTTCAACAACCTTCAACTCGTCTTCGAAGAAAGCTCGCATGATTTCGTCGGATGGCCGCCGTGACCAGGATGGGGCGGTCTTTCGGAAGCACTTGTGAAGCTTGGCGATGAGGTCTTCGGTGCCTTTCCACACAAGTGGGTCGTGTCGCCGATTCCGGAAGGGCTCGACCACTTCCCTGATCGCGTACCACCAACAAACGAACTTTGAGGAGTGCAACGTCGCAAGGTCATCAATGTGGATGTACCCGTTGCATTCGTACAGCGCCAGATCCTCCATGAAGTCGAGAAGGTCGTAGGCGCTCTCGAAATCGACGGCAGCGGAGTCCAAGTAGCAACAAGCGATCTTGTGTCGCGCTTCCAGATAGCCGTCAGCGCTAAGTTTGTCGCCCATCTTGGTAACCTCCGCCAGGCCGGCGATTTCCTTTTGGGCGTTCGCAACGTCGCGAGCCTGCCAACCGATGTAGCCAGCGATGATGGCGGTTAGTACCGCGGCCCCCGCCGCCACGATGGTGCCAAGTGGGACCAACCATGGGGTACCGGCCAGCCAAGAGCCGATGGATTCAAACATTAGGACGCCTCACTGTAGGTACCGGAGCAACCGTTGGGATTGCCATTTCACTTCGTCGCTGCCGCCTGCGCCTCGTGCTTCTCGGCACACTGCCTGCGCTGCGTCACCGGCGTGACCGAGCACGGCCGCATGAACGGCAGCGGTGGCCACGGCAACTGCCACCATGTCGGGGTCGCTGTCATCCTCGCCGTCTAAGTCGTCGGTGGGAGTTATAACCAGAAGTTGTGGATGCACGATCTGACGATGGGCGCGACGTACCCTCCAAGTTGACCAAACAACGATTCCGCCGGGTGACACCAGCGGGGAGGGATACGCCAATGTTGAAGCTAGT
>JBKQTE010000061.1:0-14015 GCA_052143315.1 Acidimicrobiales bacterium | reverse complement strand
CCCGGGACGCACGCGGGGCGCCCCGGGGGGGCGCCCCTCGGTACATCCGTCGTCGGCCGGCACCAAGCGGTGCCGGCGGCAGCGTCTAGAAGTCGTCCATCCCGCCCGGCATGGCGCCGGCCGACTCCTCGGGCTTGTCCACGATGACCGCCTCCGTGGTCAGGAACAGGGCGGCGATCGACGCGGCGTTCTGCAGCGCCGAGCGGGTCACCTTGACGGCGTCGATGACGCCCGACTCGAACAAGTCCTCGTACTCGCCGGTGGCGGCGTTCAGGCCCTCGGAGGCCTTCTTCAGGTGGCGGACCTTGTCGACGATGACACCGCCCTCGAGACCGGCGTTGACGGCGATCTGCTTCAACGGCTCCTCGACGGCCCGGGCCACGATGCGGGCACCGGTGGCCTCGTCGCCCTCGAGCTTCTCGGCGGCGTCGAGGATGGCGGCCTGCGAGCGCAGGAGGGCCACGCCACCTCCGGGGATGACACCCTCTTCGATGGCGGCCTTGGTGGTGGAGACGGCATCCTCGATACGGTGCTTCTTCTCCTTCAGCTCCACCTCGGTGGCGGCGCCGACCTTGATGACGGCCACGCCGCCGGACAGCTTGGCCAGGCGCTCCTGGAGCTTCTCGCGGTCGTAGTCGGAGTCGGTGTTCTCGATCTCGGCCTTGATCTGAGCGACCCGGCCCTTGATCTCGTCCTCGGAGCCGGCACCCTCGACGATGGTGGTCTCGTCCTTGGTGACCACGATCTTCCGGGCCTGGCCCAGGAGGTCGAGCCCGACGTTCTCGAGCTTGAGGCCGACCTCCTCGGTGACCACCTGGCCGCCGGTGAGGATGGCGATGTCCTGCAGCATGGCCTTACGACGCTCTCCGAAGCCGGGGGCCTTGACAGCCACGCTCTTGAACGTGCCACGGATCTTGTTGACCACCAGGGTGGCCAGGGCCTCACCCTCGAGGTCCTCGGCGATGATGGCCAGCGGCTTGCCGCTCTGCATCACCTTCTCGAGCAGCGGCAGCAGGTCGCGCACGGCGGTGATCTTCGAGCCCACCAGCAGCACATAGGCGTCCTCGAGGACGGCCTCCATGCGCTCGGGGTCGGAGACGAAGTACGGGGAGATGTAGCCCTTGTCGAAACGCATGCCCTCGACCAGGTCGATCTCCAAACCGAAGGTCTGGGCCTCCTCGACGGTGATGACGCCGTCCTTGCCCACCTTGTCGATGGCCTCGGAGATCAGCTCACCGATTTCGGGATCGGCGGCGGAGATGGACGCCACCTGGGCGATCTGGCTCTTGGTCTCGGTCTCCCGGGCGATGGCCTTCAGCGAGGCCACGGCGGCCTCGGTGCCCGCCTCGATGCCCCGCTTGAGGTCCATGGGGTTGGCCCCGGCGGCCACGTTCCGGAGACCCTCGTGGACGAGGGCCCAGGCCAGCACCGTGGCGGTGGTGGTGCCGTCGCCGGCGACGTCGTCGGTCTTCTTCGCCACTTCCTTGACCAGCTCGGCGCCGATCCGCTCGAAGGGATCCTCGAGCTCGATCTCCTTGGCGATGGACACGCCGTCGTTGGTGATGGTGGGCGAGCCCCACTTCTTGTCCAGGACGACGTTGCGGCCCTTCGGTCCGAGCGTGACGCGTACGGCGTCCGCGAGCTTGTTCATGCCGCTCTCAAGGGACCGGCGGGCCTCCTCGTCGAACGTGATCAACTTGGCCATCTGGTGTTCCTCCGTGGTGGTTAGCACTCTGCACTGTCGAGTGCCAACAGCAAACCACGCCTGCCGGTCCGGTGCAACCGCGGCCGAGAACTCCCTGGTCAGCCGGTCGAGCCGCCGGTCAGCCTCCGGCGACGGCCGGCACGATCGACAGGGTCTGCCCGTCGGTCACCGGGGTGTCCAGGCCGCCGAGGAACCGCACATCCTCGTCGGCCAGGAACACATTGACGAAGCGGCGGAGCGCCCCGGAGTCGTCGAAGAGCCGCTCGGTAAAGCCGGCATGGGCGGCGTCCAGCGCCTTCAGCGCCTCCCCGACCGTGGATCCCTCCACGGTCACCTCACCCTCACCGCCCGTCAGGGTGCGGAGCTGGGCCGGTACGCGGATAGAGACACTCATCGGGAACTCCTCGTTGCCGGGTCGGCGGTGGCGGTCCCGCCACTGCTCGGATCGGTATCGTCACCCCCGTACGCCCGGTCGAAGGCGTCGAGGGTCGGGGGGATGGTAGCGGTGGGGTGGACGGTGCCGGACAGTGCCTCCACCGTCTTCAGCCCGTGGCCGGTGACCATGGCCACCACCCGTTCATCGGACCGGACGACGCCCTGCGCCGCCAGCTTGGCCAGCGTGGCGATGGTCACCCCGCCGGCGGTCTCGGCGAAGATGCCCTCGGTGCGGGCCAGGAGGCCGATGCCCTCGATGATCTCGTCATCGGTCACCGCCGCGCACGAGCCGCCCGACCTCCGGATGACGTCCAGCGCGTACCAGCCGTCGGCCGGGTTGCCGATGGCCAGCGACTTGGCGATGGTGGACGGCCTGACCGGGCGGATGGCGTCGGCTCCCTCGGCGAAGGCGGTGGCCACCGGCGAGCAGCCGGCCGCCTGGGCCCCGGAGATCCGGACCGACGGTGTCTCGTCCAGCAGTCCCACCTTGCCCAGCTCCTCGAACCCCTTGGCCACCTTGGTGAGCTGGCTGCCCGAGCCGATCGGCACCACCACGTGGTCGGGGGCCTCCCACCCGAGCTGCTCGGCCACCTCGAAAGCCAGCGTCTTCGAACCCTCGGCGTAGTAGGTACGCACGTTGACGTTGACGAAGGCCCACGACGGGCGCTCGCTGGTCAGCTCGGCGCACAGCCGGTTGACGTCGTCGTAGGTTCCCTCCACGGCGATCACCCGGCCTCCGTAGACGGCGGTCATGGTGATCTTGGCCGTCTCGAGGTCGGCGGGGATCAGCACCACCGACTCCATCCCGGCCCGGGCGGCGTGGGCGGCCACCGAGTTGGCCAGGTTGCCGGTGGAGGCGCACGCCGCCACCTTGAACCCGAGCTGGCGCGCCTTGGTCAGGGCCACGGAGACGACCCGGTCCTTGAACGAGCCGGTGGGGTTGGCGGTATCGTCCTTGATCCACAGCTCCCCCAGGCCGAGCTCGGCGGCCAGACGGTCGGCCCGCACCAGGGGGGTGAAGCCGGCCCCCAGGTCGACCGGGGTGGCGTCGCGCACCGGCAGCAGATCGGCGTACCGCCAGATGGTGCGGGGGCCGGCGGCGATCCGTTCCCGGCTGACGGTGGCGGTGATCGCCTCGTAGTCGTAGGTCACCTCGAGCGGACCGAAGCAGTAGTCGCACACGTGAAGCGCCTCGGCCGGATAGCCCCGCCCGCACTCACGACAGCGCAGTCCCGAAACAAAATCCACAGTGGTCTCCTCATCGCTCGGGCATTGGCACCTGCCACGACCCCGATCCGTGTGAAGGCATCGGAGCTCGTGCTGGTTGCCGCGGCGTCGCTGGGCCCGGTCCCTCAGCCGCTCTGGATGATCTCTCCATGGTGGACGATGGGGAGCCCCCGCGTCAATCGGGCACCGCCGACTCCGCCCCGTACCACCACCGGAGCCCGGAGCCGGATCGGACCGCCAGGACCACCTGGCCGCCGGCACACCGATGGCGGGCCAATACAGTGATCCCACCATGGACTCGCGGCCGACCGACCAAGGCGAGGCAGACCCGTCCGTCTCCGACCGGGACAGGCGCTACCCCCACCACCGCTTCGAGGCGCGCCGGCTGGCCTCGGCCAAGGGCGACCGCAGGGTGTCGGTGTGCGTCCCGGCCCGCAACGAGGCCTCGACCGTGGGTGCCATCGTCGCTCCCGTGGTCGCCCGGCTGACCTCCGCCGGTGGGGGCCTCGCCCTGGTGGACGAGGTGCTGGTCGTCGACGACGGCTCGACCGACGGGACCGGGGAGGCGGCGGCGGCCGCCGGGGCTCGGGTGGTGCGCACCGGGGCCGGCCCCGACGCCGACGGCGGGGGCAAGGGACAGGCCATGCGGTTGGCCATGGAGGCTGCCGACGGGGACCTGATCGTCTTCGTGGATGCCGACGTCACCAACTTCGCCGCCCACTTCGTCACCGGGCTGCTCGGTCCATTGCTCCTCGACGGCTCCACCACCCTGGTGAAGGGGTACTACCGCCGACCGCTGCACGGTGCCACCGACGGCGGGGGCCGGGTCACCGAACTGGTGGCCAAGCCGCTCATCGACCTGTTCTTCCCAGCCCTGGACGGCATCGTCCAGCCCCTGGCCGGCGAGACGGCCGCCCCCCGGGCGGTGCTGGAGAAGTGCGGTCTGGCCGATGGCTACGCCGTGGAGCTGGCCCTGCTGGTCGACGTGGCCTCCGAGTTCGGCGCCGACACCATCGCCCAGGTGGACCTGGGGGTGCGGGTGCACCGCAACCGCCCGCTTTCCGAGCTCCGGCCCCAGGCCACCGAGATCATCCGGACCGCCCTGCTCCGGGCCGGCCGGGACGAGACCGACCGATCGGCGTGGCGGCGGTACTGACCGGCGGCCGTCAGGACCCGGCGCTCACCAGCTCCGGCATCCGCTCCCCCGGGGTGACGGCCATGCCCTCCGATCCGGCCCGGGCGGCCCGGGCCCGGCGGCGCCCGGGGACGAGGGCGGCCACCACCGCGCCGGCGGCGACCACGCCCACCCCCACGGCGATGGCGGGGACGAGGCCGCTCACGTAGTCCTGGCCGGAGGCGTAGCCCCCCGACGAGGAGAACACCGCGCCGAGCACGGCGATGCCCAGCACGCCGCCCAGCTCACGGAAGGCGCTGTTGGCACCCGAGGCCACCCCTTCGAGGGCGGTGGGCACCGAGCCCAGGACCAGCGAGGCCAACGGGATGAAGAACAGCGTCATCCCCACCCCCGCCACCACGAAGGCCGGCACCATGTCGAGGTACGGCGTGGTGGGTGTCACCATGGCGGCCAGCCAGGCCAGGCCGGTGGCCTGGAGGACCAGGCCGATGACCACCAGAGGCTTGCCGCCGAACCGCTCGGCCAGCAGCCCGACCAGCGGCGCCAGCAGCATGGGCATCCCCGTCCACGGGAGGACGCGCAGGCCGGCGCCGAGCGGCGAGTAGCCCTGCACCGTCTGGAGGAATTGCGACAGGAAGAAGATGGACCCGAACATGCCGAAGCTGAAGAGCAGCGCCGTCACGTTGACCGCCGCGAAGGCCCGGTGCCTGAACAGCCGCACGTCCAGCATCGGGTGGTCCGAGCGGAGCTCCCATCCGACGAAGGCGGCCAGGGCGACAGCGCCGATCACGAAGGAGCCCGCCACGCCGGCGCTGGTCCACCCGTGGGCGTTGCCCCGGACCAGGCCGAGGACGAGGCCGAACAGTCCCACGCTGACCAGGGCCACGCCGCCCAGGTCGAGCCGGGCGGGCACACCGCGGGATTCGCGGAGCTTCCACCAGGCCAGCGGGACCAGCACGATGCCGACGGGCACGTTCAGCCAGAAGATGTACTGCCAGGCCCATCCGGTGGTGACCGCCCCGCCCACCAGAGGACCGATGGCGATGGCGATGCCGCCGATGGCCCCCCAGATGCCCAGGGCGGCGTTCCGGCGTTCGGGGGGCACTGCCGCGCTGAGCAGGGTCAGCGACAGCGGCAAGATCATGGCCCCGCCGGCCCCCTGGACGGCCCGGGCCGCCACCAGCACCCCGATATTCGGGGCCAGGCCGGCGGCGGCCGAGGCGACGGTGAAGACGGCGATGCCGACCACGAAGATGCGCCGTCGTCCGAATCGCTCGCCGAGGGCGGCGGCCGACAGCAGCAGCACCGCGAAGGTCAGGGTGTAGGCGTTCACCGTCCACTCGAGGCCGGAGAGGCCGGCGTGCAGGTGGACCCGGATGACCGGCAGGGCCGTCGTGACCACCAGGTTGTCGAGCGACGCCATGAAGAGGGCCAGGCCGGTGACGATCACCGCCCAGACGGCACCCGACCGGCTCCGCCCTCCGGTCGGGTCGGCGGTGAGCGGAGCGGGCGGTTCGGTGACGGCAGTGCTCATGGGGGCCTCCTGGGGACGGTCTGGACGGGCGGAGCGGGACAGGGCAGCGGATGGACGGCGACGGGAGACCGCCGGCCACGACCGCTTAGTTTGTGAGTGATCACTAGTTAGGGACGGCAAAAAAAGGGGCGCAATGAGCGGGGAGTTCATGCAGGGACCTCCATCGGGGAGTCGTCGTCGTTCTGGTGGTGGCGGTGGTCTTCGATGGCCCGGGATGCGGCCCTGAGGGCCTGAGCCTTGTCGGGATCCGGGCACAGCGACTGGGCCCAGCTATCGGAGAGCGACAGCAGGTTGATGGCCGACATGACGCTGATCATCATCCCGGCGGCGAAGAACTGCTGGATGTCCGCCTCGGAGAGGTGGGCGCGCTCGGCCAGCAGCTGCCACAACATCTCGAAGGTCTTCCGGCAGCCGCGGGCGATGTCGGCGTCCCCGGTGGCGGCGGCGAACCCGTGCATCTGTACCTGCAGCAGCTCGGGGTCCTGCATCAGTTCGAGATAGGCGCCGCCCATGGCGGCCATCGCCTCGTCGCCCTCGAGGTCGCCGCAGGCGGCGGTGAGGTTGCTGACGACCCGGTCCCCGACCAGGTCGTAGGTGGCGATGAACAGGTCCTTCTTGGTGCCGAAGAGGCGGAACAGGTAGGGCTGGGAGATGCCGGCCCGTCGGGCGATGGCCTCGGTGGAGGTCCCGGCGTAGCCGGACCGGGCGAACTCGGTGATGGCGGCGGCCAGCACCGCGGTACGCCGCTCGTCGGCGGTCTGTCGTTCCGGGACCATCATCGGTCCATTGTGAGTGTTCACTCACTAACTTGTCAATGGGGCCCCGCCCGATGGCCGCCCGGCTCGGACCCGGTGCCACCGAGTAGCGTCGCCCCATGACAGGCAGCCAACCGGCCCCCGCCGGTGACGGGTCGCTGGCGGACACGGTGATCGCCTCCAACCGGGGACCGCAGGCCTTCCACCTGGTGAACGGCCGACCAGTGAGCGGCGTGGCGGCGGGCGGCCTGGCCGGCTCCCTGCGGCCGCTGCTGCGTGGGACCGGGGCCACCTGGGTGGCGTGCGCCCTGAACGAGGCGGACCGCATGGCCGCCGCCGGCGGGCTGCTCGAGACGGACGGGTTGCACGTCGAGCTGCTCGACCTCGAACCCGACATCTACCGCATGGCCTACGACGTGGTGTCGAACGCCACGCTCTGGTTCTGCCACCACCAGCTCTTCGACAACGCCCGCCGTCCCCGCTCCGACGGTCACTGGAACGAGGCCTGGGATGCGTACCGGCAGTACAACCGGCTGTTCGCCGAGCGGATCGCCGAGCTGGCGCCGGAGGGCGGTCGCGTCCTCGTGCAGGACTACCACCTGGCGCTGGTCGGTTCTGAGCTGGCCCGCTCCCGGCCCGATCTCCGTTCCGTCCACTTCACCCACACCCCGTTCGCAGACCCGTCGACCCTCCGCACCCTGCCCACCCCGGTGGCCGACGAGCTGCTGGCCAGCATGGCCGGATACCGGAGGTGCGGGTTCCACACCGGACGATGGGCCGCCGCCTACCGGGCCTGCCAGCACGAACTGGGCCCCGCCCGTCTCCGGGACGGCGCCGAGGTGCCCACCTTCGTCTCGCCGCTCGGCGTCGATGCCGGCGCACTGGCAGCCTCGGCCGCCGAACCGGCAGTGGCCACCGCCCGGGCGCGTCTGGAGGAGGCAGTCGGCGGTGCCGACCGCCAGGTCATCGTGCGGGTGGACCGCATGGAGTTGTCGAAGAACCTGCTGCGCGGCTTCTGGGCCTACGAGGAGCTGCTCCACCGGCAACCGCACCGACGGGAGCGGGTGGTGTTCCTGGCACTGGCCTACCCGTCGCGTCAGGGGCTGGCCGAGTACCTCGCCTACCAGAACGAGGTGGAGTCGACTGTGGCCCGGATCAACGAGCGGTTCTCCACGCCGGGGTGGAGCCCCATCGTCCTGGTGGTGGAGGACGACTACCCGCGCTCGCTGGCTGCCCTCACCCGGTACGACGTGCTGCTGGTCAACCCCATCCGCGACGGGCTGAACCTGGTGGCCAAGGAGGGGCCGCTGGTCAACACCGTCGACGGCGTGCTGGCCCTGTCCCGCGAGGCCGGCGCCTTCGACTCGCTCTGGCCCGGCGTTCTGGAGCTCAACCCGTTCGACGTGAGCGGCACCGCGGCGGTGCTGGCCCGGGCTCTCGACATGGACGACGGTGAGCGGGCTGCCATGGCCAAGACCCTCCGCGAGCTGATCCTGGCCCGCCCGTCGTCCGCCTGGCTCGACGATCAGCTGACTGCCGCCGGCCGACCCGGCTCCTGACAGCGGCGGCGGCGACCGCGCCACCGGTAGCACTTCCCTCGGGCGAATCCCTACCGGCCACCCCCGGCGGCGTCGGCCAACCACTGCAGGATCCCGAGCGCCCCCGTCGGTCCGTCCACCACCAACTGGGCGGCCGCCGCCACCTCGTCGGCGGTCTCGCCGTCGACGGCGGCCACGGTGACGTGGGCGGTGCCCTCCGACGCCGCCCACCGGTCGAGGGCCACGAACGCCGGAAGATCGCCCAGGTCGTCCCCGAGAAAGCATGCCGCCCGGCGACCCTCCACCAGCGCCATGACCACCGAACCCTTGTCCACCGCCAGGGGCGGTCGGAGCTCGATGCTCATGCGGCCCGGATGGGCGACCAGTCCGGTACGGACCACCTCCGCCTGCACGAGGGCCTCGACCTCGGTGGCCCGGGTCGGTGCCGTCCGCCAGTGGACGGTGACGGTCAGGCCCTTCGCTTCAACCGACACCCCCGCCGGTGCCGTCACCGTCAACCGCTCGACCACGGAGGCCACCACCGGGCGCCACGTCTCCGCACCGGGGACGCTCACCACCCGGCCGCCGACGGCCCGCTCGAGCCCGTAGAGACCGACCAGGACGACACCGGAGGCTCCGCCCAGGTGGGCGGCCAGGAACGACGCCGGCCGGCCCGACACCACTGCCACCAGGCCGAAGGAGCCGGCCAGGTGGTCGAGGATCTCCACCGCCCCCGGCAAGGGGCGGGCGGCGGCGGGGTCGTCGACGATCGGGGCCAGCGTCCCGTCGAAGTCGGTGATGATGGCCGTCGAACCCGGCGACTCGAGCAGGGGGGCCAGCCGGGCGATCGTCCGGTCGTCCGGCTCCGGTGCCGGATCGGTCACCGAGCGGACCGGCTCAATCGCCCGCCACTCAGTGTGCCTTGGTGGTGGTCGTGGTGGCCGGCGGCGGTGTCGTGGTGGTGGTCGTGGTGGTCGAGATGGTCTTGCCGGCGGCGTCGGGGCCGAGCACCACCACGACATCGGCCCCCGCCGTCGAGGCGACCGGCACCGAGGCACCGATCGGCTGCACGGCGGTAGGCGCGAGGTGAAGCATGCCGGCGATGGCGGCCGCCGACGGCTCGAAGCCGGGGGCGTAGTAGACGGTGGAGGCGGTCACGTTGGTGGTGGCGTTGACCGGTGGGAGGGTGACCCACCCGATGGCGTGGAGTTGGTCGGCCAGCGTGGTAGCAGCGCCGGTGACCGTCGACCCGTTGGCCGACAGGACCGCGACCTTGCTCGGCGGGACGGTCGTGGTGGTGGTCGACGTCTTGGGGGTGGTGGTCGACGTCTTGGGGGTGGTGGTCGACGACTTGGCCGTGGACGACGTGGTGGAGGTGGCGGACGACGTGGTGGGCACGGACGGGTGGACCTGCCCGAGCAGCACTGCGGTGGCGATGATGAAGAGGATCAGCACGAGCGCCACGCGGCCGATGGGGAGGGGGTTCCCGGCACCTGACGGACGCGAGGGAGGGAGTCCGCCATGGTCGGAAGGATCGGTCATTCCCCGCCAGCCTGCCAACCGGGGGGTGCAGGTGCAAGTATTTCGATCCCGGCGGGTCCGCCAGCGCCGTGGCACGGGGAGGCCTTCCAAGGGTGGCAGCCGTGCGCCCAGTAGGCTGGCGACAGCGCCGGGCCCGGACCGGCGGCCGGCCGGTGTGGCGCAGTTGGTAGCGCAGACGACTTGTAATCGTCAGGTCGTGGGTTCGATTCCCACCGCCGGCTCCAATAAGTCCAGGCCAGAGACTTGACCCTCGACAACAGCTTGGCCGGTAGGGTAGAACCCAACGGTCAACCCAACAACCCGAGGGACACATGGCAGGAAGCATTCGGCAGCGAAGTCCAGGCGTCTTCGAACTGCGCGTCTACCTCGGTCGCGACAGCACCGGCCGGATCCGCCACAAGCACGCAACGTTCATGGGCACCAAGCGCGCCGCAGAGCGTGAACTGGCCCGGCTCGTCACCAATCAACAAGAGGACCCTGCCCGCGCACCGCAAGAGGGGGAGCAGGCGTGGGGACCGACGACCACCATCAATGACGCCATCGAAGGATGGAAGCAGAACGGTTGGCAGGACCTGAGTCCCAACACCGTCCGGGGCTACGAGGGGGTGTGGCGGCGCAACGTGCGCGACTCCATCGGCAGGCGTCGGATCGCCACGCTCTCCCCCTACGACGTCGAGCGCTACTTCCGAGACCTCAAGGCGGCAGGAGCGGGCTATACGACGGTCCGACTGGCCCGGGCCCTTCTCAACCGCTCGTGTCGCCTGGCCCGGAAGTGGAGCGGCAACGTGCTCCCCAACCCGGTGGTCGACACCGAACTGCCGTCCTGGGGACCCGACGACCGTCCCAATTCGGTGCGGTCCCCCGAGCCGGCGGAGGTCCTCGCCCTCCTCGAGGCCGCTCGGATCGCTGAGATCCGGGTGGCGGTGCTGATTCGCCTGGTTGCCGCTACCGGAATGCGACGGGGGGAAGCCTGCGCAACTCGATGGAACGATGTCGACGAGAAGGCGGGCACGGTGACGATCGATGAGGGCGTCGTCAGTACCCCGGCGGGAGCTGAAGCCCGCCAGCCCAAGACCCGGTCGAGCACCCGAAAGGTCGCGCTCGACAGGGCCACCCTCAGGGAGATCGCTGCGCTCCGGCGTGAACAGGACGAGTTGGCCGGAGCCTGCGGGCTGCAGCTCTCTCCCGAGTCCTTCGTGTTCTCCTTCGAGCCTGGTGGCGAGGTGCCACCACACCCCGACAACGTCAGCCATGCTTTTGCCAAGATCCGCATCAAGGCCAAGGTCGCCTCCGACATCCATCTACACTCCCTTCGTCACTTCCACGCGACACAGGTCGATTCGGTGATTTCCGAGGCCCAGAAGCAGGTCCGCCTCGGTTGGTCCACAGTGCAAATGGCCCGCCACTACACCGACGGCGTGCCGGAAGAGGACCGCCGGGCGGCCAATCACATGGGGCGAGTGCTCATGGTGAAGTCCGGCAAGCGCCCGGGCAAGGTGTCCGCCGGCTGACCGCTTCGCAGTTGACCTCAGGCCAGCTGTGATGGCGTGGGGGCCTGCTCGGGATCGAGCCCCTCGATGAGACGTTCAACGGCGCGCCGTGGAATGCGGATACGACTCCCGATGCGAAATGCGGGAAGGGGCAACGTTCCCGCCTTGAGCGCCCGGTACAAGGTGGATCGGGTCTCTCCGAGCAGAATCGCCGTCTCATCGACGCTGAGCAGGGGTCGGAGCGACGCTCGGGACGAATTGTCACGCATGGATGTTCACCGGTCTCGTGTGATGCCAGGCGGAGTGCCGTGGTCGCAAGGCATCCTCCGCATCGACGTCACCCCAAACGTCACCCCGCATCATCTGGCGCATTCAGTGCCGAAGGGTGACGTTGTTGAATGCCCGCGTCGAATGTCACCCTGATCCTGCGCTAGACGTCACCTTCCCTGGTCAGCGACCTGCCGCTGCAGCCGATCGTGGCCGCATTCATCCGGAGCTCAAGACGACGCGTGAGTTCTGCCTGGATGACCCACCGACAAGCGAGCGGACCGTCAGCATCGACGACGAGGAGCCGTGGAAGGCAGAGATCGGCCGCTGGCATAGTGCCGCATAGTTCCCGAGCCCCCACGCCGGTTGATCGCCGCTGGCACACGCGTGGCGGGATCGCCCGACGTGACTATCGGCCATCTATCGCCTGAGCGAAGGGTGCATTCGTACCGCAACCGGCTCTCGGCGCCCCAGGAGCGTCACCTTGGGGGTGTCGTCGACGACTCCCAGTGAGTTTCGGCGTGGAGCCTCCGAGAAGTCGGCGGCGACATCAAAGCACTCACTCACGATCGACCGCCGTCGTTCTGGCAGGACGAATGGGTGGTAGACCGCAATTCGTAGGGTTGCAATGCCCAATCGGAAGGGTCGTGCCGCCAAATCTAGGGTTGTCGCCTCGGCTTCACCTCCGTAAGTTCGCAGGTGATTACGGCGCGCAATTCTCTACACACGGACGGCGGAGGTCAGTTCCCGTCATGAACCTCACGCGACATACTGCAGGAAGTTGGCGGGTTGGCCAGATTGCAGCGGTTTCGAGCAGCCTTCTTGCCCTACCGCTGGCTCTCGTGACAACGATCACGTTCGTTGCGACGACACCGGCCTCGGCAGCAACAACCGGATCGTGGACGTACACCGGGAGCATGGTCGTGGCTTGTGCTGGGCCTACGGCCACCCTGTTGCCCGACGGTCAGGTGCTGGTCACCTGTCCTTCCACCGTGACTGACGAGCTGTACAACCCGGCCACTGGAACTTGGCAGGCGACGGGATCGATGACCGTCGCCCGAGATGGTTCCACGGCCACCCTGCTCTCAGACGGTGAAGTGCTGGCCGCAGGCGGCACGGGTTCAGGTGGAGTGCTGGCGAGCGCCGAGCTGTACAACCCCTCCACCGGCACCTGGCAGGCGACGGGAACGATGATCACGCCGCGGGCCAACTTCACTGCCACGCTGCTTCCAGACGGAGATGTCCTCGCTGCCGGCGGCGAAACCACTGGTGGGGCCGCGACCTCGAACGCCGAGCTGTACATCCCGTCCACCGGCACCTGGCAGGCGACGGGATCGATGAACACTGCCACCATGGAGCAGTCGGCGACCATCCTCGGAAATGGCTCCGTGCTTGTTGTTGGAGGCTTCACTAATGGCACAGCGGCCCCGTTGTATGCGGCCGAGATCTACAGCCCCGCCACTCAGCAGTGGGTGTACAGCACCAGCTCGACATTGGAGAATTTCGGAGCGGGGAGCACCCTCACCGCGCTTCCTAACGGCGACGCCCTACTGGCCGGAGGCGACACGCTGGACTCCGATCTTTACAACCCTGTGTCGGGGACTTGGCAGCCGGCCGCCACGATGGCCTACGGCCTTGCCTTTAGTACAGCGGTCGTACTCGGGGACGGGACGGTCCTGGAAACGGGCGGAGGTAACGGCGACTCCGTATCCGATACCGAGATATACAACCCAACGGCAAACACGTGGACTATTGCGACAAACATGAACCAGGCCCGCCAAGGCCAGTCGGCGACTCTTCTTCCCAACGGAGACGTTCTCGTCGCGGGCGGCCAATTCATCGCTCCGGTTCCGGCGAACACCGTTTATGCCCTGGCGAGCGCTGAGGTCTACAACCCCACCGGAACCCCGCCCTCTGCCCCAGCCGTCACTAGCGTCACACCGAACACTGGACCGGGTACCGGCGGGACCGTGGTCACCATCAACGGGACGAACCTGACGGGAGTCAGTGTCTTCTTCGGATTGACCGCCGCCACCGGCGTCACCTGCACCGCTACCGCATGCACGGCCACCTCCCCTGCTGGGACCGGCACCGTCAACGTCACCGTGTACACGACCGCCTCTGGACCGAGCGCAAGCAGTTCGGCCGACCAGTTCACCTACGTTGCCCCGGCGTCGACCCCGACAATCACGTCGATCTCCCCGACCTCTGGGACCACGGCCGGTGGGACTTCGGTGACCATCGTCGGGACCAACCTGGCGGGCGCCACCGCGGTCAAGTTCGGTTCCACCGGCGCCACAGTCACGGCCGACACGGCCACCTCGATCACGGCCACCGCTCCGACGGGATCCGCCGGAGCGGTCACCATCTCAGTCGCAACAGCCGGG